>NZ_SSWO01000010.1:0-312537 GCF_004803625.1 Burkholderia sp. LS-044
CGACTGCGGGGCTCAACTTCCAAGCCAGCCGCGCGCCCGTCACTGCAGCACACCACCAGCTTCGCTTCCCTCTCCCGCGCTGCGTTTCCGTTAGCGCGAAAGAGGCGTGATTCTAAGCACCCTCTTCGAACTGCGCAAGGGGTTTGACGCAACTTTTTTACAAGGGCTGCAATCCGGCCGATCTGCCATGCCTTGGCACGAGACCGCTTATGGTGCAAAGAACGGACTAGAATGTGAGGTTCTTCGCCTCTTTCTATATACGTCTTTAATATGCGCCAGCGAATCGCCAAACGCCTCCCCCCCGATGCCGACAAACTGGTCGGTCTGTCGCTTGCGCTCTTCGCGTCGGGCAGCCGCATCGAGGATCGCTTCTGGGAAGCGAAGCTCGACGCGCTGCTCGCCAAGATTGTCCGCAACGGCAACCAGACCACGCTCGACGCAGCGCTCGACCATCTTCAGCAGAATCATCCCGACGCCTATGGCGCGCTCGCCGACATGGCCGAGACGCACAGCGAGTCGATGGTGATCGAGCACGACGGCCAACCGTTCGACGCGCTGCTGGTCGCCGTCCCGGTTCTCGCATGGACGCGCTACATGATTCCGTCCGGCCCGCTCAAGAGTGACGTTGCCGACGCGCTGCGAACGCACCTGCAGGCACACGTCCTTGCGAACGGCACCCTCGTCGGCCTGGCACCGTTCCTTTACAGCATTGACCAGTTGCCGCGGCACCACGTCGAGACCTACCGACTGGCCCAGCAGCTCGCTCATGCAGCGATCACCCAGCACACCCCCAAGCTCAGCTTCGGCGACCTGCCTGAAACCTCGCCGATCCTGGCCGACCCGCGCTTCCTGCTCGCCGTCGTCGCCGCACCCGCCGGCGCGCCGCTGTTCCGATGGCAGGAAGAGGAAAACGGCAGCCGGATCGAGCGTGGCCAGTGCCTTGAGCAATGGACGGCCCAGGGCGGCCCGAACCTGTCGATCGCCCTGCCCGGCTGCGAGTTCGAATGCCTACTTCCGGACGCGTACTATTCGGCTTGCCGGGATGCGGACGAACGGGTGCGTCCGCACACGGTGCGAACCGCCATTCGTTATCTTTTCGACACACTTGGTGCGGCACCGCAAGAGCTGCGCGCGGTGGTCGCCGGCTTCGGCGAACGCCGTATCGACGAGTATCGTGTCGGCTTCACGCGGCGTGCCAGCAACGACGTAATCTACGGTGTCGTATGGCCGCTTTACGGCCGTGAAAACGGCGACGTGTCGATCGACAGCGCGACGCTCGAAGGCGAAGCGCCGATCGAAGGACCGCTCGAGGAAATCGTGAGCCTGCTGAAGGAATGCGGTGTAACCGACGTCCGGCGGCACGCGGGCCGCTTCGAACCCGAATACTGCGACGACTGCGGCGTACCGCTTTACGCAGATCCGCTCGGCGAAATCGTCCACGCGGAAATGCCGGAAGACGCGTCACCCGCCCAGCCGCACTTTCACTGAACCACACAGCAGTACCCTGACGGCCTGCCCGTCCGAAGCCGCTCACGGTTCCCGCCGGAGCGGCTTTTTTCTTGTCCGCCATCCTGCCGCCCGAAATTTCATACTTTTCCTAAGCCTTTCAGCCAAGCAGACATCGTGTAAGGTCTTTGTCATCATCAGACCCAAGGCATGCCAGACGGCAAATCAATGGCTCACATTAAGGAGGTTGAATATGCGGTTCCTGATGCTCAATTCAGACGCCGAGCGGCGTGACGGACTGAAGGCTCTGTTGCGACAGATCAACCGTCACGCCAGCATCAACGATGCGCCCGACAGTTTTCAGGCGCGCAGGCTGCTGCGCAACCAGCGTTTCGACCTCGTCGCGATCGACTGGCTCGACGTCGGCCGACTCAGCGAGCTTCAGGCGCTCTGCAGCGCGTGCTCGCCGACACCCGTCGCCGTTCTGGTCGACGAAACATCGCCGGAAGCCATCCAGCGCTTCTTCAACTATGGTGTCTCCGGCGTGATCCCGCATTCCACCCGGCCACACCTGATCGTGCGTGCGCTCGAGATCGTTCTGCTGGGCGGGCATTACATCCCGCCGATCGCGCTCCGTCTGCTGCCTTCCACTGCTGCGGCGCGCTACGATGCCCATTTCCAGACACTCGCCGGGTCGCTTCCCCGCCGGCCGCCGAGCGGCCTCTTGTCGCCCCGCCAAGCTCAGATCATGCGCTTCGTCCATATGGGCAGCACCAACAAGATGATCGCCCGTACGCTCGGCATCAGCGAAGGCACCGTCAAGATCCACCTCGCCAGCATCTTCCAGCAACTCGGTGCCGCCAACCGCGCCGCCGCGGTCGCGATCTACAACGGCTGGCTGTCGCCCCACCTCGAGGTGCTGCTGGCGAATCGCAACCGCACGCGCAAGCCGCCCATCGGCGAACAGGGCCCGGTTCCGCTGCGTACGCAACGGAAAGACCGCCCGTACCCGTTGCCAGCCTCGATCGACAGCACGCAGGACTTGCCGATCGCCGCTGAACCGGCGGCGCGGTTCCGGCGCGAACGCTAACCAGACAGTCTCGATATTGCGACGGTCGGCGTGTGTGGATTCCCACCTTTGATGCTCAACGAGTAATATGGACGAATGGGTTTTCTCTTCACACCGCTTCCGCTCTGGGTTGGCATCGGTGGCTGGATCGCCGCCGTGGCCCTGCTCGCGCTCGCGATCTGGAATCGTCCCTTCGTGCGCCTGCAGGACGCCACGCTCCAGCACGTGTGGCTTGCGCTCGTCACCGCCATTACGGTCCTCTGGGCCTCGAATGCGTGGCTCGAAGACGGCATCGTCATGCATCTGCTTGGCGCGACGCTGCTCGTCACACTGTTCGACTGGACACTCGCATTGATCGCGATGGGCACCGTCACGGCGGTTGCCGCGATCATTTTCGACGCGCCCTGGCAGGGCATTGGCCTGACCTATCTGATCTACGGCGCGCTGCCGGTCGCCGTGTCGGCATTGCTGCAGCGCGCCGCACTCGCATGGTTGCCGCACAATCTCGCGTCGTTCATCACCGGCCAGGGATTCCTGTCGCCGGCCATCGCAATCATCACAGTCGCTGCTGCCGCGGCCGGGGTCCAGCTCGCGCTGGCGGACGGCGTGCCTGTCGTGATTCCGGCCGGCTATCTGCTGAACACTGCGCTTCTCGCACTCGGCGAAGCGTGGTTCACCGGCATGGCAACGGCACTCATCGCGGTCTATCGTCCCGCGTGGGTCACGACCTTCGACGTCCGGCGCTATCGCCTCGGCGGCCCGCGCGCCTGAATCGCCCTCCGGTGGCGGCACCGCCACCACCCACCGGCAGGGCCTCGCGCGGTGCGGCAGAATGCGACATCTACTGCCGCACAACTTTTTTACGCTAAGATTGAACTCCGGTTCTTCATCGGGCATCTATACGTGCCCGATGTCTCATTCGCTCCTCACCAATAACCAGATGGACAGCTCTCCTGCGTCGCTCCGGATTTTCCGGGCGCTCGGCAAGCTGGCAGCCTGTATTGCGGGCCTGTCGCTTGCGCTTCCGACACCGGCATTCGCCGACCTGCTCGACCAGCGCTCCGAACTGATCAACAAATTCGTCAACGAAATGCATGCCGATCCGCTCGCCGCCGATTGTGCGGCGCACGGCAGCTTCATCGCCAGCACGTCGTCGGCGTTCGACCGCGTCGACTTCGCGCCGAACACATTCGACAGCGGCAACGCGACAATCACGCCATGGAACGACTCGTTCGACCAGGGCAAGCAGCGCGTGAAGGTCGACAATATCGTCACTGTCGACGGACTCGGTATCCACAGCGACGGCAGCGACCCGACGCCGCTGAAATTCCGATGCGGCTATGTCGGTCAGCAAATGCTCGCCTTCAGCTGGAACGACCCGGTTCCGCCGCTGAAGCCGCGCGTCGAGCGCTCCACGTCCTCGACGAAGAAGTTCAAGGGCAAGTCGCACCGAGGCAAGGTCAAGGCGAAAGCATCGAGCCGCACCGGCAGCAAGAAGGCCGCCGCAACGAAAAAGTCGAGCGGACAGAAGAAGGTCGTGAAGAAGAGCGCGAAGAAGTCCTGATTCGACGAAGCGACATCAACAGAAACAAAAAAGCCGGAGCATCCAGAGATGCCCCGGCTTTTTTCATACGGTGACGCTGCGCTTACGCGAACGTGTCGACGTGCACCAGGATCGCAGCCAGCATCGCCGCGCCGAGCGCCACGCTTCGCTCGCCGTTCCAGCCGACTCGCTCGTCGGGAAGGTTCGCGTTGTCCTTGAACGGCATCTCGAGCGTCAGCGACAGGCAGCCGAACTGGTGGCCGATGTACTTCGACGCGAGCTTGAGCGCGTCCTCCTTGTACTTGCTCGCCGCATAGCCGTGCTCAGTCTGGAAGTCCGGGCTCGCAACCTTGAACGCCTCGATGAACGCGGTCTGCTCCTTGCCCTGCTGCTCGGTAAAGCTCGGCAGCATTTCCGACCCGGCAACGAACACGTACGGCAGATCCTCGTCGCCGTGGATATCGAAGAACATGTCGCAGCCGATCGCATGGATCGCATCGCGCACGGCCAGCACCTCGGGGCTGCGCTCGGCATCGGGCGCCATCCACTCGCGGTTCAGGTTCGCGCCCGCCGCGTTGGTGCGCAGGTTGCCATGCACGCTGCCGTCCGGATTCATGTTCGGGACGATGTGGAACGTCACACGATCGTAGAGCTTGCGCGCGACCGGATCGCCGGCCCAGTCGCCCCATCCGGCCAGCCGCTTGACGAGGCCTTCGACGAACCACTCGGCCATCGACTCGCCGGGATGCTGGCGCGCGATGATCCATACCTTCTTCTTCGGTGCGCCGTCGGTCTCCGGCGTACCGAGCGTCAGCAGCGACATCGGACGACCTTCGACCGTGCGACCGAGTTCGACGACGCTCGCCTGCGGCAACTGCTGGACCGCACCGAGAAATGCCGCATGACGCTCTTCCGAGTACGGTTCGAAATATGCGTAGTAGATGCTGTCGAATTCCGGCGTATGGTCGATGGTCATCGTCTTGCCGTCGAACGTCGTCGGCACGCGGAACCAGTCGACCCGGTCGTAGCTCGCCACCGCGCTGTAATTGCGCCAGCCCGACGGATACGCGCATTCGGCAGCATTCTCGAACGTCATCACACAGCGCTCGCCGCGCGCGCCCGTCAAGCGGTAGTAAAACCATTGCGCGAATTCCGAGCGGTTGTCGCCGCGCACGCGCAACCGAATCGCATCGGGGCTGTCGCACGACACGACGTCGATTGCGCCTGCGTCGAAATTGCTGGTGATCGAAAGGGCCATCTGTCTCTCCTTTGTCGACCGGAGTTAGCGCTTGAGCGCTTACACCGGTCACATGTAAAGCTGGCGACCGGAACAGGCGGTGTAGCGCTTGCCCGGCCTCATGCATGCACCGGCCGTCTCGTGAACGGCCGGCAGGGTCACTCGCCGACTCGCCGGCGATATACGTAAGTCGAATCGTTCGACGCAGCCGCATCGAACGCATAGCCTTCCGTCGCGAATTCCTTCAGCGCCTTCGGGTCGGCAATCCGGTTCTCGACGATAAAACGCGCCATCAGGCCGCGCGCACGCTTCGCATGGAAGCTGATGATCTTGTAGCGGCCGCCCTTCCAGTCCTCGAACACCGGCGTGACGACGGGCGCGGCCAGCAGTTTCGGCTTGACCGACTTGAAGTATTCGGTCGATGCGCAGTTGACGAGCACGCGCGCCGCGCCGCTGCGCGTTTCGAGCTGCTCGTTCAGCGCCCGCGTGATGCGGTCGCCCCAGAACGCGTACAGATCCTTGCCGCGCGCGTTCGCGAAGCGCGTACCCATCTCGAGACGGTACGGCTGCAGCAGATCGAGGGGACGCAGCAGCCCGTACAGCCCCGACAGCACGCGCACGTGCTGCTGCGCATAGTCGAGATCGGCGGACGACAGCGATTTGGCGTCGAATCCTTCATATACGTCGCCGTTGAATGCGAGCACGGCCTGCTTCGCGTTGGCCGGCGTAAAGGTCGGTGACCAGTCCGCGTAGCGCTGGAAATTCAGGCGTGCAAGCGGATCGGAGATATCCATCAGCGTCGCGATGTCCTGCGGCGAAAGCTTGCGCAGGCCGTCGATCAGCTCGGACGCGTCGTCGACGAATGCAGGCTTCGTGTAAGACTGGACGTGCGCGGGCGTATCGTAGTCGAGGGATTTGGCGGGAGAGAGAACGATTATCATAGAGGCTCGCTGGCACGCCGTGCCTTGCGGTCAGACGAAAACCACCGATTGTAACGAATGACCCGCTCTCCCGCCCCGCATGCCGCGCATCGCGTCGTGCTCGACTCGAACGTCTGGATCGACATCCTCGTATTCGACGACCCCGCTACGCGCCCGATCCGCGCCGCGCTCGAACGCGGCACGCTTGCCGCCGTGATCGACGGCCGCTGCCTGACCGAACTCGAGTATGTGCTCGATTATCCGCAATTCCAGGCGCGCGCCGTCGACAAGGCGGCCGCGCTCGCAACCGTCGCCCGCCTGGCGAGCCTCGTCGAGCCGCCGGCCGTCGACGCCGACGCGCCGCCGCTGCCGAAGTGCAAGGACCGCGACGACCAGAAGTTTCTTGAACTCGCCCGCGCCGCCCAGGCCGATTGGCTCGTGTCGAAAGACCGCGCGCTGCTGAAGCTCGCGAAGCGCACTGCGCGCGATTTCGGCTTCCGGATCGCGCAACCGGCCCCCTTTGCCGAGGCCTGCGCGCTCGACGCCACGCCTGCTTGACGCACCGCAACACCACCCGATTTCGACTGTATCGATGAACGCTCCTTCAGACATGCCAACGACTCCCGTTTTCCCTTCGCGCCTGCCGAACGTCGGCACGACGATCTTCACGGTCATGAGCGCGCTTGCAGCAGAAAAAGGCGCCGTGAACCTCGGCCAGGGCTTTCCGGATTTCGACTGCGATCCGCGCATCGTCGACGCGGTTGCCGCCGCGATGCGTAACGGGCACAACCAGTATCCGCCGATGGCCGGTGTCGCACCGCTGCGCGAGGCGATCGCAGACAAGATCGCGCAGGTCTACGGCCGTCGTTACGATCCGGCGACCGAAATCACCGTCACGGCCGGCGCGACGCAGGCACTGCTGACCGCGATCCTGTGCACGGTGCATCCGGGTGATGAAGTGATCGTCGTCGAACCGACCTACGACAGCTACCTGCCGTCGATCGAACTCGCGGGCGGCACACCTGTGTTCGTCACGCTGGAGGCGCCCGACTACGCGATTCCGTTCGACCGTCTGGCGGCCGCAATCACGCCGAAAACGCGCATGATCCTGATCAACACGCCGCATAACCCAACGGGTACCGTGTGGCGCGAGGCCGACATGCGCAAGCTCGAAGAGATCGTGCGTGGCACCAACGTGCTGATTCTGTCCGACGAGGTCTACGAGCACATGGTCTATGACGGCGCGCGCCATGAGAGCGTCGCGCGTTATCCGGAGCTCGCCGCGCGCAGCTTCATCGTGTCGAGTTTCGGCAAGACCTATCACGTGACGGGCTGGAAGGTCGGTTATGTCGCAGCCCCTGCCGCGCTGACCGCCGAATTCCGCAAGGTCCACCAGTTCAACGTGTTCACGGTGAACACACCGATGCAGGTCGGGCTCGCCGACTACCTGCGTGACCCGGCACCGTACCTGACGCTTGCCGACTTCTACCAGAAGAAGCGCGACTTCTTCCGGGCCGGCCTCGAGCGTACGCGCTTCAAGCTGCTGCCCTGCACGGGCACGTACTTCCAGTGCGTCGATTATTCGGCGATCAGCGACCTGCCGGAAGCGGAATTCTCGAAGTGGCTCACGTCGGAGATCGGCGTGGCCGCCATTCCGGTGTCGGCGTTCTATCACGAGCCGCACGAATCGGGCGTCGTACGCTTCTGCTTCGCGAAGCAGGAAAGCACGCTCGCATCGGCGCTCGAACGGCTCGCCCGCCTGTAAGTCCCGCACGGGCGGCCAGAGGCCGCCCTGCAGGAACCGCGTTTACGAACGCGCGACGCTCGTCGCCTCGATATACGCCTTGCGCTCGGCTGCCACGCGCTGCGCGGCCGGACGCTCGCCGACGATCTTCGCGTGCGCCTTCCAGTCGATGCCCGCGTCGAGCAGGAAATCGCGTCCGAAAATGGCCTTCGTCGCCATCCCGATGACTGGCAGATGGACCCATGCGGCGATGTCGGCGAGGCCGAACGACTCGCCGAGCACATACGGCGAAAATTGCGTCATCTGGTTGAACGCATCGATCGCGCGCGGCAGGCGCTTCTCGACGTGCGCCTTCGTCCCGTCGCTGACCTTGCCGCCGAAAAACGCTTCCGTATAGACCTCGCGCGCCATCCATTCGAGATACAGCTCGAGCGTCTCGACCAGTTCGCGCACCTTCGCGGCCGCGAACGGGCTCGCCGGGAAAATGCCTTTCTCGGGATAACGCGCCGCCAGGTATTCGATGATCACCTGCGACTCGAACAATGCGCCTTCTTCGGTCTTCAGGAACGGAATCTTGCCGAGCGGCGAATCGGCGAGCCGGGCCGGATCGCTGATCGGCAAACCGCACACCGACTCCTCGAACGGAATGTCGTGCTCGAGCAGGACGAACTTCACCTTGTTGTAATAGTTGGACAACGGAATACCGCACAGCTGTAGCATCGGAGTCTCCTTCGTTGCTGGAACGCGGCCGCAACGGTGCCGGCCGCAGCGAGATTCGTCGCGCTGAAAAGCACGTTCGTGCTAGTCTAAAGCAAGTATTGCGTTCGTCACGACAACATTACATCCGCTACGGCATCGGTCGCATCCGCGTGCGCGGCGCGCGTGGCGCCGCAGCCCCGCCATCCGATGGAGACACGCTCGCATGAGTGCTGAACTGCTGGCCTCGCGTCCGCCCGAGAGCGACTCGACGCTCGTCCTCACGCTATCCAATCCCGGCGCACGCAATGCGCTGCATCCCGACATGTACGCGGCCGGCGTCGAGGCGCTCGCCACCGCCGAGCGCGATCCCGGAATTCGCGCTGTCGTGCTCACCGGCGCCGATCGCTTCTTCTGCGCGGGCGGCAACCTGAACCGGCTGCTCGACAACCGCTCGAAGGATCCGTCCTACCAGGCCGACAGCATCGATCAGCTCGCCGCATGGGTAACGGCGATCCACGCTTCGACGAAGCCGGTGATCGCGGCGGTCGAAGGCGCGGCGGCCGGCGCGGGCTTTTCGCTCGCGCTCGCGTGCGACCTGATCGTCGCCGCGCACGATGCGAAATTCGTGATGTCATACGCGCGTGTCGGCCTGACACCCGACGGGGGCGGTTCGTGGTTCATCGCCCGCGCACTGCCGCGCGCGCTCGCGGCCGAGATCCTGTTCGAAGGCAAACCCGTCGCAGCCGAACGTCTGCACACGCTCGGCGTCGTCAACCGGCTCGCCGTACCGGGCGCGGCATTGACCGACGCGCTGGCATGGGCCGATGCACTCGCCGGCATCTCGCCGAACGCGCTCACGCGCATCAAGTCGCTGCTCGACGACGCAACGACGCAACCGCTCGACGCGCATCTCGGCACCGAACGCGATCATTTCGTCGCGTCGCTGCATCATGCGGACGGGCTCGAAGGCATCACCGCATTTCTCGAGAAGCGCCCGCCCCGCTACAAGCGCTGAGCCGCCACGCCCGCGTTCCACCTGCCTGAACGCATCCGCCAGGAAGCGCCGCGCGCGACGTCGGCGGCGAGCGCTCGCTCGCCCGCGTACCCGTATCGGCACGCACGTTTGCGTCGCCAGCAGCGCGCATCGATCCATGCTCTAATGACCGCCTGTCGCGGCGCTGCCAGCGCCGTTTTCGCGCACGCAACAAAGGAGTTCACGATGATCGACGTCTATAGCTGGGCGACCCCGAACGGCCACAAGGTGCACATCATGCTCGAGGAAACGGGCCTCGCCTATCGTGTCCATCCGGTCGATATCGGCGCAGGCGACCAGTTCAAGCCGGAATTCCTGAAGATCAGCCCGAACAACAAGATCCCCGCGATCGTCGATCCGGACGGCCCCGGCGGCAAGCCGATCGCGCTGTTCGAATCGGGCGCGATCCTGATCTACCTCGCGGAGAAGACCGGCAAGTTCCTGCCGACCGATCCGGCCGCACGCTATGCAACGCTCGAATGGCTGATGTTCCAGATGGGCGGCGTCGGGCCGATGCTCGGGCAGGCGCACCACTTCCGCCTGTATGCGCCGGAGAAGATCGAGTATGCGGTCAACCGCTACACGAACGAGGCGAAACGCCTGTACAACGTGATGGACAAGCGACTCGGCGAATCCGAATATCTCGCGGGCGACACGTACACGATCGCGGACATTGCGACGTTCCCGTGGACGCGCTCATGGCAGAACCAGGGCATCGTGCTCGACGAATTGCCGAACGTGAAGCGCTGGTACGACACGATCGCCGCACGACCGGCCGTGCAGCGCGGTGTCGAAGTGCTCGCGTCGATGCGCAAGGCGCTGCAGGACGACAAGGCACGCGAGGTGCTGTTCGGCGCAACGCAATACGCGAAGCACTGACACGCAAGTGACGGGCGGAGCGGCATCCGTGCATGCCGCTCCCCGCTTCAGAAGTAATGCAGCGTGATGAATTCCGCCGCGCAAACCGGCTGCGGCGCATCGGGACGCTCGACCTGCATCGTCACCGACCACGTCACCTGCACGCCGTTCCGCGCGGCCTCGGCGGTTTCCTTTACCGCAAACAGCGCACGCACGCGCGCGCCGACCGGCACCGGCTTCAGGAACCGCACGCGGTTCAGTCCATAGTTCACGCCCATCTTCTGCTCGAAACGCATCGCGTCGGTCATCAACGCCGGAATCAGCGACAGCGTCAGGAACCCGTGGGCGATCGGTCCGCCGAACGGCGACTCGCGTCGCGCGCGCTCGGGATCGACGTGAATCCATTGATGATCGCCGGTCGCGTCGGCAAACCCGTCGACGCGATGCTGGTCGATCGCGATCCAGCCGCTCGTGAGCGGCTCCGCGCCGACACGTGCCTGCAGCGCCTGCGCCGACGCGATCAGCGGCAACGTCATCTCCGTCATGCCTGCACGCCTCCCGGATGGCGCAGCCCGAAGATCACTTTCGTGTGCACGGTAATCACCGTCTCGCCGGCCTCGTTCACGCCGACCCATTCCGTCGACACGATGCCGCGGTCGGGCTTGCTCTCCGACACGCGCTTGTCGTGGACCTTCTGGTACATCGTGATCGTATCGCCCGCACGCACCGGCTTGAGCCAGCGGATCGAGTCGATGCCCGGCGAGCCCATGCTGGTCGAGTCCTGGCCGAGCTTCTTGACGAGCAGGCTCATGAACACCGAACACGTATGCCAGCCGCTCGCGACAAGCCCGCCGAAATGCGATGCCTTCCCGGCTTCTTCGTCGAGATGGAACGGCTGCGGATCGTAGCGTTGCGCGAACGTCTTGATGTCGTCGGGTTCGAACGTGTAACGGCCCACTTCGGTGGTGCTGCCGACCACCAGGTCTTCGTAACTGATGCCCACTAGATGTCTCCTTGTCTGGCGCGCTCGCGCGTCGCCGTCATGCCGCGTCGGCCTGCGCGAAATCGGGCAGTGCCGCGATGCGCGCAAGATGATGATCGGTGTCGCCGAGCGTCGTCTCGATGATCGTCAGCCGCTTGAACAGGTGCGCAGCGGCGACCTCGTTGGTCACGCCCATGCCGCCGTGCAGTTGAACGGCCTGCTGGCCGACGAAACGCGCGGCGGCGCCGACACGCGCTTTCGCGGCCGACACCGCCTTGCGCCGCGCGTCGGCATCGCCACTCGCGTAGCGCACGGCTGCCAGGTAGGTCAGCGAACGTGCCTGCTCGGCATGGATCAGCATGTCGACCATCCGGTGCTGCAGTGCCTGGAAACGCGCGATCGGCATGCCGAACTGTTCGCGCGTCTTCGTGTATTCGACCGTGGCGCGGTTCAGTTCGTCGAGCGCGCCGACCGCCTCCGCGCACAGCAGGAACGTCGCGTAATCGGCAACTTGCTCGAAGGCGGCGGCGTCGCGCGCCCCGCCCGTCAGCAGTCGCGCCGGCGTTTCATTGAAACCGATCGTCGCGGCACGCTGGCCGTCGATCGTCCGGTAGTCGGCCACCTTCGCATTCGCGGCATCCCGTTCGACGACGAACAGGCCGATGCCGCCGTCGTCGACGCGCGCAGGCACGATCCACGCATGCGCCTGCGCGCCATGCTGAACGACCGACTTCGTGCCCGTCAGGCGGTACGTGCCGCCCTGCTCGCGCGCATGCGTATCGAGTTCGAACAGGTCGTAGCGCGCATGCGGCTCGTGGAAAGCAACCGCAACACGTTTCTGCCCCTGCGCGACCGCCTCCAGCAGCGCGGCATCCTCACCGGCGCCGGAGCCGGCGATGCGCAAGGCCTCGACACCCACCGCCGTTGCCCAGTACGGCTCGATCACGAGCGCGCGGCCGAGTTCCTGCATCACGACCAGCATGTCGACCGGGCCGCCGCCGAAGCCGCCCTGTGCGTCCGGCACGGGCAGCGCGGTCAACCCAAGCTCGGCGAACGCACTCCATTGCGTGTCCGACACGCCCGCGTCGCTGCGCACGATGGCCTGACGTGCGTCGAAACCGTATTGCTCGCCGAGATACCGGCGCAGCGCGTCGGCGAACTGCTGCTGCTCATCGGTAAAGCTGAAATCCATGGTTGTCTCCGTTCCCTGATCACAGCCCCAGAATCATCTGCGCGATGATGTTCTTCTGGATCTCGTTCGAACCGCCGTAGATCGACGTCTTCCGGTAGTTGAAGTAGTACGCGGCCAGCGGCGCCGCGTCGTCGTCGCCGGCGATGCTGTGCTCGCGCTGGCCGTCGAGGAACGGAACGTCGAACGGTGCGGCGAGCGGGCCGATCGCGTCGACCATCAGCTCGGTGAGCGCCTGCTGCACTTCCGTGCCCTTGATCTTCAGCATGGACGCCTCGGGGCCCGGCCCCTTCCCGCTCGTCTCGCGGCTGACGACGCGCAGCACCGTCACCTCGAGCGCCATCAGCTCGACCTCGAGCGCCGCGACCTTGGCGGCGAACACGGGATCGGCAAGCAACGGCTTGCCGTTCTTGCGCTGGTTCGACGCCACGCGCTTCAGGAACGCGAGCTCGCGCTTCGACGCGCCGACGCGCGCGATGCCGGTGCGCTCATGGCCAAGCAGGTATTTCGCGTAGGTCCAGCCGCGATTCTCGTCGCCGACGAGATTCTCGACCGGAACCTTCACATCCTCGAAGAACACCTCGTTGACCTCGTGGTCCTCGTCGAGCATGACGATCGGCCGCACCGTGATGCCGGGCGTCTTCATGTCGATCAGCAGGAACGAGATGCCCTCCTGCTTCTTCGCGGCCGGATCGGTGCGCACGAGGCAGAACATCATGTCGGCGTACTGGCCGAGCGTCGTCCAGGTCTTCTGGCCATTGACGACGTAGTGATCGCCTTGGCGCTCGGCGCGCGTGCGCAACGATGCGAGGTCGGATCCCGAACCCGGCTCCGAATAGCCCTGGCACCACCAGTCCGAGCCGTCGAGAATCCGCGGCAGATAATGACGCTTCTGCGCTTCGCTGCCGTATTTCATCAACACCGGCGCGACCATCGATACGCCGAACGGCAGCACGGTCGGTGCACCGATCCGCGCGCACTCCTCATCCCAGATGTGCCGTTGCGTCGCGTTCCAGCCCGGCCCGCCGTATTCAACCGGCCAGGCGGGCGCGGACCAGCCGCGCTGGCCAAGAATCCGGTGCCAGCTCGCGAAATCCTCGCGGTCGAGTCGTTTGTGATCGAGTACTTTGGCGCGCAGTGCGTGAGGCAGGTTGGCCTCGAGCCAGGCGCGAACGTCGACGCGGAACGCGTCGTCGGCGGGGGAATAATCCAGATCCATGCGCAGTGTCTCCTGTCGACCGGAGGTAGTGCTTCAACACTTACTCCGGTCCCATGCAGACGCAGGCCGCGGCCGTCCAGCCCGGCAAGGACCCACTGCATACGTCATTGCAGCGGTTCTTTCAGCGCGGCAGGAATCGGCAGCGGCATCACGTCGATGCCTTCTTCGGCCAAGGATTGCGCATCTTCGGGCGTCGTGACACCGCGAATGCTGCGTGCCGGCGCCTCGTTGTAATGGATGCGCCGCGCTTCCTCGGCGAAGCGCTCGCCCACATTCTCGGTTTTCTCCAGCAACTCGCGCAGTGCACGCATCACCTGCGCCTGCATTGCGCGCGGATCGGCCGGCTGTGCCTGCGTCGCACCCGACAGATTCAGGCGCGGCGCCGACGGCAGACGGTTGACCTCGGTCGTTCCGCACACCGGGCATTCGACCAGCTTGCGGGACAACTGCGCTTCGAATTCATCGGCGGAAGCGAACCAGCCTTCGAACCGATGACCGTGCGGGCACTGCAAATCGAGGACCTTCATGCTGAATCAGGGCGTGTGGCGAGTGTAGCGCAAAAAGCGGTTTTGTGAACGACCGTGCTAATTACCGATCGCGCAACGTGGAGGCGTCGCGTCACCGGATTGTAACGCGGCGCCCCAGCCGCCGCTGACGCCGCACTCAGGGCGTCAGGACCGGCCCGAGCGGCCACGTACCGGACAGCACCTTGTCGAGCCACATCGTACCGATGATCGTCTTTACGTCGGAAATCTGGCCCGTGCGCACCCATTCCTGCAAATCGGCCTGCGTCGCGGTGAAGGTCTCGAGGAATTCGCCCTCATCGAGCTTGCGCTCGCCGGCCGTCAGCCCGCGCGCCAGGTACAGGTCGATGAATTCGGTCGAGTAGGAAATGATCGGATGAATGCGGGTCAGGAACACGTACTCGCGTGCGGTGTAACCCGTTTCCTCGCGCAGTTCGCGCACCGCGCAGGCGAGCGCGCCTTCGTTCGGGTCGAGTTTGCCGGCCGGGAATTCGGCCATCACCTTGCCGATCGGGTAGCGAAACTGGTTTTCCATCAGCACGCGGCCGTCGTCGAACAGCGGGATCACCATCACCGCGCCCGGATGCTGGACGTATTCGCGCGTGGCCTTCTTGCCATCCGGCAGGCGGACGATATCGCGCTTGAGCTTGAGGAACGCGCCGTCGAAAATCGCCTCGCTCTCGAGGCAGGTTTCGGTCAGTGCGGCGTCGTGATTGGGTAGTTCGGCCATCGGCGGCTCCGGGAATGAGCGCGACGGCCGAAGCCGTCAGCGTCGTTTGACGAGATACTGGAACGTGAAGCCGGGAAACGCGAACACGACGAAAAGACTGAACGTGATCGCGTAGAACTGCCAGCCCTGTTCGAAGCGGTTGCCGGCGCGCGACTCGAGCCAGAAGCCGAGCGCGCCAACGATGAAGTACAGCACGATCAGCTCGCCGATCCGCACCCACCCGCCCTTCTTCGTCGCGCCGAACGGCACGACGGCGAAGAGGCGTTGGTTCAGGAACGGCAGGTTGGCGCAGACGAACGCCAACAGCACGATAAACCAGCCGGCTGCCGACATTACAGCGGCAGCGTGTGGCGAATTGCCTGCAGGCAGGCCGTCAGCAGCGGGCTCGGGATCAGGCCGAGCACGACGACCGCCAAACCGTTCAGCACGAGGATCGTGCGCTTGCAGAAATCACCGGTGATCGGCGTTGCATCCTGCGGTGCATCGAAGTACATCAGCTTCACGATGCGCAGGTAGTAGAACGCGCCGAACAGCGACGTGATCACGGCCAGCACGGCCAGCCACGTGAGGCCCGCGTTGACGGTCGCCTCGAGTACGGCGAGCTTCGCGTAGAAGCCGACGGTCGGCGGGATGCCTGCCAGCGAGAACATCATGACCATCATCACGAACGCGAACACCGGGCTGCGCTTGTTGAGGCCCTTGAAGTCGTCGATCGTGTCGGCTTCGAAATCGCGGCGTGCGAGCAGCATCACCACGCCGAACGAGCCGAGCGTCGTGATCAGGTAGACGATCGCGTAGAACATCGCCGAGCTGTATGCATTCGCTGGCGCCGACGCGTCGCCCTTCACGATGCCTGCGAGCAGGCCGAGCAGCACGAAGCCCATGTTCGAGATCGCCGAGTACGCGAGCATCCGCTTGATGTTGCGCTGGACGATACCGGTGATGTTGCCGACGATCAGCGACAGCGCGGCGAGGATCACGAGCGCGGTCTGCCAGTTCTGCGCGAGCGGCAGCAGGCCCATCACCAGGAAGCGCAGGCCCCACGCGAACGCGGCAACCTTCGGGCCGCCGCCGACGAACAGCGTCATCGCGGTCGGTGCGCCCTGGTAGACGTCCGGCACCCACATGTGGAACGGCACGGCGCCGAGCTTGAACGCGATACCGGCGACGATGAAGACCACGCCGAACATCAGCACGGCTGCGTCGGTGTTGCCGCCGACCGCCTTGTACACCTCGCCCAGCTCGAGCGAGCCGGTCGCGCCGTACAGCATCGAGATGCCGTACAGCACGAAGCCCGATGCGAGCGCGCCCAGCACGTAATACTTCATCGCGGCTTCGCTCGACTGCGCGGCGTCGCGGCGCAGTGCGATGACTGCGTACAGCGACAGCGACATCAGTTCGAGACCGAGGTACAGCGTCAGGAAGTTGTTGCCCGACACCATGACCAGTTGGCCGAGCAGCGAGAACATGCCGAGCAGGAACACGTCGCCGCGGAACATGTCGCGATCCTCGAGGTACTTGCGCGAATAGACGAGCGAGACCGCGAAACCGAACGACACGACGGCCTTCATCGTGCTCGCGAACGAGTCGACGACGACCATCTTCGAGAAGAAGTAGTACTGCTGCGGGTCGAGTGCCTGCACCGCGAACCACACGCCGGCGACGACCGACGAAACAACCGCGATCAGGTAAGTCAGGCGGCGGCCGGAAGCACCGGTAAAGGTGTCGTTCAGCCATGCGACGACGATGGCGGCCATCACCAGCGCGTCAGGCAACAGGACATTCATAGGAGCGTTCATGATCTTGATTTCCTCCGCTCGCGATTACTGCGCCAGCGGCAGCTTGGACTGCGCGACATGGGAGAGGAGGTTTTCCACGGAAACGTGCATCACGTCGGTGAAAGGCTTCGGATACAGGCCCATCAGCAGCGTGAACGCGGCGAGCACGGCCAGCATCAGGAATTCGCGACGGCCGATGTCCTTCAGCTTGGCAACGTGGTCGTTCGCCACCGCGCCGAAATACACGCGCTTGTACATCCACAGCGTGTAAGCAGCGCCGAGGATCAGCGTGAACGCCGCGCCGAATGCGATCCAGAAGTTGTACTGGACGGCCGCGAGAATCACCATGAACTCGCCGACGAAACCCGACGTGCCCGGCAGGCCGCAGTTGGCCATCGAGAACAGCATCGCGAACGCCGCAAACTTCGGCATCACGTTGACGACGCCACCGTAATCGGCGATCTGGCGCGAGTGCACGCGGTCGTACAGCACGCCGATGCAGAGGAACATCGCGCCCGACACGAAGCCGTGCGAGATCATCTGGATGATCGCGCCTTCGACGCCGAGCTGGTTGAAGATGAAGAAGCCGAGCGTGACGAAGCCCATGTGCGCGATCGACGAATACGCGACCAGCTTCTTCATGTCGGCCTGCACCATCGCGACGAGGCCGATGTAGATCACCGCGATCAGCGACAGCGTGATCACGACGGGGGCCAGGAAGTGGCTCGCGTCAGGCGTGATCGGCAGCGAGAAGCGCAGGAAACCGTACGCGCCGAGCTTCAGCATGATCGCGGCCAGCACGACCGAGCCGCCCGTCGGCGCTTCCACGTGCGCGTCCGGCAGCCACGTGTGCACCGGCCACATCGGCACCTTCACCGCGAACGCGAGGAAGAACGCGATGAACAGCAGGATCTGCGGCGTCATCGCGATCTTGGCGTTCTGCCACGTCGCGAGGTCGAACGAATGCGTTTCCGTGTACAGGTAGATCAGCGCGACCAGCATCAGCAGCGAGCCGGCCAGCGTGTACAGGAAGAACTTGAATGCCGCATACACGCGGTTCGGGCCGCCCCACACGCCGATGATGATGTACATCGGGATCAGGGTCGCTTCGAAGAACACGTAGAACAGCAGGCCGTCGGCCGCCGAGAAGACGCCGATCATGATCCCGGACAGGATCAGGAACGCCGCGAGGTACTGCGCGACGTTCTCGGTGATGACTTCCCATGCGGCGATCACGACGATCACCGTAATCAGCGCGGTCAGCACGACGAACCACATCGAGATGCCGTCGACGCCGAGGTGATACGCGATGTCGAAGCGCTCGATCCAGGTCGACTTCTCGACGAACTGCAGCGCAGCCGTGCTCGAATCGAAGCCCGTGATCAGCGGGATCGTGACCGCAAGGCCGAGCAGCGAACCGATCAGCGCGATCCAGCGGGCCGTCCCCGGATTTTTGTCATTACCCACCGCAAGCACGAGGAGGCCGAAAACGATCGGCAGCCAGATCGCGGTACTGAGAATCGGAAAAGCGTGCATTAAGTTGTCCCCCCGCCTTATTTGCCGCCGAGCGTTACAAACAGGGTCAGGAGCCCCAGCATGCCGATGATCATGGCGAACGCGTAGTGATAGATGTAACCGGATTGGAGGAAGCGGATCACGCTGGCGAACCAGCCGATGAACCGGGCGCTGCCGTTGACGAGGCCGTCGATCACGACGACGTCACCTTCCTTCCACAGGCCGCGGCCGATCGCCACCGAACCACGGGCGAACACCACTTCGTTGATCTTGTCCATGTAGTACTTGTTGTCCAGCAGCGTGTAGATCGGGCCGAACGCGCGGCGGATCGACGCCGGCAGATCCGGACGCTTCAGGTACAGGAACCAGGCGACAACGACACCGGCGAGCGCGAGCCAGACCGGCAGACCCGACACCGAGTGCAGGCCCATGCCCACCCAGCCGTGGAACTCCTCGGCCATCTCGGCCAGCGCCGGGTGGTTTTCACCGATGAAGATCACCTTGTCGAATGCAACGCCGTGCTGGAAGAAGTCGCCGAACAGCATCGGGCCGACCGCGATTGCACCGATGATCACCGACGGGATCGCCAGCAGGACCAGCGGCACCCACACGACCCACGGGGTCTCGTGCGGCTCGTGCGCGTGGTCGTCATGACCATGGCCATGACCGTGGTCGTCGTGGCCGTGCGCGGCCGCCATGCCCATCGGCGATTCCGGATGCTTCGGCTTGCGGAAGCGCTCTTCACCGTGGAACACCAGGAAATACATGCGGAACGAGTACAGCGCCGTGACGAACACGCTCGCGACGACCGCGAAGTACGCGAAGCCCGAACCCGGCAGGTGCGAAAGCTTCACCGCGTCGATGATCGAGTCCTTCGAGTAGAAGCCCGAGAAGAACGGCGTACCGATCAGCGCGAGCGAACCGATGAGCGACGTGATCCACGTGATCGGCATGTACTTGCGCAGGCCGCCCATGTTGCGGATGTCCTGGTCGTGGTGCATGCCCATGATGACCGAGCCGGCGCCGAGGAACAGCAGCGCCTTGAAGAACGCGTGCGTCATCAGGTGGAACAGCGCGACCGGGTACGCGGACACGCCGAGCGCGACCGTCATGTAGCCGAGCTGCGACAGCGTCGAATAGGCGACCACCCGCTTGATGTCGTTCTGGATGATCCCGAGGAAGCCCATGAACAGCGCCGTGATCGCGCCGATCACCGTGACGAACGACAGCGCGGTGTCCGACAGCTCGAACAGCGGCGACATGCGCGACACCATGAAGATGCCGGCCGTCACCATCGTCGCCGCGTGAATCAGCGCCGAGATCGGGGTCGGGCCTTCCATCGAGTCCGGCAGCCACACGTGCAGCGGGAACTGTGCCGACTTACCCATCGCGCCGATGAACAGGCAGATACAGGCCACGGTCAGCAGGCCCCAGTCGGTGCCCGGGAAGTGCAGGCTCGCGAGTTCCGCGCGCTTCGCGAACACTTCGCCGTAGTTCATCGAGCCGGCGAATGCGAGCAGCAGGCCGATGCCGAGCAGGAAGCCGAAGTCGCCCACGCGGTTCACGAGGAACGCCTTCATGTTCGCGTAGATCGCGCTCTCACGCGTGAAGTAGAAGCCGATCAGCAGGTACGACACCAGACCCACCGCTTCCCAGCCGAAGAACAGCTGCAGGAAGTTGTTGCTCATCACGAGCATCAGCATCGAGAACGTGAACAGCGAGATGTACGAGAAGAAGCGCTGGTAGCCGTCTTCTTCCGCCATGTAGCCGATCGTGTACACGTGCACCATCAGCGAGACGAAGGTCACGACGACCATCATCATCGCGGTCAGCGAATCGACGAGGAAGCCGACTTCGAGCTTCAGCGAGCCGACGTTCATCCATTCGTAGACGGTCGCGTTGAAGCTTGCGCCGCCCATCACGTCGAAGAAGACTTTCGCCGACAGGAGGAACGCGATCATTACGCCGAGGATCGTGATCCGGTGTGCGCCCTTGCGCCCGACTGCGTTCCCGAACAGCCCCGCAATCAGCGAGCCGGCCAGCGGAGCGAGCGGAATCGCCAGCAGCAGGTTTTCATTGAGTGTCGTTGACATAACAGCGTTGCCTGAAATTAACCTTTGAGCTGATCGAGATCCTCGACATTGATCGTGTCGAGCTTACGGAACAGGGTCACCAGAATCGCGAGGCCGATCGCGGCTTCCGCTGCGGCGACCGTCAGCACGAAGAACACGAAGATCTGGCCGTGCACATCGCCGAGGTAGTGCGAGAACGCGACGAAGTTGGTATTCACCGCCAGCAGCATCAGTTCGATCGACATCAGGATGATGATGACGTTGCGGCGGTTCAGGAAGATCCCGACGATCGCGATCGCAAAGAGGATCGCGCCGAGCACGAGGTAATGAGCAAGAGTCAGCATGGTTTTCCTTTCCTCCGCTTAGCCGTTGGTGCCCGAACCGGCTTCGCTCTGCGCCGTTTCCGGCTGCGGCTTGTCCGCTTCCATCTTCACGAGGCGCACACGGTCGTTGCGGCGCACCTTGACCTGATCCGACACGCGCTGGCGCTTGCTGTCCTTGCCCTTGCGCTCGGTCAGCCCGATCGCGGCGATGATCGCGACCAGCAGCACGAGGCCGGCGATTTCAAACGCGAAGATGTAGTCGGTGTAGATCACCTTGCCGATCAGTCGCGTGTTCGACCAGTTGGCCATCTCGCCCGTCGCCATCGCGTGCACCGTCTGCGTGTCGCCGTAACCGCGCCACAGGATCAGCGCGGTTTCGATCACGATGATCGCGCCGACCACGGTCGCCATCGGGACGAAGCGCTTGAAGTCGCGTCGCAGGTAGTCGATGTTGATGTCCAGCATCATCACGACGAACAGGAACAGCACCATCACGGCGCCCACGTAGACCAGCACCAGCAGGATCGCGAGGAACTCCGCTTCCAGCAGCATCCAGATCGCGGCGGCGTTGAAGAACGCCAGCACAAGGAAAAGCGCAGACGCCACCGGGTTGCGCGAAGTGATCACCTTCAGCCCTGATACCACCAGGAGCAGCGCGAAGATGTAGAACAGTACGGTCGTGAATTCCATGATTACCGGTTCATCGTTAGGCCATAGTCAGGCGCGGCTTGCGGGACGCCCGCACCCGTCGCGGCGGCTCGGCCCAGGCTTCGGGCCGGCACTGCAAACACAATCAACGATACGGCGCGTCGGCAGCCTTCGCCGCGGCGATGTCCTTCTCGTAGCGATCGCCCACCGCGAGCAGCATTTCCTTCGTGAAATACAGGTCGCCGCGCTTTTCGCCGTGGTACTCGAGAATCTGCGTCTCGACGATCGAATCGACCGGGCAGCTCTCTTCGCAGAAACCGCAGAAGATGCACTTCGTCAGGTCGATGTCGTAGCGCGTCGTGCGGCGCGTGTTGTCCGCGCGCGTTTCCGATTCGATCGTGATCGCCATCGCGGGGCACACGGCCTCGCAGAGCTTGCACGCGATGCAGCGCTCTTCGCCGTTTTCATAGCGGCGCAGCGCATGCAGCCCGCGGAAGCGCGGCGAAATCGGGGTCTTCTCTTCCGGGAACTGCACGGTGAACTTGCGCTTGAACGTGTAACGACCGGTCAGCGCGAGCCCCTTCAGCAGCTCGGTCAGGAAGAAGGTCTTAAAGAAGTGTTGGATAGCCGTCATGATTTCGTCCTTACTTCACCCAGATGTTCAGCGGCGACATCATCCAGCAGCCGACCACGACCACCCAGATCACCGTGACGGGCAGGAACACCTTCCAGCCCAGACGCATGATCTGGTCGTAACGGTAGCGCGGGAACGTCGCGCGGACCCAGATGAACACCGACAGCAGTGCGAAGACCTTCAGCACCAGCCAGAAGATGCCCGGGATGAACGACAGGAATTCGAACGGTGCGTCCCAGCCACCGAGGAACAGCGTCGCAGCCAGCGCCGAGATCACGATCATGTTGATGTACTCGGCGAGGAAGAACAGCGCGAACGCCATGCCCGAGTAATCGATCATGTGACCGGCAACGATTTCCGACTCCCCTTCCACCACGTCGAACGGGTGGCGGTTCGTTTCGGCGATGCCCGAAATGAAGTAGACGACGAACGCCGGCAGCAGCGGCAGCCAGTTCCACGACAGGAAGTTCACGCCGTGGCCGGCGAAGAAACCGTGCTGTTGCGAACCCACGATTTCCGACAGGTTCAGGCTGCCGGCCGTCATCAGCACCAGCACCAGCGCGAAGCCCATCGAGATTTCGTACGACACCATCTGTGCCGCGGCGCGCATCGCGCCGAGGAACGCGTACTTCGAGTTCGATGCCCAGCCCGCGAGAATCACCGCGTACACGCCGATCGACGAGATCGCCATCGCGTACAGCAGGCCCGCGTTCACGTTCGCGAGGACCGCTTCGGCCTGGAACGGGATCACTGCCCACACGGCGAACGCCGGCACGACGGTCATCACCGGCGCGATCAGGTACAGCCAGCGGCTGGCGGCGCTCGGCTGAATGACTTCCTTCAGCAGCAGCTTCAGCACGTCGGCGATCGGCTGCAGCAGGCCGCCGGGGCCGACGCGGTTCGGGCCGAGACGCACGTGCATCCAGCCGATCAGCTTGCGTTCCCACAGAATCAGGTACGCGACGCACAGCAGGATGACGACGGAGACGACGAGGATGCGCACGACTGCCCACACCGTCGGCCATGCGAAGCCGAGAAGCTGGGACCCGCCCGCGTTGATCGTATCGAACAAGCTCATTTACGCCTTCTCCACCACCAGTTCACCGGACAGGCTGCCGAGCGCTGCGCCGGCAGGCGTTGCCGCCGACACGCGAACGACCGTCTCCGCAAGATTCGCGTCGCGCACGGCCGGCAACTGCACCGCACGCTCGCCCTGGCGCACGCGCACCGCGTCGCCTTCCTTCAAGCCCAGCTTGTCGAACAGCGCGGCCGGCAGGGCTGCGGCATTCGCCGCCTTCGCGGCGGCCGTCAGGTGCAGCGCACCTGCGCGGCGCACGAGCGCGTCGGCGTGATAGATCGGCACATCGGCCAGGCGCTCGAAGCCGCCGTTCGCGGCATTCGCGGCGGCGCGCACCGGCGCGACCGACGTCTGGTTCGACAGGCGGCCCGCGACGCCGGCGTCGCCGAGCGCAGCGAGACGCACTTCTTCCGCGGTCTCGTATTCGAAGTTCGGCAGGCCGAGCAGGCTGCCGAGCACGCGCAGCACCTTCCAGCCCGGACGCGTGTCGCCGAGCGGGCGCACGACGCCGTTGAAGCTCTGCACGGTGCCTTCCGCATTCACGTACGTGCCGGCCGTTTCCGTGAACGGCGCGACCGGCAGCAGCACGTCGGCGTAGTCGAGGCCGTGCTTGAACGGCGACATCACGACGACCATTTCCGCCTGGTTCAGCGCGGCCAGTGCCTGTGCCGGATCAGCGGTGTCGAATTCCGGCTCGACGTTCAGCAGCATGTAGCCCTTGCGCGGCTGCGCGAACGCTTCACGTGCGTTCAGGCCGCCTTCGCCCGGCAGTGCGCCGACGACGTGCGCGCCGACCGTGTTCGCCGCTTCCGTCAGGAAGCCGAACGTGGCGCCGGTGTTGTCGGCGATCCACTTGGCGACGGCGTGCAGCTTCGCGAATTCCGGATGGCGGACCGCGACGTTGCCGAGCAGCACCGCACGGCGTTCGCCGTTCGCGAGCGACTGGGCGACAGCCTGCGCGGCCGGCGATGCGGTGACGCCTGCCAGCGCGTCGGGCAGCGCGACGCCGCGCAGTTGCGCGACCGCGGCAGCGATGCCGGCCAGCTGGTCGAGCCATGCCGACGGCGCGGCAACGATGCGCTGCGCGGTCGGGATCAGTGCATCGTCACCGGTCGCGTGCAGGAAGTGCAGCTTCGCGCCGTTCTTCGCGGCCTGACGCAGGCGGGCGGCAAACAGCGGGTGGTCGCGGCGCAGGAACGAACCGACGACGAACGCGGCATCCACGTTCGACAGGTCGGCGATCGGCATGCCGAGCCACGGTGCGCCCTGGACCGGCGCCGAGAAATCCTGCTGACGCAGACGGAAATCGACGTTCGGCGTCTTCAGTTCGTTGGCGAGCTGCTTCACGAGGAACAGCTCTTCGGCGGTGCTGTGCGCGCTCGCGAGCATCGCCAGCGCGTTCGCGCCGTGATCCGCGGCGATGCCCTTCAGGCCCTTCGCGACGTATTCGAGCGCGGTCTGCCAGTCGGTTTCGATCCACTGGCCGCCCTGCTTCAGCATCGGCTTCGTCAGGCGCTCTTCGCTGTTGAGGCCTTCATACGAGAAGCGGTCCTTGTCCGAGATCCAGCATTCGTTGATCGCTTCGTTCTCGAACGGCAGCACGCGCATCACGCGGTTGTTCTTCACCTGCACGACAAGGTTCGCGCCGACGGAATCGTGCGGGCTCACCGACTTGCGGCGCGACAGTTCCCACGTACGGGCGCTGTAGCGGAACGGCTTGCTGGTCAGCGCGCCGACCGGGCACAGGTCGATCATGTTGCCCGACATTTCGGAATCGACCGTCTTGCCGACGAACGTCGTGATTTCCGAGTGCTCGCCGCGGCCCAGCATGCCGAACTCCATCACGCCGGCGATTTCCTGGCCGAAGCGGACGCAGCGCGTGCAGTGGATGCAGCGCGACATCTCTTCCATCGAGATCAGCGGGCCCACGTTCTTGTGGAACACCACGCGCTTTTCTTCCGAGTAGCGCGACGACGACTTGCCGTAGCCGACCGCCAGATCCTGCAGCTGGCATTCGCCGCCCTGATCGCAGATCGGGCAGTCGAGCGGGTGGTTGATGAGGAGGAATTCCATCACCGACTGCTGCGCCTTCACGGCCTTGTCGGATTGCGTATGGACGATCATGCCGGCCGACACGGGAGTCGCACAGGCAGGCACGGCCTTCGGCATCTTCTCGACTTCGACGAGACACATCCGGCAGTTGGCCGCAACCGACAGTTTCTTGTGATAGCAGAAGTGAGGAATGTACGTATCCGCCTTGTGCGCAGCCTGGATCACCATGCTGCCTTCGGGCACCTCGACCTTCTTGCCGTCTATTTCAAGTTCAACCATGATGGTGAATGGTCCTTAACCTATTTCCGCCCGTTCGCGCCTTCGCCCGACCGTGCGCTCAAATTCCGCAACCGGGTTCGCTTCAGGCCGCCGCCGCGTGCGCGTGGCCGCCGACCATGCAGTGCTTGTGCTCGACGTGGTACGCGAATTCGTCCCAGTAGTGCTTGAGCATCCCGCGTACCGGCATCGCCGCCGCATCGCCGAGCGCACAGATCGTGCGGCCCATGATGTTCTCGGCCACCGAGTTCAGCAGATCCAGATCTTCCTGGCGCCCTTCGCCGTGCTCGATACGGTTCACGACGCGATACAGCCAGCCGGTGCCTTCACGACACGGCGTGCACTGGCCGCACGATTCCTCGTAGTAGAAGTACGACAGGCGCAGCAGCGAGCGCACCATGCAGCGCGTCTCGTCCATCACGATCACCGCGCCGGAACCGAGCATCGAGCCCGCCTTCGCGATCGAATCGTAGTCGAGATCCGTCTGCATCATGATGTCGCCCGGGATCACCGGTGCCGACGACCCGCCCGGAATCACGGCCTTGATCTTCTTGCCGCCGCGCATCCCGCCGGCGAGCTCCATCAGCGTCGCGAACGGCGTGCCGAGCGGCACTTCGTAGTTGCCCGGACGCTCGACGTCGCCCGACACCGAGAAAATCTTCGTGCCGCCGTTGTTCGGCTTGCCGATCTCGAGGTAATTCTGCGGCCCGATGGACAGCAGGAACGGCACCGCGGCGAACGTCTCGGTGTTGTTGATCGTGGTCGGCTTGCCGTACACGCCGAAGCTCGCCGGGAACGGCGGCTTGAAGCGCGGCTGGCCCTTCTTGCCTTCGAGCGATTCGAGCAGCGCCGTTTCCTCGCCGCAGATGTACGCGCCGTAACCGTGGTGCGCGTGCAGCTGGAACGAGAATTCCGAGCCCATGATGTTGTCGCCGAGGAAACCCGCTGCACGCGCTTCATCGAGCGCGGCCTCGAAGCGTCGATACACTTCGAAGATTTCGCCGTGAATGTAGTTGTAGCCGACGGTGATGCCCATCGCGTACGCGCCGATGGCCATGCCTTCGATCAGCGCGTGCGGGTTCCAGCGCAGGATGTCGCGATCCTTGAACGTACCCGGCTCGCCTTCGTCCGAGTTGCAGACGAGGTACTTCTGCCCCGGGAACTGGCGCGGCATGAAGCTCCACTTCAGGCCGGTCGGAAAACCCGCACCGCCGCGGCCGCGCAGGCCCGACGCCTTGACGTCGGCGATCACCTGCTCGGGCGGAATCTTTTCTTCGAGAATGCGGCGCAGCTGCTTGTAGCCGCCGCGCGCGACGTAATCTTCGAGATGCCAGTTCTCGCCGTTCAGACCAGCGAGGATCAGCGGTTTGATGTGACGGTCGTGGAGGGACGTCATTTCGAGAGCTCCTCAAGCAGCTGGTCGATCTTCTCGCGGCTCATGAAGCTGCACATTCTGTGATTGTTCACCAGCAGCACCGGCGCATCGCCGCACGAGCCCATGCATTCGCCTTCCTTCAGCGTGAACTTGCCGTCAGGCGTGGTTTCGCCGAAGCCGATGCCCAGCTTCTGTTTCAGGTAGTCGGCAGTCGCTTCCGCGCCGCCGTGCGGGCCAAGCTGGCACGGCAGGTTCGTGCAGAGCGTGATCTTGTGCTTGCCGACCGGGTTGAGCTCGTACATCGTGTAGAACGTCGCGACTTCCTGCACGGCAACGGCCGGCATGCCGAGATAGTCCGCAACGAACTGCATCAGTTCGGGCGACAGCCAGCCGTGCTCTTCCTGAGCAACGGCCAACGCCGACATCACGGCGGACTGTTTCTGATCGGCGGGATACTTCGTCAACGCTCGATCGATTTCCTTCAGGCCTTCAGCTGAGATCATTTTCAGACACGACTCTTTCAATTCCTACCGAACGAACAACCTGCCGCACACTGGGGTGCATGGACGGCAGACCTGGCGCTCACTCTGTTGACAGCTTGCGAAGCCGCGCCGGTTCAGCGCATGCAGCATGTGACTTCGCGTGTGACTTACCGCTCGCCGCCCGCGACAAACGGGCGGCGCAACCATTAACGATCGATTTCGCCGAACACGATGTCCTGCGTACCGATGATCGTGACGGCGTCGGCGATCATGTGACCGCGCGCCATTTCGTCGAGCGACGCCAGGTGCGCGAAACCCGGTGCGCGAATCTTGAGGCGATACGGCTTGTTGGCGCCGTCCGACACGAGGTAGATGCCGAACTCACCCTTCGGATGCTCGACCGCCGCGTACGCTTCGCCTTCCGGCACATGGAAACCTTCGGTGAAGAGCTTGAAGTGGTGAATCAAGTCTTCCATGTTGGTCTTCATGCCGACGCGCGACGGCGGTGCAACCTTGTGATTGTCGGTCATCACCGGGCCCGGATTCTTGCGGAGCCACTCAATACACTGTTTCGCGATACGGATCGACTGGCGCATTTCTTCGACGCGAACCAGGTAGCGGTCGTAGCAATCGCCATTCACGCCGACCGGCACGTCGAAATCCATGCGATCGTACACTTCGTACGGCTGCTTCTTGCGCAGGTCCCAGGCGATGCCCGAGCCGCGCAGCATCGGGCCCGTCAGGCCCATCTGCAGCGCACGTTCCGGGCTGACCACGCCGATCCCGACCAGACGCTGCTTCCAGATCCGGTTGTCGGTGAGCAGCGTTTCGTATTCGTCGACGCACTTCGGAAAGCGCGTGAAGAAGTCGTCGATGAAGTCGAGCACCGAGCCGCTGCGCGCTTCGTTCATCTTCGCGAGCGCCTTTTCGTTGCGAATCTTCGACGCCTTGTATTGCGGCATTGCGTCAGGCAGGTCGCGGTAGACGCCGCCCGGACGGTAGTACGCCGCGTGCATCCGGGCACCGGACACCGCTTCGTACACGTCCATCAGGTCTTCGCGTTCGCGGAATGCGTACAGGAACACCGCCATCGCGCCGACGTCGAGTGCGTGCGCGCCGATCCACATCAGGTGGTTCAGCACGCGCGTGATCTCGTCGAACAGCACGCGGATGTACTGGGCGCGCTCAGGCACTTCGATGCCGAGCAGCTTTTCGATCGCGAGCACGTAGCCGTGCTCGTTGACCATCATCGACACGTAGTCGAGACGGTCCATGTACGGCACGGACTGGATGAAAGTTTTGGATTCCGCGAGCTTTTCCGTCGCGCGGTGCAGCAGGCCGATGTGCGGATCGGCACGCTGAATGACTTCGCCGTCGAGCTCGAGCACGAGGCGCAGCACGCCGTGCGCTGCCGGGTGCTGCGGGCCGAAGTTGAGCGTGTAGTTCTTGATTTCTGCCATGACGCCCCCTTAATGTTTCAGACCGCCATAGCGATCCTCGCGGATCACGCGCGGCGTGATTTCGCGCGGCTCGATCGTCACCGGCTGGTACACGACCCGCTTCTCTTCCGGGTCGTAACGCATTTCGACGTAGCCCGACACCGGGAAGTCCTTGCGGAACGGGTGGCCGATGAAGCCGTAGTCGGTGAGGATGCGACGCAGGTCGGGGTGGCCTTCGAACACGATGCCGTACAGGTCGAACGCTTCGCGCTCGTACCAGTTCGCGGAAGTCCAGATGTCGACCAGCGATGCCACGATCGGCAGGTCGTCGTCCGGCGCGAATGCGCGCAGGCGCAGACGCCAGTTGTTCGTGACCGACAGCAGATGCGACACGGCCGCGAAACGCGGGCCGTCGTAGGCGCCGTCGCCGAAGGTCTGGTAGTCGACGCCGCACAGGTCGATCAGCTGCTCGAAACGGAGCTTCGGATCGTCGCGCAGCGTCTTTGCGACTTCGAGGTAATCGCTCGCCTTCACGACGAGCGTCAGTTCACCGATCGCTTCGGTGAGGCTCACCACGCGCGCGCCGAGCGCGGCTTCGAGGTTTGCCTTGAGGGTCTCGATTTTGCTTGCCATATTGAGGGGACGCTCGGGGCTTTATTGACGGGCGATGGTATTGGTGCGGCGGATCTTCGCCTGAAGCTGGATCACGCCGTAGACCAGCGCCTCGGCCGTGGGCGGACAGCCCGGCACGTAGACGTCGACCGGTACGATCCGGTCGCAGCCGCGAACCACCGAGTACGAGTAGTGGTAGTAGCCACCGCCGTTCGCGCACGATCCCATCGAGATCACCCAGCGCGGCTCGGCCATCTGGTCGTACACGCGGCGCAGCGCGGGCGCCATCTTGTTGCAGAGCGTGCCAGCGACGATCATCACGTCCGACTGGCGCGGGCTCGGGCGGAACACGACGCCGAACCGGTCCAGGTCGTAACGGGCCGCGCCCGCATGCATCATTTCGACGGCGCAACACGCGAGCCCGAACGTCATCGGCCACAGCGAGCCGGTACGCGTCCAGTTGATCAGCTTGTCAGCCGTCGTGGTGACAAACCCTTCCTTCAAGACCCCTTCGATACTCATTTGCTTTCCACTCCAGACGAGCGACCGAGCGTGGCCGCCCATGCAAACCGGCGATTAACCCATCACTCCCAGTCGAGGCCGCCTTTCTTCCAGATATAGGCAAAGCCCAGCAGGAATTCGAGCAGAAAAATCATCATTGCGATGAAACCCGGCCAGCCGATATCCCGGAGCGCGACGCCCCACGGAAACAGGAATGCGGTTTCGAGATCGAAGATGATGAACAGGATGGCGACGAGGTAGTACCGGACGTCGAATTTCATCCGGGCGTCTTCAAAGGCTTCGAAGCCGCACTCGTACGGTGCGTTCTTCTCGACGTCCGGCTTGTTGGGACCAAGGAGCTTGCCGATGCTGACCAGCGCTATACCTAAACCAGTGCCCACGAGGAGGAACAACAAGACGGGGTAATAGGCTGCGAGGTTCAAGGCAATCCTCTATCGGTTGGTTCTGAGCGTCCGGAGAATACCACTTCCGGCGGAAGGAATCATTTCGGAGTGCACGCGATCGCAAGACAACCGCAAGCACACCCCAGAAATGAAAAATGCCAGCCACTAGAAGCGGCTGGCATTGAGTAACTTTGGTGCCGACGGCGAGACTCGAACTCGCACAGCTTTCGCCACTACCCCCTCAAGATAGCGTGTCTACCAATTTCACCACGTCGGCACTGCATGCAACCGGGGTTGTAACTACTTGTTTCCCGCGAATCGCTTCAAGAATTAAATTCTAACCTGAGTCCCGGAATTGTTCAACGCACAATCGCAAAAATTTTAACTTTTTATTTCGGGACATCCTGACCCGGCGCGCTCGCAGCCGAACCCGCAACGGCGGCGGATGCCGCGACTACCGGCGCCGATGCTGCAGGTGCCGATGCCGGCGCGGTCGCTGCCGTGCCGAGCACACCGGCCGACGGCGTCGACTTGTACGAACCGAGATACGTCAGCGCCAGCGTCGCGACGAAGAAGATCGTCGCGAGAATGCCCGTCGTACGCGACAGGAAGTTTGCCGACCCCGTGGCACCGAACAGGCTGCCCGACGCGCCGCTGCCGAACGCAGCACCCATGTCGGCACCCTTGCCGTGCTGCAGCAGCACGAGACCAATCACACCGAGTGCAGACAGCACCTGCACCACAATAATCAGCGTCTTGAATAACAGCATCACACCCACCCGATTGGATCGGGCGACCGGAACGACCGGCCGCCCTCATGGTTCAATTCGATCCCGGACCGCTTATCGCGCGGCCCGGCAGATCGCCAGGAAATCTTCTGCCTTCAGCGACGCGCCGCCGATCAGGCCACCGTCGATGTCCGGCTGCGCGAACAGCTCTTCCGCGTTGTCCGGCTTCACGCTGCCGCCGTACAACACGGACACGTCCGCCGCACCCTTTGCCGCGAGACGCCCACGCAGGAACGCATGCACGTCCTGTGCCTGCGCCGACGTCGCGCTCTTGCCCGTGCCGATCGCCCAGACCGGCTCGTACGCGACGACGATGCGCGCAGCCTCGTCGGCCGTCAGCACGGCCAGCACTGCGTCGAGCTGCGCACCGACCACCTGCTCGGTCGCACCCGACTCGCGCTCGTCGAGCGTCTCGCCAACGCACACGACCGGCGTGAGCCCCGCCGCGAGCGCGCGCTGCGTCTTCGCCGCGACCGTCTCGTTGCGCTCGCCGTGATACGCGCGACGCTCCGAATGACCGACGATCGCATAGCGTGCGCCGAACTCCGCGACCATCGCGGCCGCCACTTCGCCGGTGAACGCGCCCTGTTCGTGCGCCGACACATCCTGCGCACCCCAGGCCACACGGCCGCCGTCGAGCTGCGCCTGAACCTGCGCGAGATACGGGAACGGCACGCACACGCCGACCGATGTTTCGGCCGCCACCGCGCCCGCACCCTGCACCACTTCGTTCAGCAACGCCTGGTTGCCGGCCAGCCGGCCGTGCATCTTCCAGTTGCCGATCACACGCTTAGTTCTCTGTTTCGACATCGTGTCTGTCTCGTCACCGCTTGGTCATTAACGTGCCGGAAACCGGCCGTCAGGTTTGATCTGGCGAAGCAAACCCGCGATTTTACTGCGCACGGCTTGAACCGGTCAAACCGCGCATGTCAAGCCCGGCCATACGGGCCGTCAGGCGTTCGACCCCCAATCCAGGACGATCTTGCCGGTGTGCTCGCTGCTTTCCATCAGCGCATGCGCCTGCGCGGCATCCGCGGCCGGCAATACACGATAGATCACCGGCTTGATACGGCCATCGGCAATCAGCGGCCACACGCGCGCCTTCAGTTGCGCGGCGATCTGCGCCTTGAACTCGACCGGACGCGGGCGCAGCGTCGAACCCGTGATCGTCAGCCGGCGACGCAGGATCTCGCCGAGGTTGATGTCGGCCTTCGCGCCGCCGAGCAGCGCGATCAGCACGAGACGGCCGCCATCCGCGAGCGCGGACAGTTCGCGCGGCACGTACGAGCCCGCCACCATGTCGAGGATCACGTCGACGCCGCGATCGTGCGTCAGCGACTTCACGACCTCGACGAAGTCTTCCGTCTTGTAGTTGATCGCCCGTTCGGCGCCGAGCGCCTCGCACGCGCGGCACTTGTCGGCGGTACCGGCCGTCGCGAACACGCGAAAGCCGAGCGCATGCGCGATCTGGATCGCCGTCACGCCGATGCCGCTCGAGCCGCCCTGCACGAGCAGCGTCTCCTGCTCGCCGCCCTCGCCCGCGCCGAGCTGCGCACGGTCGAACACGTTGCTCCATACGGTGAAGAACGTTTCGGGCAGCGACGCGGCCTCGATATCCGTAAGCCCGTCGGGTACCGGCAGGCATTGCAGCAGCGGCGCGACCGCATACTCGGCATAACCGCCGCCCGCGAGCAGCGCACACACGCGATCGCCCAGCTTCAGGCCGAACGGGTTCAGCGCCGCGTCGGACAGGTCGCCGCCGACAATCTCACCCGCGACCTCGAGGCCCGGCAGATCCGATGCGCCCGGCGGCGGCGCATACGCGCCCTTGCGCTGAAACACGTCGGGCCGGTTCACGCCGGAAGCCGCCACCTTGATCAGCACTTCGCCGCGCCTCGGTTCGGGGCGCGGGCGCTCCGCGAGCTTCAGCACGTCGGGGGCGCCGAATTCGGTGATTTCGATGGCTTTCATGGTGATGGTCGCTCCGGGATCAGGATCGGAATCGGATGGTGCGCCCGCACGCGGCACGGACGCGTTGCCGGCGCTGCTGCGCCGCACAACGATGCTACAGAAAAAACGGCCGGCACGCTTTCGCACTGCCGGCCGTTCGTCTGCCTGCCCGCTTACTGCTGCGGCGGCGTATCCGACTGCGCCGCTGCCGCTGCTTCATTCAGCAGCGCCTTCGCCGACAGGCGCACGCGACCCTTTTCGTCCGTCTGGATGACCTTGACCTTCACTTGCTGGCCTTCCTTCAGGTAGTCGTTGATGTCCTTCACACGCTCGTTGACGATTTCCGAGATGTGCAGCAGGCCATCCTTGCCCGGCAGCAGGTTCACGATCGCGCCGAAATCGAGCAGCTTCAGAACCGTGCCTTCGTACACCTGGCCGACTTCGATCTCGGCCGTGATTTGCTCGATGCGCTTCTTCGCTTCGGCCATGCCGTCGCTGTTCGTGCTCGCGATCGTCACGACGCCGTCGTCCGAGATGTCGATGGTCGTGCCCGTTTCTTCCGTCAGCGCGCGGATCACCGAACCGCCCTTGCCGATCACGTCGCGGATCTTTTCCGGGTTGATCTTGATCGTGATCATGCGCGGCGCGAATTCCGACAGTTGCGTGTTCGCACCCGAAACCGCCGACGTCATCTTGCCGAGGATGTGCATGCGGCCTTCCTTCGCCTGCGCGAGCGCGACCTGCATGATTTCCTTCGTGATGCCCTGGATCTTGATGTCCATCTGCAGCGCCGTCACGCCTTGCTCCGTGCCGGCCACCTTGAAGTCCATGTCGCCGAGGTGATCTTCGTCGCCGAGGATGTCGGTCAGCACCGCGAACTTGTTGCCTTCGAGGATCAGGCCCATCGCGATACCCGCGACGTGCGCCTTCATCGGCACGCCGGCGTCCATCAGCGCGAGGCAGCCGCCGCACACCGATGCCATCGACGACGAACCGTTCGATTCGGTGATTTCCGACACGACGCGGATCGAGTAGCCGAATTCGTCGGCGCTCGGCAGGCACTTGACCAGCGCGCGCTTCGCGAGGCGGCCGTGGCCGATTTCGCGACGCTTCGGCGAGCCGACGCGGCCCGTTTCGCCGGTCGCGAACGGGGGCATGTTGTAGTGGAGCATGAAGCGCTCGCGGTATTCGCCTTCGAGCGCGTCGATGATCTGCTCGTCACCCTTCGTGCCGAGCGTCGCGACGACCAGCGCCTGCGTTTCGCCGCGCGTGAACAGCGCGGAGCCGTGGGTACGCGGCAGCACGCCGGTACGGATCTCGATCGGGCGCACGGTGCGCGTGTCGCGGCCGTCGATACGCGGCTCGCCGTTCAGGATCTGCGAACGGACGATCTTCGCTTCGATGTCGAACAGCACGTTGCCGACGGTGGCCTTGTCGGCCGCCGCCGCACCGGCTGCCAGTGCGTCTTCCTCGAGCTTCGCCGAGGTCGCTGCGTAAACTTCCTTCAGCTTCGCCGAACGCGCTTGCTTGTCGCGCAGCTGGTAAGCGGCGAGCAGGTCGTTCTGTGCCAGCTCGGTCACGCGTGCGATCAGCGCCTCGTTCTTCGGCGCCGGCTGCCAGTCCCACTCGGGCTTGCCGCCTTCGCGCACCAGTTCGTGGATCGCGTCGATCGCGACTTGCATCTGCTCGTGGCCGAACACCACGGCGCCCAGCATCACGTCTTCCGACAGCTGGTCGGCTTCCGATTCGACCATCAGCACCGCACGCTCCGTACCCGCGACGACGAGGTCGAGGCTCGATGCCTTGATCTGGTCACGCGTCGGGTTCAGCACGTAGGCGTTGTCGATGTAGGCAACGCGCGCAGCACCGACCGGGCCGTTGAACGGCAGGCCCGACACGGCGAGCGCAGCCGATGCGCCGATCAGCGCGGGGATGTCCGCCGGGATTTCCGGGTTCACGGACAGCACGTGGATCACGACCTGGACTTCGTTGTAGAAGCCTTCCGGGAACAGCGGGCGCAGCGGACGGTCGATCAGGCGCGACGTCAGCGTCTCGTGCTCCGACGGACGACCTTCGCGACGGAAGAAGCCACCCGGGATCTTGCCGGCCGAGTAGGTCTTCTCGAGGTAATCGACGGTCAGCGGGAAGAAGTCCTGACCCGGCTTCGCCGACTTCGCGCCGACGACGGTTGCCAGCACGACGGTGTCTTCGACGTCGACGATCACGGCGCCGCTTGCCTGGCGAGCGACTTCACCGGTTTCGAGGCGCACCTTGTGCTGGCCCCACTGGAATTCCTTCACGACCTTGTTGAACATGGACATGGTTGCTCCTTTGAATTCATGCATTTCATTCGCCGCGCCGGCCATCCCGCGCGGCGGCGTCCCGACCGAATCACCCGGAGCAAGGTGTGTTTTTTATGCCATTCCAGCGCGGCACTCGTGCAGCGACGCGCTGGAATGACACAAATCCTGCCCCGGTATCAGTCGTTGCGGCGGCCCCGCACGGTCGTGCCGGACAGCCTGCGATGCGTGTGACGCTACGCAACGCGCAAAAACAAAATGCCTGTATCAGCGGACTGACACAGGCATCTTGCTGGCGGCAATCGCCTCGATTACTTACGCAGACCCAGCTTCTCGATCAGTGCGCGGTAACGGTCGGCATCCTTGCCCTTGAGGTAGTCGAGCAGCTTGCGGCGGCGGCTCACCATGCGCAGCAGGCCGCGGCGGCTGTGGTGATCCTTCGCGTGGGTCTTGAAGTGACCCGTCAGTTCGACGATACGTGCGGTCAGCAGTGCGACCTGGACTTCGGGCGACCCCGTGTCGTTCGTACCGCGGGCGAACTGAGCAACGACTTCCGACTTCTTGATATCTGCAACAGACATGAGATTTCCTTGGTTTCTACTTTCTAACTGAACAGGCGGACACGGAAGAATGGCCGTGCCGTGACTTACAACCGGCGGGCATTGTAGCACAACTCCACGCCGTTCTTACCGCCCCCTGTCACGGGCGTGTCATCGAGCAGGCGGACGGCATCTCGGTACGCTGCGCCGGCACCGCGAGCACCGTCCGGAAGCCATAGCCCGACCCCTCGTTGTCGAAGCGCACGCCCGGCGTGCCGGCCTTGTCCATCTCCATCACGTAAAGGGGCTGGATCAACTGATGGTCCTGCGCGCGCATCCGCGACGCATGGAAGCCGTCGTCGAACGACAGACCCTCGAGCGCACGCGCGACCGCGACAGGGTCGGCCGAACCCGCACGGTTCATCGCGGCGGCCAGCATCTCGATCATCAGGCTCATCCGCCGCACCGGATAGTCGTCCTGGGCGGCTGGAAAACGGTTCCGGAACGCCCGGTAGAACGCGTCCGATTTCGCACCGCCTGCGTTCGGGTGCCAGTCCGCCACGGCGACGACCCGCCCGACACCGGCGTCGCCGAGGGCTGCCGGCGCGCCGAGGCTGTTGCCGTAGAACGTGTAGAACTTCGCATTCAGCCCTTGCTCCCGCGCCGCCTTCACGAGCAGCGTGAGGTCGTTGCCCCAGTTGCCGGTCACAACGGCGTCGGCGCCGCTCGCGCGGATCTTCGCGATATACGGCGAGAAATCCTTGATCCGGCCGATCGGGTGGAACTCGTCGCCGGCGATCGTCACGTCCGGGCGCCGCGCGGCCAGCGCCTGCCGTGCGAGCGTGCTGACGTCGTGGCCGAAACTGTAGTCCTGGTTCAGCAGGTAGACCTTGCGCAGCGCGCGGTCGCGTGCCATCACGTCCGCGAGTGCGGCCATCCGCATGCCGGCGTGCGCATCGAAGCGGAAATGCCAGAAACTGCAGCGCGCGCCGGTCAGCGCCGGATCGTCGGCCGAATAGTTGAGGAACAGCATCCGGTTGTCCGGATCGCGCGCGTTCAGCTTGTCGAGCGCCGCGACGAGCGCGGCCGCGACGGCCGAGCTGTTGCCCTGCGTGACGAAGCCGATGTGGCGATCCGCGGCCGCGCGCAGCTGCACGAGCGCCTCCTCGGGGCTGCCCTTGCTGTCGAGCACGACGAGTTCGAGCGGGTGCGTGCCGTCGCGCAGCTTCACGCCGCCCGCCGCGTTCACCTGCTCGACGCCGAAGCGCAGGTTGCGCTCGACCGCCGCGCCCGCGTTCGCGAACGGGCCCGACATCCCTTCGATCAGCGCGATCCGCACCGGCTCGCCGCCGGCAAATGCGGACGACACCAGCATCCACCCCGCGCTCAACGCGAGCGCGCACCGCTTCCACCCCTGCATCGGCCACCTGCCCTTCAATCAGCCCGAGAAGCGCGGATCATAGGCCGGCGCCCCCGCCGCCCGCAAGCGTGACCGTACCGGCGATCCGCACCGATTTTTTGCGCGCGATGCGCGATCGCTTGCCGTCCGTGATAAAACGGGACTTGTTTCCGTGTTCTGGAGAATCCCCATGCGCATTCGCATTTCCGCGCGCCTGCCGGTGCTGCTCGCCAGCGCCGCCGCGCTGCTGACCGGTTGCGCACAACCGTGGCAGCAATACCAGGCCGGCCAGGACGAGTCGGCGATCGTCGCACGCATGGGCCCGCCGCGCGAGATCTACGACCTGCCCGGCGGCGGCAAGCGCCTGATGTGGCCAACCCAGCCGATGGGCGAGATCACCGTCGCGGCCGACGTCGATGCGGCCCACAAGATCGTCAATGTGCGCCAAGTCCTGCAGCCGAGCGAGTTCTATCGTGCGGAGATCGGCAAGTGGACGAAGACCGACGTCCTCGTCAACTTCGGACGCCCCGTCGAGACGTCCTACTTCCCGCTGATGAAGCGCGAGGTATGGACGTACCGGTATCTCGAGGACAACGTCTGGTACATGATGTACAGCTTCTACTTCGACCCGCAGGGCATCCTGCGCATCACGCAGAAAACACCCGACCCGTTGCACGACCCCGACCGCCGCAACCTGTTCTGACCGATTACGCATTTACGCGCAATTATCTCGATGGCCATTCACGAATCATTGCGTGAATGGCCATTTCCTTTTTTCCGCCGGCTTATTAATTCGGCGAATGCGACGGAAATCTTTTCCGATCGATGACATGCCGATGGCAATTCGCTGACATCCCCGTCATACGGGCCTTTGCCTGAAAACAGGCACGCGCAGTGCATATCATGCGGTGAGTTGGTGCATGCAATGCACTACGCCAAACCAATTTGAAACAATTTGTTTCAACACCCCCGAAGCGCTAGGGCATACCCCTAATATCAGTCGAAACTCAACCTTTCAATTTAGAAAGAATGCCATTTCGTCATTTTTGCCGATATTCGATTGCCTTTATCTCAAAGGAGTCCTCATGAATCGCCCCAAGAGCATGCTGGTTGCCAACATCGCCTGGGCCCGCGAAACGCGTGAACACACGCCCGGTTTCTTCGACGCGCTCGCGCGCGGCCAGAACCCGCGCGTGCTGTGGATCGGCTGCGCCGACAGCCGCGTGCCGGCCGAAACCATCACGCACTGCGCGCCCGGCGAGCTGTTCGTCCATCGCAACATCGCGAACCTGTTCCATCCCGACGACGACAATTCCGCCAGCGTGCTCGAGTACGCGGTGCGCGTGCTGCAGGTCGACCACGTGATCGTGTGCGGGCACTACGGGTGCGGCGGCGTACGCGCATCGCTGCTGCCGCCGCCGTCCGACCTGCCGCACGTCGCACGCCGCATCGCGCCGCTGTGCGCGCTCGCGCGACGCCATCGTGACACGCTGAACGGGCTCGACGATACGGCCGCCGCCGACCGCCTCGCCGAGCTCAACGTGCTCGAACAGGTGCGGCTGCTGCGCGCATCCCCGATCGTGCGGGGCCGCGAACGGCCACCGCTCGTGCACGGCTGGATCTTTTCTCTCGCGGACGGCCGCCTGAAGGAACTCGATTCCGGCTACACCACCCCGCCCGCCGACGTCGAACCCGTGCAGGCCGTCGCGGCCTGCGCGCTCGGCTGACCTGCCCCCACAAAGCCAATGAAATCATCCCGACCATGAAACTGAACCAGCGCCTGTCCACCCTGCCGCGCGACATCGTCGCCGGCGTCGTCGTGTTCCTCGTCGCGCTGCCGCTGTGTCTCGGCATCGCCAATGCATCCGGCGTCGAGCCGTTTGCCGGGCTCGTATCCGGCATCGTCGGCGGCATCGTCGTCGCGCTGCTGAGCGGCTCGTCGCTGTCCGTCAGCGGGCCGGCCGCCGGCCTCGTCGTGATCGTCGTCGAAGGCATCGCACAACTCGGCAGCTTCTCCGCATTCCTGCTCGCGGTGCTGCTGTCCGGCGTCCTGCAGTTCGGGTTCGGCATGCTGCGCGCCGGCCGCTTCGCCGCCTACGTACCGTCACCCGTCATCAAGGGCATGCTCGCCGCGATCGGCCTGCTGCTGATCGTGAAACAGATTCCGTTCGCGTTCGGTATCGGCGGCTCGGCTGCGCAATCGTTTGCGAACTGGCCCGGCCTGCCGGTCGCGTGGGCCGCCACGGCCATCGCGCTTGCGTCGCTCGCGCTGCTGATCGCGTGGGACACGTCCGCGCTACGCCGCTTCGCACTGGTGCGCTCGGTGCCGGCTCCGCTTGCGGTCGTCGTGCTGGGTATCGGCGCCACGCTCGTGCTGAGCATCGTCGCACCGTCGGTCGCGCCGGGCGCCGCCCATCGCGTGACGCTGCCCGAACTCGGCTCGTTCGCGGCCTTTGCGGCGTCGCTCAAGCATGCGGAGCTCGGCCCGAACTTCGCGCAGCTCGTCAATCCGGACGTGTGGCGCGTCGCGATCACGCTCGCGGTCGTCGCGAGCCTCGAGACGCTGCTGAGCCTCGAAGCCGTCGAGCAGATCGACCCGAAGCGCCGGCCGACCCAGCCCGATCGCGAACTCAAGGCCCAGGGCGTCGGCAATCTCGTCGCGGGCGCGGTCGGCGGGCTGCCGATCACGTCGGTGATCGTGCGCAGTTCGGTGAACGTCAACGCGGGCGCGCAAAGCCGGATGTCGGCGATCGTGCACGGGATGCTGCTGCTCGCGAGCGTATTCGCGCTCACCGGCCTGATCAACCTGATCCCGCTCGCGAGCCTGGCCGCGATCCTGATCCATACCGGCTTCAAGCTTGCGAAACCGGCGCTGTTCCGCTCGGTGATGAAACAGGGGCCGGCCGCCTTCGTGCCGTTCGCCGCGACGATCGCCGGCGTGCTCGCGGTCGACCTGCTGTTCGGCATCGCGCTCGGCCTCGCGTGCAGCGTGCTGGCCGTCGCCGTCGCGAACCTGAAGAGCCCCGTCACGCTCGCGCAGCACGACGACCACTTCCTGCTGTCGTTCCGCAAGGACGTGTCGTTTCTCGGCAAGGTTCAGGTCAAGCATCACCTGCGGCACATCCCCGACCGGGCCGCGGTGATCATCGACGCGACACGCGCCGATTACATCGATCACGACGTGCTCGAACTGCTCGACGCGTTCGTCGCCGATGCGCCGCGACGCGGCATCACCGTCGAGTTCCGGCGCCGCAGCCCGGTGCCGCGCACGGCCGCGCGCCGCTGGTTGTTCCGTGCGCCGGCCGCCGAATGAGCGGCGCATGAAAAACGCCCCGGCGGCGCAGGGCCGCACGGGGCGTTTCGGTGATGCGCGACGCGCGGCGCTTACGAGCGCTGCGGATTGACCTTGTCGTCCTTCGAATGCAGCTTGTTCAGCGCGGAGATATACGCCTTCGCGGATGCGGCGACGATGTCCGGATCGGTGCCGACGCCGTTGACGATCCGCCCGCTCTTCGACAGCCGGACAGTCACTTCACCCTGCGCCTGCGTACCGGTCGTGATCGCGTTCACCGAATACAGCAGCAGCTCGGAACCACTGCCGACTTCGCTCTCGATCGCATTGAACGTCGCGTCGACCGGGCCGTTGCCGCGCGCCTCGCCGGTAACTTCCTTGCCGTCGACCCCGAACACGACCTTCGCGTGCGGCTGCTCGCCCGTTTCCGAGTGCTGCGACAGCGACACGAACTTGAAGTGTTCCTGCTCGTGTGCGAGCGCCGATTCCTCGGACACGATCGCGATGATGTCCTCGTCGAAGATCTCGGCCTTGCGATCGGCCAGATCCTTGAAGCGCATGAACGCCGCGTTCAGTTCGCTTTCGCTGTCGAGCGACACGCCGAGCTCCTGCAGGCGCTGCTTGAACGCGTTACGGCCCGACAGCTTGCCGAGCACGATCTTGTTCGCAGTCCAGCCCACGTCTTCCGCGCGCATGATCTCGTAGGTGTCGCGCGCCTTCAGCACGCCATCCTGGTGGATGCCCGATGCGTGCGCGAACGCATTCGCGCCGACCACCGCCTTGTTCGGCTGCACGACGAAGCCGGTGATCTGCGACACGAGCTTCGACGTCGGCACGATCTGCGTCGTGTCGATGCCGACGTCGAGGCCGAAGTAGTCCTTGCGGGTCTTCACGGCCATCACGATTTCCTCGAGTGACGTGTTGCCCGCGCGCTCGCCGAGACCGTTGATCGTGCACTCGATCTGGCGCGCGCCGCCGATCTTCACGCCGGCGAGCGAGTTCGCCACCGCCATCCCGAGGTCGTTGTGGCAATGCACGGAGAAGATCGCCTTGTCCGAGTTCGGAATGCGTTCGCGCAGCGTCTTCACGAGGTTGCCGTAGAGCTCGGGCACGCCGTAGCCGACCGTGTCGGCGATGTTGATGGTCGTCGCCCCTTCGGCGATCACGGCTTCCAGCACGCGGCACAGGAAGTCGAGGTCCGAACGGCTGCCGTCTTCCGGCGAGAATTCGACGTTATCGGTGAACTTGCGTGCGAAACGCACCGCGAGACGCGCCTGCTCGAACACCTGGTCCGGCGTCATGCGCAGTTTCTTCTCCATGTGCAGCGGCGACGTCGCGATGAACGTGTGGATCCGCGAGCTGTTGGCCGGCTTCAGCGCGTCGGCCGCACGCTGGATGTCCTTGTCGTTGGCCCGCGCCAGCGAGCAGATCGTGCTGTCCTTCACGAGACCGGCGATCGTGTGGATCGCGTCGAAATCGCCGTTCGAGCTGGCCGCGAAGCCGGCCTCGATCACGTCGACCTTCATCCGCTCGAGATGCTTCGCGATGCGGATTTTCTCTTCCTTCGTCATCGACGCGCCGGGCGATTGTTCGCCGTCACGCAACGTCGTATCGAAAATGATCAGCTTGTCTGTCATGGGGGGCTCCAGGGCTCTTTATACGGAAGTCAAACGTAACGAGATCGCGCCACCGTTGGCGACGCTCAACAACAGACGAAGCTTGACGGAGGGCGGGAACGGTCAGCGCGGCAGGCGCGCCGAAGCTAGCGCGCGTAGCGGCGCACCGGCTAGAAGGAGGGAGAGGCGGGAAAATGCAGTCATGCCGAAGACTATAGCGGCATTCCGTTGGGTGCGCAATCGGACGGCACCCGGGGTTTCCGGCAGTCCGGGCCGAACAGGGGACAAATGAAAACGGCGGCCCCGAGGCCGCCGTTTCCGGGTAAACAACGCGCGTCAGTGATCGCGCTGCGACGAGCGCGCGGGGTTTGCCCGCCCGCGCACGGCCATGTAGGCCCAGAACACGTAGCCGGACAGCCCGTACAGCACGAACAGGCAGAACAGCATCAGCGGCGGGTCGGACGACACGAGCACGAACGCGACGACGACCAGCAGGATCGCCGCGAACGGCACGCGGTGCCGCACGTCGAGCGCCTTGCCGCTGTAGAACGGCGCGTTCGACACCATCGTCACGCCCGCATAGATCGTCAGCACGAATGCGACCCACGGCAGCCAGCCGAGCTTCATCGGCACGCGGTTGTCGGTGGCGAGCCACACGAAGCCCGCGATCAGCGCGGCGGCGGCCGGGCTCGGCAGCCCCTGGAAGAAACGCTTGTCGACGACGCCGATGTTCGTGTTGAAACGCGCGAGGCGCAGCGCGGCGCCCGAGCAGTAGACGAACGCGGCGAGCCAGCCCCAGCGGCCGAGATCCTTCAGCACCCACTCGTACATCACGAGCGCGGGCGCGACACCGAACGACACCATGTCCGACAGGCTGTCGAACTGCTCGCCGAACGCGCTCTGCGTATGCGTCATGCGCGCGACGCGCCCGTCCATCCCGTCGAGCACCATCGCCACGAAAATCGCGATTGCGGCGATCTCGAAGCGCACGTTCATCGCCTGCACGACCGCGAAGAAGCCGCAGAACAGCGCGGCGGTCGTGAACGCGTTCGGCAGCAGGTAGATGCCGCGCGTCTTCAGGAACCGCTGGCGCGCGGCGCGGCGGCTCTCGATCGGCACCGGATCGGCGGCCATCCCCTTGTTGCGGCGGAACGGGCGTGGCGTCTGGCCGGCGCCGTTGCGCGGCCGACGCGGTTTGAATGCGGCCATCGTGCGCCCCGCCGCTTACTGTTCGAGCTCGGCGAGGATCGTCGACGACGCGTAGACCTTCTCGCCGATCGACACCTTCGCGCGGCTGCCGAGCGGCAGGTACACGTCGACGCGCGAACCGAAGCGGATGAAACCGTAGCGCTGGCCGCGCGACAGCGGCTCGCCGGCGCGCACGTAGCAGAGAATCCGGCGTGCGACGAGGCCGGCGATCTGCACGGCAGTCACGGTCTTGCCGGTCGCCGTCTGGATCACGACCGCGTTACGCTCGTTCTCGGTGGATGCCTTGTCGATCGCCGCGTTCAGGAACGCACCCGGGAAGTACTCGACCTTGGAGATCGCGCCATCGACCGGCGAACGCTGCGAATGGACGTTGAAGACATTCATGAACACGCTGATCTTCAGCGCTTCGCGGTTCGCGTACGGATCCTGCGCGGTTTCGACCGCGACGATGCGACCGTCTGCCGGGCACAGCACCGCGTTCGGCTGCGCCGGGATCGGGCGCTGCGGATCACGGAAGAACTGGACGACGAAGACGAGCAGCAGCCAGAACGGCCACGCGAAGCCGAAGCCCCCGACGGCGTGGATCAACAGCGCGATGACGGCAGCAATCGCGATGAACGGCCAGCCTTCGCGCGCGATGATCGGATGAGGATAGTTCATGGATTCGTTCTGTGTTCGGTGAATTGCAAAGCCCGTAGCATAACAAAAGCCGCCCGGGGCACTGCTGCCTTCGGGCGGCTTTTTGGTACCGGCCCTCTATTCGAGGGGCCGGAACAGCACGCGGTGCTTAGTTCTTCGTCTGGTCGACGAGCTTGTTCTTCGCGATCCACGGCATCATCGCGCGCAGCTTCGCACCGACCTGCTCGATCTGGTGCTCGGCCGTCAGGCGACGGCGCGACTGCAGCGTCGGTGCGCCTGCCTTGTTCTCGAGGATGAAGCTCTTCGCGTACTCGCCCGTCTGGATGTCGGTCAGGCACTGCTTCATCGCCTTCTTCGTCTCTTCCGTGACGATGCGCGGGCCCGTCACGTACTCGCCGTACTCGGCGTTGTTCGAGATCGAGTAGTTCATGTTCGCGATGCCGCCTTCGTAGATCAGGTCGACGATCAGCTTCAGTTCGTGCAGGCACTCGAAGTACGCCATTTCCGGCGCGTAACCTGCCTCGACCAGCGTTTCGAAACCAGCCTTGATCAGCTCGACGGTACCGCCGCACAGCACGGCCTGCTCGCCGAACAGGTCGGTTTCGGTTTCTTCACGGAAGTTCGTCTCGATGATGCCGGCACGGCCGCCGCCGTTCGCCGCAGCGTACGACAGCGCGATGTCGCGTGCCGCGCCCGACTTGTTCTGCGCAACCGCGATCAGGTGCGGCACGCCGCCACCTTGCGAGTACGTGCCGCGCACGGTGTGGCCCGGCGCCTTCGGCGCGATCATGATCACGTCGAGGTCGGCGCGCGGGATCACCGCGCCGTAGTGGACGTTGAAGCCGTGCGCGAATGCCAGCGCCGAGCCTTGCTTGATGTTCTCGTGCACTTCCTTCGCGTACACGTCGGCGATCTGCTCGTCCGGCAGCAGCATCATCACGACGTCGGCGCCCTTCACCGCTTCCGCGACTTCCTTGACCGACAGGCCGGCGTTCTCGGCCTTGCTCCACGACGCGCCGCCCTTGCGCAGGCCGACCGTCACGTTGACACCGCTGTCCTTCAGGTTCAGCGCGTGTGCATGGCCTTGCGAGCCGTAGCCGATGATCGTGACTTGCTTGCCCTTGATGAGGGAGAGGTCAGCGTCTTTGTCGTAGAAAACGTTCATGATGGTTCCTTCGCTAATTCAAAAATTCAACAATTCGTTCGGATGGAGTACTGCGGGCCGGGACATGACGGCGCACCCGGCGTGCCACTTTGGCAATGTCGGCATCACACCTTCAGGATGCGCTCGCCGCGTCCGATGCCGGAGCTGCCGGTGCGCACGGTCTCGAGGATCGCGCCCGCGTCCAGCCCCTGGATGAATGCGTCGAGCTTGTCGCTCGCGCCCGTCAATTCGATCGTGTAGGTCTTTTCGGTCACGTCGATGATGCGGCCGCGGAAAATGTCCGCCATCCGCTTCATTTCTTCGCGCTCCTTGCCCACTGCACGTACCTTGATCAGCATCAGCTCGCGTTCGATGTGTGCACCGTCGGTCAGGTCCACCACTTTCACCACCTCGATCAGGCGGTTCAGATGCTTCGTGATCTGTTCGATCACGTCGTCGGAGCCAATGGAAACGATGGTGAGCCGCGACAGCGATTGGTCTTCGGTCGGCGCCACCGTCAAGGTTTCGATGTTGTAGCCGCGTGCGGAAAACAGACCGACCACGCGCGACAGCGCGCCCGGTTCGTTCTCCAGCAGGACGGAAATGATGTGTCTCATGTTCGCTTCTTCCAGAATGTGTCCGTGTCGATTCACTCGCGCCGCGCGCCGCCGCGTGCCGCACCGCCCTTCGTGAAGGCGGCCGCTTCGGCCCAGGCGCGCGTCGCGCCGTTACAGGTCTTCCGATCCGAGCAGCATCTCGGTGATGCCCTTGCCGGCCTGTACCATCGGCCAGACGTTTTCGGTCGGATCGGTCTGGAAGTCGAGAAACACGGTGCGGTCCTTCAGGCGCAGCGCTTCCTTCAGCGCCGGCTCCACATCCGAGGTCTTTTCGATCCGCATGCCGACATGGCCGTACGCTTCGGCGAGCTTCACGAAGTCAGGCAGCGCATCCATGTACGAATGCGAATAGCGCTTGCTGTATTCGATCTGCTGCCACTGGCGAACCATGCCGAGATAGCGGTTGTTCAGCGAAATGATCTTCACGGGCGTGTCGTACTGCAGGCAGGTCGACAACTCCTGAATGCACATCTGGATCGAGCCTTCGCCCGTGATGCACAGCACGTCGTCGTCCGGGTGCGCCATCTTGACGCCCATCGCTGCCGGCAGGCCGAAGCCCATCGTGCCGAGGCCGCCGGAGTTGATCCAGCGACGCGGCTTGTTGAAACGGTAGAACTGCGCCGCCCACATCTGGTGCTGGCCGACGTCCGAGCACACGAACGCATTGCCGTCCGTCAGCTCCCACGCCTTCTCGACCACGTACTGCGGCTTGATGATCTCGCTTTCGCGGTCATACTTCAGGCAGTCCTTCGCGCGCCAGCCCTCGATGTCCTTCCACCATTGCGCGAGGGCTTCGGTGTCGGGGCCATGCTCGGCCGTCTGCAACTGCTCGATCAGCTCCTTCAGCACCTCCTTCACGTCGCCGACGATCGGGATGTCGACCTTCACGCGCTTCGAGATCGACGACGGGTCGATGTCGATGTGGATGATCTTGCGCGGACGCGACGCGAAGTGCGCCGGATCGCCGATCACGCGGTCGTCGAAGCGGGCACCGATCGCGATCAGCACGTCGCAGTGCTGCATCGCCATGTTCGCTTCGTAGGTGCCGTGCATGCCGAGCATGCCGAGGAATTTCTTGTCCGACGCGCGATAGCCGCCGAGGCCCATCAGCGTGTTCGTGACCGGGTAGCCGAGCAGGTCCGCGAACTGGTTCAGTTCACGCGACGCGTCGGCGAGGATGATGCCGCCGCCCGTGTAGATGTACGGACGCTTCGCCGTCAGCAGCAGCGACACGGCCTTGCGGATCTGGCCCGAATGGCCCTTCGTGACGGGGTTGTACGAACGCAGCGACACGCTCTTGACCGGCTCGTACTGGCACGGCGTCTTCGAGATGTCCTTCGGGATGTCGATCAGCACGGGGCCCGGACGGCCGGTGCGAGCGATGTAGAACGCCTTCTTGACGGTTTCCGCGAGGTCGCGCACGTCCTTCACGAGGAAGTTGTGCTTCACGCACGGACGCGTGATGCCGACGGTGTCGCACTCCTGGAAAGCGTCCTGGCCGATCGCGGCCGTGGGCACCTGGCCGCTGATCACGACCATCGGGATCGAATCCATGTACGCCGTTGCGATGCCGGTCACCGCGTTGGTGACACCGGGGCCCGACGTCACGAGGCAGACGCCGACATTGCCGGTGGAACGCGCATACGCATCGGCTGCGTGCACGGCCGCCTGTTCGTGGCGCACCAGCACGTGCTGAATCTTGTCCTGCTTGTAAAGCTCGTCGTAGATGTAGAGTACCGAGCCGCCGGGGTAGCCCCAGATGAATTCGACGTTTTCATCGGCCAGTGCCTTCATGAGCACGGTGCCGCCGATGGAGTCGCTATCGGGAGGGGAAAGGGGTTCCGACGTGGAGAATTCCGCGCTGGGCATGTTCATTTTGACCTTTCGAATTTTCGGCAAAAAATTGATCGGGTGCTCTCTGCCGGGCTTGTGGCTCGGGTTCAAGCGGCGCGTCCAGTTTGAAGGGCAGGCTTCTTGGGCCAGCCTCAAATGAGACCATCACTTCATGTTGCGAATCGCTGACGATAGCGGGTCGCGAATGGGTCGTCAAGCAAAATATCCCGCAGCGCATCATGGGCCCCGCCCGGCACCCCGCCGCCGCGGCTCGCGCGCAACGTGCGGCGCCCGCCCCGGTGCCAAGCGGCACGAAAATTTGATAGCATCCGCGGGTTTTACGAAATTTTTCGACCTTTTTCACCACGCAGCGGCCCGCAGCGCATACCTTCACGGAATGGCATCAGACAAGGAACTCGCCGACTTTCTGGCGGGCGTCGAAAGGCGCGCGTTCAAGCAGGCCGCGTACGCCGTGCGTGACGACGATGCGTCGCTCGACATCGTGCAGGACGCGATGATCAAGCTTGCGGAGAAGTACGGCGACCGGCCGGCGGCCGAGCTGCCGCTGCTTTTTCAGCGGATCCTGCAGAACGCGATCCACGACTGGTTCCGCCGGCAGAAGGTCCGCAACACGTGGGTCACGCTGTTCTCGTCGCTGAACAACACCGACGACGACGATTTCGACCCGCTCGAAACCCTCGAATCCGCGGACGACAACGCGGGCGTCGAAAGCAGCGAGCACCGCCTCGAACGAGAGCAGGTTCTGGCCCTGATCGACGAAGAAATCCAGAAACTTCCGACGCGTCAACGGGAAGCGTTCCTGATGCGTTATTGGGAAGATATGGATGTCGCCGAGACTGCCGCCGCAATGGGGTGCTCCGAGGGCAGCGTCAAGACGCACTGCTCGCGAGCCACCCACACCCTGGCGCAAGCGCTCAAGGCCAAAGGAATCACGCTATGAGCTCCGCTCCCGCAAATCGAGAACACGAATTCGCGCTGAAGGTGCGCCGCGCGCTGGACGAGCGCGCGGCCGACCTGCCTGCCGCGACCACCGACCGTCTGGCCGCCGCCCGCCGGGCTGCGCTCGCGCGCAAGAAGCCCGAAGCCGCGACCGTGCCGGTGTTCGTGCCGGCCTTCGCCGGCGCGGCCGGTGCGTACGGCACGGCGCCCGCGGGCCGCCCGCAGGCCGGCCGCCCGTACGCGTCGTTCGCGCGCCGCCTGCTGCGCGCGTGGCCGCTGGCGCTGCTGCTCGCGGGGCTCGTCGGCATCGCCTACTGGGAAGACATGCAGCGCACCGCCGAACTCGCCGACATCGACGCGGCGATGCTCAGCGACGACCTGCCGCTCAACGCGTATCTCGATCACGGGTTCAACGCGTATCTGTCGCGTGCGCACTAACAGACAATAACGAGGGGATCGCACGGGTGAGTCAGAAGCGCGGCCTGGCCGTATTTTTCGGATGCGTAATCGCGATCGCCGTTTCCTACGTCGCCACGTACCCACGATTCCACCCGGCCCCCGCGACGCCCACCGCCGCGGCCAACAGCCCTGCCGCGCCCGCATCGGCCGCGACCGGGCTGACCACCGAACTGCCCCCGCTGCCCCTGCCGCTGCCGGCCGCGTCCGGCCCGCTGTCCTGGGCGCGCCTCACGCCGGCGCAACACGCGGCACTCGCGCCGTTCGCCGACCAGTGGGATGGCTTCAGCGACGCACGCAAGCGCAAATGGCTGAAGATCGCGTCGCGTTTCGCGAAGTTGACGCCCGATGATCAAAAGCGCCTGCAGGACCGGATGACCGAATGGGCGCGGATGACGCCCGAGCAGCGCCGCGTCGCGCGCGAGAACTACCAGAGTGCGAAGGAGCTGTCCGCGCAGGCACGCGAGCGGGCCTGGAAGGCGTACCAGCAACTCCCCGAGGAGCAGAAGGAACGTCTCGCGGCCGCCGAGCGCCGCCGCCGGCCGAGCGTCGTCAGCGCACCGCCGACCGTCGCCGACCGTGACGTCCGTCGCCTCGTCAATTCGCACGATCACGCCGCAAGCGGCGCAGCCACCGCGCCGGCGCCCGTCTCGGCCGCCGCCGCGCAGCCGGTGCCCGCGTCGTCGACGGCCGGCACCGCGTCCGCGCCGGCCGCCGTGGCGCCGGTGTCACCCGCCGACGCGCCCTCGCTGTTCAAGGGCTCCTGAGCGGCCGTGGCGAACGCCCGCGCCCCCGAAACCCCGGCCGCCGCGCCGTCCGTGCGGCGGCGTCTCGCCGCGCTGCTCTACGAAGGCGTGCTGCTGTTCGGTGTGGTGTTCTTCGCCGGACTCGCGTTCAGCCTCGCGACGCAGCAACGCAACGGCCTCGTCCATCACAACCTGCTCGCCGCCTGGATCGCGCTCGTGGTCGGCGCGTACTTCGTCTGGTTCTGGACCCACGGCGGCCAGACGCTGCCGATGAAGACATGGCGGCTGCGGCTCGAATCGTCGAGCGGCCGGCCGCTGAGCGCGGGCCACGCGCTCGTCCGCTATGCGCTCGGCTGGCTGTGGTTCCTGCCGCCGCTCGCGCTGCATCCGCTCCTCGGCCTGTCGGTACCCGTCACGCTCGCGCTCACCGCCGCGTGGATCGTCGTGTGGGCCGGCGCGGCCCGGCTGCATGCCGGCCGCCAGTTTCCGCACGACCGGATCGCACGCACGCGCGTCGTCGCCATCCCGCGTTGACACGTTGAAGCGCTGACGCACCGCATTCTCCAGACGAAAGCACGTCGCCGAGGCGACTCCCGCCCGGCCCGAGACAGCCTTGCCGGACAAGCGCCGGACGTTCCGTACGGCAGGCCACACAACGCCCCGCCATTCACTGCTAAACACCTTGCAGCGGTCGTAATAAGAACGTCTCGTGACTGTCACGGCACAGTCACGCCCGCATGGCGGAATGCCGGTAATGTCAACCGGCGCGAGTCATGCATGGGCCAGAAAACGTCTGCGACCTCCCTGTTCCGTCACCCTCTCGGCGCCCGCGCCGCCACCGCCTTCCTGTCCGGTTCCGCCGCAACCGACGGGCGGGTGTCGCAAGAACCGCCTGCCGGTCACGCCACGCGGCATGACGACCCCGATTCGTCCGCGCATCGCTACCGCACCATCTGGCTGTCCGACATCCACCTCGGCTCGAGCGGCTGCCAGGCGCCGTACCTGCTCGACTTCCTGCGCCACAACGATTCGGAGTACCTGTACCTCGTCGGCGACATCATCGACGGCTGGCAACTGAAAAAGGGCTGGTACTGGCCGCAGGCGCACAACGACGTCGTGCAGAAGATCCTGCGCAAGGCGCGCAAGGGGACGCAGGTCGTCTACATCCCGGGCAACCACGACGAAGGCGCGCGGCAGTTCTGCGACCTCGCGTTCGGCGACATCCAGGTGCGCGGCGAGGCGTTCCACACGACGCTCGCAGGCAAACGTTTGTGGATCGTGCACGGCGACCTGTTCGACGGCGTGATCCAGCACGCGAAATGGCTCGCGTACCTCGGCGACACGCTCTACACGCTGATCCTCGTGCTGAACCGCTGGTTCAACCGGATCCGCAGCCGGCTCGGCTTCCAGTACTGGTCGCTGTCGCAGTACCTGAAGCACCAGGTCAAGAACGCCGTCAACTTCATCTCGCAGTTCGAGACCGTGATGACCGACGAGGCGCGCCGCCGCGGTTGCGACGGCGTCGTGTGCGGGCACATCCACAAGGCGGAGATCCGCGACATCGACGGCGTGCTGTACTGCAACGACGGCGACTGGGTCGAGAGCCTGTCCGCACTCGTCGAAACGATGGAAGGCGAACTGAAGATCGTCTACTGGACGGTGATGCGCACCGCACCGTCGGAAACCACGTCGCGCAAGGCCAAGGCCACTGCCTGACACAACCCCGCACCTACAGGACATTGCCGCGATGAAGATCATGATCGTCACCGACGCGTGGGAACCGCAGGTCAACGGCGTCGTGCGCACGCTGAAGAGCACGTCGCGCGAACTCACCGCGCTCGGCCACCGCGTCGAACTGCTGACGCCGCTCGAATTCCGCACGGTGCCCTGCCCGACCTACCCCGAGATCCGCCTGTCGATCCTGCCGTACCGCAAGCTGCGCGCGCGGATCGACGCGTTCGCCCCCGACGCGCTGCACATCGCGACCGAAGGCCCGCTCGGCCTCGCCGCGCGGCGCTATGCACGTTCGCGCAAGCTGCCGTACACGACCGCGTATCACACGCGCTTTCCGGAGTACGTGCAGGCGCGCTTCGGCATCCCGCTCGCGGCGACCTATCGCTTCCTGCACTGGTTCCATGGCCCGTCGCTCGCGGTGATGGCGCCGACGCCGGTGGTCAAGCAGGATCTCGAGAAATTCGGCTTCACGAACGTCGTGCTGTGGACCCGCGGCGTCGACCTCGACGTGTTCCGGCCGATGGAATCGAAGGTGCTCAATACCGCGCGGCCGATCTTCCTCTATGTCGGCCGCGTCGCGATCGAGAAGAACGTCGAGGCGTTCCTGCGCCTCGACCTGCCCGGCTCGAAATGGGTCGCCGGCGAAGGCCCCGCGCTCGCGGAGCTGAAGTCGCGTTATCCGGAGGCAAACTATCTCGGCGTGCTGTCACAGGCCGAGCTCGCGACGGTGTATGCTGCGGCCGACGTGTTCGTGTTCCCGAGTCGCACCGACACGTTCGGCCTCGTGCTGCTCGAGGCGCTCGCCTGCGGCACGCCGGTTGCCGCCTATCCCGTGACGGGCCCGATCGACGTGCTCGGCGAAGGCGACGCCGGCGCGATGCACGAGGACCTGCAGGAAGCCTGCCTCGAAGCGCTGAAGATCGAACGCGCGACTGCGCGCGCATGGGCCGAACGCTTTTCGTGGCGCGCGGCGTCCGAGCAGTTCGCGTCGCATCTGAAGCCGCTGCCGAAGACCGCGTACTCGCCAGCAGAAGGTGCCGCCGTTTGAAACGAGACCTGAACGACAAGTCCCCGCCCCCCGACGCCACGCCGCAACGGCACCGTCCGTTCGACGAGGAAGAGCCGCATGCCGATGCGGACATGCACGCGCACGAGCCGCTCGGCCCCGACGATCGGCTGACGCCGCTGCCGCCGAACCCGTACAAGCGCCACCGCGGCATCACGCGCGCCTGGTACGCGCTCAAGCATTCGCTGAACGGCTTTCGCGTCGCGATCCGCGAGGAGAGCGCGTTTCGCCAGGAACTCACGCTCGCCGCGCTGATGCTCCCGATCGGTGCGTTTGCGCCGGTGCCGGCCGCCTCGCGCGCGCTGCTGATCGCGTCGGTGCTGCTGGTGCTGATCGTCGAGCTGCTGAACTCGAGCGTCGAGGCCGCGATCGACCGCATCTCGCTCGAACGCCACGAACTCTCCAAACGTGCGAAGGACCTCGGCAGCGCGGCCGTGACGGTCGCGCTGTTCGCATGCGTGACGACGTGGGCCTTCGTGCTCGGCCCGGTCGTCGCACACTGGCTGGGCTTCTAGACAAGCGCCGGGCGCACGCGCCGCGCACCGCCCGCGTGCGGCGCTGCACCATGCGCCGTGCGGGGCCGCGCACACGAAATGCGCCCGGTGTGGCGAAACCCCGGTTTATAATCGTCCGCTAGACATAGAACAGCAACCCGCGCCGGACGAATCACGCAGCATCGATTGCAGCGCCCGCCAGTCCGGCACACACAGGGCCGGACGACATGGAAGCGAAACCTCCCCGCCGCACCCGCGAACGGATTCTCGAGTTGTCGTTGAAACTCTTCAACGAGATCGGCGAGCCGAACGTCACGACCACGACGATCGCCGAGGAAATGGAAATCAGTCCAGGCAACCTGTACTACCATTTCCGCAACAAGGACGACATCATCAACAGCATCTTCGCGCAGTTCGAGCAGCAGATCGAACGGCGGCTGCGCTTTCCCGAAGATCACCGTCCGACGATCGACGAAACCTGGTCGTACCTGCAGTACATGGCCGATTTCATGTGGACCTACCGGTTCCTGTATCGCGACCTCAACGACCTGCTCGCGCGCAATCGCACGCTCGAGACGCACTTCAAGCAGATCATCAGCCACAAGGTGCGCTTCGCGCGCGACATGTGCGAGTTGCTCGTATCCGACGCCGAGATGGTCGCGACACCCGCCGAGATCGAGGTCATCGCCACCAACATGGCCGTCATTTCGACGTACTGGCTGTCGTATCAGTACGTGATGCATCCGCGCAAGTACAACGACCAGGACGCGATCCGCGAGGAACTGCATCAGGTCAGCATGCACGTGATCTCCGTGATGGCACCGTATCTGCGCGGCCGTTCGCGCCAGCTGTTCGACGACCTGGTCTCCGGCAAGCTGCCGAAGCGCCAGTTCACCGACTACCTGCCGCCGCGCGACGGCTCGCCGCGACCGGCAGACAGCCCCGTCGTCACCGGGCAGGCCCCCGCCAAGGATTCCAAGCAATGAAGGCAGTCTGTGTTTACTGCGGCTCGTCGTCCGGCGTCCGGCCCATCTATGCCGACGCCGCGCGCGCATTCGGCCGCGCGCTCGTCGATGCGGGCCTCACGCTCGTCTACGGCGGCGGCCGCGTCGGCCTGATGGGCGTGATCGCCGACGAAGTGATGGCGGCCGGCGGCCGTGCGGTCGGCGTGATCCCCGAATTGCTCGTCGACAAGGAAGTCGGCCATACGGGGCTGTCGGAACTGCACGTCGTGCCCGACATGCACCACCGCAAGAAAATGATGGCCGACCTCTCCGACGCGTTCGTCGCGATGCCCGGCGGCGCCGGCACGCTCGAAGAGCTATTCGAGGTCTACACGTGGGCGCAGCTCGGCTATCACCGCAAGCCCGTCGCGGTCTACAACATCGATTCGTTCTACGATCCGTTGATCGCGCTGCTGCGCCATACGGTCGACGAAGGCTTCATGCGTCCGGCCTATTTCGACGCGCTGTGCGTCGAATCCGAACCCGTCGAGCTGATCGAGCGACTGCGTCGCTACCAGCCGCCCGCCCGCGACAAGTGGGCGCCCGACGCAGCCAAGTAAGCGCCACCGGAACCCGCACGCGATGACCGCACCGTCCGACCGCAAGGCCGTCCTCATCACCGGCGCGAGCCGTGGCATCGGCCGCGCGACCGCCGTGCTCGCGGCCGGGCGCGGCTGGGACGTCGGCATCAACTACGCGCGCGACGCGGCGGCGGCCGAACTCACCGCGCAGGCCGTCCGCGACGCGGGCGGCCGTGCATGCGTCGTCGCGGGCGACGTCGCGAACGAAGCCGACGTCGTCGCGATGTTCGACACCGTCACGGCCGCATTCGGCCGCTTCGACGCGCTCGTCAACAACGCGGGCATCGTCGCGCCGTCGATGCCGCTCGCCGACATGCCGGCCGACCGGCTGCGGCGGATGTTCGACACCAACGTGCTCGGCGCGTACCTGTGCGCGCGCGAAGCGGCGCGCCGGCTGTCCACCGACCGTGGCGGTCGCGGCGGCGCGATCGTCAACGTATCGTCGATCGCCTCCCGGCTCGGCTCGCCGAACGAATACGTCGACTACGCGGGCTCGAAGGGCGCGGTCGATTCGCTGACGATCGGTCTTGCGAAGGAACTCGGCCCGCACGGCGTGCGCGTCAACGCGGTACGCCCCGGCCTGATCGAGACCGAAATTCACGCGAGCGGCGGCCAGCCGGGCCGTGCGGCCCGCCTCGGCGCAACGACGCCGCTCGGCCGCGCGGGCGAAGCGCAGGAGATCGCCGAAGCGATCGTCTGGCTGCTTGGCGACGCGGCGTCCTACACGACGGGTGCCCTGCTCGACGTCGGCGGCGGCCGGTAATACCGTACTGCGGCGCAGCAAAAACCGCCGCCCGAGAGGATCAGTCGTCACGACACCACAAATCTCCACAATTTCGTGACACTATCAGTAAACTCTCGTAACAATTCCATGGTCTACTAGCGGGCATTCAGACAGGCGTCATCAACACCTGTCCGTTATCCCTTGATGTGGCCCTAATCGGTCCTGCCCATGTCGCCGGACCGGCTCGACTCGACCCGAGATCTTTTCCATGCCCGGAACCGCAGCGCCCGGCCGGCGACGCACGTCTGTGCCCGCTCCGGCTCAGCACACCCGCTCGACCGCCGACACCGACCTCACTGCAACGCTCGACGTTGCCGGCACGCCCGACGCCGCCTCGACCGTCGCAACCAGCACCACGCACGAGCGCTCGTTCCTGCTCGGCTGGCGCGCATGGCTGTTCGTCGCCGCGCTGATCTGCGCGTACGTGCTGCCGGGCGTCCTCGGTCACGATCCCTGGAAACAGGACGAAACCTACACGTTCGGCATCATCCAGCACATGCTCGAGACGGGCGACTTCGTCGTGCCGACCAATGCCGGCCTGCCGTTCATGGAAAAGCCGCCGCTTTACGCGTGGGTCGCGACCAGCCTCGCATGGCTGCTGCAACGCGTGATGCCGCTGCACGACGCGGCGCGACTCGCGAGCGCGCTGTTCGCCGCGCTCGCGTTCGGCTTCATCGCGCGCACGGCGCGCGTCGCCAGCCGCGCGGACACCTGGTTCGACCTGCGCGTGATCGGTCCCGTCGTGTTGAGCGCGGGCACGCTCGTCGTCATCAAGCACGTGCACGACATGATGACCGACGTCGCGCTGTTCGCCGGCACGGCAATCGGCTTTAGCGGGCTGCTCGAACTCGTGATGCAGCACGTCGCGCGCGCGCAGCAGATGCGCCACGGGCTGCCGGTCCGGCCGTCGGGCCGCTGGGCCGCACCGATCTTCGGCGCGGGCGTCGGCATTGCACTGATGGCGAAGGGGCTGTTCGTGCCGCTCGTCTTCGCGGCCTCGCTCGTCGGCGCGCTGGTGCTCTATCCGGCCTGCCGCACCCGCTCGTTCGCGCGCGCGCTCGGCATCGCCGCGCTCGTGTTCGCGCCGTTCGCGCTCATCTGGCCGACCGCGCTGTTCATGCGCTCCGAGACGCTGTTCATGACGTGGTTCTGGGATAACAACGTCGGCCGCTTCTTCGGCTTCTCCGTCCCCGAACTGGGCGCGGAAAACGACAAGCCGTTCTTCATCCTCCGCGCGTTCCTGCTCGTCGGCTTCCCGGTCGCGCCGCTCGCGATCGTCGCGCTCGCGCGCGGCGTGTGGCGCGACTGGCGGACGCCGCGCGTCGCGCTGCCCGTCTTGTTCACCGGCATCGGTCTCGCCGTGCTGCAAGTGTCCGCGACGTCGCGCCAGCTCTACATCCTGCCGTTCTTCGCGCCGCTCGCGCTGGTCGCCGCGCAGGCCATCGAACGCCTGCCGCGCCGGCTGCATCTCGCGTGGGATTACCTGAGCCGCATCCTGTTCGGCGCGGGCGTGGCGCTCGCCTGGGCAATCTGGGCGGTGATGGCCGATCCGGCCGCGTCGCGCACGGATCTGGCGCCGCTCGGCCGCTGGCTGCCGCTCGACTGGACGATGCCGATCGAACCCGCGCTCGTGACCGGCGCGCTCGTGCTGACGGTCGGCTGGCTCACGCTGCTGCCGAAACTGCGCGCAACGGGCCTCTGGCGCGGCGCCCTGTCGTGGGGCGCCGGCGCACTCGTCGCATGGGGGCTCATCTACACGCTGCTTCTGCCGTGGCTCGACGTCGCGAAGAGCTACCGCTCGGTGTTCGACGACCTGAACGCGCATCTCGCGCTCGAATGGAACGACGGCGACTGCATGGCGAGCCTGCACGGGCTCGGCGAATCGGAAGCGCCGATGCTGTACTACTTCTCCGGCATCCAGCACACGCCGATCGACGACGCGAAAACGACGCGCTGCACCTGGATGATCGTCCAGGGTGTGCGGGCCGTCGATCCGGCGCCGGGCAGCGAATGGAAATTGTTCTGGTCGGGCGCGCGCCCGGGCGACAACGACGAACTGCTGCGCGTGTACGTGCGCACGCCCGAGCAGCACCTGCAGTGACGGATGGCGGCACGGCGCACCGTCGTGCGTCCCCTCGTGCCATGCGGGGAACGGCGAACACCGCCGCCTGACACGCGAACAGCCGCCGGGAAACGCGCGCCGCCGACCGGCGCGCCCGGCTGACACGGGTGGCCGCGCGACGCCGCGGGGCGGCCCCCTCCCCTTATCGCGCGACTGCGCGGATCTTCAGAACGACGAACCGGGCTCGCGAAGAAACGCCGTTTCCTCGTCGCTCGACTCGCGTCCGAGAATCGCGTTCCGGTGCGGAAAGCGGCCGAAGCGCTCGACGACGGCCGCATGCAGCAACGCGAAGCGGTGGTAGCTTTCGCACCCCGCCTCGTCGCGGATACCCGCGCACAGGCGCACGGCCTCGCGCTGGCTCTCGACCGACTCGTCGTGCTCGAACGGCAGATACGCAAACGCGCGGTGATGTCCGCTCGGCAACTGCGCGTCCCAGCCGGCCGCGACCACGCGGCGTGCAAGCGCGAGCGCCTTCGGGTCGGCGGCAAACGCGCGCGGCGTACCCCGATGGATGTTGCGCGAGAACTGGTCGAGCACGACGATCAACGCAAGTGCACCCGGCGGCGAACCTGCCCAGTGATCGCATCCGCCGTCGCACGCAGCGTCGAGCAAGGCGCTATAGCGTGTGCGCAGCACGTCGTCGAACGCCGCCCCGCCGTTGAACCAGACCTTGCGCGCCTGCCCGAATTCGGCCGAGCCCGGCTCGCCGAACCAGAAATCCAGGATCTCCCGCGCATGCGGATCAAGCGCCGCACCTGCGTGGATGGTGTCGATCGTCATGCAAACTCCAGGACGAGGCGCCGGGTGCGCGCGCTCTTCTTTTCCAGTTTCGCGATTCGCAGCTCGCCGATTTCGGCCGTGTTGCGCACATGCGTGCCGCCGCACGGCTGCAGGTCGACATGCTCGATGCGCAGCAGCCGCACCCGGCCGAGGCCCATCGGCGGCTTCACGCTCATCGTGCGCACGAGGTCCGGCCGCCCGGCCATCTCGTCGTCGGTGATCCACTCGGTCGTGACCGGGTGCGCGCCGACCACCAGGCCGGCGAGGCGCCGCTCGACATCGTCGCGGTCGATCGGGTCGGACGTCGCGAAATCGAGACGGACATAGTCGGCCGTCACGCTGCAGCCGTCGACCGCGTACGGCAGCACCGCGCACATCAGGTGCGCGGCCGTATGCAGGCGCATGTGGCGATAGCGGCGCAGCCAGTCGATCTCCGCGGCGACGCGCGTGCCGGGCACGAGCGCCGCGACACGCGCCTCCTGCCCCGGTGCGGGCACGTGCACGGCATCGTCGGGGGTCGCGCCGTCGAACTTCGCCTTGCGCGTATCGGCGATCGCGATCGTGCTGCCGTCGGGCAGCGTCAGCGCGCCGGTGTCGCCGGCCTGGCCGCCGCCGAGCGGATAGAACACGGTGCGGTCGAGCCGGATGCCGTCTTCACCGACGGCCAGAACGACCGCGTCGCATTGCGTGAGGTACGCGTCTTCGCGAAACAGCGCTTGTGTCGTCATTGGGCAAACCTCGTATCGATTGGGGAAGCGGCCAGTGTCGCGCCACGCGGTGCGCGCGCCCAGACGCAGATCGCCCCGCGCGCGTGCAGCGGCGTACCGGTCGGTCAACCGGGCCGGTTGCGCATCCAGTCGGCCGTATCGTAGAACGAATGCATGAGCCGCTCGCGCAGCGGTTCGGGCAATCCGACATCCTCCATCGCCCACGCCATGCAGCGCAGCCACTGATCGCGCTCGACCGACGCGATCGGGAACGGCAGGTGCCGCGCACGCAGCCGCGGATGGCCGAACCGGCTGATGTAGTGGTCGGGGCCGCCGAGCCACCCGCACAGGAACCAGAACAGCTTGTCGCGCGAACCGTCGAGCGACGCCGGGTGCAGCGCGCGAATCTGCGCGAACTCGGGCTCGAGGTCCATCAGGTCGTAAAAGCGGTCCACCATTTCGCGCACGCGGGCTTCACCGCCCACGAGTTCGAACGCCGTCGGCTGCGACGGCGCATCGTCATTCACATCGGTCATACGGATAGTCGGAAAACGGGATCTTCGGGGCCGCCGGCGACGCTCATGCGTCGCGCAGCGACTGCAGCGCGGGGCGCCGCAGCACATTATGCAGGCTCAGCCAGCCGGCCGCACCGGCGCACGCGACGCCGGCCGCGATGCCGGCCGGCACGAGCCACGGATCGACGGCGAGCTGGAAGTCGAACACGCGCGACGCGAGCACCCAGCCGACCGCGATCGCCCCCGCCGACGCCAGCGCGCCGGCCAGCGCGCCGACCACGATGAATTCCGCGCGCTGCACCGCATTGACCTGCGCCCGCGATGCGCCGAGCGCGCGCAGCAGCGCAGCCTCGCGCACCCGCTCGTCGCGCGTGCCGGCCAGCGCCGTGTAGAGCACGAGCACACCGGCCGCGAGCGTGAACGCGAACAGGAACTGCACCGCACCGACCACCTGCAGCATCATCCGCTGCAACTGCGCGAGGATCGGCGCGACGTCGATCGCGGTCAGGTTCGGGTAGCGCGCAATCAGCGGATCGAGCAGCACGGCGTCCGAGGCCGGCAGATGGAAGCTCGTCAGGTATACGGCAGGGAAATCCTTCAGCACCGGCGGCGGCATCAGCACGAAGAAATTGACGCGGAACGAGCCCCAGTCGAGCTTGCGCACGCTCGTGATCGGCGCGTCGACCGTCAGCCCCGTCACGTCGAAGCGCAGTACGTCGCCCGGCTTCACGTTCAGCGTCTTCGCGAGGCCGGCCTCGATCGAGATCTGCGGCGTGGCCGCGGTGCCAAACCAGTCGCCTTCGACGATCCGGTTGTCGGACGGCAGCTCGGTCGTATAAGACAGGTTGAACTCGCGGTCGACGAGCCGGCGGGCCTCGTCGGACGGGTAGGCATCCGGATTCACCGGCTTGCCGTTGATCGCGACGAGGCGGCCGCGCACCATCGGCGCGGGCACCGCGTCGCGCACGCCGTGCGCGGCCAGATACGCCGCGACGTCGGCACGCTGGTCGGGCTGGATGTCGATCAGGAACTGGTTCGGCGCATCGGGCGGCGTCGACTGCCGCCAGCCCGCAACGAGGTCGTTGCGCGTGATCGCGATCAACAGCAGGCACATCAGGCCGAGCGCCAGCGCGGTGATCTGCAGCGCGCTGGCCGTGCCGCGCCGGTGCAGCGACGCGAGCGCGTAACGCCAGCCGACGCCCGCGGCCACACGCGCGTTGCGCACCGCCCGCGCGGCGGCGAACAGCACGAGCCGCGCGATCAGCGCGAAACCGACCAGCGCGCCGGCGAAACCGCCCGCGACGATCAGCCCGAGCTTCAGGTTGCCGGCGGCCACGATCAGCAGCCCCGCGAACAGCACGACGCCGATCGCATACGCGGCCCACGCGGTGCGCGACGCGTCGCCCCACTCGCGCCGCAGCACGCGCACCGGCGGCACGCGCGTGAGCGGCACGAGCGGCGGCAGCGCGAAGCCGAGCAGCAGCACGAGCGCGGCGCCCACGCCGATCAGTGCCGGCCACGGCGTGGGCGGCGGCAGCACCACGTCGATCAGTCCGCCGAGCGCGGCCAGCAACGCCCAGTGGCCGCCGTAGCCAAGCACCGCGCCTGCGGCGCCGGATACGATGCCGATGCCGGCGAATTCGAGCGCGAACAACGCGCCGAGCGTGCGGCGGCTCACGCCGAGACAGCGCATCGTCGCGCAGCCGTCGAGGTGGCGCCGCATGTAGCGCTGCGCGGCCATCGCGATCGCGACCGCCGCGAGCAGCGCGGTGAGCAGCGCGACGAGCGTCAGGAAGTGGCGCGCGCGATCCAGCGTCTGCCGCACCTGCGGCTGGCCTTCCTGCAGCGACTCGAGACCGGCACCGCGCAGCTTCCCGCCGTCGACGCGTGCGTGCGCATACGCTTCGAAGCGCGCGACGGCCTGCTGGTCGCCGGCAACCAGCAGCCGGTACGTGACCCGGCTGCCGTAGCCCGTGAGCCCGGTCGCGGCGAGTTCGTCCGCGCGCATCATCAGCCGCGGCGAAAAATTGACGAACGAAAACCCGCGATCGAGTTCGCGGGAGATCGATGCGGCGACCTTGAACGTGCGCAACCCGACGCGCACCGTATCGCCCGCCTTCAGGTGCAGCGCATCGAGCAGCGCCGGATCGGCCCATACGGTGCCCGGCGCGGGAATCCCGGCCGCCTTCTGCGAGGCGGAGGCACCGGCCGGCAGGATCTCGACCGCGCCGCGCAACGGATAGCCGGGAGACACGGCCTTCACGGCCGCGAGGCGCGACGGCGCCGCGTCGGACGCCTGCCCGCCCGTGGCGGACGCGATCATGCTCGGGAAGATCGCGGTCGTCGCGGTACGCAGGCCGAGCGCGCGAGCCTGCCGGTCGAACGACGGATCGACGGGGCGGTCGGCCCGCACGACGAAATCGGCGCCGAGCATCTGGCGCGCGTCGCGCTCGAGCCCCTGGCGCAGCCGGTCGGCGAGGAAGCCGACGCTCGTCAGCGCCGCGACCGCGAGTACCAGCGCAAGGACGAGCAGCGTCAGTTCGCCCGCGCGCCAGTCGCGCGCGGTCATGCGGGCAGCCTGGCGGATCAGGTCGCGCAGGCCGAAGCGGCCGGCATGCGCACGCATCTCATGGCCGGGTTGCCCGGCGGGCGGCTGCGCCGCGTGTTGCCGCCCCTTCAATCGCGCTTCCCCCCGATCGAGTTCAGCCGCGACACCATGTGGTTCGCCATGCCGCGAAAGCCGCCCGAGACCCCCCGCCACAGACGCGGGAGCGCCCACGCGGAAGCCGCGATGAAGGCGGCGAGCAGCACCAGGAAGGCGAGCGGAACGAAGAACGCGAGCACGAGCCCGCCGACCACGAGGCCGTCCTCGGTCGACGATGCGACCCAGTTCGAAATCGGTTCGGGAGACAGGTTGATCAGCGCGCGCGTGCCGGCCTTCGCCACGTGCGCGGCACCGGCGAGCGAACCGCCGGCGAGCCCCGCGACCGCAAGCACGGTCGGATCGGCATGGCCGAGCGCGCCGGCCGCGAGCACGGCGCCGGCCGGAATGCGGATGAAGGTGTGCACGGCATCCCACAGCGAGTCGAACGCGGGGATCTTGTCGGCAAGGAATTCGGTGACGGTGAGCACGGCCGCGGCGCCGATGACCCACGGCGACATCAGGACGGCCAGCGTGTCGGGCAGGTGCAGCCAGCCGAACCGCGCCAGCAGGCCGGCGATCAGCACCGTCAGGTACAGGCGCAGGCCGCTCGCCCACGCGAGCCCCGCGCCGAGCGAAATGGCTTCGATCATGGCCCTCTCCTTGCACTTTCCGTGCGCTTTGCCGATTGATCGGATCGGGTCGGACAGACCGGCCGCGTGGCGCGTGGCGACCGGCACCGCGTGCCGCGAGAAGCACGACGGTATTCAGGCCCGAATGCATTCCATTATAGACAGGCCGGACGGGCGGCCGGCGCAATTCCGCGGCGCGGCACCCGGGCACGGGCGCACCCGGATGCGGTCGTCAGGCCGCCGACGACAGCTTGAGGCCGATCAGCCCCGCGACGATCAGCGCGGCACTCGCGACGCGCGCGGCGGTCAGCACCTCGCCCATCATCACGATGCCGAACACGAACGCACCGACCGCGCCGATGCCCGTCCACACCGCGTATGCGGTGCCGAGCGGCAACTGGCGCATCGCGACCGCGAGCAGCCCGAAGCTGGCCAGCGCCGTCACGATCGTAAACACCGACGGACCGAGCTTCGTGAAGCCGTCCGACGATTTCAGGCCGGCCGCCCAGGCCACTTCCAGCAAACCGGCAATCAACAACCATACCCACGCCATCCCGACGTACTCCGTATCGGATGGGGCCGTCCCCGTTGAAGCGAATGTCCCGGGGTCGTCCCCGGGCGGCGCCGAGTATAACAAGATGCTTACGGACACGCCGGCGGCCGGCCGGGGGCGCGACCGGCCGGGCCCGGTCAGTTCGAGACGCGCTTCGGCGTCGCGCCGCCGACGCAGCGGTCGTCGCGGTACAGCGCCCACTCCTCGCACACGCGGCCGTCCTTGAACACGCACATGCCGACCTGCCCGCTCGACAGGTTGCGTACCGTGTGGTGGCCGCCGAGCTTGGTGCAATTGACCGATGCGGGATTGGCCGTCGCCTGCTGGGACGACGGCGGTTGCTGCCCGGGCGGCAGCGGTTGGGCGAACGCGCCAGACGCGGCAAGCGCCAGCGCACAGATGACGACCAGACGGACGGACATTGCACGCTCCTCGTTTTCGTTCGCGGAGCGGTCAGGATAACGGGGAATGAGCGCCGGGTGTGCAACGCGCGCGTCGGCCGCGGGACTGTCGCGCCGACGCAACCCTGCCGGCGCGCGACGTCACGCGCACGTGCGCCGCCGCGGCCCGGCCGGGCCCGTCATGCGGCGCCGACGAGCCGGTATCCGACGCCCGTCTCGGTGACGATGTACTCGGGCTGCGCCGGGTCGCGCTCGAGCTTCTGGCGCAGGTGCGCCATGTAGATGCGCAGGTAGTGGTGGCTTTCAACGTGCGACGGCCCCCACACGTCGCGCAGCAGCTGCCGGTGCGTGAGCACGCGCCCCGCGTGGCGCACGAGCGTGGCGAGCAACCGGTACTCGAGCGGCGTCAGGTGCACGATCTCCCCGTCGCGCCACACCTGGCGCAGCGCGAGATCGACCGTCACGGTGCCGAAGCTCACCTTCGGCGACTCGTTCGCGCCGCCCTGGTTGCGCCGGCGCAGTTGCGCGCGGATCCGCGCGCGCAGTTCGGACACGCCGAACGGCTTGGTCAGGTAATCGTCGGCGCCCGCATCGAGCGCCGCGACCTTCTCTTCTTCCTGCGTGCGCGCCGACAGCACGATCACCGGCACCTCGGACCAGCCGCGCAGTTCGCGGATCACGTCGAGGCCGTCGGTATCGGGCAGGCCGAGGTCGACGATCACGAGATCGGGCTTGCGCGTCGCCGCGTCGATCAGCCCCTGCTTGCCCGTCTCGGCCTCGAACACCGCGATGTCCTCCTCCTCGAGCGCGGCGCGCACGAAACGGCGGATCTGCTTTTCGTCCTCGATCAGGACGACGGTCAGGCTGGGTTCACTCATGGTCTGGCAATGACTCGGATGGGGACGACGCACCCGGCACCTCGGGTTCGTCGTCGGATACGGCAGGCGCGGCCGGCGGCGTCTCGACCGGCAGCGTGAACCAGAAGCGCGCGCCCATCACGTGGCCGTCGGGCGCGGTGCGGTTGAGCGCGCCGATTTTACCGCCGTGCGCCTCGACGATCGCGCGGCAGATCGCGAGGCCGAGCCCGATGCCCGGCGTCGCCGACTCCTTCTCGCCGCGCGTGAACTTGTCGAAGATCCGCGTTTCCATGCCGGCCGGCAGGCCCGGGCCGTGATCGTCGACATGCACGCGCACGAACGGCAGCCCGTCGTCGGTCACGCGCTCGGCGCCGATCTCGAGCGGCGTATCGGGCGGCGTGTACTTCGCCGCGTTCTCGAACAGGTTGGTGAACAGGCGTTCCATCAGCACCGCGTCCATCTGCAGGAGCGGCAGGTCGGCCGGCAGCACGACGCGTGCGGGATGGCGCGACAGCACGCGCTTGCATGCGGCGAGCGCCGCGCCGACGGTTTCCTCGAGCAGCGACCACTGGCGCTTGAGCTGCAGGCTGCCGGCCTGCAGCCGTGCCATGTCGAGCAGGTTCGTGACGATGCCCGTCATCCGCAGCGCCTCGTCGTGAATCGCATCGACGAGTTCGCCCTCGCGCTGCGCGAAGCGCTCGGCCGCCGCGGCGTCGCCGCCCTGTGCGGCCGCGCGTCCGTTCGCGAGCATCGACGAGAAACCGACGATCGTCGTGAGCGGCGTACGCAGGTCGTGCGAGATCGCCGACAGCAGCGAGTTGCGCAGCCGCTCGGATTCCATGTTGACGAGCGCGTCGCGCGCGATCTCGACGTAGTGCACGCGTTCGAGCGCGAGTGCGATCTGCGCGGCGAATGCATCGAGCATCCGCTGTTGCTCGGGCACCTCGAGTTCGCGCGGTTCGCGTGACGCGACCGCGAGCACGCCGCGCGTGCGCATCGGCGCCTTCAGCGGCAGGTACAGCGCGACCGTCGCGGGCAAGGTATCCGTGCCGCGACCGGCCGGCTTCTGCTGGTCGTACACCCACTGGCCGACGTCGCTGTCGAGGTCGGCGCCCGTCAGCGTGACGGCCGCGTCGGGCTCCTCGATCTTCTGCCGCACCTTGTCCGCGCTGTCGGGCAGCAGGAACGCGACGCGCGCGCGGAACACCTCGCCCACGTGGCGGCTGCCGATCTCGACGATCTGCTCGGTCGTCAGCGCCGCGCCCAGCTCACGCGCCATCGCGTAGATCGCGCCGGTGCGGCGCTCGCGGCGCTGCGCGACGCTCGCCTGGCGCGTCAGCGTCGACGTCAGGTGGCTGATCACGAGCGACGTCAGCAGCATCCCGAAGAAGGTCAGCAGGTATTGCGTGTCGCTGACCGAGAACGACATGCGCGGCGGCACGAAGAAGTAATCGAACGCGGCCACCGACAGGAACGACTGCAGCACGCCCGGGCCGCGCCCGAGCCGCACGGCCGAGAACACGACGCCGAGCAGGTACAGCATCACGAGGTTCGTGAGGTCGAGCCGCTCGGACACGAGGCTCGCGACGACCGTGATCGCCGCGCAGATCGCGGCCGCATACGCGTAGTGCCGCGGCGGCGAGCGATGCGTGCCGAACTGCGCGAACGCGTCGCGCCAGTCGCGCGCACGCGCGTCGAGCGGCGCGGCGCGCGCCTCGTCGCTTGCGGACGCACGGATCAGCATCAGGTCGACGTCGCCCGCGCGTTCGGCGAGCTGCTCGCCGAACGGCCGCGCGAAGCGGCGCACGAGCCCGACCTTCGGCGAGCCGCCCGCGACGATCTTCGACACGTTGCGCACCTTCGCATAGCCGATCAGCGCGGCGACCGCGTCGGCGCCGGCGAGCGTGGCCGTCTCCGCGCCGAGTTCGGCGGCGAGCTTCAGCGCATCGAGCGTGCGCTGCCGCCGCGCGTCGGGCAGCCGCTGCAGCCGCGGCGTCTCCACATAGACGGCGATCCAGTCGGCCTTCAGGCTCGCGGCGAGCCGCGCGGCCGCGCGCACGAGCGTCGGCGCCTCGGGGCCCGGCCCGACGCATACGAGCAGCCGTTCGCGCGCCTGCCAGATGCGCTGGATCGAGCGGTCGGCGCGGTATTCGCGCATCTGCGCGTCGACGCGATCGGCCGTGCGCCGCAACGCCAGTTCGCGCAGCGCGATCAGGTTGCCCTTGCGGAAGAAGTTGCGCACCGCGCGCTCGGCCTGCTGTGCGAGATAGACCTTGCCGTCGCGCATCCGCTCGAGCAGTTCCTCGGCCGGCAGGTCGACGAGCGTGACTTCGTCGGCCGCGTCGAATACGCGGTCGGGCACCGTCTCCCACACGCGGATGCCGGTGATCGCGCCGACCACGTCGTTCAGGCTTTCGAGGTGCTGGACGTTGACGGTCGTATAGACGTCGATGCCCGCGTCGAGCAGTTCGTACACATCCTGCCAGCGCTTCATGTGCCGTGCGCCCTGCACGTTCGAATGCGCGAGCTCGTCGACGAGGATCAGTTGCGGCTGGCGCGCGAGTGCGCCGTCGAGATCGAATTCGGCGAGCGTGCGGCCGCGATAGTCGATGCGCGCGAGCGGCAGCACGTCGAGACCGTCGAGCAGTGCGGCGGTTTCGCTGCGCCCGTGGGTCTCGACGATGCCGACGACGACGTCGACGCCTTCCTGCCGGCGCTGGCGCGCGGCCTGCAGCATCGCGTAGGTCTTGCCGACACCGGCCGATGCGCCGAAGAAGATCTTGAGCTGGCCGCGCCGCTGCTTTTCTTCGTCACGCTGCAGCTTGTCGAGGAGTTGGTCTGGATCGGGACGATTCATGCGTCAGAAAGGCGGAGCGCCCGGATGCGCGCGAGTACGAGCATTGTTGTTCCAAATCGCCGCAAAAGGCAAAGACGGCGCAAGCGCCGTCGGGAAAAGGCGCGCCCGGCGCGGGGCTGACCGCGCCGGGCGCCGGTTGCCGGACGCGCTCAGTGCGCGGCCTGCGCCGCGTCGAGCGCGAGGTTCAGCTTCAGCACGTTCACGCGCGCCTCGCCGAGCACGCCGAACTGGCGGCCCGTCGTGTTCGCGGCGACGAGCTGCGCGACCGCGTCGGGCGTCAGGTTGCGCGCCTTCGCGACGCGCTCGACCTGGTACGCGGCGGCGGCCGGCGTGATCTCCGGATCGAGGCCGCTCGCCGACGCCGTCACGAGGTCGACCGGCACGGGCTTCGACATGTCGGTGCCCGCGTCGCGCAGCGCGGCGATGCGCCCCTTCACCTGGTCGGCGAGCGACGGGTTCAGCGGGCCGAGGTTCGAGCCGCCGGAGCCGGTCGCGTTGTACGGCATCGGCGCCGTGGCCGACAGCCGGCCCCAGAAGTACTTCGGCGCATCGAACGGCTGGCCGATCAGCGCGGAGCCGACCGGCTTGCCGTCCTTCTCGATCAGGCTGCCGTTCGCCTGCGACGGGAACACGGCCTGGCCGAACACGGTCATCACGGCCGGGTAAGCCAGGCCCGTCACGGCGGTCAGGACGACGAAGAGCACGACGAGCGGGCGAATCAACGTTTTCATGATGTTTCCTTCAATGGCGGCCGGTTCAGGCCCAGCCGAGTGCAGCGAGCGTCATGTCGATCAGCTTGATGAACGGGAACGGCAGCAGCACGCCGCCGAGGCCGTACACCAGCAGATTGCGGCGCAGGAGCGACGCGGCGCCGAGCGGCCGGTACGTGACGCCCTTCAGCGCGAGCGGGATCAGCGCGACGATGATCAGCGCGTTGAAGATCACCGCCGACAGGATCGCGGAGGCCGGCGACGTCAGGTGCATGATGTCGAGCACGCGCAGTTGCGGGTACGTGGTCACGAACGCGGCCGGGATGATCGCGAAGTACTTCGCGATGTCGTTCGCGATCGAGAACGTCGTCAGCGAGCCGCGCGTCATCAGCATCTGCTTGCCGATCTCGACGATCTCGATCAGCTTCGTCGGGTTCGAGTCGAGGTCGACCATGTTGCCCGCTTCCTTCGCGGCCTGCGTACCGGTGTTCATCGCCACGGCGACGTCGGCCTGCGCGAGCGCCGGCGCGTCGTTGGTGCCGTCGCCCGTCATCGCGACGAGCCGGCCGGCCGCCTGGTGCTCGCGGATCGTCGCGAGCTTGGTTTCCGGCGTCGCTTCCGCGAGGAAATCGTCGACGCCCGCTTCCGCCGCGATCGCCGCGGCCGTCAGCCGGTTGTCGCCCGTCACCATCACGGTCTTGATGCCCATCTTGCGCAGCTCCGCGAAGCGCTCCTTGATGCCGCCCTTCACGATGTCCTTCAGCTCGATCACGCCGAGCACGCGCGCCGCACCGTCATGCAGGTCGGCCACGACGAGCGGCGTGCTGCCGCGGCGCGCGACTTCGTCGACCGCGCGGCGCACTTCTTCCGGGAAGCGGCTGCCGTGCGTCTCGACGTAGTGGCGGATCGCATCGGCCGCGCCCTTGCGGATCTCGCGGCCGGGGAGGTCGACGCCGGACATCCGCGTCTGCGCCGAGAAGCCGATGAACGTCGCGTGCAGCTGCGCCATGTCGCGCTGGCGAATGTTGAAACGTTCCTTGGCCAGTACCACGATGCTGCGGCCTTCCGGCGTTTCGTCGGCGAGCGACGACAGCTGCGCGGCATCGGCCAGCGCTTCCTCGGTCACGCCCGGCGCCGGCACGAACGTCGATGCCTGACGGTTGCCCAGCGTGATCGTGCCGGTCTTGTCGAGCAGCAGCACGTCGACGTCGCCGGCCGCTTCCACCGCACGGCCCGACGTCGCGATCACGTTCGCCTGCATCATCCGGCTCATCCCGGCCACGCCGATCGCGGAAAGCAGTCCGCCGATCGTCGTCGGGATCAGGCACACGAGCAGCGCGACGAGCGCGGTGATCGTCACGACGTGGCCGGCCTTCATCGCCTCGACCGAGAACATCGAGAACGGCAGCAGCGTCGCCGTTGCCAGCAGCATCACGATCGTCAGCGCGACGAGCAGGATCGTCAGCGCGATTTCGTTCGGCGTCTTCTTGCGCTTCGCGCCTTCGACCATCGCGATCATCCGGTCGAGGAACGCCTCGCCGGGGTTCGCGGTGACCTTGACGACGATCCAGTCGGACAGCACGCGCGTGCCGCCCGTCACCGACGAGAAGTCGCCGCCCGATTCGCGGATCACCGGCGCGGATTCGCCGGTGATCGCCGATTCGTCGACCGACGCGACACCGTCGACCACCTCGCCGTCGGCCGGGATCACGTCGCCGGCCTCGACCAGCACGACGTCGCCACGACGCAGCTCGGTCGCGGTCGTGATGCGGATCGGCGACTTCGGATGCGGCTCGTTGAGCTTCTTCGCCATCACGTCCTTCTTCGCACTGCGCAGCGACGCGGCCTGCGCCTTCGAGCGCCCTTCGGCGAGCGCCTCGGCGAAGTTCGCGAACAGCACGGTGAACCACAGCCACAGCGCGATCGCGAGGATGAAGCCCGCGGGCGCCTCGGCCTGGCCGGAAAGCGCCGCGATCCACAGGATCGTGGTCAGGATGCTGCCGACGTACACGCAGAACATCACCGGGTTGCGGAACTGCGTGCGCGGCGTGAGTTTCTTGAACGAGTCCACGATCGCCGGGCGCAGCAGCGCCGGATCGAACATGGACCGTGTTGCGGAATGTTGAGTCATTGCGATCTCTTCAATCTCTCGAGTCTTTTCAACGTGTCGCCGCGCGTCATGCGCCCAGCCACATCATCAGGTGTTCGACGCCCGGGCCGAGCGCGAGCGCCGGCACGTAGGTCAGCGCGCCCACCAGCAGCACCGTGCCGAGCAGCAGCACGACGAACAGCGGACCGTGCGTCGGCAGCGTGCCGCTCGTCACCGCGATGCGCTTCTTCGCGGCCAGCGAGCCGGCGATCGCCAGCACCGGCACGATCGTGCCGAAGCGGCCGAACCACATCGCGATCGCGGTCATCCAGTTGTAGAACGGCGTGCCGACCGTCAGGCCCGCGAACGCGCTGCCGTTGTTGTTCGCGGCCGAGCTGAACGCGTACAGGATTTCCGAGAAGCCGTGCGGGCCGGGATTCGAGATGCCGGCCTTGCCCGCATCGGCGAGCACGGCGATCGACGTGCCGACCAGCACGAGCAGCGGCGTGAGCAGCACGACGATCGACACCATCTTCATCTCGTACGCTTCGATCTTCTTGCCGACGTATTCCGGCGTGCGGCCGATCATCAGGCCGGCGACGAACACCGCGAGCAGCGCGAACACGAGCATCCCGTAGAGACCCGAGCCGACCCCGCCGTAGATCACCTCGCCGAGCTGCATCAGCAGCATCGGCACGAGGCCGCCGAGCGGCGTCAGCGAATCGTGCATCGTGTCGACCGCGCCGCACGACGCGGCCGTCGTCGCGACCGTGAAGATGCCGGTCTGCGCGATCCCGAAGCGCGTTTCCTTGCCTTCCATGTTGCCGCCCGGCTGCAGCGCGCCCGTCGACTGGTCGACGTGAAGCGCGGCGAGCGTCGGGTTGCCGCCCTGCTCGGCGCTCACCTCGACGCCGATCGCGAGCACGAACGCGACGGTCATCGCCGCGAGCACCGCGATGCCCTGCCGGCGGTCGCCGATCATCCGGCCGAACACGAGACACAGCGCGGCCGGGATGATCAGGATCGAGAAGATCTGCAGGAAGTTCGCGAACGGCGTCGGGTTCTCGTACGGGTGCGCGGAGTTCGCGTTGAAGAAGCCGCCGCCGTTGGTGCCGAGCATCTTGATCGCTTCCTGCGACGCGACCGGGCCCATCGCGAGCGTCTGCTTCGTGAGCGGGGTCGGCACCGTGACCGCGTTGCCCTTGTCGTCCTTCACCGGATTGCCCTGCGCGTCGAGCTTCGGCGCCGCATAGGTGCTCGCCTGCAGCACCGGCACGTCCTGGTACGCCTTCATGTTCTGGATCACGCCCTGGCTCATCAGCAGCGCGGCGACGATCATCGACATCGGCACGAGCACGTACATCGTCACGCGCGTGAGGTCGACCCAGAAGTTGCCGATCGTCTGCGCGGTATGACGCGCGAAGCCGCGGATCAGCGCGATCACGACGACGATGCCGGTCGCCGCCGACAGGAAGTTCTGCACGGTCAGGCCGAGCATCTGCGTCAGGTAGCTGACGGTCTGCTCGGGTGTGTAGTCCTGCCAGTTCGTGTTGGTGACGAAGCTGACGGCCGTGTTGAACGCGCCGTCGACCGTCATCGCACCGAATTGCTGCGGGTTGCCGGGCAGGAAGCCCTGCAGGCGCAGCAGGCCGTAGAGGAACAGCGCGCCGAGCGCGTTGAACGCGATCGTCGCGATCGCGTACTGCTTCCAGTTCATCTCGCTGCCGGCGTCGACGCCGGCAATGCGGTACAGCGCGCGCTCGAGCGGCCCGAACACGCGCACGACGCGCGAACTGCCGTCCATCACGGCGGAAAGGTAGCGCGCGACCGGCACGGCCGCCGCCAGCAGCACGACGACGAAGAGCAGCGTCTGAAACAGGTTGTTCGCGTTCATTCGATGTCCTCCGCGCGCAGCAGCGCAAAGACGAGATACGCGAACAGCAGCGCCGTCGAGGCGCCCGCCAGCCAGAGCATCCAGGTCATGCTCGCCCCCCGCGACCGTATTGCACGAGCTTGTCGCAACCGGCAACCAAACCGAGGATCAGCGTGGTGAAGAGCACCAGTGCGCCGATGAAAACCCCATCCATTTTTTTGTTCTCCATCGTCGAAATCAGACGACTAGAACCTTATGGGAACGCACGTAAAGGACGGGTCAAAGGTATCGGGGCGGGTATAAAAAACGTGTAAACGCGGGCGGCGGGGAACGGCGGGCGGAACGATGGGCAGGACGGGCGACACGCCGGTGCCGCCCGCCGGGAGGGCGTGCCGACATGATGCCGGCACGAAGGGATGTATCAGGGAACGAGGATCGTCGAGCCGGTGGTCTTGCGCGACTCGAGGTCGGCATGCGCGCGGCCGACTTCCGCGAGCGGATAGCGCTGGTTGATGCTGGTTTTCACCTTGCCCGACAGGATCACGTCGAACAGCTCGGCGGCCGCGGATTCGAGATCGGCGCGCTTCGCGATGTACGAGAACAGCGTCGGCCGCGTGAAGAACAGCGAGCCGCGCGACGAGAACTCCTTCGAATCGATCGCCGGCAGCGGGCCCGACGCGTTGCCGAAGCTGACGAAGTAGCCGAGCGGCGCGAGGCAGTCAAGCGAGCCGATGTAGGTGTCCTTGCCGATCGAGTCGTAGACGACGGGCACGCCCGCGCCGTTCGTGATCTCCTTCACGCGCTGCGTGAAGTTCTCGCGCGTATAGACGATCGGATGGTCGCAACCGTGCGCCTTCGCGAGCGCGGCTTTCTCGTCGGAGCCGACCGTGCCGATCACGGTCGCGCCGAGCGCCTTCGCCCATTGGCACACCAGCAGGCCGACGCCGCCGGCCGCCGCGTGGATCAGGATCGTGTCGCCGGCCTTCACCGGGTACGTGCGGCGCAGCAGGTAGTGCGCGGTCAGGCCCTGCAGCATCACCGACGCCGCGTCGTCGTAGCTGATGCCGTCCGGCAGCTTCACAAGCCGCTCGGCCGGCATCACGCGTTCCTGCGCATACGCGCCCGGCGGCTGCCCGACGTACGCGACGCGGTCGCCCGCCTTGAGCGCGGTCACGCCTTCGCCGACGGCCGTCACCTCGCCCGCCGCCTCCATCCCGAGACCGCCGGGCAGCGGCTGCGGATAAAGGCCGGTGCGGAAATACACGTCGATGTAGTTGAGCCCGACCGCGTGCTGCCGAATGCGGACTTCACCCGCCTTCGGCTCGCCGACCTCGACATCGACCCACTTCATCACGTCCGGGCCGCCCGGCTGGTCGTATCGGATTGCTTTCGGCATCGTTTCGCTCCTTGTCTGTCTGTCGGTCAGGGAAATGGTCGGATCGCCGACGCACGGCGCCGACCGATGCAGGCAACAGCCGGCGGCAGGCGCGTCGCGACGCACGATTCTCGCCCGACGCCGCCGTCCGTGCATGGCCCTGCCCGCAACAGGGGCAATCGGGCCACGCTGCGGGCCAGGGCCTGCGCTGGCCCTAGCAGCGGTCCTGCATGTTCCGCGCCAGATCGTCGAGCAGCATCCGCGCCGTCGCGACGTTGGTCGCGACCGGCACGTCGTGCACGTCGCACGCGCGCACGAGCGCGGTGATGTCGGGATCGTGCGGCTGCGCGGTCATCGGGTCGCGCAGGAACACGACGATGTCCACGCGGCCGTCCGCCAGTTCCGCGCCGATCTGCAGGTCGCCGCCGAGCGGCCCCGACAGCTTGCGCTCGACCTCCAGCCCGTGCGCGTCCGCGATGCGGCCGCCCGTCGTGCCGGTCGCGACCAGCCGGCATTGCGCGAGCGTCGCGCGGTATTCGCCCGCGAGCGCGACGATCTCGTCCTTCTTCGCGTCGTGCGCAATCAAGGCGATGCGGGTTTTGCTCATCTCCGGTTCCTTCGTCGTTCGGTTGTTGTCGTGATCGTGATTCGAGACACGCGCGTCAGAACGTGCCCGGATACGCGCCGCCGTCGAGCAGCCAGTTCTGCCCGGTGATGTAGCCGGCATGCACGCTGCACAGGAACGCGCACGCCGCGCCGAACTCTGCGCGCGTGCCGAGGCGGCCGGCCGGGATCTCCTTCGTGCGCCGCGCGCGCATCTCGTCGACCGTCACGCCCTGCGCCTTCGCCGACGCGGTGAGCGTGGTCGCGATCCGGTCGGTGTCGAACAGGCCCGGCAGCAGGTTGTTGATCGTCACGCCCTGCCCCGCGACCTTGCGCGACAGCCCCGCGACGAAGCCGGTCAGCCCCGAGCGCGCGCCGTTCGACAGCGCGAGCACGTCGATCGGCGCCTTCACTGCCGAACTGGTGATGTTGACGATCCGACCGAAGCGGCGCGCGATCATCCCGTCGAGGGTCGCGCGGATCAGCTCGATCGGCGTCAGCATGTTCGATTCGAGCGCACGGATCCAGTCGTCGTGCGAGAAGTCGCGGAAGTCGCCGGGCGGCGGGCCGCCCGCATTCGTCACGAGAATGTCCGGCTGCGGGCACGCGGCGAGCGCGGCCGCACGCCCGTCCGGCGTCGTGATGTCGCAGGCGACCGCGGTCACCGACACGTTCGCGCCGGCGCGGATCTCCTCCGCGGTTTCCTCCAGCGTGTCGCGCGTGCGCGCGACGATCACGAGGTTCACGCCCTCCGCGGCCAGCGCTTCCGCGCAGCCGCGACCGAGCCCCTTGCTTGCCGCGCACACGAGCGCGGTCTTTCCTTCGATGCCGAGATCCATCGTCGATTCCTTGGTGGCGACACGCACCGGCGCGGCCCGGCTGCTTCGGCGCCCGGACCACGGGCGGGCCAGGCAGGCGAACGGGCGGGCGCAGGCGCGCGGATTGTCGTGAGACGTCGATATTATCCGGATCATGCGGCGCGCCTTGGTAAAATTGCGGACATAAGCGCGCGGCCGGCTTGCGCCCGCCCCCGCCCCCGATCCTCTTTTGCCGCCAAGGCGCCCCGTCATGAAACAGGACAGCCGTTTCCCGAATCTCTTCATCACCGATCACCCGCTGATCCAGCACAAGCTCACGCACATGCGCGACAAGGACACGTCCACCCGCACGTTCCGCGAGCTGCTGCGCGAAATCACGCTGCTGATGGGCTATGAGATCACCCGCAACCTGCCGATTACCACCAAGCGGGTCGAAACCCCGCTCGTCGAGGTCGACGCGCCGGTGATCGCGGGCAAGAAACTGGCGATCGTGCCGGTGCTGCGCGCGGGCATCGGGATGTCGGACGGCCTGCTCGATCTGGTGCCCTCCGCGCGTGTCGGCCATATCGGCGTGTACCGCGCCGACGACCATCGCCCGGTCGAATACCTGGTGCGCCTGCCGGATCTGGAAGACCGCATCTTCATCCTGTGCGACCCGATGGTCGCGACCGGCTACTCGGCCGTGCACGCGGTCGACGTGCTGAAACGCCGCAACGTGCCGGCCGCGAACATCATGTTCGTCGCGCTGGTGGCCGCGCCCGAAGGCGTGCAGGTGTTCCAGGACGCGCACCCCGACGTGAAGCTGTTCGTCGCGTCGCTCGATTCGCACCTGAACGAGCACGCGTACATCGTGCCGGGCCTGGGCGACGCGGGCGACCGCCTGTTCGGCACCAAGAACTGAGCCCCGGCACGGCCGCGCGGCGCGCGGCCCGGCTCGCGGCGGCCCACCCGGCCGTTCGGCCATGCGCGGCGGCCCCGATCCGGCGGTCGCCGCGTGATAAAATCTCGATCCACTCGACACGCGCGGCCCCGCGGCTTCATGCCCGCCGACACGGCCGCCGACTCAACGACACATTGAAACAATCGCCCGCGCTGCGCGCCCGGGCACGGAGAAAGGTATGGCTGGTCATTCGAAATGGGCCAACATCAAGCATAAGAAGGCAGCGGCCGACGCGAAGCGCGGCAAGATCTGGACCCGCCTGATCAAGGAAATCCAGGTCGCGGCGCGCCTCGGCGGCGGCGACGTCAACTCGAACCCGCGCCTGCGTCTCGCGGTCGACAAGGCGGCCGACGCGAACATGCCGAAGGACAACGTCAAGCGCGCGATCGATCGCGGCGTCGGCGGCGCGGACGGCGCGAACTACGAGGAAATCCGTTACGAAGGCTACGGCATCAGCGGCGCGGCGATCATCGTCGACACGCTGACCGACAACCGCACCCGCACGGTCGCGGAAGTCCGCCACGCGTTCTCGAAGTTCGGCGGCAACATGGGCACCGACGGCTCGGTCGCGTTCATGTTCGATCACGTCGGCCAGTTCCTGTTCGCCCCCGGCACGTCGGAAGACGCGCTGATGGAAGCCGCGCTCGAGGCCGGCGCGAACGACGTGAACACGAACGACGACGGCTCGATCGAAGTGCTGTGCGACTGGCAGGCATTCTCGGCGGTGAAGGACGCGCTCGAAGCCGGCGGCTTCAAGGCCGAACTCGCCGAAGTGACGATGAAGCCGCAGAACGAAGTCGAATTCACCGGCGACGACGCAGCGAAGATGCAGAAGCTCCTGGACGCGCTCGAGAACCTCGACGACGTGCAGGACGTGTATACGAACGCCGTCATCGTCGAGGAATGAGATGCCGGCCGCCGCGCACCCTTTGCGGCGGCGGCCCGATCGAATCCGCGGCCGGCGCGCCTGAGCGTGCCGGCCGCCCTGTTTTCTAGTCTGCGGGGAATCCCATGAAACTACTCGTCGTCGGTTCCGGCGGCCGCGAACATGCGCTGGCGTGGAAGCTCGCGCAGTCGCCGCGCGTCCAGATGGTCTATGTCGCGCCCGGCAATGGCGGCACGGCACAGGACGAGCGTCTGAAGAACGTCGACATCACGGCGCTCGACGAACTCGCCGATTTCGCGGAAAGCGAAGGCGTCGCGTTCACGCTCGTCGGGCCGGAAGCGCCGCTCGCGGCCGGCATCGTCAACCTGTTCCGCGCACGCGGCCTGAAGGTCTTCGGCCCGACCCGCGAAGCCGCGCAGCTCGAGAGCTCGAAGGATTTCGCGAAGGCGTTCATGAAGCGCCACGGCATCCCGACCGCCGAGTACGAAACGTTCTCCGACGTCGCCGCCGCGCACGCGTACATCGACGCGAAGGGTGCGCCGATCGTCGTGAAGGCCGACGGCCTCGCGGCCGGCAAGGGTGTCGTCGTCGCGATGACGCTGGAAGAAGCGCATCAGGCCGTCGACATGATGCTGTCGGGCAACAAGCTGGGCGACGCCGGCGCGCGCGTCGTGATCGAGGAATTCCTCGACGGCGAGGAAGCCAGCTTCATCGTGATGGTCGACGGCAAGCACGCGCTGGCGCTGGCTTCCAGCCAGGACCACAAGCGCCTGCTCGACGAGGATCGCGGCCCGAACACCGGCGGCATGGGCGCGTATTCGCCCGCGCCGATCGTCACGCCGCAGATGCACGCACGCGTGATGCGCGAGATCATCATGCCGACCGTGCGCGGGATGGAGAAGGACGGCATCCGCTTCACGGGCTTCCTGTATGCGGGCCTGATGATCGACAAGGAAGGCAATCCGCGCACGCTCGAGTTCAACTGCCGGATGGGCGACCCGGAAACGCAGCCGATCATGGCGCGCCTGAAGAGCGATTTCTCGAAGGTCGTCGAGCAGGCGATCGCGGGCACGCTCGACACGGTCGAGCTCGACTGGGACCGCCGCACCGCGCTCGGCGTCGTGCTGGCCGCGCACGGTTATCCGGACGCGCCGCGCAAGGGCGACCGCATCAACGGGATCCCGGCCGAGACCGAACAGGCGGTCACGTTCCATGCGGGCACGACGCTCGACGGCGACAAGCTGACGACGTCCGGCGGCCGCGTGCTGTGCGTGGTCGGCCTTGCCGATTCGGTGCGCGAAGCGCAGCAGCATGCGTACGACACGATCAACCAGATCAATTTCGAAGGCATGCAGTACCGCCGCGACATCGGCTTCCGCGCGCTCAACCGCAAGAGCGCGTAACGTTGCAACCGCCGCCCCGCCCTCGCGCGGCGGCGGGTCCTCTGCCGGGGTTCGATAGAATGCCCGGCAGATGCCTTTTTCACGGCCCCCGCTTCGCACGGGGGCACCCAGTCCAGACATGACCGATTCGACCTACGACGTGACGCGCGTGCGCACGTACCTCCAGGGCCTGCAGACACGCATCGCCGACGCGCTCGGCGCGCTCGACGGCACGCCGCTCGCGACCGATGCGTGGCAGCGCGGGCCGCAAGAGCGCCTGCGCGGCGGCGGCTGCACGCGGATTCTCGAAGGCGGCCGCGTGTTCGAGCGCGCGGGGATCGGTTTTTCCGACGTCGCGGGCGACGCGCTGCCGCCGTCGGCGAGCGCCGCGCGTCCGCAGCTGGCCGGCCGCGGCTTCGAGGCGCTCGGCGTGTCGCTGGTGCTGCACCCGCGCAATCCGTACTGCCCGACCGTGCACATGAACGTGCGGATGCTGATCGCGACGAAACCCGGCGAGGCGCCGGTCTTCTGGTTCGGCGGCGGGATGGATCTGACACCGGTTTATCCGTTCGAGGACGACGCGCGGCATTTCCACCAGACCTGCAAGGACGCGCTCGATCCGTTCGGCGCCGAGCTTTATCCGCGTTTCAAGGCGTGGTGCGACGAGTATTTTTTCCTGAAGCACCGCAACGAGACGCGCGGCGTCGGCGGGATCTTCTTCGACGATTTCTCCGAGCCCGGATTCGAACGCTCGTTTGAGATGATGCAAAGCGTCGGCGACGCGTTCCTGAACGCCTACCTGCCGATCGTCGAGCGTCGTGCCGCGCTGCCGTACGGCGAGCGCGAGCGCGACTTCCAGGCTTACCGGCGCGGCCGCTACGTCGAATTCAACCTCGTGTTCGACCGCGGCACGCTGTTCGGCCTGCAAAGCGGCGGCCGGACCGAATCGATCCTGATGTCGATGCCGCCGGTCGCGAACTGGCGCTACAACTGGCAGCCCGAGCCGGGCTCGCCGGAAGCGCGCCTGAGCGAGTTCCTCGTGCCGCGCGACTGGGTCTGAGCCCGCCGCGCCTCGCCGCCCCAAGAACAGGACACGTTTTTCTGGACACCATCGCCCGCCCCGCCCCGCTGCCGCGTCGTATCGGCTTGCTGGGCGGCACTTTCGACCCGATCCACGACGGCCATCTCGCGCTCGCGCGCCGGTTCGCCGGGCTGCTCGGCCTGACCGAACTCGTGCTGCTGCCCGCCGGGCAGCCGTACCAGAAGCGCGACGTGTCGGCCGCCGAGCATCGGCTCGCGATGACCCGCGCGGCCGCCGGCTCGCTGTCCCTGCCGGGCGTGACCGTGACCGTCGCCACCGACGAGATCGAGCACGCCGGCCCGACCTACACGGTCGAGACGCTCGCGCGCTGGCGCGCGCGGATCGGCCCGGACGCGTCGCTGTCGCTGCTGATCGGCGCCGACCAGCTCGTGCGCCTCGACACGTGGCGCGACTGGCGCACGCTGTTCGACTACGCGCACATCTGCGTGTCGACGCGCCCGGGCTTCGATCTCGGCGCGGCGCCGCCGGACGTCGCGCGGGAAATCGCCGCGCGGCAGGCCGGCGCCGACGTGCTGAAGGCCACGCCGGGCGGCCACCTGCTGATCGATACGACCCTTTCGTTCGACATCGCCGCGACCGACATCCGCGCACACCTGCGCGAATGCATCGCGCGCCATGCACAAATGCCCGACGCATCGGCCGAGCATGTGCCGGCCGCCGTATGGGCCTATATTCTTCAACATCGCCTCTACCATTCCTGAATCCATGGATATTCGCAAACTGCAGCGCGTGATCGTCGACGCCCTCGAAGACGTCAAGGCGCAAGACATCAAGGTGTTCAACACCAGCCACCTGACCGAACTGTTCGACCGCGTGGTGGTCGCTTCGGGCACCTCCAACCGCCAGACCAAGGCCCTCGCGTCGAGCGTGCGTGACAAGGTCAAGGAAGCCGGCGGCGACATCGTCAGCTCCGAAGGCGAAGACACCGGCGAATGGGTGCTCGTCGACTGCGGCGACGCGGTCGTGCACATCCTGCAGCCGGCCCTGCGCCAGTACTACAACCTCGAGGAAATCTGGGGCGACAAGCCCGTGCGGATGAAGCTCGGCGGCGGCAAGGGGAACGGCTTCGCCACGGCCAGCGAAGGCGACGAGGACGAGGAAGAAGCCGCGCCCGCACGCCCGGCGCGCAAGACGGCCGCCCGCCGCCGTTGAGCCCCGAGTCGTTACGCGTCTCCCGATGAAGCTTTTCATTCTTGCGGTCGGCCACAAGATGCCGGGCTGGATCGCGTCCGGCTTCGACGAATACACGAAGCGGATGCCGCCGGAACTGCGCATCGAGTTGCGCGAGATCAAGCCCGAACTGCGTTCGGGCGGCCGCAGCGCCGAGAGCGTGATGGCGGCCGAGCGGCAGAAGATCGAGGCCGCGTTGCCGAAGGGCGCGCGCCTCGTCGCGCTCGACGAGCGCGGCCGCGACTGGACCACGATGCAGCTCGCGCAGGCGCTGCCCGGCTGGCAGCAGGACGGCCGCGACGTCGCGTTCGTGATCGGCGGTGCCGACGGGCTCGATCCGGAACTGAAAGCACGTGCCGACGTGCTGCTGCGCATCTCGAGCATGACGCTGCCGCACGGGATGGTGCGCGTGCTGCTCGCCGAACAGCTTTACCGGGCGTGGAGCATCACGCAGAATCACCCCTACCACCGCGCATGACGTGTCGTCCTCGAGACGCGCGCCTCGCGCGCTCACCGAGATAACGACACCATGCCGTCCAGCACGTCCCCCGCACTTTTCCCGACCCTTTACCTCGCTTCACAAAGCCCGCGCCGCCAGGAGCTGCTGCAGCAGATCGGCGTACGCTTCGAGCTGCTGCTGCCGCGCCCCGACGAGGACGCCGAAGCGCTCGAGGCCGAACTGCCCGGCGAAGCCGCCGATGCCTACGTGCGGCGCGTGACCGTCGCCAAGGCCGAGGCCGCGCGTGCGCGCCTCGTCGCGAGCGGCAAGCCGGCCTCGCCGGTGCTGGTCGCCGATACGACCGTCACGATCGACGGCGCGATCCTCGGCAAGCCGGCCGACGCCGACGACGCGCTCGCGATGCTCACCCGCCTCGCGGGCCGCGAACACGAAGTGCTGACGGCCGTCGCCGTGATCGATGCCGACGGCCAACTGCTGCCGCCCGCGCTGTCGCGCTCGTCGGTGCGCTTCGCGGCCGCGTCGCGCGATGCATATGCACGCTACGTCGAATCGGGCGAGCCGTTCGGCAAGGCCGGCGCGTATGCGATCCAGGGGCGCGCCGCCGAGTTCATCGAGCGAATCGACGGTTCCCATTCAGGTATCATGGGTCTGCCCCTTTTTGAGACCGCGGCGCTGTTGCGCGCCGTGCGTGTCGCCTTCTGAATCCCACCATGAACGAAGAAATCCTGATCAACCTCACGCCGCAGGAAACGCGGGTCGCACTCGTCCAGCAAGGCGCGGTGCAGGAGCTTCACGTCGAGCGCACGCTGTCGCGCGGGCGGGTCGGCAACATCTATCTCGGCAAGGTCGTGCGCGTGCTGCCCGGCATGCAGTCGGCATTCATCGACATCGGCCTCGAGCGCGCGGCGTTCCTGCACGTCGCCGACATCTGGCATCCGCGCCTCGCAGGCGAGCCGCAGTCGGGCACGCCGCACCAGCCGATCGAAAAGACCGTGTTCGAGGGCCAGACGCTGATGGTCCAGGTGATCAAGGATCCGATCGGCACGAAAGGCGCCCGGCTGTCGACGCAGGTCAGCATCGCGGGCCGCACGCTCGTCTACCTGCCGCAGGAGCCGCATATCGGCATCTCGCAGAAGATCGAGAGCGAGGCCGAGCGCGAAGCCGTGCGCGCACGGCTGACCGCCGTGATCCCGCCGGACGAGAAAGGCGGCTACATCGTGCGCACGATCGCCGAGGATGCGACCTCCGACGAACTCGCCGGCGACGTCACGTACCTGCGCAAGACGTGGGCGACGATCGTCGGGCAGGCGCAGCGGCTGCCGGCGACGAGCCTGCTGTACCAGGATCTCGATCTCGCGCAGCGCGTGCTGCGCGATTTCGCGAACGACGACACGACGCGCATCCAGGTCGATTCGCGCGAGACCTACCAGCGCCTGTCCGAATTCGCGGCCGAGTTCACGCCGGCCGTGAGCCCGAAGCTGCACCACTACACGGGTGAACGGCCGCTGTTCGACCTGTACAACATCGAGACGGAGATCCAGCGCGCACTGTCGCGCCGTGTCGACCTGAAGTCGGGCGGCTACCTGATGATCGACCAGACCGAGGCGATGACGACGATCGACGTGAACACGGGCGGTTACGTCGGTGCGCGCAACTTCGACGACACGATCTTCAAGACCAACCTCGAGGCCGCGCACACGATCGCGCGGCAGCTGCGGCTGCGCAACCTCGGCGGGATCATCATCATCGACTTCATCGACATGGAGAACGCCGAGCATCGCGACGCGGTGCTGTCCGAGCTGAAGAAGGCGCTGTCGCGCGACCGCACGCGCGTGACGGTCAACGGCTTCTCGCAGCTCGGGCTCGTCGAGATGACGCGCAAGCGCACGCGCGAATCGCTCGCGCACGTGCTGTGCGAACCGTGCCCGACCTGCCAGGGCAAGGGCCAGGTGAAAACGTCGCGTACCGTGTGCTACGACATCCTGCGCGAGATCCTGCGTGAGTCGCGGCAATTCAACCCGCGCGAATTCCGCGTGATCGCCGCGCAGCAGGTGATCGACCTGTTCCTCGATGAGGAATCGCAACATCTCGCGATGCTGATCGACTTCATCGGCAAGCCGGTGTCGCTGCAGGTTGAGTCGAATTTGAGCCAGGAGCAGTACGACATCGTGCTGATGTAACGGCCGTTCGAGTCCGGTTATTTCGTGTGAGCGGTTAGCGTTGCGGCCGGCTCGATCGCATTGCTGTCCCAACGGCCGAGCCGCATCGCTTCCTCCAGCATGCCGAGCGTCAACGGCACGCGCGGTGGTTTGCGATAACGCTCGGAAAACATCGCGAGAAACGTCGTCACCCTATCCTGTTCCTCCGGGCCGAAATAGCGGCCGCAGGGAAAATCGCCGGCCTGCACGCCAAACGTTTCGGCCCACTTGTCGATAAATTCGATTGCGTCGATTCCGGTCACATACAGATCCTCTTCGAGGCGTGACGACGGAGCGATCTTCAGTTCGCCGCCGAACAACGGGCGACCCAGTTCTTCGCGCGTGAATGCGGCCGGCTTTTTCCACATATCGGTCGGCATTTCAGAATCCCGGAAAAACAGGCCGCCCGCCTCGAGATCGATACGTCCAATGAACGCATTGCGATCGTCCGACATGCGACCCTCGTTGTCGTTCGAGTAGCCGCCGGCCATAGCAAAGCCGAGGCAGCCCGCCGTCCCTGTATCATTCGGTCATGCGCGCGATGAGCCGCCGGGCCAAGCCGCATCACGAAACGCCCATCGCGTCAATGTTCACGAATGGTTTCACGATCGCCTCCGCGATGACACGCGATCGAGACGGCGCCATGCGTCATCCTTTCGCTGCCGCCTCCGGCCGCACGATCCATTCCCCTCTCATTCACTCACCACACACCATGAGCCAAGGCCACAACCGCCGCCAGCGCAAGAAACTCCACATCGGCGAATTCCAGGAACTCGCGTTCAACGCAACCGCGCACTACCGCAACGAACTGACCGACCTCGAACGCGGCCAGCTGATCGACGCGTTCATCGACTTCGTCGAAGCGAACGGTCTGCTGACCGTCGCGTCGGCGGACGAAGGCATCGGCGCGTACGTGATCTCCGGCGCACCGCGCGGCACGACGACCGACGCCGATCGCGAACTCGTGCGCGGTTGGCTCGCCGCCCGTCCGGAACTGACCGACGTGCAGGTCAGCGAATTCTCCGACGCGTGGTACCCGGAAGCCTGACGCCCCGGTTTCCCCCTGCTTTCATGCAGCGCCCGCGCCTGCCCGCCATGACGGCGGCAGGCCGGGCCGGCACCCATGCGCACGGCCCCTCGCCCGGTCGCTTCCCCGTCGCCCCACGGCGACGCGACCGCCGCCGATCCCTACCTTTTCCCGACAGTCCGCCTCCAGCAAGCCGTCGAAATCGGCCCTGAAAGGAAGACACGTTAAAATCTCCCCTCGCGTGGTGCGCCGCCCGCACCCGCCATCCATCGCCAGCCGCGTGCCCTCGGGCCGCCCCCGACCCATGGAGTGAGTGTCAATGAGCGGCGGACTTCCGTTTCCCGCATCCCGCAAGTCGTTGCCGTCCTCGACGGTCTTCCTGATTCTCGCCGCCGCCGCGCTGCTGTCCGGCTGCGGGCTGCTGCCGGTCCAGAATCCGCCCGCGCCGATCAGCGAGGCGCTCGTCGAGCCCATCCAGGAAACCGCCGGCGAACCGCTGACGATGCCGCCCGTGCCGGCGCCGACGCAGCCGGAAGGGCCGGAAGCGCCGAAAAAGCCGCACCGCGAAGTCACGCGGCCGAAGCCCGTGCAGCGCCCCGAATCGCCGACTCCGCCGCCGCCACCGCCCGCGCCGATCGTCGCGACGCGCCCGCTCGACCGCACGCAGATCCATGCGCTGCTCGACAGCGAAGTCGCGCGCCGCAACGGCAAGGTGATCGGCCGCGCGGTCGACATGGTGACCGACGCGAGCGGCAAGCCGCGCGAGATGGTCGTCAACCTGCAGGGCTTCATGGGCGTCGGCGACCGCAAGGTCATCTTCCCGTGGAACGTGTTCCGCTTCACGCCGGGCGGCAAACAGGAGCCGATCGTGCTCGACGTGCCGTCGGGCGACCTGCCGCCGGCCGCGCGGCCCAAGGCCGTGCCGCTGTCAGGTTCGGCCGCGGCCTCGCCCGCGACGCGCCTGCCATTGCTCGACAGCGACGTCGAGCGCCCGAACGGCACGAAGATCGGCCGCATCGTCGACGTGCTGATCGACCGCGCGTCGCAGCCGCAGGCTGTCGTGCTCGACCTCGGCGGGCTCGTCAATACCGACCGCCGTTCGATCGCCGCGAGCTGGGGCGCGCTGCGCTTCGTCACGCGCGACAAGGCGCTGCGTCCGCAGCTCGACCTGAACGACGCACAGATCAAGGCGTCGCCGCCCTACGCGGCCGACAAGCCGATCGTCGCGGTCTACCCGCCCGTTGCCCCGGCACCGGCTTCGTCTGCGAGTGCGACCCGATGACGATCAAGCATTCCGTCAGCGTACGCAGTCTCCGGTCCCTCGACTGGCTCAACTTTTTCGTTGCAAACGTTCAAACAGGGTTCGGTCCGTTCATCGCGTCCTACCTCGCGTCGCACAAGTGGACGCAGGGCGAGATCGGCATGGTGCTGTCGATCGGCACGATCAGCGCGATGGTCAGCCAGGTGCCGGGCGGCGCGGCCGTCGATGCGCTGAAGAACAAGAAAGGCGCGGCCGCGTGGGCGATCGCGGCCATCATCCTGTCCGCAGTGCTGCTCGCGTCGAGCCCGACGATCGTGCCGGTGATCGCCGCCGAGGTGTTCCACGGTTTCGCGAGCTGCATGCTCGTGCCGGCGATGGCCGCGATCTCGTTCTCGCTCGTCGGCCGCGCCGACCTCGGCGACCGGCTCGGCCGCAATGCGCGCTGGGCATCGATCGGCAGCGCGGTCGCGGCGGGCCTGATGGGGCTCACCGGCGAATACTTCTCCGCGCGTGCGGTGTTCTGGCTGACCGCCGTGCTGGCGTTGCCCGCGCTGTTCGCACTCGCGATGATCCAGCCGACGCACGAAGTGATCCCGCAATCGTCGAAGCCCGACGACCACGGCGACCGCGACGAATCAGGCGAACGCGAGACACTGCTCGAACTGCTGCGCGACCGCCGGATGCTGATCTTCGCGGCGTGCGTCGTGCTGTTCCACCTGTCGAACGCGGCGATGCTGAACCTCGCGGCCGGTGAGGTCACGGCCGGGATGGGCGAGAACGTGCAGCTCGTGATCGCCGCGTGCATCATCGTGCCGCAGGCGATCGTCGCGATGCTGTCGCCGTGGGTCGGCCGCTCCGCGCAGCGCTGGGGGCGCCGGCCGATCCTGCTGCTCGGCTTCTCCGCGCTGCCGGTGCGCGCGCTGTTGTTCGCGGGCGTGAGCAGCCCGTACCTGCTGGTGCCGGTGCAGATGCTCGACGGCATCAGCGCCGCCGTGTTCGGCGTGATGCTGCCGCTGATCGCGGCCGACGTCGCGGGCGGCAAGGGACGCTACAACCTGTGCATCGGGCTGTTCGGGCTCGCGGCCGGGATCGGCGCGACGCTCAGCACCGCGGCTGCCGGCTACGTCGCCGATCATTTCGGGAATGCCGTCAGCTTCTTCGGGCTCGCGGGCGCCGGCGCGCTGGCCGTGCTGCTGGTCTGGCTCGTGATGCCCGAAACGCGCGTCGAGAACGGCGACGCGGCAGCCGACGAACCGGCCGCCGCATCGCCCGAACAGGCGCACTGACGCCCGCGCGCCGCCGCTACCCGCTTCCAGGTCAACGCATGATGGATACGATCAGGACACTCAACGAAGCCCGCCAGCAGATCCAGCAGTCGATCTTCGATCTGTTCAAGGGGCTGTCATTCAGCGAACGGCTCGCGCAAGGCGGACTGATGGCGCTGCAGGCCGTGTGCAGCGCATGCCTCGCCTACGTGATCGGCCGCGCGATGCATACCGAGCAGGCCGTGTGGGCGGCGATCACCGCGATCGCCGTCACGCAGCACAACTACTCGGACACGATGTCGCTGTCGCGCGACCAGTTCATCGGCGCGATGGTCGGCGGCGTGCTCGGCTTCGCCGGCGCGGCACTCGGCGGCGACCGCCTCGTCGCGTATGCGATTACCGTCGCGGTCGTGATCGTCTGCTGCTGGTGCCTGAACGTCGGCAGCGCGGCACGGCTCGGCGGCGTAACCGCGACGATCGTGCTGCTGTTTCCGGGCAACGGCCCGCTGTGGGACGTTCCGCTGATGCGCCTCGGTGAAGTGACGCTCGGCACCGTGTGTGCGCTGGGCGTGTGCTGGGTGATGTCGAGAATCGAGCGCCGCTGGTTCCGCCACGCAGCGGCAAAGTGACGCGGCTGCCCGGCGCGCATCGCGGCATCGCGATACGCGCCGGACGATCGGCAAGGTCAGCCGCCGATCCGCAGCACGATGCCGGAACCGATCTGCACCAGCAGGTGATCCCCGCCGACGCCGACCCATTGATAGCCGCGCGGCGGCGGGCTCAGGTGATAGCCGCGCCAGTCGTCGATCACGTACTGGCGATCGCGGAACTCGGGGGGAAGCCGGTCGCCCTTGTGCCACTCGCGGCGCGGCTGGTCGGCCCAGCGCGGCGGCACGTCGTCCTCATGACGCATCTGGCCGGGCGGCATGTGTTTCGGGCCGTGGCCGCGCTGCATGCCGTGGCCGCCCTGGTCGTGGTGGTTGTCGTGGTCCTGCGCCATCGCGGCCGGTGCGGCGAAACCCGCCGCGATCACCGCGGCCAGCATCATCCCGTGCATCTTCTTCATCGTGCGTTCCCTCCGTGTCGTCACGTCGAACGAAACCACTCGAACTGCCCGATGAAGACTAGCACACGGTATCGCGCGGCTACGTAACCGCGCGTTACGCCGCCTGCTGCTGGTACTGGATCCGGTGCAGGTGCGCGTAGAGGCCGCCGTGGCGCAGCAATTCGTCGTGGCTGCCCTCTTCGACGATCTTGCCGGCCTCGAGCACGAGGATGCGGTCCGCGCGCTCGATCGTCGACAGCCGGTGCGCGATCACGAGCGTCGTGCGGCCTTCCATCAGCCGTTCGAGCGCGGCCTGCACGTGGCGCTCCGATTCCGAGTCGAGCGCCGAGGTCGCTTCGTCGAGAATCAGGATCGGCGCGTCCTTGTAGATCGCACGCGCGATCGCGAGCCGCTGGCGCTGGCCGCCGGACAGCCGCATCCCGTTGCCGCCGACGAGCGTGTCGAGCCCGTCGGGCATCGCGGCGACCGCATCGGCGAGGTTCGCGGCCTCGAGCGCGGCCTGCACGCGCGCGCGGTCGGGCGTCTGCCCGTACGCGACGTTCGCGGCGATCGTGTCGTTGAACAGCACGACGTCCTGGCTGACCATCGCCATCTGGCCGCGCAGCGCGTGGAGGTCGTAGTCGGCCACCGGCACGCCGTCGACCAGGATCGCGCCGTCGGTCGGGTCGAAGAAGCGCGGCAGCAGGTTCACGAGCGTCGTCTTGCCGCTGCCGGACGGCCCCGCGAGCGCAATCATTTCACCCGGCGCGACCTTGAACGAGATGCGGTCGAGCGTCGGCCGCTCGGTCGCGCCGTAGTCGAACGACACGTTGCGGAACTCGATCTCGCCGCGCGCATGCGGCAACAGCCGGCCGCCGCCCTGCGGCTCGGCCGGCTCGTCGATCAGCCCGAAGATCAGCTCGGCGGCCGTCATCCCGCGCTGCAGCGGCTGGTTGACGTCGATCAGGTGCTTGAGCGGCGAGATCACCAGCAGCATCGACGTGACGAACGCGACGAAGCCGCCGACCGTCGTCTGGTCGTTCGACGACTGCACGACCGCGATCGTGATCACGACCGCGAGCGCGATCGACGCGAGGAACTGCGTGAGCGGCTGAGCGAGGCCGCCGGAAACCGTCATGCGCATCGCGTAGCCGCGCAGGCGCTTGCTCATCTGCGTGAAGCGGTCGATCTCGTACGCTTCGCCGTTGTGCACCTTGACGACCTTGTAGCCGCCGACCGTCTCCTCGACGATGTACGACAGCTCGTTGGTCAGCGTCTGGTGCTCGCGGTTCAGGCGGCGCAGGCGGCGGTTGATCTTGCTGACGAGCCAGCCGATGCCCGGCAGGATCACCGCGACGATCAGCGTGAGCCGCCAGTTCAGGTAGAACAGGTAGCCGAGCAGGAAGATCACCGTCAGCGAATCGCGCACCAGCGTGACCATCACGCCCGTCAGCACCGACAGGATCTGGTTGACCTCGAACACGATCGCGTTGATCACCGTGCTCGCGGTTTCGCGCTGAAAGAACGATGCGCCGGTATGGATCATCCGCTGGAACATCTCGAGCCGCAGTTGCAGCAGGATGCGGTTCGATACGTAGTTGAGCAGGTAATTCGACGTGTACTGGGACATGCCGCGCACGAGCGCGAGGCCGATCACCGCGATCGGCACGTACCATTTCGCACGGTCGCTGCCGTGCGCGCCGAAGCCGTGGTCGAGAAGCGGCTTGAGCAGCGCCGGGATACCGGCCTCGGTGGCCGCGACGACGCCCATCGTCATCACGGCGAGCACCACGATGCCGATCAGCGGCCGGATGTACGGCCACAGGCGCTTGAGGACCGTCACGGGCGAGGTGCCCGTGCCGTCCATCGGTTTGCGAAGAGTGTTCTGGGTTTCCAAGGCAATCCTTCTTGAGCCGCGAAGCGGCGCCCGGGCATGGCCGCCCGGGAGGTCGCCCCTGTCGGGCGGGTGCCGAAAAGGGCTCAACATTATAGCCGCACCGCCCCGGCGGGCACGGTCATGGCCGACACGGGGCCGACGCAGGGCCGACACGGCCGGCGGCCGGCCCGCGGGTATACTGCCGCTCACCGTTTTCTCCGCCTTTCCGACGATTTCATGGCTGAACCCTCCCTCGGCGTCGCCCTCATCGCCCTCAATGCGTCCGCGCGGCTTGCGCAGTGCCTTGCCGCGCTGTCGTTCGCCGACGACGTCGTCGTCATAGACGGCGGCAGCACCGACGATACCGTCGCGATCGCGCAGGCGCACGGCGCGCGCGTGATCGTCGAGCGCGACTGGCCGGGCTTCGGCCCGCAGAAGAACCGCGCGCTCGACGCGCTCGACACCGACTGGATCCTGTCCCTCGATACCGACGAAGTCGTCACGCCTGAACTCGCGCAGTCGATCCGCGACACGATCCGCGCACCGAACGCGCAGGTCTACGCGGTCGACCGGCTGTCGAGCTTCTGCGGCCAGTGGATCCATCACAGCGGCTGGTATCCGGACTGGGTGCCGCGCCTGTTCCGGCGCGGCTGCGCGCGCTTCTCGGACGATCTCGTGCACGAACGCCTCGTGTTCGATGGCGCGGCGCAGCGCCTGTCCGGCAAGCTGATGCACTACTCGTACGAGGATTTCGAAACCGTCGTGCGCAAGCTCGACGCGTATTCGACGGCCGGCGCGCGCCAGCGCCGCGCGGCCGGCCAGCGCGGCGGCTTCGGCAAGGCGCTCGCGCGCGGCGCCTGGGCGTTCGTGCGCACCTACGTGCTGCGGCGCGGCTTCCTCGACGGCCGCGCCGGCTTCATGATCGCCGTGTTCAACGCGGAAACCGTGTATTACCGGTTCCTGAAGCTCGGCCACGAACGGGCGCGCTGAGCGCCCGCCCGGCACGCGACCGGCGCGGCGTTACAATGCCGGGCTGCCCGCGCCGCGCGTGCCCGCTCGCCCGACAGGCGGCGCCGCGCGCCGCCCGCCACGACGACCACCGAATCCGACCGCCATGTTCTCCATCATCATTCCGACCTGGAACAACCTGCCGTACCTCAAGCTCGTCGTCGACAGCCTGCGCCGCCACTCCGCGTACGACCACCAGATCATCGTCCACGTGAACGACGGCTCCGACGGCACGCTCGACTGGGTGCGCAGCGAAGGCATCGAACATACCGCGTCGCCGACCAATATCGGCATCTGCCACGCGGTGAACTGGGCCGCCGCGCGCGCGACCCGCGACTACGTCGTCTACATGAACGACGACATGTTCTGCTGCCCCGGCTGGGACACGGCGCTCGTGCGCCGCATCGAACAGATGCCGACCGACCTGTTCATGCTGTCGGGCACGATGATCGAGCCGGTCGACACGCGCAACCCGTGCGTCGTGGTCAGCAATTTCGGCCGCGACGCCGAGCATTTCGATGCGGCGGGCCTCGTCGCGGCGGCCCCGAAGCTCGCGCGCGCGGACTGGCTCGGCTCGACCTGGCCGCCGACGCTCGTGCACCGCGACTGGTGGAACCGGATCGGCGGCTACAGCAGCGAACTGTCGCCCGGCATGAGCAGCGACAACGATTTCTCGATGAAATTCTGGGACGCCGGCTGCCGGATCTTCATCGGCGCCGGCGACAGCCTCGTCTACCACTTCCAGCAGAAAAGCACGGGCAAGATCGTCAAGAACGACGGGCGCCGCCAGTTCCTCAACAAATGGGGCATGACCCAGGCGACGTTCGACCGCTACTACCTGCATCGCGGCGAACCGGCCGGCACGCGCGTCGCGCTCGACACGCCGGCCATCGAAGGACGCCTGAAGCGCGCGCTGCTGCGCTCGCGGATCAAGCGCGCGTTCAGCTGATCGGGCCCCGAAAACAGCACGGAAACGCCCCCTGCTTCGCGTATACTCTGCGCCGTTCGTCCCGGCTCTCCCGCCGGGGGCGCGGCGCGCAGCACGATGCCCGCAAGCCGCATTCGTCCATTCGACAGGTTCCGATGCTTTCGTTTTCCGCTCCCGCCACGCGGCGCCTGACCGCCGCCCGCGCCTTCGCCGTTGCCGCGCTCTGCATGGTGCCGGTCTCGACCGCGCTGACCAACGTCTTCTGCGGGCTGTTCGCCGCCGCGCTCGTCATCTCCCCCGAATTCTGGCGTGACCTGCGCTCGTTGGTCACCGACCAGGCTTCGCTCGCGGCACTGCTGATCCTCGCCGCGCTGGCCGTCAGCGTCACTTATACGGTTGCGCCGCACGCCAAGGCGTGGAACTGGGTCGCCAAATACGACAAGCTGCTGCTGCTGCCTTTTGCCGTGGTCGCGTTCCGTCATTCGAACTGGGCGCCGATCGTGCAGCGCTGCTGGTTCGCCACGCTGTGCGTCATCCTGCTGCTGTCGACGACCAACTATCTCGGGCTGACCGCGATCGGGCCCGCGCATGCGACCCAGCTGCCGCTGTCGCGCGCATGGGTGTTCAAGAACCACATCGCCGCCGGCATGTTCGGCGCGCTGCTGTTCTACCAGGCCGCCGATTTCGCGCTGTCGGCGCGCACGACGCTGTCGCGCGTCGCTTGCGCCGCCATCGCCGCGTGGTCGCTGGTGAACGTCTTCGTGATGCTGCAGGGGCGCACCGGGCAAGTCATCGCGCTGCTGCTGATCCTCGTCGTCGCGGTGCGTTTCGTGCTGTTGCTGCGCCGCCGGTCGGCGCTGCGCGCGGGGCTCGTCGCCGGGGTGTTCGTCCTGGCCGGCATCGCGCTGGTGGTCGCGGCTTGCACGGTTCACAACGGCCGGCTCGTCAAGGTCGTGTCGGAAGTGCAGCAGTATCGGCAGAGCGATGCGGCGACGTCGACCGGGCTGCGCCTCGAGTGGTACAAGAAGGGCTTCGAACTGTATCGCCAGCGGCCGCTGATCGGCTATGGCGCGGGCGGCCTCGAATTCGAATTCGAGAAACTCACGGCCGGCAAGACGGCCGCCGAAGGCCAGCTGACATCGAACCCGCACAACGAATACCTGCTGATGGCCGTGCAGCTCGGGACGCTCGGCCTGCTGCTGTTCATCAACCTGATCGTGCAGATCGCACGCGGCAGCCGCGCGCTCGACCCGCGCTCGCGGCATCTGCTGCTCGCCTGGCTCGCGATCTTCGCAATCGGCAGTCTCGCCAATTCGTTGCTGCTCGATTTCGCCGAAGGGCACCTGATCGTGCTGCTGGCCGGTATCCTGCTCGGCTGCGGCGAGCGCGGCGAGGCGCTGCCGCGCGAGACGTCGGCGATCCGGCGCAGCGCGTAACGCTTAACGCGCGGCGGCCTGCGCCGTGCTGCCGACCGACTTCGGCGGCGGCGGCACCCGCCGTCGAAGCGACCGGGCTGCGCGCGTTCGGTGCGGCCCGTCGCGAAACAGGCCATCCAGAACGACAAAAAAGAACGGCGTGCGCCGCCCGCGCGTCAGTCGGAGCCGGCGCGATGCAGCCGTGACGTATCGACGGCGACCGCGGCCGGGCCCGGCGGATTCAGCCCGAGCATCTCGGCCGCTGCGGCCTTCACGCGCTGCGCACCGAGATTGACGAGGCAGTCGCTGCGGCTGTCGACCTTGCGCTCGCAGCCCTCGTGCCGGCACGGCACGCAATCGCCCTCCCCCTGCAGCAGCCACACGTTCCCGTGCCGCCCCGAGCCGCGCAGCGGCCACGGATTCTCGGTCGCCGGCCAGTGCTGCGGCCACGGCCCCCAGCGCACCGGGTCGGACGGACCGAACAGCGCGATCGTGTCGGTGCCGGTCGCGGCCGCGACGTGCGTCGCGCCGGTGTCGGGCCCGATGAAGAGCCGTGCGCGCCGTACGAGTTCGGCGCTTTCGCCGAACGTCAGGCGTCCGACCAGGTTCAGCACGTCGCCGCCCGCTTCGGCCGCGACCTGCTCCGCATACTCGCGCTCGCTGTCGGCCGGGCCGCCCGACAGCGCGACCGCATAGCCGTGCTCGCGCAGCCAGCCGATCATCTCGACCCAGCCGTCGAGCCGCCACTGCTTGTAACGGAACATCGGATACGGATGCAGGACGACCAGCGGCTTGCCGGCGCGGATCGCCGGCGACTCGGCGAGCCATGCGTCGAAACGCGCACGCCGTGCCGGATCGTCGCCGATGCCGGGCGCGACGACCTCGGACACCGGCTCGATGCCGATCACCGGCGCGAGTGCCAGCGTGCTGACGACCGTATGCGCGGATTCGTGATGATTGATCGCGATCCCGTTCAGCATCATCCGCGTGAGCCACGTCACGCGGTTCGGATCGACGAGGCCCACCCGCTTGCGGCCCGCGAACCAGCTGTAGAAGCGCGGCCGGTCGGAGCTCAGCGCCGCGCACGCAAGATCGTAGCGGCGCCACATCGACAGCGCGTCGCGCAACCGCTCGCGGAAACCCGCGCGCTGCGCGACGACGATCACGTGCCGCACGTCCGGATTGTGCTCAAGCACGCCTTCGGTGCCGCGAAACACCAACATGTCGATCTGCGCATCCGGCCAACGGGCCTTCAGCGAACGGACGAGCGGCGTCGTCAGCAGCACGTCGCCGATACGGCGCGGCGCGGCCACGAGGATGGTTCTGGGCGGGCGGGCGGAAGAAAACAGGGCCACGGCGATTGGGGTATCCGGCTGGCTGAACAAGGCTGGCAATGTACAGGATTTTGCAGCAGCCGGCGCGGCCTGGCGAATCGGCCATGCGGCAGCCCTGATACGGCCCTGCTCATGCAGGGATGCCCGGCAGGCGCACCGCGCGCCGCGCGCCGGTGCCGGGCCGGTGCCGCACGCGGAGGCTTGTGACGCCCGTGACGCTACGAGGCCGCCAGGATCACCGGCGCCGCAACCGCGGCAGCCGGCCGCGGGCGGGCTGCGTCGGCCAGCGGTTCGTCGCGATGGGTGGCCTGCGGCAGCAGATGACGCACCGCGCGCTCGACCGCGTCGACACCGATCGCGTCGACGGTCGCGCCGGCGCGCAGGATCACGTGCGGCACACCGAGCGGATGCCAGCGCAGGTATTTCTCGGGACGATCCTCGAACAGCGCGGCGACGGGCACGCCGAGCGCCGACGCGAGGTGCACGGGGGCGCTGTCGGCCGAGACGATCGCATCGAGCAGGCTCGCGGCCGCCACCAGCTCGGCGACCGACGAAGGCGCGACATGGCGGGCGCTCACGTCGCGCCACGAGTCGTCCTCGGGCGCATGGCCCACGGCCGGGTCGCGAAACACGATCACGTCGACGCTCGGCGCAAGGCGCTCGGCGAGGTCGTGCCAGCGATCCGCGGGCCAGCGCCGCTCGGCCGCCTTGTTCGTCACGAACAGCCCGACCCGCGGCTTCGTGCGCGCGCCGAGCAGCCGATGCCACGCGTCCTGCAGCGCGCGGTCGGGATGGACCGACAACTCGAGACGGTCGAGATCGGCGCGGCCGAGCTCGGGCACGAGCCGGAAACCCGACAGTGCCTCGTGGCACATCGGCCGCTGCGCGACATGCTCGGGCTTGCGATCGTCGAATTCGGTCTCGGCATCGTGCCAGCGGCAATCCTTCGCGCCGATCTGGCGCGCGAACTGCATGCTGCTGCGATGCATGCCGCCGTTCGGCACGACCACGAGGTCGAACCGCAAGCGGCGCAGGCGACGCACGAGCCGCAGCCGGTCGAAGAACGCACGCATCCGCCCGGGACGGTCGTTGCGTTCGCATTGGCGGCTGTACACGTAGGTGTGGATCATGTCCACGTCAGGGTTTCCGGCCAGCGCGGCCGCGTTGTAGCGGTTCGCGACCACATGCAGTTCCGCGCCGGGCCAGCGCTCCTTCAGCGCACCGAGAAACGCCGTCGTGCACAGCATGTCGCCCAAAAAATCGATCCGGATCACGAGGATCCGCTGCGGCGGGTTCCCATTGGCCATGGTCATGTGGTGACTGTCAGTTCATTGTTGTCGCGACGGGCCATTTCCCCGCATCCGGTTCCGGGACGGCCTTGTCGCATATTGCCGCTCGCCGCACGGATCCGCCCCCGTTCATGCGCGCGATACCGGCGCCACCCGCCGGACGAGCGGCGATCGGCGCCGCGTTCGTGCGGCCAGCGCCGGATTGTATAGCGTCCGGATGGCCAGCCCAAGACCCGCTTGCGTGAACATGCAAAACGGCCCGCCGCACCGCACGATGGCGATGCGGCGGGCCGCGTGGCGCGACAGCCTACGGCTGAAGCGCGGTCAGTACGTGATTTCGACGACGCTGCCGTCGAACGCCGCACGCAGCTCCGCGAGCAGCACGTCGCTCGGCTTCACGCGCCATGCGTCGCCGAGGCGCATTTCGCCTTGAGCCCGCGCGTTGCTGTAGTGAACCTGCACCGCGAGCCCGTTGGGCAGCGGCGCCTGCGGACGGCGGCCGCCGTCGCGCCCGCCGCCGCGCGGTGCAGGCGCCTCGACCGCAGCCGTGGCCGCGGGATCGTCCTTCGACACGTGCGGCTCGAGCACGCGGCGCAGCGCGGCCGCGTCGGCGTTGCCGTTCATCGTCAGCCGCACGGCCTGCGCATAACGGCTGCGCGCGCGTTCGAGATCCATCACCGTGTCGGCCGTGAAGCGGATGCCGCCCGTGAACGCATCGTTGCGCGCCTGCCCCTGCACGATCAGCAGTTCGTCTTCCTTGAACAGCGCCTTGTTCGCCTCGAACTGCTCGTTGAAGATCGTGATCTCGCACTGGCCCGAGCCGTCGTCGAGCAGCGCGATCAGCATCTTGCCCCGCTGGGTCATCTGCGTGCGCAGCGAAGCGATGATGCCGGCCACGAGCTTGTCGCGCCCTTCCTTCAGGTCGCCGACCTTCTGCCGCACGAAGCGGCGCACCTCGTCGCGATACGCGTCGAACAAGTGGCCGGACAGGTAGAAGCCGAGCGCGCCCTTTTCTTCCTGCAGGCGGCGCTTGTCGTCCCACGCGGGCTCGTCGACGAGCGCATGCGCGTGCGGCGATTCGGCGCCCATGTCGAACAGGCCGGCCTGCATCGCGTTCGCCTCGGCCTGGTCGGCCGCTTCCATCGCCAGCGGCACCGACGCGATCAGCTGGGCGCGGTTCGTATTCAGCGAATCGAATGCGCCGGCGCGGATCAGCGCCTCGACCGTGCGGCGGTTGACGACGCGCCTGTCGATCCGCTCGCAGAAGTCGAACAGGTCGGTGAATGGCTTTTCCTCGCGGGCGCGCAGGATTTCCTCGATCGCGTTCTGGCCGCTGCCCTTCACGGCGCCGAGGCCGTAGCGGATCGTGCGCGAGCGCTTGCCGTCGGCTTCCGCGACCGGCTCGAAGCGGTAATGCGACTGGTTGATGTCGGGCGGCAGCACGGCGAGGTTGTTCACGATGCAATCGTCGAACAGGATCTTCACCTTGTCGGTGTCGTCCATCGCGAGCGTCATGTTGGCCGCCATGAATTCGGCCGGATGGTGCGCCTTCAGCCACGCGGTGTGATACGCGAGCAGTGCGTAGGCAGCCGCGTGCGACTTGTTGAAGCCGTAGCCCGCGAACTTCTCCATCAAGTCGAAGATCTCGTCGGACTTCTCGCGCGTGAGGCCGTTCTTCGCCGCACCCTCGGCGAAGATCTCGCGATGCTTGGCCATCTCCTCGGGCTTCTTCTTGCCCATCGCGCGACGCAGCAAGTCCGCGCCGCCGAGCGAGTAGCCGCCGATGATCTGCGCCATCTGCATCACCTGCTCCTGATAGACCATGATGCCGTAGGTCTCTTTCAGGACGGGTTCGACGCGCGGATCCGGATAGTCGACCTTCTCGCGGCCGTGCTTCCGTGCGCAGAAGCTCGGGATCAGGTCCATCGGGCCCGGACGGTACAACGACACGAGCGCGATGATGTCCTCGAAGCGGTCGGGCTGCGCATCCTTCAGCATGCCCTGCATCCCGCGGCTTTCCAGCTGGAACACGGCGACCGTGTTGGCCTTCTTCAGGATCTGGAACGAGGCGGGATCGTCGAGCGGCACCTGCGCGAGCGACCAGTCGGACTTCGACGGATCGAGGCGGCGGATGTAGCGCTCGGCCCAGTCGAGGATCGTCAGCGTCGTGAGACCCAGAAAGTCGAACTTCACGAGGCCGACGGCTTCGACGTCGTCCTTGTCGTACTGGCTGACCACGCCGCCGTCGTCGCCCTGCGTGTACAGCGGGCAGAAATCGGTCAGCTTGCCGGGCGCGATCAGCACGCCGCCCGCGTGCATCCCGACGTTACGCGTGAGGCCCTCGACGCGCTGCGCGAGGTCGAGCAGCTGGTGCACTTCGTCCTCGTGGTCGTAGCGCTCCTGAAGCTGCGGCTCCTCCTTCATCGCGTCGGCGATCGTCACGTGCTTGCCCGGCTTGAACGGGATCAGCTTCGCGATGCCGTCGGTGAACATGTAGCCGAGGTCGAGCACGCGGCCGATGTCGCGCACGGCCGCTTTCGCGGCCATCGTGCCGAAGGTGGCGATCTGCGATACGGCGTCCGCGCCGTATTTTTCCTTCACGTACTGGATCACGCGATCGCGGCCGTGCTGGCAGAAGTCGATGTCGAAGTCGGGCATCGACACGCGTTCCGGGTTCAGGAAACGCTCGAACAGCAGGTTGTAGCGCAGCGGGTCGAGATCGGTAATGCCGAGCGCGTACGCGACCAGCGAACCGGCGCCCGAGCCGCGGCCCGGGCCGACCGGCACGCCGTTGTTCTTCGCCCAGTTGATGAAGTCCGCGACGATCAGGAAGTAGCCGGGAAAGCCCATCTTCGTGATGGTCCCGCATTCGAATTCGAGGCGCTTGTAGTACGTGTCGCGCTGCGCGTCGCGTTCGGCTTCGGCCGGATACAGCTGCGCGAGACGCGTCTCGAGCCCTTCCTTCGACAGCTGGACGAGGTAGTCGTCGAGCGACATGCCGTCCGGCGTCGGGAACAGCGGCAGCTTCGGCTTGCCGAGCTCGAGCTTCAGGTTGCAGCGCTTCGCGATCTCGACCGTGTTCGCGATCGCCGACGGCAGGTCGGCGAACAGCGCGGCCATGTCGTCCTGCGTGCGGAAATACTGGTCGGTCGTGAAACGCTTCTGGCGCCGCGGATTCGCGAGGATGTCGCCTTCCGAGATACACACGCGCGCTTCGTGCGCGGTGAAATCGTCGTCGGTCATGAACTGCGTCGGGTGCGTCGCGACGACCGGCAGCTTCAGCGCCGCGGCGAGCGTTGCGGCCTGCTGGATGTACGCCTCGGCGCCCGGCTGGCCGTAACGCTGCAGCTCGATGTAGAAGCCGCCCGGGAACACCTTCGCCCAGCGCTCGGCGTGACGGCGCGCGGCTTCTTCGTTGCCCGCGGCAAACGCGAGCCCGATATCGCCCTGTTGCGCGCCCGACAGCGCGAGGAGCCCCTGCGCGAGCTCGCCGTCGAGCCAGCTCGCGTCGAGTTCCGCACGACCGCGGTACTGGTTCGTGAGCCACGCCTTCGACAGCAGCTCGCAGAGATTCAGGTAGCCGACCTTGTCCTTGACGAGCAGCAGCAGCCGCGACGGCTTGTCGCGGTCGTCGGGATTGGCGATCCAGACGTCGCAGCCGGCGATCGGCTTGATGCCCTTGCCGCGGGCTTCCTGGTAGAAACGGACGAGACCGAATGCGTTGCCGAGATCGGTGAGCGCGAGCGCGCCCTGACCGTCCGCGGCCGCCGCCTTGACGATGTCGTCAATGCGCACGATGCCGTCGGCAATCGAGAATTCGGAGTGAACGCGAAGATGGACGAAGCGGGGATCTGACATGGGCGCTATTGTAGCCGCCCCGCCGCGCAGGCTGCCCAAAAAATGCCCGCTTTGGCCGTTCGGCCGATGCTCGCGGCGACGCGTCGCGCGGTTGGCCGATCGGCCAGGTACCGATGCCCGCGCCGTTTGCGGGATAATACGGTTTTTCGAATCAACGCCCCGGCTTCGCACCCTTTTTTGCGGGCCGCCGTGCGGCCGTTTTCCCGTCGGACCATCATGACCATCGTCAACCTCGCCGCCTACCACTTCGTGTCGCTCGACGCGACCGAGCAATGGCGCCCGCTCGTCACCGCCCGCTGCAACGAACTCGGCCTGCGCGGCACGATCCTGCTCGCGCCGGAAGGCATCAACCTGTTCATCGCCGGCACGCGTGACGCCGCCGACGCATTCATCGCGTACATCCGTCACGATCCGCTGTTCGAGGGCAAGTTCGCGTCGCTGCAGTTCAAGGAAAGCCTGTCCGATTCGCAGCCGTTCCGCCGGATGCTCGTGCGCCTGAAGCGCGAGATCATCACGATGAAGAAACCGGCGATCAAGCCGGAACTCGGCCGCGCGCCGTTCGTCGACGCGCGCACGCTGAAGACGTGGCTCGACCGCGGCCACGACGACACGGGCCGCCCGGTCGTGATGCTCGACACGCGCAATGCATTCGAAGTCGACGTCGGCACGTTCGACAACGCACTCGACTACCGGATCGACAAGTTCAGCGAATTCCCGGAAGTGATCGACGCGAACCGCGCCGACCTCGAAGGCAAGACGGTCGTGTCGTTCTGCACGGGCGGCATCCGCTGCGAGAAGGCCGCGATCCACATGAAGGACATCGGCATCGAGAACGTGTACCAGCTCGAAGGCGGGATCCTGAAATACTTCGAGGAAGTCGGCGGCGCGCACTATCACGGCGACTGCTTCGTGTTCGACTACCGCACCGCGCTGAATCCGCAACTCCAGCCCACCGAGAACGTCACGTGCTTCGCGTGCCGCGCGGTCGTCACGCCGGAAGCGCAACAGTCGCCGAGCTACGTGCCCGGCCAGTCGTGCCCGGCCTGCGCACCGGCAGCCAGCGCAGCCTGACCGCGCGCCGCCCCGCGCCCCGATGAGCGCCTATCGCGGCCGCTTTGCGCCGTCGCCCACCGGCCCGCTGCACTTCGGCTCGCTGGTCGGCGCGCTCGCGAGCTGGCTCGACGCGCGCGCGCACGGCGGCGCATGGCTCGTGCGCATCGAGGATCTCGACGGCCCGCGCACGGTCCCCGGCGCGGCCGACGACATCCTCGCGACGCTCGCGCATTTCGGCATGACGCCCGACGAGCCGCCCGTCTGGCAAAGCACCCGCGACGCAGCCTATACGGCCGCGCTCGAACGGCTCGTCTCGGCCGGGCTCGTCTATCCGTGCGGCTGCACGCGCAAGGAAATCGCCGATTCGCTGCGCGCCGCGCACGAGCGCCACACGACGCTCGCCTATCCGGGCACCTGCCGCACCGGCCTGCACGGCAAGCCCGCGCGCGCGTGGCGGCTGCGCGTGCCAGACGGCGCCGCCGCGATCGTCACGTTCGACGATCGCTGGCAGCACGCGCAAACGCAGAACCTCGCGACCGAAGTCGGCGATTTCGTGCTGAAACGCGCGGACGGGCAATGGGCGTATCAGCTCGCGGTCGTCGTCGACGATGCCGATGCAGGCATCACGCACGTCGTGCGGGGCGCCGACCTGCTCGACTCGACCGCGCGCCAGATCTACCTGCAGCACTGCCTCGGCGTGCCGACCCCGCGATACCTGCACGTGCCCGTGGTGGTCGACGCGAACGGCGAAAAGCTCAGCAAGCAGACGGGCGCGACCGCGCTCGAACGCGACGATCCGCTGCCGGCACTGCAGGCTGCGGCCGCGCATCTGGGCCTCGCGCCGGACGGCGCGCTCGCAGGCACGACTCTCGATGCGTTCTACGCAGCCGCAACGGCCGCGTGGGCGACGCGCTTCGGGCCGCAGGCCGGCTGACGCGCGGTTTCGCGCCGGTTTCGCGCCGGTTTCGCGCCGGTTTCGTGCCGGTTTCGTGCCGATCGCGCGCCCGCCGGGTGCCGCTTGCATCGCTCTCCGCCGGCGCCAAGCGCCCTCTTCCGCTCCACCATCGAACCGAGCCCCCAATGAAAAACGGGCACATGCTCATCGCATGCACCCGCTTTTCCCGCAGCGCTCGCGCGCCGCGCCGTCGCATCCGCCAGGCTTACGCCGACGGCTTGCGCGGCATCCCGAACCCGCCGAGCAGCGCGGCGACCTGACGCTTCGGCCCCTTCTTCTCGGGCTGCTGCGCAGGCTGCGCGTCGTCCCGCTGCTTCGCGGGCGCCGACGGCTCGTACGGCTTCAGGAAGAAATCGTCGACCGGCGCTTCGTGGCGACGGTGATGACCGCGCTCGGAGCTGCCCGGGCGGCGTCCCGACGCACCGCGATGTTCGTCGCGTTCGCGACGGCCGCCCCGTTCGCCGCCGCGCTCGCTGTTGCGATCGCCGCCGCGGTCGTTGCCGCGCTCGTCGTGACGATGGCGCGCCGGCTTGTCGAGCGTGAGCGTCTGCATTTCGAGCGGACGCTTGATCAGCTTCTCGATATCGGCGAGCTGCTTGCGCTCGTTCGGGCTGCACAGCGACAGCGCGTCACCCGTCGCACCCGCACGGCCGGTACGCCCGATCCGGTGCACGTAGTCTTCCGCGCTGAACGGCAGGTCGAAGTTGATCACGGCGGGCAACTCGGCGATGTCGAGGCCGCGCGCGGCCACGTCGGTCGCAACCAGCGCCTCGATCTCGCCGCGCTTGAACGCGTCGAGCGCCTGCATCCGCTCGATCTGCGTCTTGTCGCCGTGGATCGCCGACGCGACCACGCCGTCGCGCTCGAGATTGCGCGCCAGCCGGCTTGCGCCGATCTTGCTGTTGCAGAACACGATCACCTGCTTGAGCCCGCGATCGCGCAACAGCTGCACGACGGCCGCCTGCTTGTCGCCTTCGGCGACGTCGTAGACGATCTGCGTGACGTTCGCGTTCGTCGAGTTGCTGCGCGCGACTTCGATCGTCTGCGGGTTGCGCAGGTAGGTCGACGCGAGCTTCTTGATTTCCGGCGAGAAAGTGGCCGAGAACAGCAGCGTCTGACGTTCCTTCGGCAGCAGGTTCAGGATGCGCTGCAGATCGGGCAGGAAGCCCATGTCGAGCATCCGGTCGGCTTCGTCGAGCACGAGGATCTGCACCTGGCCGAGATTCGCCGTCTTTTGCTGCACGTGGTCGAGCAGGCGGCCCGGCGTCGCGATCAGGATCTCGACGCCGCGGCGCAGTTCGGCCATCTGCGGGTTCATGTCGACGCCGCCGAACACGACCGCGCTGCGCAGCGGCGTGTGCTTCGCATACGCGTGCACGTTCGCGGCGACCTGGTCGGCGAGTTCGCGGGTCGGCGTGAGGATCAGCGCGCGCACCGGGTGGCGCGCCGGTGACGCGCTCGTGTTGGCCTGCGGCAGCAACCGCTGGATGATCGGCAGCGAGAAGCTCGCGGTCTTGCCGGTGCCCGTTTGCGCGGCGCCCATGACGTCGCGGCCGGCGAGCACGACCGGAATGGCCTGCGCCTGGATCGGCGTCGGCGTCGTATAGCCCTGCTCCGCAATGGCTTTCAGGATATCGGCGGCAAGGCCGAATTGATCGAAGGTTGCGTCGACGGGCTTGGCGACAGAATCGGACATGGTGGCGTTTCGCTCAAAAGGCGCGGCGGGGACATCGTGCGTCAGGCCAGCCGGGCCTGCGCTCATCACAATTCGGAAATAGACGGAGCCGCGGCGCGCCGCGCGGCGCCGCTCTGGCGCTTGGGACCGGTTCAATGCGAACGCTGGACGCCAGGCCGTGCGGACTCCGTTCGGCGCGAATGCCGGCGGAAAGGGGCGTATTGTAGCACTGCGCAGCCATCTGTCCGTGACAACGCCGCGAACGGCCCCAACGGCGGTACGCGCGACGGGCCCGGGCAGGCCCGCGCGGTCGACGAATGCCCCGATCGGGCTATCCCGATCGGTCGACGGATAATTTCAGGGGTCAGATTCCGGATCGTCTTGGCGGATCGTCCGCCGCCGGCCCGCGCGCCGGACAGTCACACCAGGGAGCCTGCCGCCGGCTGCCACCGCCAGGCACGATCCACGTTCCCGCCCGTCGCTCAGCCCTTCTTCTTTTTCTTCTCGACCTGGACGCAGTCGCCCAGCAGCGGCGGCGCATTCTGGTCGGCGATCTCGTCGCGCAGCGTCGCTTCCTTGCCCTTCGTCCACCACGTATAGCGGCCGGCCTGGTAGCGCGCGCCGGACGCCGACACGGTGTCGACGAACAGCATCTGCTTCCCGTTGACCGGCACGAGCGCGAAGCTCTGGCCGTTGCCCGCGAGCCAGTACGACACGCGCACGGGCTGTTTCTGGTTCGCGCACTGGTAGACGGCGAACTGGCGCGAATCGGCGTCGATCTCTTCGACGGTCAGTTGCGCGGCATGCGCGACGGAAACGGCGGTGCCGGCGAGCGCGAGCGCGGCGAGCGTTTGGCGAATCATGCAGGTCCTCTCACGAGACGGGTGGAAACGCGCCCTCGCGGGGCGCGCAATTATTGTTGGCGATCGCGTCGTATAGCGTGATCAGGGATCGATGACGTCGGCACACGCGTCGGTCGGCGCGGCCGCGAGATGGCCGACGAGCGGCACGATCTTGAGCCCGGCCGACGCCACCCGGCACGGTGCGGCCGCGACGCCGCAACCCGCGAGACTCGCGACCAGCGCCAGTGCGGCACCCAGCTTTCCGATACGCAGCCACCTTGGCGTCATCGTCCTCTCCTGGTTACGTCAGCGCGCCGACACGGGCCGGACGGCCGCGGCGGCACGCTTCGCGCGTTCGCGGGCTTCGTCGACGGTCGCGCCGGTGGCCAGCGCGACGCCCATGCGCCGCTTCGCAAAACTTTCCGGCTTGCCGAACAGGCGCAGGTCGGCGCCCGGCACCGCAAGCGCGTCGCGCACGCCTTCGAACGCGATGCCGCGCTCGTCGAGCCCGCCGTAGATCACGGCCGACGCGGCCGGCGAACCGAGCGCCGGATCGACCGGCAGCCCGAGAATCGCACGCGCGTGCAGCTCGAACTCCGACTGGCGCTGCGACGCGAGCGTGACGAGGCCCGTATCGTGCGGCCGCGGGCTCACCTCGGAGAACCACACGTCGTCGCCGCGCACGAACAGCTCGACGCCGAACAGCCCGCGCCCGCCGAGCGCCTCGGTGACCTTGTGCGCGATCTCGCGCGACTTCTCGAGCGCCGCCGCGCTCATCGGCTGCGGCTGCCACGACTCGACGTAGTCGCCCGCCACCTGCACGTGGCCGACCGGCTCGCAAAAATAGGTGCGCGTGGCGTCCGTCGCCGGATCGATCGCGCGCACGGTGAGCTGCGTGATCTCGTAGTCGAAATCGATGAAGCCTTCGACGATCACGCGGCCGTGGTTCACGCGCCCGCCCGCCATCGCGTAGTCCCACGCCGGTTTCACGTCGGCTTCGGTCTTCACGACCGACTGCCCCTTGCCCGACGACGACATCACGGGTTTCACGACGCACGGCATGCCGATCTTCGCGACGGCCGCGCTGAACGCTTCGAACGAATCCGCGAACGCATACGGGGACGTCGGCAGGCCGAGCTCCTCGGCCGCGAGCCGGCGGATCCCTTCGCGGTTCATCGTGAGCTGCGTCGCGCGCGCGGTCGGGATCACCTCGGCGAGACCGGCCGCCTCGATCGCCGCGAGCGCGTCGGTCGCGATCGCCTCGATCTCGGGCACGATCAGGTGCGGGCGTTCGGCCTCGACGATCGCGCGCAGCGCGGCGGCGTCGGTCATGTCGATCACGTGCGCACGATGCGCGACCTGATGGCCGGGTGCGTCCGGATAGCGGTCGACCGCGATGACTTCGACACCGAGACGCTGCAACGCGATGATGACTTCCTTGCCGAGCTCGCCGGCGCCGAGCAGCATGACGCGCGTGGCCGAGGATGAGAGCGGCGTACCGAGCCGCTGACCGATCTGCATGTGATTACCCGCTTCTGGTGGAGGACGAAAACGGCTCCGATGTTAACACGCGCCACGACACCGGTTTGGCGCGTTTCGCCGTGCCGCCGCCCCGCCTCGGGCCGCTCGCGAGCGGGCTGCGAACGTTTTCACGCGCGAAGTGTCGGCTCGCCTGCCGCGGGGCGGGTGCGTTACTCTTACGCCTTGATCAGAATCCGATGAGGAACGAGGCTCATGTCCCACCTGTCCGCGGCCGCACGCGCACGCACCGGCCTGCTTCGCCCGTTGCGCGCGCCGCTCTGCGCGTTGACGCTTGCCACGCTTCTCGCCGCCTGCGCGATGCCGACCCACCCCGATTCCGCCGCCCCCGCGCCCGACCCGTACAACCCGGCCGCCGTCCAGCTGCTCGACGACACGAGCTGGGAGCTCACCAGCTGGCTGAACGCCGACGGCACGCAGCGCGCGATCCCGCACGGCGACAACGGCGAGCCGATCAAGCTCGCGCTGTCGACCGAGTCGGGCATCCGGCGCGCGAGCGGGTTCTCGGGCTGCAACCGCTACATGGGCACCTACGCGATCAAGAACGGCCTGTTGAGCTTCGGGCCGCTCGCCGGCACGCGGATGGCCTGCCCGAATACGCTCGGCGGCCAGCTCGAACCCGCGTACCTCGACGCACTCGCCCACATCGACAAGACCGGCGTGCAGATGCGCGAGCCGCAGCAATTGCAGATCGTGACCGCGTCCGGCGCAACGCTGACCTTCACGCACCGGAGCCCCTGATGCAGCACCGCGCGCGCGAAGGCCGACCGACCGCCTTCGCGTGGCGCGCCACGCGCGTGTGCCGCGCACCCACGTGCGCGGCGTGAAGCGGATGCACGCCGCGTTAGAGTCTTGTTCGCCGGCCGGTTAAACTCGGCGGGTCGCGCCCCGCGCGCCCCTCCCCACTCCTGTTTCAAAGCATGCACACGGTTGTCTTCGGCTGGTTCGGCATCTCCGCCGTCTGGTTCCTCCTTCTCTTCTGGCGTCTCGTGCAGGCGATGCTGCCCGGCGGCGGCGGCCTCGCCGGCCGCGGCTCGATCCGTCTGTGGCTCGGCTTCGCCGCGGTGTTCGTGGCCAGCTGCACGCTGACGAGCCCGCTGTCGGGCCCCGACACGAACGCGCTCGGCCATGCGTTCTCGGCAGGCTTCGCCCACGTGCTCGGCCCGATCGGCACGCCGGTCGCGATGGTCGTGCTGTTCTTCGCCGGGCTGCCCTGGTTGACCGGCATCGGCTGGCGACAGTTCGCCGCCTGGGTCGACACGTCGTTCGGCGTCAAGCTGTCGCGCGACGGCGGCGACGACGACGCCCGCGGCATTGCCGACCTGCCGCGCAGCGCGCTGCATCGCGACGACGACGTCGTACAGCCGACCACCGCGCACACCGTCAATTCGATGGCGCCGCGCCAGAACGGCCGGTATTCGCGTCCGACGCTGTGGAAACCCGATCCGCAGGCGCGGCCGAAGCCGCGCAGCAGCACGCCCCCGCGCCCCCACGTGGAACCCGTCGCGCCGTCGGGCTGGTTGAAGCCGACCGCGCCCCAGCGCGCGCCGACGCAGCCCGCACCGATCCCCCCGGCCAGCGCGATGCCGCCACCGACGACCGGCAGCACCGCGAGCCTGGCGCGCGCAGCGGCGAATTCGCAGGTCCCGCGCCCCGATCCAGCCCCGCTTCCCGTCGGATTCGAACCCGTCCGCCCGCGGCCGACAGCCGCGCGACCGGCGACGGCCGCGTTGAAGCCGGCTACGCCGCGTACCACGGTCACGCCGCGGCCTGCCGCCGCGCAGCCGCAGCGCCCGCCGGTACGCCCCGTCGCAGGCGCAGGTTCGGCCGGTCAGCCTGCGGATACGGCACGACGTCGTCCGGCGCCGCAAACACCGGCGCGTGCGCCGCTCTATGCATGGACGGAAAAACCCGCCGCGCCGATCGCGCCGGCACCGAGCGTGCACGACACGCTGCGCTCGATCGAGGCCAGCACCGCGCAATGGGCGACGCTGGGCGGTGCGCAGTCGGCCGGCGCCGGGCACGCTGCCGCCGCAGCCGCTACCGTGGCCGGTGTGGCCGTGGCAGCAGCCGGCGTTGCGGCGCCGGCATCGGCGGCCGCATCGACCATGCCGACCGTGCCGACCGCGCCGGCCGGGATCGCCGCCGCGACCCACGGCCTCGCCGCGCATGACGCCGCTGTGTCGCTCGCGCACGATGCGGCGCCGGCGTACGACGACAACGCACCGATCGTGCTCGACGCGTTCATGCCGGCGGCGCCCGCTGTTCATGCACCGGGTGCCGATGCGGGCACCGTGGCGCTCGACGCGGCCGCCCCGCACGCGCTGCCGAATACCGGCAGCGACGATGCCGCGTTTTCGCGTCACGCCGACGACGAGATCCGGTACGCCGACGATGCGCCTGCCGCGCCGACGCCGGGAATCCCGCCCGCACCCTCACCCTCGTTCGACGCGCCCATCGACCTCGCACCGTGGGAAGACCTCGCCAGCCGGCCGGTTTCCGCGTTCGACGCATCCGCGTGGAACCCGGCCGCCGAGTCGTCGACGGACGCGACGGAATCGGAACCGGCCGATGCTGCCGCCGCGCAACCCAGGCGCGAGGCGGCTCGCGACATCGCCGCGAGCAACCTGCCGGCGCCCGTCGATAACGACGACAGGTACACGGCGCAACCGGCTGCCGCAATCGATCACATCGCATCGGCCCGCGTACCGCAGGGCATCGACGATGCGCACGCCGACGTGAAAACGGCCGGGAACATCGCTCCGTTCGCTGCCCTCCCCTCTTCGCCGATCACCGAAACGACGTCACGCGCAAGTGCCGAAGCCTGGCCGTTTGCGGCGGTGTCGGCAACGTCGGGATCGGCCGCGTCGGGTGCAGCACCGGAAGCCGTCAAGGCGGACGCAGCAGAACCTACGGCACCGCCGTCGGCAAGCGCTCAGGGCTCCATGCCGGCAGCGGAATGGACTTGGAAACCGTCGACGGCGCAATCTGCCCCGACGAGTGCGACCGTCGCCGTGGAATTGCCGAAATCGCCGGTCGCCGCTCAACCGTTTGCCGCCGCAACGCAGACGGCTTCGGCTGCTGCGTCGCCGCTCGTCGGCACCGCTCAAGGCTTGGCCGCGCAAGCACCTGCATTCGCTTCGGGGACATCGCCTGTCGCCGATTCCGCTTCGATGGATCGCGTGACCGGCACGACATCCGGTTCGTCTGCTCAGTCGCCTGCGTCGGCATCGACCGCTGCATCAGTCGCGTCGACATCCGCAATCGGCGCAACCGGCGCTGCGTTGGCTTCGCTTTCGCAGCCGGCCGCATCGGCATCGACCGCTGCATCGGGTGCAACAGCATCCTCAATCGGTGTAACCGGTACTGCGTCGGCTTCACTGCCGCAGCCGGCCGCATTGGCATCGACCGCTACATCCGCCCCATCGGCAACCCCGGTCGGCGTAACCGGTACTGCATCGGCTTCGCTTTCGCAGCCGGCCGCATTGGCACCGACACCTGCATCCGCCCCATCGACATCCCCGGTCCGCGTAGCTGGTACTGCGTCGGCTTCGCCTTCGCAGCCGGCCGCGTCGACATCGACCGTTGCATCGGTTGCGTCGACAGCCCCGGTCAACGAAACGGGCACGACTTACGGTTCGTTCCCCCGTGCATCGATGCCCACATCGCCCGTCGTGACTCCGTCGACGGCCGGCACGTCGGCTTCGACATCCGGTTCGACCGCGCCCGCATCGGCTCTCGCACCGGCGCTCGCCACCGCGATGCCCGTGAACACCGCGTCCGGCTCGCCCGCGCCGACGCAGGCCAATCCGGCAAGCTCATCGACGGGTACGACATTCGGCACGTTCGGCACCTCCGGCGCGGTCGCACCGCAGCCGGCCACAAGCCTGCCCGTGCCTTCGGCCGTTTCCGACACGACGGCACCGCCCCCCGGCGCCGTCGCACCGATCACGTCCGCCGCAGCGACTCCGGCGCAACCGATCTCCGGCTCGCCCGTCGCTCCGACCGGCTCGCTGCCGTCCTTCGGGGCAACCGCCGCGACACCGACTCCGTCGATCGCTTCCGCACCTGCCGCGATCGAAGCCACGACGTTCGCAGCCCCGCCCGCCCCCACCCCGGCCTCGTCGCCGGCAAGCTGGCACGTGCCGAACGTCGCCGCGACACCGGCAGCCGCAGCCCCGCAACCTGCCACGACAATCCCCGGCGCGAGCCTGTCCGCACCGGCGGCGGTCACGCCCGTACCGGCAATTCCCGCTGCCCCGCCGGCAGAAGCGACCGCCGCCGCGGCAACAACCGAACCCGCCGCCCCGGCCCCCGACACCCCCGCCCGCCCGCCGCGCCCGAACGCGTTCGAATTCCACGCGCCCGCGACGTTCAACGTCGAACTGCCGACCCTCGACCTGCTCGAACCCGCGTCCGACGACATCGAAACGATCACCGACGAACACCTCGCGCAAACCGCGCAGGTCATCGAACAGCGGCTGCAGGAATTCAAGGTGCCGGTAACGGTGGTCGGCGCATCGGCCGGCCCCGTGATCACGCGCTTCGAGATCGAACCCGCGCTCGGCGTGCGGGGCAGCCAGATCGTCGGGCTGATGAAGGACCTGTCGCGCGGCCTCGGCCTCACGTCGATCCGCGTCGTCGAGACGATTCCCGGCAAGACCTGCATGGGCCTCGAACTGCCGAACGCGAAGCGCCAGATGATCCGCCTGTCTGAAATCCTCGAGTCGCGCCAGTACCAGCACTCGGCCTCGCAACTGACGATCGCGATGGGCAAGGACATCACCGGCCATCCGGTCGTCACCGATCTCGCGAAGGCGCCGCACATGCTCGTCGCGGGCACGACGGGCTCGGGCAAGTCGGTCGCGATCAACGCGATGATCCTGTCGCTGCTGTACAAGGCGACACCCGAGGACGTGCGGCTCATCATGATCGACCCGAAGATGCTGGAGCTGTCGGTCTACGAAGGCATCCCGCACCTGCTCGCGCCGGTCGTCACCGACATGAAGCTCGCGGCCAACGCGCTGAACTGGTGCGTCGGCGAGATGGAGAAGCGCTACCGGCTGATGTCGGCCGTCGGCGTGCGCAACCTCGCGGGCTTCAACCAGAAGATCCGCGACGCCGAAGCGAAGGAAAAGAAGATCGGCAACCCGTTCTCGCTGACGCCCGAGGACCCCGAGCCGCTGTCGACGCTGCCGCTGATCGTCGTCGTGATCGACGAGCTCGCCGACCTGATGATGGTGGCCGGCAAGAAGATCGAGGAACTGATCGCCCGTCTCGCGCAGAAGGCGCGCGCGGCCGGCATCCACCTGATCCTCGCGACGCAGCGCCCGTCCGTGGACGTGATCACGGGCCTCATCAAGGCGAACATCCCGACGCGCGTCGCGTTCCAGGTGTCGTCGAAGATCGACTCGCGCACGATTCTCGACCAGATGGGCGCCGAATCGCTGCTCGGGATGGGCGACATGCTGTTCCTGCCGCCGGGCACCGGTTACCCGCAGCGCGTGCACGGCGCATTCGTCGCCGACGAGGAAGTGCACCGGATCGTCGAGTACCTGAAACAGTTCGGCGAACCGCAGTACGAGGAAGGGATCCTCGACGGCCCGGCCGCCGACGGCGCGACGCAGGACCTGTTCGGCGATGCGCCGGACGCGGAAGCCGATCCGCTGTACGACGAAGCCGTCGCGTTCGTCGTGCGCACGCGGCGCGCGTCGATCTCGTCGGTGCAGCGGCAGTTGCGCATCGGCTACAACCGCGCCGCACGGCTCGTCGAGCAGATGGAGGCGGCCGGGCTGGTGTCGCCGATGGGCATCAACGGCAGCCGCGAGGTGCTCGTGCCGGCCGCGGCCGACTGAGCGCGGCGGCGGCGGCCGTCCACCGATGCGGGCCACCGGGAAACCGGCCGCCCCGGAAAGCAAAGGGCGCTGCATCGGCAGCGCCCTTTGTCATTTACTGCACCGGCACCAGCTTGAAGTCGACCGGCTTGCCGACCGCCACCTTCTGCGGATTCGGGCCCAGTTGCCCCGTTTCCACATTGCGGCTGAACACGTAGAACGTATCGCTGTCCTGGTTGCCGACGATCAGCCACTTGCCGGTCGGGTCGATCAGGAACTCGCGCGGCGTCTTGCCGAGGCTCGACTGGCGGCCGACGGGCTTCAACCGGCCGTCGGCCTGGTTCACCGCGTAGATCACCAGGTCGTTCGCATCGCCGCGGTTGCTCACGTAGAGGAAGCGGCCGTCAGGCGACAGGTGGATCGCACCGCCGCCGACCTTGCCCTTGAAGCCCGGCGCGGTCATCGATACGGTCTCGACCGGCGTCAGCTTGCCGTCGTGGTAGCCGAACACCTCGACCGCCGCGTTGAGCTCGCTCGTCACGTACGCGTACCGGCCGTCGGCGCTGAACACCATGTGACGCGGGCCCGAACCCGCCTTGACCGGCGTGTAGCGCGTGTCGGTCGGGCTGATCAGCCCGCGGCTGCCGTCCACCGTGTACCGGTAGCCGTAGACCTTGTCCGCGCCGAGATCCTGTACGAACAGGTAATGGCCATCCGGCGAAAACACCGTCGAATGCACGTGCGCGCCGTCCTGACGGCCCTTCACGGGCCCCGTGCCCTCGTGGTGCACCGTCAGCACGGCCTGGCCGACCGCGCCGTCGTCGCGCAGCGGAAACACCGCGAAGCTGCCGCCCGGATCCTTCGCGACCGAATAATTGGCCGTCACGAGGTACTTGCCGTCCGGCGACAGCGCGAGATAGCAAGGATCGTTCCCTTCCGACGACACGCGGTCGATGAAGCTCAGCGCGCCCGTCTTCGCGTCGAAACGGAAGGCGCTGACGCCGCCGCGCTGCGACGCCGGCCCGTCGTCGCCGGGCAGTTCGTTGACCGCGTAGACGGTACGACCGTCGCGGCTCGGCAACAGATACGACGGATTCACCGTCTTCGCCGACGACACCGGCGCAACGCTGCCGGTTTTCGTATCGAAGCGGTAAACATAGATCCCGTCGCTGCCGCCGCCCGTGTAGGTGCCCACGAGCAGGTTGTACACGCCGTCGGCCGGAGCGGGCGATTGCTGCGCAAATGCATGGGTCGCGGAAAGGGAGAGCACGATCGCGAAACCTTTCATCCAGTGAGCGAGCCTAAGCGGGAACCCTCGTGTCGAAGCGCGTGCGTCACGCTCGCGTAAACGGTTGGGCATTGAATCCTCCTTGCATCGAGTCGCTTCAAGTGTTGAGATAGGACGAAACGCCGGCCGTTCATGCGCTCCGCCGCCCGGCCGAGTATACGGGGCGCGGCGCCCGCGCGTGAAGCCTTGGCCGCCGCCGTCCGCATTGTGAACTCGAATACCCAAGGATCGCCTGCCCATGCCTGCCCTGATCGAAGACTACGCCCTCGTCGGCGACGGCCACACCGCCGCGCTGGTCGCCAAAGACGGCTCCGTAGACTGGCTGTGCTGGCCCCGCTTCGATTCGGGCGCCTGCTTCGCGGCGCTTCTCGGCACCCCCGAGCACGGCCGCTGGCTGCTCGCGCCGGCCGCCGATGCCGCGATCACGCACACGTCGCGCCGCTATCGCGGCGACACGCTGATTCTCGAAACCGACTACGAAAGCGCCGACGGTGCCGTCACGGTGGTCGACTTCATGCCGCCCGGCAACGGCTGGTCCGAGCTGGTGCGGATCGTCATCGGCCGCCACGGCACGATGAAGATGCGCATGGAGCTCGTGCTGCGCTTCGACTACGGTTTCTCGATTCCGTGGGTCACGCAGCTGACCCGCGAGGACGGCATGAAGGCGATCGCGGGCCCTGACACCGTCGTGCTGCGCACGCCGGTGCCGCTCACCGGCAAGAACCTCCATACGCTCGCGGAATTCACCGTGAACGCCGATGAACGCGTGCCGTTCTCGCTCAGCTATGCGGCGTCGCACATGCGGCTGCCGCCCGCACGCGATCCGCTGTCGATGCTCGCGCGCACCGAGAACTACTGGCTCGAATGGTCGGGCCGCTGCCAGGTGCAGGGCCGCTACGCGGCCGCCGTGCGCCGTTCGCTGATCACGCTGAAGGCGCTGGCGTACGAGCCGACCGGCGGGATCGTCGCGGCGCCGACCACGTCGCTGCCCGAGAAGATCGGCGGCAATCGCAACTGGGACTACCGCTACTGCTGGCTGCGCGACGCGACGATCACGCTGCTCGCGCTGATGCGCGGCGGCTACTACGACGAGGCGCGCGCGTGGCGCACGTGGCTCGGCCGCGTGATGGCGGGCTCGCCCGAACAGATCCAGATCATGTACGGGATCGCCGGCGAACGCCGGCTGCCGGAAATGGAACTCGACTGGCTGCCCGGCTACCAGGACTCGAAGCCGGTGCGCGTGGGCAACGGCGCCGCGAACCAGCTCCAGCTCGACGTGTTCGGCGAGGTGATGGCCGCGCTGCACCTGGCGCGCGTGGGCGGCCTGCAGGCCGACGACACGGTGTGGTCGGTGCAGTGCGCGCTGCTCGACCATCTCGAGAAGATCTGGCAGGAGCCCGACGAAGGCATCTGGGAAACGCGCGGCGGCCGCCGCCATTTCACGTTCTCGAAGGTGATGGCGTGGGTCGCGTTCGACCGCGCGATCAAGTCGGCGGAGATGTTCCGGCTGCCCGGCTCGCTCGACCGCTGGCGCGCGCTGCGCGAGCAGATCCATGCCGACGTGTGCAACAACGCATGGCACGAAAGCAAACGGGCGTTTGCACAGAGCTACGGCAGCGACGAACTCGACGCGAGCGTGCTGCTGATGCCGCTGCTCGGCTTCCTGCCGCCGGAAGATCCGCGCATCGTCGGCACGGTCGAAGCGATCGAGCGGGAGTTGCTGCACGACGGGCTCGTGATGCGCTATCGCACGACCGAATACGACGACGGCCTGCCGCCCGGCGAAGGCACGTTTCTCGCGTGCAGTTTCTGGCTGGTCGACAACTATGCGCTGCTGGGCCGGATCGACGACGCGCACCGCCTGTTCAGCCGGCTGCTCGCGCTGTCGAACGACCTCGGGCTGCTCGCCGAGGAATACGACCCGGTGGCCGGGCGGCTCGTCGGCAATTTCCCGCAGGCGTTCTCGCACGTGGCGCTCGTGCATACCGCGATGAACCTGATGCACCACGAGGACGCGATGGCGCGCGCGGCCGGCCAGCCGGCGCCGGCCGTCGCCACGGGGCGCTGAACGGGGCGCGAGCGGCTTGTTCAGAGAACGTCAAATCGCAAAACTTTGATGAAAAATCGGGGAAATGTTGCATTGCACCACCCATCGTTGTCCGATATGATCGACGCGATTGTCCGGCTGCAGTGCAACATGGCCGGCCGCTGACCCACACGGCACGCCGCGACGCCTCACGCCGCCCTTGCGCACCGTCCCCCACGCGGGAGTAGTCTGCATGCTTTACCAACTGCACGAATTCCAGCGAGCCATGCTGAGCCCGCTGACGGCCTGGGCCCAGGCCGCGTCCAAATCGTTCGCCAATCCGTCCAGCCCGTTCTCGCTGATGCCCGGCGCGCCGCGGATGGCCGCCGCGTACGAGCTGATGTACCGGCTCGGCAAGGATTACGAGAAGCCCGAGTTCAACATTCACCAGATCGTCAAGGACGGCCACAACATCCCGATCGTCGAGCAGACGATCGTCGAGAAGCCGTTTTGCCGGCTGCTGCGCTTCAAGCGCTATTCGGACGACGCCGACGCCGTCACGCAGCTGAAGGACGAGCCGGTCGTGCTGGTCTGCGCGCCGCTGTCGGGCCACCACTCGACGCTGCTGCGCGACACCGTGCGCACGCTGCTGCAGGATCACAAGGTGTACATCACCGACTGGATCGACGCGCGGATGGTGCCGGTCGAGGTGGGCCCGTTCCACCTGCACGACTACATCGCATACATCCAGGAATTCATCCGTCACATCGGCGCGCGCAACCTGCACGTGATCTCGGTGTGCCAGCCGACGGTGCCGGTGCTCGCGGCGATCTCGCTGATGGCGAGCCGCGGCGAGGACACGCCGCTCACGATGACGATGATGGGCGGCCCGATCGATGCGCGCCGCAGCCCGACGTCGGTGAATTCGCTCGCCACGCAGCACTCGACCGCGTGGTTCGAGAACAACGTGATCCACACGGTGCCCGCGAACTACCCGGGCGAAGGCCGCCAGGTGTATCCGGGCTTCCTTCAGCACACGGGTTTCGTCGCGATGAACCCGGAGCGGCACGCACAGTCGCACTGGGATTTCTACCAGAGCCTGCTGCGCGGCGACGAGGAAGACGCCGAAGCGCACCGCCAGTTCTATGACGAATACAACGCGGTGCTCGACATGGCCGCCGAGTATTACCTCGAGACGATCCGCATCGTGTTCCAGGAATTCCGGCTGGCCGAGGGCACGTGGGATGTCGAAGGCGAGCGCGTGCGTCCGCAGGACATCAAGCGTACCGCGCTGATGACGATCGAAGGCGAACTCGACGACATCTCCGGCAGCGGCCAGACGCACGTCGCGCACGAGCTGTGCACGGGCATCCCGCAGGACCAGCGCCGCAGCCTGACCGCCGAGAAGTGCGGTCACTACGGGATTTTCTCGGGCCGCCGCTGGCGCACGATCATCTATCCGCAACTGCGCGACTTCATCCGCGAGCATGCGCCGGAGCCGAAGCACGGCGCGACGAAGGATGCCGCGGATGCGCCGGCGCCCAAGACGCTCTCCGCCGTGCCGACCAGCCATGCGCCGCTCGAAACGACGCGCGCCACCGCGGCGAAGCGCACGCGCGCGAAGGCCCCCGCCAAGGCAGTCGCAGCGGCGCCGGCCAAGGCCGCACCGGCCGCGAAACGCGCCGCCGGCGGCCCGCGCGTCAAGGCCGTGCGTACGCGCAAGGCCGCCTGACGCACCGCGTTCCGACGAAAAAACGCCGCCGTTGCCTGCGCACGGCGGCGTTTTTGCATCCTTCGACCGCTTCGGCCGGCCGGTGCGTCAGCGACGCAGCAGATACGCGAGCAGCAACTCGGTGTTCATGCGGACCATCTCGGCGCGTTCGTCGGTGTCGGTGAAATCGCGGCCGAGCGTCGCGGCGAGCGTGAAGCGGTTCGACACGATGTAGTAGCCGAGCCCCGACAGCGTCACATAGAAGCGCAGCGGATCGACGTCGGTGCGGAACAGCCCGGCCTTCTGGCCGCGCGTCAGCACGTTGCCGAGCTTCGCGACGATCGGCGACATCATCTCGCGGATCCGCGTCGACTTGTGCAGGTAGCGCGCTTCGTGCAGGTTCTCGTTGTTGATGAGCCTGAGCAGTTCCGGATGGTCGCGGTAGTAGTCCCAGACGAAATGCGCGAGCCGCGTGACGGCTTCCACCGGCGCGACGCCGTCGAGGTCGAGCACGCGCTCGGCCTCGGTCAGCGCGGAGAACGCGTGTTCGAGCACGGCCGTGAACAGCTGCTCCTTGCTGCCGAAGTAGTAATAGAGCATGCGCTCGTTGGTTTCGGCCCGGCGCGCGATCTGGTCGACGCGCGCGCCGAACAGCCCTCCACTCGCGAACTCTTCGGCTGCCGCCATCAGGATGCGGCGGCGCGTACCTTCAGGATCTCTTTTGATTTTTGGCTGATTCATGGTGGCGTTTTGCTATGTGAGCCGCTTGATCCGGACCGGCACCCCCACCGCCTCGGCGCCGGCCGCCCTGGAACGGGCGCGCCGCGGGCGGCCGCCCTCCTGCTGAGCCCCTGCAAAAAAGCGGTTCGATTATGCGCACAGACGGCGTCCAGCGCAATGCGGGAAATCGGCGATAATCGAGCTTTGGCAAACCTTTCCGGCCGCGCCCGAAGCGGCCGAGAGCCATTCGGCGCCGCTGCGCCCGTTGTCACCGTGACCGACTCCAAAACACTCGCGGATCGCATCGAAGATCTGCTTCCCCAGACGCAATGCACGAAGTGCGGCTATAACGGCTGCCGGCCGTACGCCGAGGCGATCGCCGCCGGCGACGCGAACTACAACCAGTGCCCGCCCGGCGGCGCCGAAGGCATCGCGCGCCTCGCGGGCCTGCTCGGCAAGCCCGTGATTCCGCTGAACCCCGTGAACGGCAGCGAGCATCCGCGCGCCGTCGCCTTCATCGACGAAAGCCTGTGCATCGGCTGCACGCTGTGCATGCAGGCGTGCCCGGTCGACGCGATCGTCGGTGCGCCGAAGCAAATGCATACGATCGTCGAGTCGCTGTGCACGGGTTGCGACCTGTGCGTGCCGCCCTGCCCGGTCGACTGCATCGCAATGCTGCCGGTGACCGGCGAACGCACCGGCTGGGACGCGTGGTCGCAGGAACAGGCCGATGCCGCGCGCGAACGCCACGACCTGCGGCTCGCGCGCCAGCGCCGCGAACGCGAAGCCGCCGAAGCGCGCGCGGCCGCACGCCGCGCGGCCAGCGCCGCGAAGCCGGCCGCGGCCTCCGCGGGAACGCCATCCGCCGCACCGGCCGCGGATGACGCCGAAGCGAAGAAGCGCGCGATCATCGCCGCCGCGCTCGAGCGTGCGCGCAAGAAGAAGGAAGAACTGTCCGGGCAAGGTGCCGGGCCGAAGAACACCGAGGGCGTGAGCGCGGCCGTCCAGGCGCAGATCGACGCCGCCGAGGCGCGCCGCAAGCGGCTCGCGGAACAGCAGGCCCAACGCGACGCCGAAGCGGCGGCCGCGAGCGGCAACGACGAAGAAAACGACGCAGGCAACGACGGCCCGTCCGCACCGCCCGACCAGAACGCTCCATGAACGCCAGCAAACGACGCGCGATCTACGAAACGCTGCAGAGCCTCAATCCGCATCCGACCACCGAGCTCGAATACTCGACGCCGTTCGAGCTGCTGATCGCCGTGATGCTGTCCGCTCAGGCGACCGACGTATCGGTCAACAAGGCGATGCGGAAGATGTTTCCGGTCGCGAACACCCCGCGACAAATCGTCGCACTCGGCGAAGAAGGCGTCACCGAGTACATCAAGACGATCGGCCTGTACCGGACCAAGGCGAAGAACGTGGTCGCGACGTGCCGGATCCTGCTCGACCGCTACGACGGCGAGGTGCCGGCCGATCGCGAAGCGCTGGAAGGCCTGCCGGGCGTCGGCCGCAAGACCGCGAACGTCGTGTTGAACACCGCGTTCGGCCAGCCGACGATCGCGGTGGACACGCACATCTTCCGCGTTGCGAACCGCACGGGGCTCGCGCCGGGCAAGGACGTGCGCGCCGTCGAGGCCGCGCTCGAGAAGTTCACGCCGAAGGAGTTCCTGCAGGACGCGCATCACTGGCTGATCCTGCACGGGCGCTACGTGTGCAAGGCCCGCAAGCCCGAATGCTGGCATTGCGCGATCGAGCCGCTGTGCGAATTCAGGCCGAAGACCCCGCCGCCCAACGAGTGACGCGCAACCGCGGCCGGCCTGCCGCAAGCCGCCGGACGCCATGCGGCCCGACGCTCGACGCACGCCCCACCGGCCGCCCTCCGCCGGCAAACCGCGGCCGCGACAGCGCGTAGCCATCCGCGCCGCCGATTCCCCCTTCCCGACTATGCGTTGGACGTCGCGGTCGCATCGTCGGCCGCCGCGCCGCCCGCGCGCACCAGCGCCAGCACGGCAGCCAGGATCGCGACGCCGCCCGCCCACTGCAGCGGCGACAGTGCCTCGCCGAACAGCAGCGCCGCCAGCGCGACCGTCACGACCGGTTCGAGCGTCGACAGCATCGACGTGCGCGCGGCCCCAAGCCGTTCGAGCCCCGCAAAGAACGCGATCATCGCCGCGACCGTCGACACGAGCGCGATCGCAAGCATCGACGCCCAGCCGCCGGCCGTCGCGGGCCAGCGCGGCGGCGCGCCGAACGCCGTGGTCCGCACGACGGCGATCGCCACGAGCGTCGCGGTCGCCGACAGGCAGATGATCGCGGTGGTCGCGAGCGGATCGACGCCGCGCGTCGCCTTCGTGCCGCCGACGATGTACAGCGAATAGATCACCGCGGCGGCCAGCGCGAGCGCGATCCCGAGCGGCTCGCCATGCCCGCCGCCGACCATCAGCGCCGAACCCGCGACGCACAGCACCAGCGCGACGGCCTTCGCGCGCGTGAGGTGCTCGCCGAGCCACCACGCGGCCAGCAGCGTGACGAAGGCCGGATACAGGTACAGCAGCAGCGCGACAAGGCTCGCCTGCGCGTGCTGCAGCGCGCTGAAGTAGCAGAACGACTGCCCGACGTAGCCGAGCGCGCCCATCGCCACGAGCGGCGCGAGCGCGCGCCCGCGCGGCCACGTGACGCGGCGATGCCGTGCGATCGCGGCGAGCACCGCGCCGCCGATCGCGAAGCGCACGATCAGCAGCCCGAGCACGTCGACACCGGCCGCATACGCGTAGCGGCCGAAGATCGCCATCGCGCCGAACGCGGCGGCGGATAGCGCGACGTAAAGCGTGCCCTGCAGGGCTGCGGACGATGGGCGAGCGGTGGCGGTCATGACGGAACGGATGAGAACGGTGCGGTGACGGGAAGCGTTGGAGTGTAACGGCGCGGCGGCCGCGAGCCTAGCCCGCGCTTACCCCGCGCTTACCCCACGCTTACCCGTTACCCGGCACCGGCGGCGCACGCCACCGGCCCGCGCCGCTCACCCGCAAGGCCCGCGGGCCACCGCCGCTGCGGCCACGCGATCGCGCCAAACCCGCCGCCAGCGCCGCCCGCCGACCCGGCGTACAATGCGCGACGCGGCATCAAGCCGTCCGAATCACGACGTTTCCCCACCATGTTCAATCCAAGCCGCGACGAAGTGCGTCGCTTTTTCACCGAGACCTGGCGCAAGCAGCGCGCCGGCGAGATCCTGACGCCGCTGGAAGCGATGGCAGCCGACTGGATCGTCGAGCATCCCGAATACCACGACGAACTCGCCGACGCCGATGGCGCCACCGCGCGCGAGTACACGCCCGAGGAAGGCCGCACGAACCCGTTCCTGCACCTGTCGATGCATCTCGCGATCAGCGAGCAGTTGTCGATCGACCAGCCGCCCGGCATCCGCGCCGCGCACGACAAGCTCGCGGCGAAGCTCGACTCGACCCACGACGCGCAGCACGTGATCATGGAATGCCTCGGCGAGACGATCTGGGAAGCCCAGCGCACGAACACGCCGCCCGATACCGACGCGTACCTGCAGCGCATCCTGCGCCGCGCATCGCGCGACTGAGCACCGCCGCGGCGCGCCGCGGGCGCCGGCGCGCGGGTAAAAAAATACCCCGCCAGGGCGGGGTATCCTTGCTGCGCGGGCCCGCCGGGCCCGTCGCGCTTACTTCTTGAACACGAGATCGGTCTCTTTCAGCGACTCGATGTAGGCCGCGATGTCCTTCATGTCGCTGACCGACAGGCTCTGCACCTGTGCCTGCATGATCGCGTTGTTGCGGCCGAGCAGCGGATTCGTCAGGCCCATCTGGTACTGGCGCATCGCCCACACGAGGTAGTCGGCATGCTGGCCGGCGAGGCGCGGATATTCGGCGTTGATCGGCTTGTTCATCTGCGCGCCGTGGCAGGCGGCGCAGTTGTGCGATTCGACCAGTTCCTTGCCCTTCGAGATATCCGCCGCGTGCGCGGTACCGATCGCGAGGCCGGCCGCCAGTGCAACCGCCGCCGTCTTGAATGCGTTGTTCATGAATGCTCCTGTCCCGCCGAGAGATCGGCGGCGCGCGCTTACTTGTAGGGGTTGTCCTTCGAGTCGGCCTTCTGGGCGGCGTAGTACGCCGACAGATCCGCGATGTCCTGGTCCGTCAGCGAACCGGCGATCGCATTCATCGACGGGAAGTGACGATCCTTCTTGCGGTAGGCCTTCAGCGCGTTCTCGAGGTATTGCTGGTTCTGGCCGCCGAGGACAGGCACCCGGTAGACCTCCGGGTACGCCGCGCGGTAGTCCTGGATGCCGTGGCAACCGATGCACATGGCGACCTTGCTCGCCCCGTCCTTCGGGTTGCCGACCACACCGGCCGCCTGCGCGCTGCCCGCGAGCGCCACGAGCGCTGCGACAACGACGTGTTTGCCGACGAATTTGTTCATAGCTCTTGTAACCTAGCTTGAGGGGAAACTGGCGCCGAAGCGGCAACGGCCCGCGCCGTTTTGCTTGTCGGTCGCCACGCAGGCCAAAAAAAACGGCCAGATTGTACCGCGTCGGCGGGGAACCCGTCCACAAGGCGCCCCGCCACAGTCCCGCAACGATACGCGGGCGCGGCCCAACCGGACAGCCCTTCTGACTTATACTGGGTTTTTTTCGCGATTGAGAAGAGCGCCGCCATGCGTTTCGAAGGGTCCTCGCACTACGTCGCCACCGACGATCTGAAGCTCGCGGTCAATGCCGCGCTGACGCTGCAACGCCCGCTGCTGATCAAGGGCGAGCCCGGCACCGGCAAGACCATGCTCGCCGAGGAAGTGGCCGCCGCGCTCGACATGCCGCTGCTGCAGTGGCACATCAAGTCGACCACCAAGGCGCAGCAGGGCCTGTACGAATACGACGCCGTGTCGCGGCTGCGCGATTCGCAGCTCGGCGACGAGCGCGTGAAGGACATCTCGAACTACATCGTCAAGGGCGTGCTGTGGCAGGCGTTCGACGCCGAGCACCCGAGCGTGCTGCTGATCGACGAGATCGACAAGGCCGACATCGAATTCCCGAACGACCTGCTGCGCGAGCTCGACCGGATGGAATTCCACGTGTACGAGACGCGCGAGACGGTCCGTGCGAAGCACCGCCCGCTCGTCATCATCACGTCGAACAACGAGAAGGAGCTGCCCGACGCGTTCCTGCGCCGCTGCTTCTTCCACTACATCCAGTTCCCCGACCCGTCGACGATGCAGAAGATCGTCGCGGTGCACTTCCCCGACATCCGCGAGGAGCTGCTGCGCGCCGCGCTCGAGAGTTTCTTCGAATTGCGCGGCGTATCGGGCCTGAAGAAGAAGCCGTCGACGTCCGAGCTGCTCGACTGGCTGAAGCTGCTGCTCGCCGAGAACATCCCGGCCGACGCGCTGCGCGGCGCGGACGCGAAGCAGATCGTGCCGCCGCTCGCGGGCGCGCTGCTGAAGAACGAGCAGGACCTGAGCCTGCTCGAGCGGCTCGTCTACATGAACCGGCACAACCGGTAATCCCCCCTCACCCGCGAAGGCCCGGCCATGCTGCTCAATTTCTTCTACGCGCTGCGCGCAGCCAAGCTGCCCGTCTCGGTGAAGGAATACCTGACGCTGCTCGAATCGCTGAAGGCCGGGCTGATCTCGCCGTCGATCGACGCGTTCTACTTCCTCGCACGGATGACGCTCGTCAAGGACGAGCAGTACTTCGACAAGTTCGACCAGGCGTTCGGCGCGTATTTCCACGGCGTGTCCGCGCTGCCGTCCGAAGCGTTCGACATTCCGCTCGACTGGCTCGAAAAGCGCCTCGAGCGCGAGCTGTCGCCGGAGGAGAAGGCGCAGATCGAGGCGATGGGCGGGCTCGACAAGCTGATGGAGCGCCTGAAGGCGCTGCTCGACGAGCAGAAGGAGCGCCACGAAGGCGGCAACAAGTGGATCGGCACCGGCGGCACGTCGCCGTTCGGGCACGGCGGCTACAACCCGGAAGGCGTGCGCATCGGCGGCCCGTCGAACGGCAACCGCACCGCGGTCAAGGTGTGGGAGGCGCGCGCATACCGCGACTACGACGATTCCGTCGAGATCGGCACGCGCAACATCAAGGTCGCGCTGCGGCGGCTGCGCCGCTTCGCGCGCGAAGGCGCGGCCGAGGAGCTCGACCTGCCCGGCACGATCCGCAGCACCGCCGCGAACGCGGGCTGGCTCGACCTGCGGATGGTGCCCGAGCGCCACAACAACGTGAAGGTGCTGATGCTGCTCGACGTCGGCGGCTCGATGGACGATCACATCAAGCGCACCGAGGAGCTGTTCTCGGCCGCGAAGGCCGAATTCAAGCACCTGGAGTTCTTCTACTTCCACAACTGCGTGTACGACCACCTGTGGAAGAACAACCGCCGCCGCCACTCGGAACGCACCGCGACGTGGGACGTGCTGCACAAGTTCACGCCCGACTACAAGCTGATCTTCGTCGGCGACGCGACGATGAGCCCGTACGAAGTGCTGCAGCCCGGCGGCTCGGTCGAATACAACAACCCGGAAGCCGGCGCCGTTTGGCTGCGCCGCCTCGCCGACCAGTTCCCCCATCATGCATGGCTGAACCCGGAGCCCGAGCGGCTATGGGAATACCGGCAGTCGGTCGCGGTAATCCGCGACCTGCTCGGCCATCGCATGTATCCGCTCACGCTCGCGGGCCTCGAAACCGCGATGCGCGCACTCAGCAAGTAACGACACCCACCAAGACACGAAGGTCGCCTCCGAGCGGCCTCCCCCCGGAGATAGCATGAACCCCTCGCCCACCGCGAGCGCCAGCCGCGCCGGCGGCCGCCGTTTTTTTGCCGATACGTCCGTGTCCGCGCTCGTCGCCGGCTTCGTCGCGATGATGACCGGCTACACGAGCTCGCTCGTGCTGATGTTCCAGGCCGGCCGCGCCGCCCACCTCACCGATGCGCAGATCTCGTCGTGGATCTGGGCGCTGTCGATCGGCATGGCGCTGACGACGATCGGCCTGTCGCTGCGCTTTCGCGCGCCCGTCGTCGTCGCGTGGTCGACGCCCGGCGCCGCGCTGCTGATCGCGTCGCTGCCCGGCGTGCCCTACCCGGAGGCGATCGGCGCGTTCGTCGTCTGCGCGGTGCTGCTGACGGCCGTCGGCGTGAGCGGGCTGTTCGACACGCTGATGCGCAAGATTCCGGCCGGCATCGCCGCCGCCCTGCTCGCGGGCATCCTGTTCGAGATCGGCATCGAGATCTTCCGCGCCGCGCAGTTCCAGACCGCGCTCGTGCTCGCGATGTTCTTCACGTACCTGATCGTCAAGCGGCTCGCGCCGCGCTATGCGATTCCGACGACGCTGATCGTCGGCACGGCGGTGGCCGGCGGCCTCGGCCTGCTCGACTTCAGCGGCTTTCACATCGCGTTCGCGAAGCCCGTGTTCACGATGCCGGCGTTCTCGATCGCGTCGATCGTCAGCATCGGCATTCCGCTGTTCGTCGTCGCGATGGCGTCGCAGAACGTGCCGGGCATCGCGGTGCTGCGCGCGGACGGTTATCAGACCCCGTCGTCGCCGCTGATCGCGACCACCGGCCTCGCATCGCTGCTGCTCGCGCCGTTCGGCTCGCACGGCGTGAACCTCGCGGCGATCACGGCCGCGATCTGCACGGGCCCGGAAGCGCACGAGGATCACGCGAAGCGTTACACGGCCGCCGTGTGGTGCGGCATGTTCTACCTGGTCGCCGGCGTCTTCGGCGCGACAATCGCCGCGCTGTTCGCGGCGCTGCCGAAGGCGCTCGTCGTGTCGGTCGCCGCGCTCGCGTTGTTCGGCTCGATCATGAGCGGCCTCGCGAACGCGATGCAGGACGTGAAGCAGCGCGAAGCCGCACTCGTCACGTTCATGGTCACCGCGTCGGGCCTCACGCTGCTGTCGATCGGCTCGGCCTTCTGGGGGCTCGTCGCGGGGATCGTCACGCAAGTGATCCTGAACGCGCGCCGCCCCGCGTAATGCGGCACGGCGCTCGCCGGCCATGCCAAAACGTGCTCGACGCGAATCGGGCCTAGAATGATGGCTTGGAAGCGGCGCCCGGCGCCGCTTCGCTTCGCCGCCGCGCTCGCGCGGCCCGTGAGAACCCGGCGCCTTGCGCCCTTCTTCCGAATCGCCATGACTACCGCACTCGACCAGCTGAAGCAGTACACGACCGTCGTCGCCGACACGGGCGATTTCCAGCAGCTTGCGCAATACCAGCCGCAGGACGCGACCACGAACCCTTCGCTGATCCTGAAGGCCGTCCAGAAGGACGCGTACAAGCCGATCCTCGAGAAAACCGTCCGCGATCATCGCAACGAAAGCACCGACTTCATCATCGACCGCCTGCTGATCGCATTCGGCACCGAGATCCTGAAGCTGATCCCGGGCCGCGTGTCGACCGAGGTCGACGCGCGCCTGTCGTTCGACACCCAGCGCTCGATCGACAAGGGTCGCGAGCTCATCAAGCTGTACGAAGCAGCCGGCATCGGCCGCGAGCGCATCCTGATCAAGCTCGCGTCGACGTGGGAAGGCATCCGCGCGGCCGAAGTGCTGCAGAAGGACGGGATCAAGTGCAACATGACCCTGCTTTTCTCGCTCGTGCAGGCCGCCGCCTGCGCGGAAGCCGGCGCGCAGCTGATCTCGCCGTTCGTCGGCCGCATCTACGACTGGTTCAAGAAGCAGGCAGGCGCGGAGTGGAATGAAGAGAAGGACGGCGGCGCGAACGATCCGGGCGTGCAGTCGGTGCGCCGCATCTACACGTACTACAAGACGTTCGGCTACAAGACCGAAGTGATGGGCGCGAGCTTCCGCACGACCAGCCAGATCACCGAACTCGCCGGCTGCGACCTGCTGACGATCAGTCCCGATTTGCTGCAGAAGCTGCAGGACAGCAACGAGACGGTCACGCGCAAGCTGTCGCCGGAAGCGCTGCACGACAAGCCCGCCGCGCGTGTCGCGATCGACGAGGCAGCGTTCCGCTTCCAGCTGAACGACGACGCGATGGCAACCGAAAAGCTCGCCGAAGGCATCCGCGTATTCGCCGCCGATGCGGTGAAGCTCGAGAAGCTGATCGACTCGCTGCGCTGAGCCGCGATACGCGTCAGCAGCTGTCGGCAACACTGACAACAGCCGTCAGCAAGCGCGGCGCACACGGCCGCGAACGTCATGTTCGCGGCCGTTTTTATTTTTCATTCCATCGTCAAGCACGCGCACTACAATCCACGTCACGGGTGCGGCGGCCGCCTCCCGATGCCCCCCTTTTCCCGGTCAGTCTTGTTCGACGCCGAACCCGCGCAGATGCGCAGGCCGGCTCATCACAGGAGACAACGATGCAAGTTCAACCGTACCTGACGTTCTACGGTCGCGCCGACGAAGCCCTTCAGTTCTACGAAAAGGCACTCGGTGCGAAGACGATGTTCAAGATGCACTTCAAGGACGCGCCGCCGAATCCCGACTACCCGATGGCGCCGGAGATGGGCGACAAGGTGATGCATGCGAGCTTCACGATCGGCGACTCGATGATCATGTGCTCGGACGGCGACTGCAGCCAGCCGGCAGGCGCCGCGCACGCCGGCTATTCGCTGTCGCTGAACCCGGAGACGGTCGAGGAAGGCCAGAAGCTGTTCAATGCGCTCGCCGACGGCGGCGAAGTGACGATGCCGTTCGGCAAGACGTTCTGGGCGCTCGGCTTCGGGATGGCCAAGGATCGCTTCGGCGTGCACTGGATGGTCAACGTCGAAGACCTGTCGCAGCGCGAGGAGCTCGCGAAACGCGCGCAGGGCTGACGCAGGAAAACGCCCGCCACCTCACGGTGGCGGGCGTTTTCGTTACCGCGCGTCGTCCGTCTCAGCCTTCGACGACGTCGAGATAGTCCTCCGGCCGCGTGCGATCCTCCGCATGCGCCATGCCCATCACGCGCACCAGCACGCTCACCACCACCGCCACCACCAGGTTCACGATCAGCGACCACACGGCCGCGTAGCCGGGAATCGCGAGACCGAACAGGTGGATCGTGAAGATCGATCCGGCCAGCTTCAACGAAATCGCCATCCACGTGCCGCACACGATGCCGGCCGCCCAGCCGGCCAGCAGGCCGCGATGGTCAAGCACGCGCGTGTAGAGGCCGAGCACGATCGCGGGGAGCGTCTGGATGATCCAGATCCCGCCGAGCAGCTGCAGCTGGATCGCATAGGTCAGCGGCAGCCCGAGGATGAACGCGACCGCGCCGACCTTCACGATCAGCGACACGAGCTTCGCGACGTGCGTCTCCTGCTCGTGCGACATGTTGCGGTTCACGAACTCGCGGTGAATGTTGCGCGTGTACAGGTTCGCGGCCGCGATCGACATGATGGCCGCGGGCACCAGCGCGCCGATGCCGATCGCCGCGAACGCGACGCCGACGAACCACGACGGGAAATACTCGAGGAACAGCGCGGGCACCGCGAAGTTCGGGCCGAACGCCTTGAAGTACGGCGCGTACTGCGGCATGTCCTTCACGCCCGCCGCGAGCGCCATGTAGCCGAGCAGCGCGAGCAGGCCGAGCACGAACGAGTACGCGGGCAGCATCGCCATGTTGCGGCGGATCGAGTTGCCGGACGACGACGACAGGATCGCCGTGACCGAGTGCGGATACAGGAACAACGCGAGCGCCGAGCCGATCGCGAGCGTCGCGTACGCGCTGTAGCCGTTCAGGCTCATCGCGTCGGGCGCCTTCAGCAGCAGCTTGGCCGGCGGCACGCTCGCGAAGATGTGTCCGAAGCCGCCGAGCTTCGCCGGGATCACGATGACCGCCGCGGCGATCGTGATGTAGATCAGGATGTCCTTGACGATCGCGATCATCGCGGGCGCGCGCAGGCCCGACGTGTACGTGTACGCGGCGAGGATCGCGAACGCGATGATCAGCGGCAGGTCGCCGACGAAGCCGGTCGTGTCGAAACCGAGCGCGCCGATCACCACTTCGATGCCGACGAGCTGCAGCGCGATGTACGGCATCGTCGCGAGGATGCCCGTCACCGCGATCGCGAGCGCGAGCATCCGGCTGCCGTAGCGCGCGTTGACGAAGTCGGCGGCCGTCACGTAGCCGTGCCGCTTCGCGATGCTCCACAACTTCGGGAACACGACGAACGCGAACGGATAGATCAGGATCGTATAGGGCAGCGCGAAGAAACCCATCGCACCGGCGCCGAACACGAGCGCGGGCACCGCGACGAACGTGTACGCCGTATAGAGGTCGCCGCCGAGCAGGAACCACGTGACGATCGTGCCGAAGCGGCGTCCGCCGAGGCCCCATTCGTCGAGATGGGCGAGATCGCCGCGCCGCCAGTTTGCGGCCAGGAAACCGATGATCGTGACGCCGATGAACAGCAGGACGAAGACGAAGGTTGCGCCGAGATTCATCGTGCACCTCCCTGCGGGCCGCTCGCCTTCCACGCGTTCTTGGTCTTGAAGTACACGAACGCGGTGATCACCGCGCTGATGAAGACCCAAAGCAGCTGGTACCAGTAGAAAAACGGAAAACCGAACACCTGCGGTTCGATCTTGCTGTACGACGGTACCCAGACCATCGCGATCAACGGCAGTACCAGCAGCCAGAGCCAGCGCTTGGCGGCCCGGTTGGCGTCGGCATCGTGAGCCATGACGTCTCCTCTTCTTTCCCGGTTATCGATCTTGTTGAGCGGGTACGGCGCCGAGAGGAGCGCAAAACGGGTAGGCTGCGGCTCCCCTGGCTTCGCGCCAGTATAGGAGCCGCGAGCACGCGGTCAAGCAGGGGCGAACCCGAGGTGATCCGCCCCTTGCCGCGTGGTTGCACCGGCCTGCCGCCGGTGCCTGAAGCGTCAGATCGCGAACGAGGTATCGCGCGCGCCGATCGTTTCTTTCAAAGCTTTCACCCACTTGCGTGCGGGCAGCTTCAGCGTGTCCTCGATCAGCTTCGCACGCGCGTCGAGCTGCGCGAACGACACGTCGAGCGCGGGGCCCGAGAACGCGATCGCGATGCGGTTGCCGTCATGCACTTCCGGCAGCGCGATCACGCGATGATCGAACGCCGCGTTCAGGTGCTTCATGTTGCGCACGAAGCTCGGATGGTCGCCGAACAGGTTGATCGTCGCGATGCCCGCGTCGGCAAGGCAGCCGCGCACCGCACGGTAGAACGCGACGCTGTCGAGCACCGGGCCGCGCGCGGTCGCGTCGTACAGGTCGATCTGGATCGCGCCCGTCGTGCCGCGGTTGGCCGGGTCGTTGACGAAGTCCCACGCGTCGGCTTCGTGCACGACGAGACGTGCGTCGTCGGGCGGCATCGCGAACATCGTGCGCGCGGCGACGATCACGGCCGGGTTCAGCTCGACGGCCTCGACCTTCGCCTGCGGGAGGAAGCGGTGCGAGAACTTGGTCAGCGCACCGGTGCCGAGCCCGAGCTGGACGATCCGCCCGGGTGTTTCGAGGAACAGCAGCCACGCCATCATCTGCTGCGCGTATTCGAGCTCGATGTGCAGCGGCTTCGAGATCCGCATCGCGCCCTGTACCCACTCGGTGCCGAAATGCAGGAAGCGCACGCCGCCCTCTTCCGAGAACGTGACGGGCGCGAAGCGCGGCTTGCGCGGCGCTTCGAGCACGGGCACGTCGTCGTGTTCGTCGATGTCCGGGCGGCGCTTCACGCGCGGCGGCTGGAGTTTTTCGGAGCCGTTATAGGAGGACGGCTTGCGATTCTTGAACGCGCGCGCCTCGGCGGACGCGCGCTTGATCAGTCGGGTCATGATTGAATCTCGCTGGATGACGCTGGTTTTAGCGGACGAGAGGATAGCATTGGTGGGGGATGGCGGCCGCGAGGCGCGCCCGGCCGCACCCGACTTCGAATCCCGTTGGCGATACACGGCATTCATCGCTCAAAGGAGGAAACATGACCTCAACCAACAGGAAGATCTGGTTTCCGGCGAAACGCTACGGATGGGGCTGGGGATTGCCGGTTGCGTGGCAGGGCTGGGTCGTGCTGGTGCTGTTCGCGCTCGGGATCATCGCAAGCGCATGGCTGGCGCCGCCTCACCGTTCACCGTTCGCCTACGGCGTGTGCATCGTGGTGCTGGTCGCACTGCTGACCATGGTGTGCTGGATCAAGGGCGAGAAGCCCAAATGGAGATGGGGCAAGGACGATTGAGCGTCGCGCACGATGGCTGCCCGCCTCGCCCCTCACGCCGCAATCAGTCGCGAATCCCCCGCCACTGCGCGAGCTTCTGCTCGAACGACAACATTGCATTCGCCGGACTCGACGAAGGCAGCACGAGCGTGTCGTATCCGGCGTGGCCGATCACGTCGGCGAACCGCCCTGCCGTCTTGCCGTTGAAGCACACGCGCTTGAGCAACGGCGCATGTTCCCGCAACGAATCGAAGTCGTTCGGCTTCGCATTCCGGATCGCCGAGTCGAGACTGCCTTTCCGATGGCATGCATCGAGGACGTCCCAGATGCCGATGCCATGCGAAAGCACGCACACGAGCCGCGCATCGTACGGCAGGTCATGAAGCGTCGGCTCGCCGAGCACCGCCCCCAGCAACCGCCAGAACTGGTTGCGCGGATGCGCGTAATACTGCGCGGCGTCGAGCGACGCCTCGCCCGGAAAACTGCCGAGGATCATCGTGTGCGTATCCGGCCCGACGACCGGCGCAAACCCCTGCAGCATCATGCGACTCCACGCGGCCCGACGGACCGGGGCCCGTCACCGTGCGCATCGAGATGACGCCACAGCGCCGGCAGCATGCATTCGGTGACCATCAACGGCTTGCCGTGACGCTGAAACACCGAGCGTCGCGCGGCGAACGCATGCGGCGCGCGCACGCCCGCGCCGAGCGCATGGCTCGCGAGCGCATACAGCGGATGGCCGGCGATCACACGCCGGCTGACGAGCGCAGAACGTTCGACCTGCGGATCGCTGTACAGCAACTCGGCCAGCGGCCGCGTGCGCAGCCGCCGCATTGCCTGCCACACGCCCTTGCTGGCCGCGAGCGGCGCGATGCTGTGCGCGGCAACAAAAGGCGTGCCGTCGACCGACAGGATCACCTCGCGCACCCACATCGGCGCGCGCGGCGAACTGGCGAGCGCGTCCGGCTCGTCGAACCACGGGCAGTCGACGGCCTCGCGCGTCACCCGCACGTTCACGCGGCCGAGCCGCGCGAGGTGCGCGGTCAGCGATCCGCCGCGCGTCAGCCAGTCGCGCTGGTCGAGCGTGCAGCCAGGCCGCGGCGTCTCGCGCCAGCCGGCCTGCCCGCCGTCGAATCGCAAGCGCGCGTTCACGCGGCGCGCGACAGCAGCAGCGCGTTGGTCCGCTTCACGAAGCTCGCCGGATCGTCCAGCATGCCGCCTTCGGCCAGCAGCGCCTGATCGAACAACAGATGGGCCCAGTCGCCGAAATCGGCGCTGTCGGCCTTCAGTTGCTTGACGAGCGCGTGCTCCGGGTTGATCTCGAGGATCGGCTGCATCGCCGGCGCATTCTGGCCGGCCGCCTTCAGCATCCGCTGCAGGTAGCCGCTCATGTCGTTGTCGTCGGCGACGAGGCACGACGGCGAATCGGTCAGGCGGAACGTGACGCGCACTTCCTTCACCTTGTCGCCGAGCGCTTCCTTCATCTTCTCGACGACGGGCTTGATCGCCTCGCCCGCTTCTTCCTGCGCCTTCTTCTCTTCGTCGTTCAGCTCGCCGAGGTCGAGGTCGCCGCGCGCCACGCTCGCGAGCGGCTTGCCGTCGAATTCATGCAGGAACGACAGCATCCATTCGTCGACGCGGTCGGTCAGCAGCAGCACCTCGACGCCCTTCTTGCGGAACACTTCAAGGTGCGGGCTGTTCTTCGCGGCCTGCCACGTATCGGCCGTCACGTAGTAGATCTTGCTCTGCTCGGGCTTCATGCGCGACACGTAGTCGGCGAGCGACACGTCCTGCGCGTCGGTGTCGCCGTGCGTCGACGCGAAGCGCAGCAGCTTCGCGATGCGCTCGCGGTTCGCGTGATCCTCGCCGAGGCCTTCCTTCAGCACCTGGCCGAACGCGCCCCAGAACGTCTTGTACTTCTCCTTGCCGGCATCCTCTTCCGCGTTCGCGAGTTCCTCGAGCATCGACAGCGCGCGCTTGGTCACGCCTTCGCGGATCGCCTTCACGTCGCGGCTTTCCTGCAGGATTTCACGCGACACGTTCAGCGGCAGGTCGGCCGAATCGACGACGCCCTTCACGAAGCGCAGGTATTGCGGCAGCAGCTGCTCGGCGTCGTCCATGATGAACACGCGCTTCACGTACAGCTTCAGGCCGCCGCGGTAGTCGCGGTTCCACAGGTCGAACGGCGCGTGCGCCGGCACGAACAGCAGCTGCGTGTATTCGCTGCGGCCCTCGACGCGGTTGTGCGTCCACGTGAGCGGATCCTGGTGGTCGTGCGCGATGTGCTGGTAGAACTGCGTGTACTGCTCGTCGGTGACGTCGCTCTTCGAACGCGTCCACAGCGCGCTCGCCTGGTTGACGGTCTCGTCCTCGTCCTTCAGGACCATCTCGCCCTTTTCCTGATCCCACTCTTCCTTCTGCATCAGGATCGGCAGCGCGATGTGATCGGAATACTTCTGGATGATCGACTTCAGGCGGTGCGACGACAGCAGCTCGTCCTCGCCTTCGCGCAGGTGCAGCGTGATCGCCGTGCCGCGCTGCGCGCGCTCGATCGCGTCGATCGTGAAGTCGCCCTCGCCCGCGCTTTCCCAGCGCACGGCTTCGTTCGCCGGCAGGCCCGCGCGGCGCGTCTCGACGGTGATCTTGTCCGCGACGATGAAGCCCGAGTAGAAACCGACGCCGAACTGGCCGATCAGCGCCGCGTCCTTCTGCTGGTCGCCGGACAGCTTCGTGAAGAATTCCTTGGTGCCCGAACGCGCGATCGTGCCGAGGTTCGCGATCGCCTCGTCGCGGCTCATGCCGATGCCGTTGTCCTCGATCGTGATCGTGCGGGCGGCCTTGTCGAAGCCGATGCGGATGCGCAGGTTCGGATCGTTCTCGTACAGCGCGTTGTCCGCGAGCGCTTCGAAACGCAGCTTGTCGGCCGCGTCGGACGCGTTCGACACCAGTTCGCGCAGGAAGATTTCCTTGTTGCTGTAGAGCGAATGGATCATCAGGTGGAGAAGTTGCTTGACCTCTGCCTGAAAGCTCATCGTTTCATGTGCCATGGATGCTGTTTCCTCTTACTTGAACTTGAATGGTGTGGCGCAGGCGCCCGGCGCGCGATGCCGGACGGCCCTGAAGGGCCACCGCCTGGCGCAAGCGGTTTGCGCGCGTATCTGGGGATCGCACGCCCGATTTCAAGGGCCGGCGTGCCGCGCCGGGTCACGACGCGCGGCGTACGGCCGAATCGATATAGCGCGACAGCAGCCCCGGCAGCGCCGGATCGCCGCAGTTCGCGACGTTGAAGCGCATCCACGTCGACGGCGATTGCTGCGGCGAGAACAGGCTGCCCGGCGTCAGCAGAAAGCCGGCCTCGTGCGCGACCGCCGCGAGCGCGTCGGAGTCGACGCCCGTGTCGGCCCACAGGAACATCCCGGCCGCCGGCATCGTGAAGAGGCCGAGCCCGGTGCGCTCGAGCATCCGCGCGGTCTTGTCGCGCACGCCGTCGAGCCGCGCGCGCAGCCGCTCGACGTGGCGCCGGTAATGCCCTTCGGTCAGGATCTTGTAGAGCACGCGCTCGTTGAGCTCGGGCGTCGTCATCCCGACCAGCATCTTCTGGTCGGTGACCGCCTTCGCGATCTCCGGCGCGCACGCGACATAGCCGACCCGCAGGTTCGCCGCGAGCGTCTTCGAATAGCTGCCGAGGTAGATCACGCGCTTCAGCTGGTCGAGGCTCGCGAGGCGCGTGGCCGGATAGCTCGGCGGGCACAGGTCGCCGTACACGTCGTCCTCGACGACGAGGAAGTCGTACGCCTCCGCGAGCTTCAGGATCCGGAACGCCTGCGCGGCCGACAGCGACGTGCCGGTCGGGTTCTGCAGCACCGAGTTGATCACGAGCATCTTCGGCCGCCACATCTGCACCAGGGTTTCGAGCGCGTCGAGATCGGGGCCGTCGGGCGTGTAAGGCATCCCGACGAGTTGCGCGCCCTGCGCCGCGAAGCGGCCGAACATCTGGAACCAGGCCGGATCGCCGACGATCACCGCGTCGCCAGGCCGCATGTAGATCCGCGAAATCAGGTCGATCGCCTGCGTGATCCCCGAGACGAGCACGATCTGCTCGGGTTTCGCGCCGATCTCCACTTCGGCGAGGCGCGTCTGCAGTTGCTGGCGCAGCGGCAGGAAGCCCTGCGCGGTGCCGAAGCCGAGCATCTGCGCGCCGGACTGGCGCCCGAGCGCGCGCAGCGCGCCGGTAATCAGTTCGCCGTCGAGCCAGCGGCCCGGCAGATAGCCGAGACCCGGCCCCTTTTCCGGGCTGACGGTGTGCAGCATGTTGCGCAGCAGCCAGACGACGTCGATCGTGTTGTGCACCGGCGCGGCCTCGGCCACGCGCGCGACGCTGTCGGCCGGCTGCGGGCCGGCGGCCGTGCGCTCGCGCACGTAGAAACCCGAGCCGCGCCGCGAGTCGAGATAGCCCTGCGCGACGAGCCGCTCATAGGCCTCGACGACGGTGAAGCGGGATACGCTCTTGTCGAGCGCGAGCTTGCGGATCGACGGCATCCGCATGCCGGGCCGGAACACGCGTTCGTCGATACGCCGCCGCGCCCACTGGACCAGCTGGTCGACGAGCGTGAGCGTGGCCGTATCGTGCGGCGCGGGAATCTGGGCGAGTGGAACGGTGGACATGGGCGGCAGCTCCAACTGTACCGAAGGCTATCGCGCCGATTGTACCGTTACTGTGCCGGTAGCGACGATTACAGTTGACCGGACTGGCAACCGTGCGGCCGCCGTTCCGGCACCGCCGCACCCGGCACCGCGCCCACCGGCCCGCATCGCGGCCGGTACGCCGGCCGGTCCGGCCATCGCCCGGCGCCTCGCCTGCCCACCATGACACTTTCGCTTCCCGACCGACGTTCATGCCAGCCCGCTCCCTGACACTCGACCATCTCGTGATCGCCGCGCGCACGCTCGACGAAGGCGTACGCCATGTCGCCGACGCGCTCGGCATCGAACCGGCCGGCGGCGGCCGCCACCCGCTGATGCGAACCCACAATGCGCTGTTCGGCGCGTGGGGCGGGCTGTACCTCGAGGTGATCGCGATCGACCCCGACGCGCCGGCGCCGAACGACGGCGCCGAGCCGCCGCGCGCCCGGCTGTTCGCGCTCGACGAGCCGGCCATGCACGCGCGGCTCGCGCAAGGCCCGTTTCTGGCGCACTGGGTCGCGCGCGTCGACCGTCCGCGCCAGCTCGCGCTGTGGCAGAGCCAGTACCCGGCACGCATCGCGCCCGTGGTCACGATGAGCCGCGGCGACCTGCGCTGGGGCCTCACGGTGCCCGACGACGGCAGCTTCCCGGCGTGGCAGGGCTCGGGCGACGGGCTCGTGCCGTCGCTGATCCAGTGGGACAGCCCGCGCCACCCGGCCGAGTCGCTGCCGGATAACGGCATCGCGCTGAAGGCGCTCAAGGGCACCCACCCGCGTGCCGACGCCGTCCGCGAGCAGCTCGACTGGCTCGGCGCCGCCCATCTGCTCGACCTCGAAGCCGCCGACGGCCCGCCCGCGCTCGTCGCCGAATTCGACACGCCGCAGGGCCCGCGCACGCTGCGCTGAGCCCCCGCCGCCCCGCCCCCACCCCAATACCGGCAACACGGAGACACTTACCCCATGAATTCGCGCGAAACCCGAGGCATGCTGCTCGGCCTCATCGGCGTCATGATCTTTAGCCTGACGCTGCCGATGACGCGGATCGTCGTCTCCGAACTCCATCCGCTGCTCAACGGGCTCGGCCGCGCGCTCGCCGCCGCCGTACCGGCCGGCCTGCTGCTGTGGTGGCGCCGCGAGCCGCTGCCGACCCGCGCGCAACTGAAAAGCCTCGCGATCACGTCGGCGGGCGTGATCATCGCGTATCCGGTGTTCTCCGCGTGGGCGATGAAATCGGTACCGGCGTCGCACGGCGCAGTGGTCAACGGCCTCCAGCCGCTGTTCGTCGCGCTGTACGCGGCATGGCTGTCGCACGAGCGGCCGTCGAAGGCGTTCTGGGCCAGCGCGGTGGCCGGCAGCGCACTCGTGATCGCGTTCGCGCTGCGCGACGGCGGCGGCACCGTGCAGGCCGGCGACGCGCTAATGCTCGTCGCGGTCGGCATCGGCGCGCTCGGCTATGCGGAAGGCGCGCGCCTCGCGCGCCAGATCGGCGGCTGGCAGGTGATCTGCTGGGCGCTCGTCGTGTCCGCGCCGTTCCTCGTGCTGCCGGTCGGCTGGCTCGCATGGATGCAGCATGCCGCGCATCCGGGCCCGCTCGCCCTGCGCACGTGGCTCGCCTTCGGCTACGTGACCCTCTTTTCTCAATTCATCGGCTTTTTCGCGTGGTACGCGGGGCTCGCGATGGGCGGCATCGCGCGCGTGGGCCAGGTGCAACTGCTGCAGATTTTCTTCACGATCGCCTTTTCCGCGCTGCTGTTCGGCGAAACGGTCACGTCGTCCACGTGGCTGTTCGCGGCCGCGGTGATCGCCACCGTGGTGCTCGGGCGCCGCTCGGCAGTCGCCACGGCCGCGCAACCGGCTCGCGCCGGCTGAACAGGTGCGCCATAATGGACGTTTTGCCTGATCGGTTTTGCCCACCCGGCCGCGAAGGCTCGATCGCGCTCGCGCATGCCCACCCGGCAGCGTCGAAGCGATTTGCCCGAACGACCTTTCTTGACTGACCACGATATCCGAACGAGGAGACTATGAATCCGAGCGACCTGCATCCGCCGCACTGGCAGCTTTCCGAACGCGCCCGCAAGCTGACGAGCTCTGCGATCCGCGAAATCCTGAAGGTCACGGAACGCCCCGAGGTCATCTCGTTCGCCGGCGGCCTGCCCGCCCCCGCGACGTTCCCGGCCGAACGCATGCGCGCCGCCGCCGATCGCGTGCTGCGCGACGCGCCGGCCGCCGCGCTCCAGTACAGCGCAACCGAAGGCTACCTGCCGCTGCGCGAATGGATCGCCGAGCGCTACAGCGTGCGCGTGTCGCAGGTGCTGATCACGACCGGCTCGCAGCAGGCGCTCGACCTGCTCGGCAAGGCGCTCGTCGATCCGGGCAGCCCGATCCTCGTCGAAACCCCGACCTACCTCGGCGCACTACAGTCGTTCTCGCTGTACGAGCCGCGCTACGTGCAGGTGCCGACCGACGAGCAGGGCCTGCTGCCGGAAGGCCTGACGCCGGAACTCACGCAAGGCGCGCGCCTGCTGTACGCGCAGCCGAACTTCCAGAACCCGACCGGCCGCCGCCTGCCCGTCGAGCGCCGCCGCGCGCTCGCCGCGTTCGCGCAGTCGAGCCCGTTCCCGGTGCTGGAAGACGATCCGTACGGCGCGCTGAACTACCGCGGCGAACCGCTGCCGACGATGCTGTCGATGGCGCCCGATCACGTCGTGCACCTCGGCACGTTCTCGAAGGTGCTCGCGCCGGGCCTGCGGATCGGCTACATCATTGCGCCCGAGGAACTCCACTTCAAGCTCGTGCAGGCCAAGCAGGCCACCGACCTGCATACGCCGACGCTCACGCAGCGCATCGCGCACGAAGTGATCAAGGACGGTTTCCTCGACGAGCACATCCCGACGATCCGCGAGCTGTACAGCGCGCAGTGCGACGCGATGCTCGGCTCGCTCGAGCGCCACATGCCGGAAGGCGTCACGTGGAACCGCCCGGAAGGCGGGATGTTCATCTGGGTGAACCTGCCCGCGCAGATCGACAGCATGAAGCTGCTCGCCGCGGCCGTCGACAACCACGTCGCCTTCGTGCCGGGCGCGCCGTTCTTCGCGGACAACGCGCAGCAGAACACGCTGCGCCTGTCGTTCGTGACGGTGCCGCCCGAGAAGATCGAGGAAGGCGTCGCTCGCCTCGGCAAGCTGCTGCGCGAGCGCCTCTGATCCCCTTTTTCCTGTCACGACTCTCTACGAGGAATCGAATCCATGGCTAACGTCTACGACAAGCTGAAGTCGCTCGGCATCGAGCTCCCGACCGCCGGCGCACCGGCCGCCGCCTACGTGATGAGCGCGCAAAGCGGCAATACGGTCTACCTGTCGGGCCACATCGCGAAGAAGGACGGCAAGGTCTGGGCCGGCAAGCTCGGCGCGGATCTGCAGACGGAAGACGGCAAGGCGGCCGCGCGCTCGATCGCGATCGACCTGCTCGCGACGCTGCACGCGCACACCGGCGACCTGAACAAGGTCACGCGCATCGTCAAGCTGATGAGCCTCGTCAACTCGACGCTCGACTTCACCGAACAGCACGTCGTGACGAACGGCGCGTCGGAACTGATCGCCGAAGTGTTCGGCGACGCGGGCAAGCACGCACGCTCGGCTTTCGGTGTCGCGCAGATCCCGCTCGGCGCGTGCGTCGAGATCGAGCTGATCGCCGAAGTTGCGTAACGGGCGCAACGCAGTGCCCGGCCGTCTCGTCCGCTTCAAGCAGGTCGACGTGTTCACGTCGGTGCCGTTCAAGGGCAACGCGCTCGCCGTGGTGTTCGACGCCGATTCGCTCGGCGACGACGCCATGCTCGAGATCGCCCGCTGGACGAACCTGTCGGAAACCACGTTCGTCTGCACGCCGACCGATCCGGAAGCCGACTACCGCGTCCGGATCTTCACGACGGCCGGTGAACTGCCGTTCGCCGGCCACCCGACGCTCGGCACCGCGCATGCGTTCCTGGAAAGCGGCGCGCGGCCGCGTACGCCGGGCCGGCTGATCCAGCAGTGCGGGGTCGGCCTGGTTGCGCTGCGCGAGCAGGCCGACGGCTGGGCGTTCGCCGCGCCGCCGGCCCGCGTCACGCCGCTCGACCGTTCGGACTACGCGGCGCTGGCTGCCGCGCTGCGCAGCGACGCGATCGACCTGGAAGCCGAGCCGTGCGCGGTCGACAACGGCGCGCCGTGGCTGGTCGTGCGGCTGAAGTCGGCCGACGCGTGCATCGGCCTGTCGCCCGATCCGGCCGCGCTGGAGGCGCTCACGCACCGTTACGGCATGGACGGCCTCGCCGTCTACGCCCCGCACGCCGAAGGCGGCCCCGCGACGTTCGAAATCCGCTGCCTGATGACGGGCGGCAACTTCGGCTTCGGCGAGGATCCCGTCACCGGCAGCGCAAACGCCGCACTGGCGGGGCTGCTGACGCGGCAGGAGCGCCGCCCCGGCCCGTCGTATACGGCCCGCCAGGGTACGGCGATCGGCCGCGACGGCCGCATCTTCGTCAGCTATGCCGAAGACGGCACCACCTGGATCGGCGGCCATGTCGTCACGGTCGTCGACGGCACCTTCCTGTCACCCGTGTGACATTTCGCGATGTGCGATGGCGCCGGTCCGCCCGGCGCCCCCCTACGCTTCGCCCAACTATCGCAAAAACGTTCCAGCCAGTAATATCGGGCCTAATCCGTTGTTTCGGAGGTCTGTCCATGGTTGCGTGTCCCGCGAACGAACAGACGTCGGGACAACCCGAACCATAGCCAGCCATCCTGACGGATGGCGCACGCGAGCAGGACGCCACCCTCTTCGATGAGCTCCGCCCGGTCCAACCACACGCCGCCGACCCGGCCGCTTCGCGCGCCGCGCAAATCGCGCCGGCGTGCGCTATTTGCGATCCCGCTGCTCGGGATGCTGGCGCTTGCGCTGCTGTGGGCTGTGATCATCGCGCGTCTCTCGGTGGAAAAGGACAGCGCCTACAAGGAGGCGGCGGCTTCCGCGGCGATCCTGTCCTCCGCGCTCGAGCAGCATACGGTCAAGGCGATCCACCAGGTCGACCAGATCACCCGCTTCGTCAAGTTCGAATTCGAGAAGTCCCCCGCGCGCTTCAACCTCGCGAGCGCCGTCGAGAAAGGCGTCGTGCCGAGCGACACGCTGATCCAGGTGTCGCTCGTCAACGCGAAGGGCATCCTGTTCGCGAACACGGCCGAGCTGCATCCGCAGCCGATCAACCTGTCCGACCGCGAGCACTTCAAGGTCCACCTCGCGCACAACGACGACCGCCTCTTCATCAGCAAGCCCGTGCTCGGCCGCGTATCGAGCCACTGGACGCTGCAGATGACACGCCGCCTGAACAACCCGGACGGCAGCTTCGCGGGCATCGTCGTCGTGTCGGAAGACCCGAGCTACTTCACGAACGACTTCTACAATAACGCGGCGATCGGCAAGGAAGGCGTGATCGCGGTGGTGTCCGATACGGGCGGCGTGCTCGCGCGGCGCACGGGCTCGGTCAGCAACGCGCCGGGCGCGTTTTCAGCGTCGGGCGTCTACCCGATCGCCGAGCGCGTGACGGGCACGATCATCGACCCGATCGACGGCGTGACGCGCATCGTGTCGTACCGCCACCTCGACGGCTACCCGCTCGCGGTGATGGTCGGGCTGTCGCAGACCGAGGAATTCGCGGACTACTACCACACGCGCAACGTCTACCTGCTGATGACGAGCTTCATCACGCTCGCGATGCTCGCGTTCTTCGGCGTCGCGACGGGCCTGATCGGCAAGCTGCTCGGCCGCGAGCGGGAAATGACGCAGCTCGCCGAATACGACCTGCTCACCGGCCTCGCGAACCGCTATGCGACGCTGCGCGGGCTGCGCAACGACGTGTCGATGCCGACGAGCCTGTCGCGGCTCGGGCTGCTGTTCATCGACCTCGACAACTTCAAGACCGTCAACGACACGCTCGGCCACAACGCCGGCGATATCGTGCTGCAGATGACCGCGTCGCGCCTGGCCGATGCGGTCGGCGACGAAGGCTCGCTCGCGCGGATCGGCGGCGACGAGTTCGTCGTCGTGATGAAGGGCGACGACGTCGAGCGGCGCGCGGTGCGGCTCGCGGAAGCGATCATCCGGATGTTCAGCGAGCCGTTCGACGTGCGCGGCAGCTCGTTCGTCCTGCACGCGAGCATCGGCATCGCGCTGCACACGGTCGCGAACGAAAGCGAGATCGACCTGCTGAAGAAGGCCGATCTCGCGATGTACAGCGCGAAGGACGCCGGCAAGAACTGCTACCAGTTCTACGCGCCGCACCTGTCGCACCGCGCCGACCACCTGATGCGCTGGGAGCAGCAACTCCGCGTCGCGCTCGCCGAGGGGCAGCTGTTCCTCGCGTACCAGCCGAAGATCGACCTCACGCACCGCCACATCACCGGCTTCGAGGCGCTCGCGCGCTGGGATCACCCGGAGCACGGGATCATCTCCGCGAACGAATTCATTTCGATTGCCGAATCGACCGGCCTGATCGTGCCGATCGGCGACTTCGTGATCCGCACCGCGTGCGAGCAGATCGCACGCTGGCGCGACGAGGGCCACGATACGCTGACGCTCGCGGTCAACATCTCGCCGGTGCAGTTCTGGCGCGGCGACCTGATCGAGACGATCTCGAGCACGCTGCAGGAAACCGGCATCGACGCGAACCGGCTCGAAATCGAGATCACCGAAACCGCGATGATGGAATATCCGGAGCTCGTGTCCGAGAAGATCGTCGCACTGAAGAAACTCGGCATCCGGATCGCACTCGACGATTTCGGCACCGGCTATTCGTCGCTGTCGTACCTGCACCGCTTCTCCGTCGACACGCTGAAGGTCGACCGCTCGTTCGTGCAGGCGATCCCGAACGATCGCAGCGTGTGCGTGATGGTGTCGTCGATCGTGCATCTCGCGCGCTCGCTCGGGCTGACCGTCGTCGTCGAGGGCACGGAAACCGAGGAGCAGATCACGTGGCTGTCCGCGCTCGGCGAGATCGAAGCGCAGGGCTTCCTGTTCTCGCGACCGGTGCCGGCCGATGCGATTCCCGCGCTGATCGCACGCTTCGGCGTGCGCAGCGATTCACCGAACGTGATCGCGCACCGCGCGACGGGCAGTACGGGCGCGTAAGCGCACCGTAGCCGTGGCGGGCGTTGCGTGCACCGTCATTGTTTCGTTTTCCGATCCGATTGTCCGGTTCATGAACTAGCGTTTTCGCTCATGGTCGTGTCACGATGCGCGGCGGACAATCGGGAGGGGCAACGTGTCGGCGGGCCGCCGGTATGGCCATACGCGAGAGATCGGGCCCCGAGCCCACACTACCAAGATGACAACCGTCGAAATCGAAGCGACCGCTGATGTCGAACAGGCACAGGCTTCCCTGTGGGACCTGTTCAAGGTCGTTGCCAGCATTTCGGCGGTCTCGTGGGGCGGGCTTTCCATGATGGCGCAACTCGAACGCCACTACGTGGAGCGGCTGCAGCGCATCGAGCCTCACGTATTCGGCGATCTCGTCGCGCTGGCCTGGCTCGTGCCGGGCCCCGTAGGCTGCAACGTGGCGGTACAGGTCGGCCAGATACTACATGGCCGCGTCGGCGCATGGGTTGCCGGCATCGCGAGCGTGCTGCCCTTCTCCATCCTGATGACGCTGTTCGCGATCTTCTATCGCACGCCATTCGTACGCTCGCTGGCGGCGCCGATGCTGATCAATCACTTCGGGATGGTGCTCGCCGCACTGATCGGCGTGACGTGGGTCAAGCAGTTGCGCTCGCTCGCGCGCACACGGGGCGAACAGCTGATCGCCGCGCTGTCGACGATTCTGCTTGCTTTCGCGCATAATCCGGCCGCTTTCGTCGGGATTCTTTTCGCCGCATTCGCGGCGGGCTGGCTGACCGGGCCGCCGCAGCGCGACGCGGTCGATTTCACGCTGTCGGCCCGCGACCGCAACCTGCTCGTGCTGCTCGGCGTACTCGTCACGCTGTTCGCGGTGCCGCTGCCCGGCGATTACCAGGCGACGCTGCTGTGGCCGCGCCTCGCCGGCGCCGGCATGACGCTGTTCGGCGGCGGCTTTTCCGCGCTGCCCGTGCTCAAGACGCTGTTCGTCACGCCGGCAACCGGCATCTCCGATCACGACTTCACGCTTGCGTTCGCGCTGTCGCCCGTCGCGCCGGGGCCGCTGCTGAACGTCGTGCCGTTTCTCGGCTACCTGACCGACGGCTGGGTCGGCGCGCTGCTCGCGACGGCCGCGCTGTTCATTCCGTCGGGCTGCCTCGTCGTGTTTGCGCAGAACCATCTGTCCCGGCTCAAGCGCCATTCGCGTTTCGAGCACGGGATGCGCCTGCTGCGCGCGGCGACCACGGGTTTTCTCGTCGTCGCGGTCGTGAGGATCCTGCACCGCGAACCGGCCGACCCCGTTTACTGGCTGACAGGCGCCTTCGCGACGCTTTGCTTCGCGCGCTTCAAGGTGCCCGTCTATGCCGTGTACGGCACGGTCGCGGTTGCGTGCGGCGTGTGGCTGTGGGCCGCCGCGCGCTGACGGGCGGCAGCCGCCGCCCCGTCGGCCTTGACCGGCATTCGCCCGTCCTTACCCTGCCTGCACCGCGACCCGGCGTGCCATCCAGCGGGCGCGCAGCGCGTCGTACGCAAGGTTGAAGGCGAACGTGTAAGGCAGGAAGAACAGCACGATACCGAGGTCGAGCAGCAGCGCCTCGACGAGGCTCACGTTCAGCCACCACGCGGCGACCGGCACCACCAGCACGACGAGGCCGAGCTCGAACAAGGCCGCATGCGCGATCCGCACGCCGAGCGTGCGTGACCACCCCGCGCGCCGCTCGACGCGGTCGAACAGCGTATTGAACACCATGTTCCACGCCATCGCGATCAGCGACACCATCACCGTCAGCACGCCGACGTGCGACACCGGCATGTCGAGCAGCCACGCGCCGAGCGGCGCGCACAGCGCGATCGCGACCAGTTCGAACGTCAGTGCATGCAGCAACCGTTCCGTCACCGTTTTGTTGACCTGTTTCATGATTCCCTCCGATTCGTCTGCTTCGTTGATGGCGGCCATTTTGATCGGCACAACCGTATGAATCCAGTTTGATATCATCGGTTTTTCCGATATAACGCCATCAGGAGCGCCGCATGCGCCACGCCCCCGAAGCCCTGCTCGCATTCGCCGAAGCCGCGCTGCTCGGTTCGTTCACGGCCGCCGCGCGCAAGCTCGGCAAGCGCCAGTCGACCGTGTCGGAGGCGATCGCGAACCTCGAGATCGATCTCGGCGTGCAGTTGTTCGACCGCTCGACGCGCACGCCGACGCTGACCGACGCCGGGCGGGCGCTGCTGCCGCAGGTGCAGCGCGCACTCGAGGCCGGCGCGGCAATCGACCGCACGGCCGCGCGGCTCGCGCGCGGCGAGGAAGCGCGGCTGACGCTCGTCGTGTCCGATACGTACCAGTCGAAGCGCTACGAGGAAACGTTGATGGCGCTCGAGCGGCGCTTTCCGGCGCTCGAGTTCGAATGCCAGATCGCCGAGCACGACGACGTGCTCGACCTGATCCAGCAGGGACGCGCGCAGCTCGGGCTGATGGCCGCGCGCGCGGCCTACCCGGCCGACATCGGCGCGGCGACGATCGCGGAGGAATCGGAGATCGGGCTGTTCGTCGGCCGCATGCACGCGCTCGCCGAATACGGCGACGCCGACGTGCCGCACGCCGCGCTGCGCGACGTGCGCGAACTGCGCCTCAATACCTATGTGAAACCGGAAGGTCGCGGCACCGGCGACCGGATCGTCGTCGGCACGCACCACTGGCTGGCGCCGAGCTACCTGATGCTGCTGGAGATGGCCGTGCAGGGGTTCGGCTGGGCCGAACTGCCGCGCTGGATGGTCGACCACTTTGCGCGCGATCGCCTGTGCGAACTGCGTGCACGCGGCTGGCCGCGCCGCGTGCGGGTCGATGCGGTCTGGTCGCGCAACCGGCCGCTCGGCCCGGTCGGCTCATGGCTGCTCGATGCGATGCTGGCCGCGTAGCGACGCAGGCCGATGCGCCGGCGGCTGCGCGCCGGCCGGCACCGACAGGTCAGAAACCGCGCGACAACACCGCCGCGCCGATCGTCACGACGCCGAGCACGAGGTTCACGAGGACGAGCAGGCGCACCGTATTCACCGCGCGCGCGCCGTCCGGCCACTTCTGCGCCTGCACCGCACGACGGATGCGCGGGAACAGCGCGAACCGGATATGCCCGAAGATCAGCATCATCACGACGCCGAGCCCGGCCATCGCGTGCAGCGACCACGTTGCGTGCGCGCCGCCGAATTCCACGAGCAGGAAGCCGCCGGACAGCAGGATCACGATCACGGCACCCGACACCCAGTTGAAGAAGCGGCCGAACACGCCTTCGATCAGCGGCAACCGAAGCTGCGGCGACAGGTCGGACAGCGCCGGACGCAGGCAGAAGTTGGCGAAGACCATCCCGCCCACCCACACGGCGACGGCCAGCAGATGAAGAAACAGCGCGACGGAGACAGCATGGGACATGAGGGCAATCCTGTGAGGAGTGGGGTACGGCGAACGGCCGCGTCGCACGCGGCATCGAGCGACGTTCGACCGGATTGTCGCCGCCCGGTTCAGACCCCAGGCGCGATTTCACACTATTTTGCAAGTTCCGCGTGACAACGCCACGCTTGCTTACCCGAATCCCCGCTCAAAAAAACAGGCCGCACGCCCGCCGAAGCGGAGGTGCGGCCTTCGATCACGGCTGAACCGGCCGGTCGATCGATCGTGCGTCGCGTCAGCCGAGCAGCGGACGCAGCTCGTTGACGACCTTGAGCTTCGTCTCCGGTGCGCGGCCCTTGCGTGCGCGCTTGCCGACGTGCGGCGCCAGCCCCGCATACGACAGCGTCTCGTCCTGCGCCTTGCCGCCGCGGCCGGTACCGATCAGCACGACGCCGGCCGGATCGATCGCGAGCGCCTGCACGAGCGTTTCCTTGTCGTCGAGCGCCATCAGGATCACGCCGCGACCGCCGCCGGACAGCGTCTTCATCTCGTCCATCCCGAACACCAGCAGGCGGCCGCCGCTCGACAGGCACGCGACCTGCGTCGCGTTCGGCAGCACCGGCATCGGCGCGAGCGGCACCGCGCCCGCATCGATGGTCATGAACGACTTGCCGGCCTTCACGCGGCTCACCATGTCGCCGACCTTCGCGAGGAAGCCGAAACCGTTGCTCGACGCGAGCAGCAGTTGCTGGTCAGCCGGCGCCGCGTAGTAGTGCATCAGGTGCGAGCCCGATTCGAGCTCGATCAGCGACGTGACCGGCACGCCGTCACCGCGCCCGCCCGGCAGCACCGACACGTCGACCGAGTACACGCGGCCGCTGCTGCCCCACGCGATCAGGCGATCCGGCGTGCGGCACTGGAACGCCGCGTACAGATGGTCGCCGGCCTTGAACGTGAAGCCGGCCGGGTCGAGCCCGTGGCCCTTCAGCGCACGCACCCAGCCCTTCTGCGACACGACCACCGTCACCGGTTCGTCGACCACCTTCGCCTCGAACGTCGCGCGCTTTTCCTGCTGGATCAGCGTGCGGCGATCGTCGCCGTACTGCTTCGCGTCGGCCTCGATCTCCTTGATCATCAGCCGCTTCATCGCGCTTTCGTTCGCGAGCAGCTCCTCGAGCTTCGCCTTCTCGTCGCGCAGCGCTTCGAGTTCCTTCTCGATCTTGATCTTCTCGAGCCGCGCGAGCTGGCGCAGCCGGATTTCGAGAATGTCTTCCGCCTGCCGTTCGCTGAGGCCGAACGCGCTCATCAGCGCGGCCTTCGGCTCGTCCGACTCGCGGATGATGCGGATCACCTCGTCGATGTTCAGGAAGACGATCATCCGCCCTTCGAGGATGTGGATGCGGTCGTCGACCTTCGCGAGACGATGGCGGCAACGGCGCGTCATCGTCAGCTGGCGGAACTTCACCCATTCGTCGAGGATCGTCAGCAGGCCCTTCTGGCCCGGCCGGCCATCGGCGCCGATCATCACGAGGTTCAGCGTCGCGTTCGACTCGAGGCTCGTGTACGCGAGCAGCGTGTTCACGAATTCCGTCTGGTCGATCGTGCGCGACTTCGGCTCGAACACGAGCCGCACCGCCGCTTCCTTGCCCGACTCGTCGCGCACCGCGTCGAGCAGGTCGAGCATCGCCTTCTTCGTGTTGAGCTGCTCGGGCGTGAGCGTCTTCTTGCCGAGCTTGAGCTTCGGGTTCGTCAGCTCCTCGATTTCCTCGAGCACCTTCTGGCCCGACGTGTTCGGCGGCAACTCGGTGACGACCAGTTGCCACTGGCCGCGCGCGAGATCCTCGATCTTCCAGCGTGCGCGCACCTTCAGGCTGCCGCGGCCGGTTTCATAGGCCGCCGCGATTTCCGTGTCGCTCGAGATGATCTGGCCGCCGCCCGGGAAATCCGGGCCGGGGATCAGGTTCATCAGCTCCGCATGCGAGAGCTTCGGATTGCGGATCAACGCGACCGCCGCCGCCGCGACCTCGCGCAGGTTGTGCGACGGGATCTCGGTGGCGAGACCGACCGCGATACCCGACGCGCCGTTCAGCAGCACGAACGGCATGCGGCTCGGCAGCGTCTTCGGCTCCTCGAACGAGCCGTCGTAGTTCGGCATGAAGTCGACCGTGCCCTGGTCGATCTCGTCGAGCAGCAGCTTCGAGATCGGCGTGAGCCGCGCTTCGGTGTATCGCATCGCCGCCGCGCCGTCGCCGTCGCGCGAGCCGAAGTTGCCCTGCCCGTCGATCAGCGGGTAGCGCAGCGAGAAATCCTGCGCGAGACGCACGAGCGCGTCGTACGCCGACTGGTCGCCGTGCGGGTGGTATTTACCGAGCACGTCGCCCACGACGCGCGCCGACTTCACCGGCTTCGCGTCCGGGCCGAGGCCCATTTCGTTCATCGCGAACAGGATCCGGCGCTGCACCGGCTTCTGGCCGTCGCACACGTCGGGCAGCGCGCGGCTCTTCACGACGCTGACCGCGTAGCTGAGATACGCCTGCTCCGCGTAGTTGCCGAGCGTCAGCGCATCGCTCTCTGGCGCGCCGGAGTCGGCAAAGAGATCGGAGGTGTTGTCGTCCATCTGAATTCCGTATTCGTAAGTGGCGTGAGGCCGGGCCGGGCGTCATGCCCGACCGCGCGGATTCCCGGCTTAAATGTCCGCTTCGACGTCGTTGCCCTTTTCCTCGAGCCAGCCGCGTCGCGCGGCCGCCTCGCCCTTGCCCATCAGCATCGTCATGCGCGCGACGGTCGCCTCGTAGTCGAGTTCGCCGAGCTTCACCGGCATCAGGCGGCGCGTGTCGGGGTTCATCGTGGTGTCCCACAGCTGCTCGGCGCTCATTTCGCCGAGCCCCTTGAAGCGGCTGATGCTCCATTGCGTCTCGCGCACGCCGTCCTTGCGCAGCTTGTCGAGAATCGCTTCCAGTTCGCCCTCGTCGAGCGCATAGAGCTTCTGCGCCGCCTTCTTGCCGCGCGCCGGCGCATCGACGCGGAACAGCGGCGGCCGAGCGACGCACACGTGGCCGCGCTCGATCAGTTGCGGGAAATGCTTGAAGAACAGCGTGAGCAGCAGCACCTGGATGTGCGAGCCGTCGACGTCCGCGTCCGACAGGATGCAGATCTTGCCGTAGCGCAGGTTCGACAGGTCGACGCTTTCATCGGGGCTGTGCGGATCGACGCCGATCGCCACCGAGATGTCGTGCACCTCGTTGTTCGCGAACAGGCGGTCGCGCTCGGTTTCCCAGGTATTCAGCACCTTGCCGCGCAGCGGCAGGATCGCCTGGTATTCCTTGTCGCGGCCCATCTTCGCGGAACCGCCCGCCGAGTCGCCCTCGACGAGGAACAGCTCGTTGCGCGTGATGTCCTCGGTCTCGCAGTCGGTCAGCTTGCCGGGCAGCACCGCAACGCCCGAGCTCTTGCGCTTCTCGACCTTCTGGCCCGCGCGCGTGCGCGCCTGGGCCTGCTTGATCACGAGTTCGGCGAGCTTCTTGCCGTGCTCGACGTGCTGGTTCAGCCACAGCTCCAGCGCGGGACGCGAGAACGACGACACGAGCTTCACCGCGTCGCGGCTGTTCAGGCGTTCCTTGATCTGCCCCTGGAACTGCGGATCGAGCACCTTCGCCGACAGCACGAACGACACGCGCGCGAATACGTCTTCCGCGAGCAGCTTCACGCCCTTCGGCTGCAGGTTGTGCAGTTCGACGAAGCTTTTCACCGCCTGGTAGAGACCGTCGCGCAGGCCGGATTCATGCGTGCCGCCGGCCGGCGTCGGGATCAGGTTCACGTACGACTCGCGCACGAGCGAACCTTCCTCGCTCCAGGCGACGACCCACGATGCGCCCTCGCCTTCGGCGAAGGTGTCGTCGCCCGAACGCGAATCGGCGAAACGCTCGCCTTCGAACAACGGGATCAGCAGCTCGCTGCCGTTCATTTCGTCGAGCAGGTAGCCGCGCAGGCCGTCTTCATATTTCCACGTCTGGCGCTCGCCGCTCTTTTCGTTGACGAGCACGACCTCGACGCCCGGTAGCAGCACGGCCTTCGAGCGCAGCAGGCGCTGCAGCTCGCCGAGCGGCAGGTTCGGCGAATCGAAGTACTTCGGATTCGGCCACACCTGCACGCGCGTGCCGGATTTCTTTTCACCGCGGCCCGCGCCCTGCGTCGCCAGCGGCTTCACCACATCGCCTTCGGCGAAGCCGAGTTCCGCGATCTTGCCGTCGCGCCAGACGGTGACGTCGAGGCGCGTCGCGAGCGCGTTCGTCACCGACACGCCGACGCCGTGCAGGCCGCCCGAGAACGTATAGGCGCCGCCCGCGGCCTTGTCGAACTTGCCGCCCGCGTGCAGGCGCGTGAATACGATCTCTACGACCGGCACACCCTCTTCCGGGTGCATGCCGAACGGGATGCCGCGGCCGTCGTCCTCGACCGAGACCGACTGGTCAGCGTGCAGCGTGACCGTGATCTGCTTGCCGTAGCCGCCGAGCGCTTCGTCGGACGCGTTGTCGATGACTTCCTGGATGATGTGCAGCGGATTCTCGGTACGGGTGTACATGCCGGGCCGCTGCTTGACCGGCTCGAGACCCTTGAGCACCTTGATCGATGCTTCGCTATAGGCCGCGCTGGGTTTCTTCGTTGACATAGGCGCTGAATTTCGTCATTCATCGGGACGTTGTCCACACCTCGTGTGGATAACGTCGTGGACAAAACGTTGAGTTCCGTAAAAAAGCGAATCGAAACAACGGTGTGCTTGGACTGCTCCGAAAGCGGGCGCGCGGCGTTGGCTGCGCTGCCCGGGACGCGCGGTATTTTACTGGTTCCGCGTGGCGCGCCAATCGCGCAATCGCGCGCGGCCGCCGGCCGCGCGACGCGTCATGCGGATTACGCCGGCTTGCGCTTCGCCTCGAGCGTTTCCCACCGTTCGAGCGCCGCAAGCAATTCGTCGTCGATCGCCGCGAACCGCTCGGTCAGGCGCGTGCCTTCCTGCGGATCCTTCGCGAAGATCGAACCGTCTTCGAGCCGGGCATTGATCGTCCTCTGCTCCTCCTCGAGCGCGGCGATCTTCTCCGGCAGCGAATCGAGCTCGCGCTGCTCGTTGAACGACAGCTTCACCGTGCGCTGCGCATTGCGGCCCGCGGCGCTTTTTGCCGGCTCCTCCTTGACGGGCGCCGCTTCCTTCACCGCGCGCTTCGCGGCTTCCTGCTGCGCGAGCTGATCCGCGCGCGCGCTCTGGATCTGCCAGTCGGTGAAGCCGCCGACATATTCACGCCACTTGCCGTCGCCCTCGGACGCGATCACCGACGTCACGACGTTGTCGAGGAACGCGCGATCGTGGCTGACGAGCAGCACCGTGCCGTCGTAGTCGGCCAGCAGCTCCTCGAGCAGTTCGAGCGTCGGGATGTCGAGGTCGTTGGTCGGTTCGTCGAGCACCAGCACGTTGGCCGGACGCGCGAACAGGCGTGCAAGCAGCAGCCGGTTGCGCTCACCGCCCGACAGCGACTTCACCGGCGAACGCGCGCGCTCCGGCGCGAACAGGAAATCGCCGAGATAGCTCATCACGTGCTTGCGCACGCCGCCGATCTCGACCCATTCGCTGCCGGGGCTGATGGTATCCGCGAGGCTCTTTTCCTGGTCGAGCTGCGCGCGCATCTGGTCGAAATACGCGACCTGCAGGTTCGTGCCGGTGCGCACCGTGCCTTCGTCGGGCTTCAGTTCGCCGAGAATCAGCTTGAGCAGCGTCGTCTTGCCGGCGCCGTTCGGGCCGATGAAGCCGATCTTGTCGCCGCGCATCACCGTCGTCGAGAAACGATCGACGACCGTGCGGCCGCCGTAGCGCTTCGTCACGTCGGTCAGCTCCGCGACGATCTTGCCGGACTTCTCGCCCTGCGCGACGTCGAGCTTCACGTTGCCCTGCGAATTGCGGCGCTCCGCGCGCTCGTTGCGCATCTGCACGAGCCGCGCGATGCGGCCGACGCTGCGCGTGCGGCGCGCTTCGACCCCCTTGCGGATCCACACTTCCTCCTGCGCGAGCAGCTTGTCGAACTTCTCGTTTTCCACGCGCTCGACTTCGAGCTGCTGCGCCTTGCGCGTCTGGTACGCCGAGAAATTGCCCGGGTACGACAACAGCCGGCCGCGGTCGAGATCGACAATGCGCGTCGCGACGCGGTCGAGGAACGCGCGATCGTGCGTGATGAACAGCAGGCCCGCGCGCTGCGCGACGAGCAGCTCCTCCAGCCAGCGGATGCCGTCGAAGTCGAGGTGGTTGGTCGGTTCGTCGAGCAGCAGCACGTCTGGCTGCAGCACCAGCGCGCGCGCCAGCGCGACCCGCTTCTGCATCCCGCCCGACAGCGCGTCGACGCGCGCGTCGACGTCCGCCAGGCCGATCTGCGCGAGCGTCATCGACACGCGCGTGCGCCAGTTCCACGCGTCGTGCGCGTCGAGCGACGACTGCAGCGCGTTCATTCGCGCGAGCAACGCATCGTGTTCGGCGCCTTCGGGCGTATCCGCGAGGCGGTGCGCGATCGAGTCGTATTCTTCGAGCACTTCACGCGTGTGCGCGAGCCCCGACGCGACCGCATCGAACACCGTCGCACCCGGCTCGAATTCGGGCTCCTGGGGCACATAGACGGTCACGAGCTCCTGCTGGCGCGTGACCAGCCCGTCGTCGGGCTTCGCGAGCCCGGCGACGATCTTCAGCAGCGACGACTTGCCCGCGCCGTTGCGGCCGATCAGGCCGACGCGCTCGCCGGCTTCCAGCGAGAAATCCGCGTGATCGAGCAACGCGACGTGACCGAACGCGAGCTGCGCGCCGGTAATGGAATAGAGCGACATGGGGAGACGGCGAAGAGAGAAATCGGAAGCGCCCATTGTACCGGTCGCGGGCGCCGGCACCGGTATGGCCGGACGGATAAGGTGCAGGACCGCTCGCGCGGGCCGGTTGCCGGAGGTCGAGTGCCGCGCGTGCGGCGGGCACCCGCGCCCGCTGGCGCGGGCTCACTCCGTCGCGAGGACGGCACGGCCGCCCTCGCGGATATGCGTGCTTACTTGACGTTCACGGAGATCGTCGAGCTCATTTCGGGACCGTACGAGCGGTGCGCGCCGTCGCCAAACTGCAGCGTCAGCGTGTGCTGGCCGGGCGGCAGCCTGAGCTCGGTTTCGGTCTGCGCCTTGCCGAAGTGCAGCGAACGTTCGCCAGCGGGAATCACGTCGCCCTTCGGAATCGGCCGGCCGTCGATCAGCAGGTGATGATGGCCGGTATCCGGCGTCATGTCGCCGGCGGGCCGAAGCGCCATCCCTTCGAGCCCGAACTTCACGAGCACCGGATTCGACACCGTCGCGCCGTCTCTCGGCGCTTCGAAAAACACGCGCGCCTCGGCCCGCGCGACCGTCGACACGGCCATCGCCGCCACGCATACCGCACTCGCGATCCACTTTTTGTTCAGCATCGCATTCTCCTTATGGTTGGACAGCCCGGGAAGCATACACCGCACGTACGGCATGCGTGTTCCGGTTGCGTTGTTCGCGATGCGTACGTTTAAAACGACGTTGCGGAGCCGTTCGGCGAAATTCCGGTACCATTGCGCCTTTCGTCCGCCGGCCAGGCCGCGGACGGCATCACCGGATTTCCATTTTTACCGAGCGCCACATGAGCGAAGTCACCGAATACCAGAGCTGGGTCTGCCTGATTTGCGGGTGGGTCTACAACGAAGCGGAAGGGCTGCCCGACGAAGGCATCGCACCCGGCACCCGTTTCGCCGACATTCCCGCCGACTGGCGCTGCCCGCTGTGCGACGTGGGCAAGGAAGATTTTGTTGTCGTCGATTTCTGATTCGACGATGTTCTGATCGCGGCTGATTGCGCGATCGCACGCGTCGGCGTGCATTCCGCCCCGCCGACGCGCCGCGCGTTTGCTATACTCTGCGCGCTGTCCACACTGCCGTCCGGTTCGCGTTTTTCCGCGCGATCACCCGGACATGGCGCTCCCCGTAGTTCAATGGATAGAACAAGCGCCTCCTAAGCGCTAGATACAGGTTCGATTCCTGTCGGGGGGACCAGCCAAGCTCTCAGCCATCCCCCGGATTCACAAGAATCTCCCCGCTTCGCCCCCGTCTGGCGCCACTCTACCTCCCAGCCGTACCCGAGACTCTTGCGATTTTCGTTGGTATCAGCAGATACCAACAATACCTCTCACGGACGCGCAGATATCGCGTCAGCTCGCTAAGGCATCAACACTGGCCGCGCCCCAACTCGCCCTTTCCGCCCCACCGCCGGCGACGGGCGAGGCGCGACGATGTTGGACTGCCGCCAGCTTACTCGTCGAACGGCCCGGCTTCGAACGTAGCCACTCCGTCGGCATACTCTCGCACCCATATATCGCGGTGATCCTCGCCAGAGCCCTTTACTGCGAACGACGCGTTCGGTAGGCATGAAGCCAACTTGTCGAACAACATGACGATCGCCATGCTGTTCAGAAAGAAGAGAGTTGACGTTGGTAGAGCCGAACCACATGCTTCGGTGAGGTTGGTCAATACGTCGTGGCTTAGTGAATATTCGTCAAGAAACCTCAAGAGTTCCTCACGGACACTGGCAACATTCAACGGCTCACCATCGAACGGATGAACCGAAACCTGAGTGTGAAAGCTCATTCGAACCTACTCCATTATTTTTTTCATTCAAACACGGCTCTTCACGGTATGCGGAGCGAATCGTGATTTTTGACGATCTACCGACCGTTGTCGATCGGCCAAGTTTGGCCTTTCGTGAGCAGGTCACCCTTCTGTGCGGCCTTCACGATGCGTGCCGAGCCTGCCGGCGAACCACGGCTTCCATTCGACGCAAATCAAAGATCGTTTGACTCTCGGCATCAGCCCAAGTACACTTCGCGCCGCGGGGTGGAGCAGTCTGGCAGCTCGTCGGGCTCATAACCCGAAGGTCGTAGGTTCAAATCCTACCCCCGCAACCAATACCGAAGCCCGCTTTGCGAAAGCAAGCGGGCTTTTTGCTTTCCGCATGCACTGCTGCGTGTGCACCGCCTGGCCGGCATCGCCGACAAACTGCGGAACATTCAGCCGCCGGCACCGCCTGCGACACACGATCGCATCCTGCCCGATCGCCGCAGCCCCACGTCAGACATTGCGTAGAATTCCGAACCTTCTTCAGCATCCGGACTTCCGCAATGATTCGAACGATCGCGGCACTCGCCGCGCTTTCCGCGATTACCGGCACGGCGAACGCCGCCGACACCATCACCGCGCCCGCGAAGCGGCGCTATGTCAGCCCCGGCATCGCCAACGTCGCGAACGCAGCGGCACCGCGCCCGGAAAAAACCTCCTCCGACTCACGCTGCCGTGAACTGGCCGCCGGCATCGACGCCGTGACGCACACCCCCGACCGCGGCCAGAAGGTCGTGCGCAGGATGGGCCCGGACGGCAAGCCGCGCAACGAACTGCGCGCTTACGACAAGCGCGCCGATCTCGAAGCCGAGCATCAACGGCTCGGCTGCCGATAACGAACGCAACGCCGCCCGGTCAACTCACACCGGGCGTCCGCCATCACGCGATCACGCGTTCGCGCCGCCGTCGATCGTCAACCCCGTCCCGTTGATCGACCGCCCCTCCGGCCCGACGACGAACGCGACGAGCGCCGCGACGTCGTCGGCCTTGCCGTACTGCGGGATCGCCATCCGCGAACGCTGCGCGCCGGCGTGTTCGCCGTCGGCCGGGTTCATGTCGGTATCCGTCGACCCCGGATGCACGATATTGACCGTGATGCCGCGCGGGCCCAGATCGCGCGCGAGCCCCTGAGTCCAGCCGATCAGCGCGGCCTTGCTCGCCGCATAGAGGCTCATCCCCGCATCGGGCACGCGCGTGGCGAGGCAACTGCCGGTCGACACGATGCGCCCGCCCTCGCCGAGATGCCGCGCCGCTGCCTGCGACGCGACGATCACCGCGCGCACGTTCACGTTCAGCGTCGCGTCGATATCGTCGAGCGTGAGATCGTCCAGCCCGCCGGCCCGGAAAATCCCCGCGTTGTTGACGAGGATGTCGAGACCGCCGAACGCCTCCGCGGCACGATCCACTGCGTCGCGCACGGCCACCGGATCGGCGCTGTCGGCCTGGATCGCGACGGCGCGCCGGCCCAGCGCCTCGATGCCGGCCACGACGGCCTGCGCCCGCTCGGCCGATTTCTCGTAGGTAATCGCGACGTCCGCGCCGTCGGCCGCCAGCCGTTTCGCGATCGCCGCACCGATGCCGCGGCTGCCGCCCGTGATGAGTGCACGCTTGCCCTGAAGTCGATTCATGTCGGTTCCTTTCCTCATTTATGTAACGACCGGCACAGAATGTGGCAAGTTGCGCGGCACAGTCAATTGATTTATTTTATCGATCGACACAGATATCGACGAAGGAACGGACACAATGGCTGAACGGGGCCGACCGAGGAGCTTCGACAAGGAAGCGGCGCTGGAACGCGCGATGGAGGTGTTCTGGCGCCTCGGCTACGAGGGCGCGTCGATGACCGACCTGACGGCCGCGATGGGCATCGCATCGCCGAGCCTGTATGCGGCGTTCGGCAGCAAGGAAGCATTGTTCCGGCAAGCGCTCGATCACTACCGCGCAACGGAGGGAAAAGAAATCTGGGGGGGCGTCGAGGAGGCCGGCAGCGCACACGACGCCGTGCGGAACTACCTGATGGATACCGCACGCGTGTTCACGCGGCGGTCGAAGCCGGCTGGCTGCCTGGTCGTGCTGTCGGCGCTGCACCCGGCCGAGCGCTCCGATACGGTTCGGCAAACGCTGATCGCGATGCGCGAGGGCACGGTCGAGAGTCTGCGCGAACGCCTCAGGCAAGGTGTCGCGACCGGCGAAATCTCGGCGCACGCGAACCTCGACGCGATCGCACGGTACTACGTAACCGTCCAGCAGGGGATGTCGATCCAGGCCCGCGATGGTGCGAGTCGTCGCGATCTCGAGGCCGTCGCCACGGCTGCGCTGGCCGCGTGGCCAGCGCTCGTCGGTATGGGCGGCGCGTAGCGGCAGGACGCCGCCGCACACGGCCGCCCCCGCGCGTTACTGCCTTTCAGCGTGCTGCACGTCCTTCGACGCATGCCACACGCGATAACGCACCTCGAAACCGTCCGGCACATAGACGACGAGCGGCAGGCGGCTGTTGTAGCGCAGCAGCTGGCCATCGCCGCGCACCTGCACGAACCGCTGCTGAGGCGCCTGGCCCGGGCACGCCATCAGCGTCGACGCCGGGCCCTTCACGTCGGTGAGCTGGTAGTACGTATAGCCCCAGCCCTTCACGTCCTCGGCGGTCAGCTCGCCGCCGAACCACTGCTGATTGCAGTCGGTCTGCAACGTCTTGCCGATCATCAGTTCGACGCGCGCATCGCCTTCGTTCTCGAGCGCGGGCAGCGCGATCACGACGCGCTGCTGGCCGGCCGCTGCCTGCGGAAACATCTTGATCGACTCGGCCGGCACGGCGGGCGCCGATGCAGGCGCAGCCACGCAGGCGGCGGCAGTCGTCACGCACAAGGCGGCCAGCGCGGCCCGGATCGCGAATTTCATCGAGGTACTCCTGGAAAACAAATGAGCTCCGGATGCTAACACTTTCGTCGCATGACCTTACGGCGCTGTAATTTGACGACACAATTGCAAACAGCTGGCAATCCCCTTGCGCGGTACTTATACGGGAACCAACGGAGAACATCATGCTGAAGCTCATTGCTGCCGCCGGCGTCGCGACCTTGCTGGCCGGCTGCGTCGTCGCCCCGGACGCCGGATACGGCTACGGCCAGCCCTACTATGCCGATCCGGGCTACGCCTACGCGCCGTCCCCCGTGTACGGCACGGTCAACATCTGGGGCGGTGGCGGCGGACGCGACTGGGATCGCGGCCGGCGCGACTACCATCGCTGGGACGGCGATCGCGGCAACCGCGGCAACGGCTGGGGGCACGGCGGCGGACGTCGCGGCGACTGGAACGATGGCGGCGGAGGCGGCGGCCATCGCCACTGACGCACAATTGCAACCGTTTGTATCCGCGCACGGCCCGCCGATGAGCGGTCGTGCCGGTCTTGCCGGTCGTGCGTTACGCAGACGAACGGACTCCCGCGCAAAAGACGAAGGCCCTCGCACGAAGCGAGGGCCTTTTGTCGTCCGGTGCGGCGAAGCGAACGTCGGCGGCGCAGGTCGTCCGGCACTGGCCTGTCACACGACACGCGTCACGCATCCGCCCGCTTACCACCCGGCCGGCTGCGCGTAGCCGCCCCGCACCGGTGCGCCGCACACGTACGCGCGCTGATAGCGGTCGTAGCAATAGTTCGGGCCGTCGTCCTGGTACTGCGCCTGCTGGTAGGTCGGATAGGCGGGCTGCTGGTACGCGGGTGCCTGATAGTACGTCGGCGGCTGATATGCCGGTGCCTGGTACACGGGCGCCTGATACGCAACGGGCGGATTCATCGCCGACGTCACGATCGCGCCCAGCACCGCGCCGCCGATCAATGCGCCGATGACGGCGCCGCCGTCGCGGCCATGCGCGGACGCCGGCCCCGCCACGGCAAGCGAACCGGCGAGGACACACACTGCGGCAATTTTTTTCATGATGGGCTCCCACGCGAAGTGGTACTGGATGCGATGCATTGTGGCGGCAGGCGGCCGTAATAGATGCAGCAAGTGGTAACGCGCGATTACCGCTATCACGCACACCGAAACGCGGCGCCGCCATGCTAGGATTTTCGGCATACAGGAGACGCCTTCATGCAGCCCGAAACCGCCCGCCGTTTCGATACAGAATTCGCCCCGCGCATCGCACAGGCGATCGCCGCCTTCTTCGCCGATCACGTGCTGACCGACGTCGTCCCGTATGGAGGCCACGGGCACCCGACGCGCGTGCAGATCCGCAGCGCGCCGCACGAGCACGTCAGCGGCTTCGAGCATCCGCTGAATCTCGAACTGACCTGGGACACCGACGAAATCGAGCGGCTGATGGAGCCGGACGGCCCGCGGCGCTTCGAGCACTACCTGGCCGCGCTGCCGAAAAAACTGGGCGCATGGCAGGGCGCGCGCGACATCGATCTCCTGTCGCGCACGCAGGCCGACCCGCTCGTGCGGCTCGGCGGCCTCGACTTCGAAGGCTGAGTGCCGACGTCGCGCAATGCGGCCCGGTGATACACTCGGCCGGCCACGCCCCGGTGCAGTTGGGCCGGCCGGGCCGCTCATCGCCGCCTCCACCCTTCCGCATGGTTGCGCACGCAACCGGCAGCCGGGCGCGCGGACAACCACGCATCTGCTCCCGCCATGAACGCCGATACCGGCCTGCCGCTTCCGCAACGCTACTGGGCGATCGTCTGCGTCGCACTGGGCATCACGCTCGCCGTGCTAGACGGCGCCATTGCAAACGTCGCGCTGCCGACGATCGCGCGCGACCTGCACGCGTCCGACGCCGCATCGATCTGGATCGTCAACGCATACCAGCTCGCGGTCACGATCACGCTGCTGCCGCTCGCCTCGCTCGGCGAGCGCATCGGCTATCGCCGCATCTACGTCGCGGGACTCGCGCTGTTCACCGCGGCGTCGCTCGGCTGCGCGCTCGCCGGCTCGCTGCCGATGCTGGCCGTGATGCGCGTGATCCAGGGTTTCGGCGCGGCCGGCATCATGAGCGTGAACGCGGCGCTCGTGCGGATGATCTACCCGTCGTCGATGCTCGGGCGCGGGCTGTCGATCAACGCGATGGTCGTGGCGCTGTCGTCGGCGATCGGGCCGACGGTCGCGTCCGCGATCCTGTCGTTCGCATCGTGGCCGTGGCTCTTCGCGGTCAACGTACCGATCGGCATCGCCGCGGTGATCGGCAGCCTGCGCGCGCTGCCGTCCAACCCGCTGCACGATGCGCCGTACGATTTCCCGAGCGCGCTGATGAACGCGTGCGTGTTCGGTCTGCTGATCACGGCGGTCGACGGGCTCGGCCACGGCGAAGGCCATGCGTACGTCGCGGCCGAACTGGCCGTCGCGTTCGTCGTCGGCTACTTCTTCGTGAAGCGCCAGCTGTCGCAGCCGGCGCCGCTGCTGCCCGTCGACCTGATGCGCATCCCGATGTTCGCGCTGTCGATCTATACGTCGATGGCGTCGTTCACGTCGCAGATGCTCGCGTTCGTCGCGCTGCCGTTCTGGCTGCAGCACTCGCTCGGTTTCTCGCAGGTCGAGACGGGCCTCTACATGACGCCCTGGCCGCTCGTGATCGTGTTCGCCGCGCCGCTCGCGGGCGTGCTGTCGGATCGCTATTCGGCGGGCATCCTCGGCGGGATCGGGCTCGCCCTGTTCGCGGCCGGGCTGCTGTCGCTCGCGACGATCGGCGCGCACCCGGGCACCGTCGACATCGTGTGGCGGATGGCGCTGTGCGGTGCGGGCTTCGGGTTGTTCCAGTCGCCGAACAACCGCGCGATGCTGTCGTCGGCGCCGCGCGAACGCAGCGGTGGCGCGGGTGGCATGCTGAGCACCGCACGGCTGACCGGGCAGACGCTCGGCGCCGCGCTCGTCGCATTGATTTTCGGGCTCGTCCCCGATCGCGGGCCGACGATTGCGCTCTATGTCGCCGCGGCATTCGCGGCGGTGGCCGCGCTCGTCAGCATGCTGCGCATCGCGTCGCCGCGACCGGACGCGGCAACCTGACACCGTCGCGCGCCGCCCCGCGCGTCATTCGGCGTCGAGCGCGTCCATCACGAAACGCACGCGCGCCTGCACGCTCTCGCGCGGCAGTTCGATCAGCCGATAGCCGTACGACGTGTAGCACGCGACCATCGCGTCGTAGGTGCGCACGGCTTCCGCGAAATCCTGCCGGCGCTCGGTGTCCTGCGCATAGATGTCCGGCCACGGCGGCGCGATGAACACGCGCGGGTGATAGCGGAAACGGTTGGCCGCGGCCTCCGCATGCGCGGGCACGGCCAGCCCCGTCAGCCGCAGATAGCCGACCACGTCCGGCACGCCGCGATCGAAGAACACGGGCCCGCGCGCATGCCGCGCGAGATCGTACGAGCGCATCTCCCAGCTCAGCATCAGCTCGGCAAACGCGGCCGGGTCGCGCCACGGCAACGCTTGACCGTCGATCGCCATCTGGTCACGGATCACGCCCCGCCCGGCTTCCTGCGAGCGCGCGTAACCGGCGCGCTCGAGCGCATCGAGCAGCGTGCTCTTGCCCGAACCCGGGCCACCGGTCACGACGAAGAAGCGGCGGATGGCGTCGTCGCTCGTGTCGTCGGCGGCGCCGCGCCCCTGTACGACCTCACGCATGCACGACCCGCCGGCCCGCGCGCCGCGTGACCGACGCGGCGGCCGCGACACTGCGCAAGTCGGCGACGAACGTATCGCGCCAGACCGACAGGTCGTTCCCGCGCAGCCGCGCGAGGTTCTCCTCGTGGCGCGCCTGCCGCTCCGCGAGCGGCATCGACAGCGCGCGCTCGAGCGCCTCGGCCATCTGCGACAGGTCGTACGGATTGACGAGGAGCGCGCCGGTCAGCTCGGCCGCGGCGCCCGCGAACTCCGACAGCACGAGCACGCCCGGATCGGCCGGATCCTGCGATGCCACGTACTCCTTCGCGACGAGGTTCATCCCGTCGCGCAACGGCGTCACGTAGCCGACCTGCGACATCCGGAAGAACGCCATCAGCAGGTTGCGCTCGTACTTGCGGTTCAGGTACTGGATCGGCGTCCAGTCGAGCTGCGAGAAGCGGCCGTTGATGCGGCCGGCCTCGCCTTCCAGCGTTTCGCGAATGTCCTGATAGGTCTGCACGTCGGAACGCGTCGGCGGCGCGATCTGCAGGAGCGACACGCGCCCCTGCCAGCCCGGCGCGTTCGCGAGCATCCGCTCGAACGCCTGGAAGCGCTCGACGAGCCCCTTCGAATAATCGAGGCGGTCGACGCTCATCACCAGCTTGCGGCCGTCGAGCGCCTCGCGCAGCATCTTCACCGGCTTGCGCGCGCCGTACTGGACGGCCGCCTGCGCGATCGCGTCGGGATAGACGCCGATCGGATAGGCGGCGACCTTCACGACGCGACCGTGCGCGTGCAGCATCCCGTCGTCGCTCGCCGCGCCGATCCCGCGCCGCTCGATGTAGTCGGTGAACGCCTGCTTGTCGGCCTCGGTCTGGAAGCCCGCGACGTCGTACGCGCACATGAACTTCACGAGCTCCTCGTGCGGCGGCACGAGACGCAGCATGTCGGGCGACGGAAACGGGATGTGCAGGAAGAAACCGATCGGATTCTTCACGCCGAGCTCGCGCAGGTAATGCGCGAACGGCAGCAGGTGATAGTCGTGCACCCAGATCAGGTCGTCGGGACGCAGCAACGCGGCAAGCTGCTTCGCCAGCATCGCGTTCACGCGCAGATAGCCCGCGTACTCCTGGCGGTCGAAGCGCGCGAGATCGCCGCGGTAATGGAACACCGGCCACAGCGTCGCGTTCGAGAAGCCGCGGTAATACTGGTCGTAGTCGCGCCGGGTCAGCCCGACCGTCGCATAGGTCACGTTGCCGTCGCGCTGGATCGCCGGCTCGGTGTCGGGTGCGCCGACGATCTCGCCGTTCCAGCCGAACCAGACACCGCCCGTTTCCTTCAGCGCGTCCATCACGCCGACCGCCAGGCCACCGGCGCTCGGGCGCGTGTCCTCGCCGGCGGCGACACGGTTCGATACCACGATCAATCTGCTCATGCGGCTTTCCCTCCTCGATTCGATGGGCTGGCGCGCGGCGCGCGCCAAGGCTGGCACGGCTGCCCGAAGGCGGCCGTGCGGCGATTCAGACGTGAGAAATGCAGGTGTGAAAGGCAGCGGCGGAATACGACGACAACGACATCAGGCGTCCTGCTCCTGACCGAGATCCCGCTGATAGTCGAGCCCTTCCGGGCGGGCACCACCCTGGTTGTGATCGCCGTCGGACGGCGTCTCGCCGGGCGCGCCGGCAGGCGGTGCCGATGGCGCGTCGGTCTGCGGATGCGGGCGAACCGCCCCTGTGTCGGGCGGCCGGGGCGAAAACCGTTTCGAACGTCGCATGGCCGGGTGTCTCATGTGCGGCGCGGCCCGAGGCCGTCGTAGAAACATTCCATAACTGAAAAGTCTAGGTCGCTTCCTTGCACGCCAAAGTAACAATTACCTTCAATTTGTAACGTTTCGACCCCTCACGATCCACCTGTCTGACAATAACGCCGCGCGTACGCGCGCGGGATGCCGTCCGGCGATTTGTCAAAGCTTTGCATTTTTCCTATGACAATTGCGAAACAATGACGCGGCATGAGGGCGCGCACGCGTTGCCGCTCACCCAGACAGGACTTGCACTCAGGGATGAACATTCGTTTCGAATCGCCGCGCCGGGCCATCCCGGCGCGCGTCGTGCTGGCCGCGATCGCCGCGGCCGCACTGCTGTCCGGCTGCAACTCGCTGTACAGCGAGGGCGCGACAGCCGGCGCCGGTATCGCGGGTGCCGCGATCGCCTCCAAGGTCACCAACAACGCCGCCGTCGCGACGGGCATCGGCCTCGGCGCCGTCGCCGGTGCGCGTGCGGGCGTCCAGTACTCGCAGCGCGTCGCACACCGTTACACACAGGAACAGATCGCGAAGGCGGCCGGCCCGCTCGACGTGGGCGGCGTCGCGCCGTGGTCGACGCACCACTCGTTCCCGATCGAGGACGACGAACAGGGCCGCGTGACGGTCAGCCGGATGATCAGCATCGGCCCGCTCGACTGCAAGGAAATCGTGTTCGCGGTCGACACGCCCGCGAAAGCCGACAAGGCCGCGCAATCGGCGTTCTACGTCGCCACGATCTGCCGCGACGGCCCCGTGTGGAAATGGGCGTCGGCGGAACCGGCCACCGAACGCTGGGGCTCGCTGCAATGAGCGTCGCGATCCGTATCGCGGCCATCGGCGCGCTGTGCGCGGCGGCGGCCACGCTGTCGGGCTGCGGGTCGGTCGGCGCGGCGAGCGGCGCGCTTGCCGGCGCCGCAACGGGCCTCGTCACCGCGAACCCGGCGGTCGGCGTCGGCGTCGGGATCGCCGTGCAGGCCGCGACCGACGAAGCCGTGAACCGCACGATGAAGCAGCTCCATCAGAACCAGCAGGACGCGATCGCGAAGACGGCCGGCAGTCTCGCCGTCGGCGAAGTGAAGCCGTGGAAGGTGAAGAACACGCTGCCGCTCGAAAACGGCGAAGGCGAAGTGCGGGTCACGCGCGCGTACTCGTCGGCGCTCGCGCTGTGCAAGGAATTCGCGTTCTCGGTGAAGGACGGCGACAAGGCCGACTGGTTTTTCGCGAATGCGTGCCAGCAAGGCACGCACTGGAAGTGGGCGTCGGCGGAGCCGGCGGTCGATCGGTGGGGGAATTTGCAGTAGCGGAGGCACCGCGTGCCGGCGGCTGGCCCGGACATCGACTGCCCTGCGACGGCTCCAACCGCGCCGGCGCGAATCATTGCGCATGAATCGCGCGCTCGGCTCAGCGCGCCGACTTTCCGATCAAGTCCATCAGGTAATGCTCCAGCACACCGAGCCTGACGATCGACGCATTCCGCCTGGTCGGATGCGGACGCGTCGCGGCCTTCACGGCTTCCGGCAGATCGTCCCTCAACCACAACTCGGGAATCTGCAGCCTGGCGTACGATTCCCCGTCCATCTCCTCCAGCACCATGTGTCCGCGCCACGGATATTCATGGAGCATGCCGGCCTGCACTCTCACGAACATGAGGGCGCACTCCCCGGCCTGAAGCGGCACATTGCCCCAGGTCGGCGGACCCCCGCAGAACTCGATCACCGCCCCGAGGCGATCCGGCGTGATGCTCTTGCCGCTGGAATAGATGCGCTCGACCTTCGCCCGAAAGATCTGTGGACCCGGGGAGTCGATAACGGATACGAGCACCAGGTCAAACGTTTCCACCGCGACGGCGTACAGATTCCCTTTTTCAGTCATAGGTCATGGAATTCGCGCCGTGTCCGCCGGATGCTGTCGAGACCTGGCCAGCTTCAGGTCTCGACGTCCTCGAGACTGAAGATCTCCGTCTGGTCGTTGTACGAGAAGATCTCGCCGTAACGCCCCCAGTCGATCACCGCGTCGAGCGTCTCCTCGGCGGCACCGTCCGACAGGAAATCCTCCAGCTCCTGCTCGAAGCGCACGCGCGGCGCGCGATGGCCCGGGCGCTCGTTCAGCACCTTCTTGATCCGCGCAGCGAGCGGCACGTGCTTCAGCAGGTGGTCGGCGAACATCAGCTTGCGCTCCTGCGTGCCGAATTCCGCGAACACGCGCCCCGGCGGCGTCAGGAACACGTCCCCTTCCCGCACGTCCGCGAAGCCGAGGTATTGCAGCACTTCGGCGATCGGGAACAGGTCGTCGACCTCGAGATGCAGCGTGCGCGCGATTTCCGGCATGTCCGCGCGACCGTGGTACGGCGCCATCGCGAGCGTCTCGATCAGGCCGGCCATCAGGTTGGTCGACACCTGCGGCAGCCAGCTGCCGAGCTCCAGCCCCTTCTTCGTCGCCTCGCCGGTCTGGCGGGCCGTCATCTTCGCGTAGATGTCGTCGACCAGCTTGCGGAACGCCGGGTCGAGCCGGTTGCGCGGATGCTTGAACGGCACCTTGATCTCGGCGATCACGCGACCCGGATTCGACGACAGCACGAGGATCCGGTCGCACATGAACACCGCTTCCTCGATGTTGTGCGTGACGATCAGCACCGACTTGATCGGCATGCGGCCTTGCGTCCACAGGTCGAGCAGGTCGGTACGCAGCGTTTCGGCGGTCAGCACGTCAAGCGCCGAGAACGGCTCGTCCATCAGCAGGATCGTCGGGTCGACGACGAGCGCGCGCGCAAAGCCCACGCGCTGGCGCATGCCGCCCGACAGCTCGCGCGGGTACGCGTTCTCGAAACCGTCGAGACCGATCAGGTCGATCGCGGCAAGCGCACGCTCGCGTCGCTCGCGCGCGCCGACGCCGAGCGCTTCCAGCCCGGCTTCCACGTTCTGCAGCACGGTGAGCCACGGGAACAGCGCGAAGGTCTGGAACACCATCGCGACGCCTTCGGCCGGGCCGCGCAGCGGCTTGCCGAGGTAGGTCACCTCGCCGCCGGTCGGCTCGATCAGCCCGGCGATGATGCGCAGCAGCGTCGACTTGCCCGAGCCGGAACGGCCGAGCAGGCCGACGATCTCGCCTTCGCGCAGCGACAGGTTCGCATCGTCGAGCACGAGCAGCTCGCCCTGCGTCTTGTTGAAGCCGCGACAGACGTGGTCGACGCGCAGGATTTCCTCACCGAGGCGCGGCGGCTGGTTCGTCTGGACGGGGGCGTTTACAGCATTCGGATTGTGCATCGCGTTTCGCTCTCAATCGGTCTCAGTCGAGCCGCAGCTTCGCTTCGGCGAAGGCATACAGCGGACGCCACAGCAGGCGGTTGAACAGGGTAACGAACAGGGACATCACGGCGATGCCCAGGATGATCTTCGGAAAGTCGCCGGCGGCGGTGGTCTGCGCGATATAGGCACCGAGGCCGTGCGCCTCGATCCTGGTATTGCCCCACTGCACGGCTTCCGACACGATGCTCGCGTTCCACGCGCCGCCCGATGCGGTGATCGCGCCGGTCACGTAGTACGGGAAGATGCCGGGCAGGATCGCCTGCCGCCACCACTGCCAGCCGCGAATGCGGAAGTTCGTCGCCGCTTCGCGATAGTCGTTCGGGTAGGACGTCGCACCGGCGATCACGTTGAACAGGATATACCACTGCGTGCCGAGCACGATCAGCGGCGACAGCCAGATATCGGCGTTCAGGTGGAAGCGCGCGATCACGATCACGAACACCGGGAACAGCAGGTTCGCCGGGAACGCGGCGAGGAACTGCGCGAGCGGCTGCAGCTTCTCGGCGAGCCGCGGACGCAGCCCGATCCACACGCCGATCGGCACCCAGATGACCGATGCGATCGCGATCAGCACGACCACGCGCAGCAGCGTGATGAGCCCGAGCATGACCACATGGCCGACCTCGGCCATCGTTACGCCGGTCGACACGAAGCTGATGACGCGCCACACGATATAGGCCGTGCCGAGCAGCACGAGCGCGGCCCATGCGATGTCGACCGTGCGCGACGCCTTCTTCTCGACTTTCGGCAGCGTGAAGCGCATCGCGCCCGACAGCGGCAGGCGCAGCGGAATCCGCGCGGCCTTCGCGAAGAACCAGCCGGCCGGCACGAGCAGCTGATGAATCAGGCGCGTGCGGCGGACGAGGTCGAGCAGCCAGGATTGCGGCGCGTCGCCCGACGCGGTGTTCTCCATCCGGAACTTGTCGGCCCACGCGATCAGCGGGCGGAACAGGAACTGGTCGTACGCGAGGATCACGACGGTCATCGTGAGGATCACCCAGCCGATCGCGCCGAAGTTCTTGTCGGAGATCGCCTGCGCGAGATACGCGCCGATGCCCGGCAGCGTGATGGTCTGGTTGCCGACGGTGATCGCCTCCGACGCGACGACGAAGAACCAGCCGCCCGACATCGACATCATCATGTTCCAGATCAGGCCGGGCATCGAGAACGGCACTTCGAGCTTCCAGAAGCGCTGCCAGGACGTCAGGTGGAAGCCTCGCGACACTTCGTCGAGGTCGCGCGGCACCGTGCGCAGCGACTGGTAGAAGCTGAACGTCATGTTCCACGCCTGGCTCGTGAAGATCGCGAAGATCGCCGCGAGCTCGGCGCCGAGCACGCGGCTCGGGAACAGCGCGAGGAAGAACGTGACGGTGAACGAGATGAAGCCGAGCACCGGCACCGACTGCAGGATGTCGAGGATCGGGATCAGCACCATGCCGGCACGACGGCTCTTGGCCGCGAGCGTGCCGTAGACGAGCGTGAACGCGAGCGACGCGACCATCGCGGCGAGCATCCGCAGCGTGGTGCGCAGCGCGTATTCGGGCAGGTTCGACGGGTCGAGCGAGATCTTCTGCGTCTGCAGGGTGCCGATCGGCGCCATCGTTTCGTGGAAACCGACGACCGCCATCGCGATCAGGCAGATGATCAGCGGAAACGCGATGAAATCCCACCGGTTCGGCAGAACACGCCATGCGGACGCGTTGGCGGTCCGGTTCGGATTGAAGAATCCGACGTTCATCAGGCGCCCTCCCCGGTAAGGCCGAACGAAGCCGGCAGTCGATGTTGATTCATGGCAAAGCGCACGGGTGCGGTAATTCGATTGACTGACGATCGCGCGCGAGCGCGGTGCGCCGTGCGTGCACGCGCTGCCGCGCGCCGGACGTGCCGGCCCGCGACGGCACGACACTACACCAACCTGTATTTCAGGTACAACCGTCCGGGAACGGCGCAGGCGGTGCACGGATCGTGCCTGGCGCGCGGGCGAATGACGGGTGCGCGGTACAAGCAGCCCGGCCGCACTCCTTCGGCCGGCACGCAGGCCCGAATTATGCCGTGATCCGGCCCGGCCGGGAACCCGCCCGCCGCACGCACGCGCAAACCATGTCGGGCGTCATCAGCCCGATACGACTAAGCGGGTATGATCGGGGCTGGCCCCTGGGGTCGGTTGCGGCCGTACCGATGGCAACGCTTGCGCGTTCCCGGTATCCGCAGGCCCTGGGGATCGATCGACGAGCGGGAGGAAAGGGAATGGCAGGAAACTTGGTGATCGTCTGCCGCGATCAGGATGCCGACGCGTTCTACGAATTGATGCAGGAATACGGGTCGTTCCAGACGCGGCTGTCGTCGACGGCATGGTACCTCAACATGAACGTCGTGCCTGAATCGCTGCAGGAAGAAATCCTGGAGCGCCTCGGCCGGTATACGACCGTCTACATCTTCGAGGCCACCAGCGTGACCTACAACACCATCGACAGCAACGCGGCCGAGACGCTCGGCACGCTGTTCGGCGAATGATGCCACGCGGCGCCAGCCCGGCCGGGCCGGCGCCGCAGCCGCTCACGCGGCCTGTGCGTGGGGTTCGTCCTTCGGCACGGCCTCGAACGGGAACGTCATCGCGACACGCAGGCCGCCTTCGGGGCGGTTGCCGATGTCGCACGCCCCGCCCAGCCTGAGTACGAGCCGCTCGACGATCGCGAGCCCGAGCCCGCTGTGGCCGTTCCCGCCGCGTGCGGGATCGAGCCGCACGAACGGCCGCGTCGCCGCCGCGAGATCGCGCGGGGCGATCCCGCCGCCGCTGTCGCTGACCGACAGCACATAGCCGGCCGGCGTGCGCGCCGTCTCGACGAGCACGGGCGGCGCACCGTACGCATGCGCGTTGTCCAGCAGGTTCGACAGGATCCGGTCGAGCGTCGCCGTCGGCAGGCGGAAGCCCGGATCGGCGTCGAGCCGGGTCTGGACCGTCGGCGCGTTCGGCGCGACCGCGCGATAGCTGCGTGCGATCCGCTCGCACGCCTGATCGACCGGCACCGGCTCGCTGCGATCGGACCCGCCGTGGGCAAACACCAGAAACTGGTCGACGATGTGCGACATCGAATCGACGTCGCGCACGACGCCATCGCGCAGCCGGACGTCGTCCATCATTTCCGCCCGCAGCCGCATCCGCGCAAGCGGCGTGCGCAGGTCGTGCGCCACGCCCGCCAGCATCACCGCACGGTCGCTTTCGGCCTGCGACACCTGCTCCACCATCTGGTTGAAGCCGTGCGTGAGCTGGCGCAGCTCGCGCGGGCCGCGCTCGCGCAACGGCGGCACCGGCTGGCCGCGGCCGAAGCGCGCGACCGCGCGCGCAAGCGAACGCAACGGCTGCTGCAGCTGCCAGGCCGCGAACAGCGCGGCAATCACGCCGGCCGAGAAGATTGTGCCGAGCCACAGCAGCATCCGGTCGAGCGAGCGCGGCGGCCGCAGCGGCTGCACCGGCACCACGATCCAGTTGCGGTCGGTCGGCTCCTTCACCCACAGCACCGGCGGATGGCCGGGTGCGCCGAGCTCGACGCGCGTGCCGGGCGGCATCCGCTCGCTCACGTCGTCGCGGAACCGCCTGAGCGCCGCCGGCAGGCTCGACGGATCGCCGTTCGGCACGTCGGCGCTGTCCGGCGCCACGAGCCGCACACGCGACGGCAACGGCTGGTCGGGCGTGCGCTCGACGTGCTGGCGCACCGCGTCGACCAGGAACGCGGCCTCTTCGACCGCGTAGCGCGTCTGCATCTGGCTGCGCTCGAGCCGCATCGCGAAAAACCACGCGAAGTGCGACAGGAGCAGGACACCCACGACGAGCAGCGCCAGCCGCCCGAACAGTGAATCAATGGGTTTGCGCATGGGCCTCGCCGTCGGGCACGAACACGTAGCCGCGCCCGCGCACCGTCTGGATGAAGCGCGGCGTCGACGGATCCGTTTCGAGAATGCGGCGCAGGCGCCACACCTGGACGTCGATGCCGCGGTCGGTGCCGTCGTACTCGGGCCCGTGCAGCAGCTCGAGCAGCCGCTCGCGCGTGAGCGTGCGCAGCGCATGGTTCACGAAGATCTTCAGCAGCGCGAATTCGCTGCTCGACAGCGTGGCCGGCTTGCCGTCGACCGACAGCGTACGCGCCTGGAAGTCGAGCACGAAGCGGCCGAATCCGAACGGCTCGCGCTGCTCGGGCGCCGCCGCCGACGGCGTCGCGCGGCGGCGGCGCAGCACGGCCTGCACGCGCGCGAGCAGCTCGCGCGGGTTGAACGGCTTGCCGAGGTAATCGTCCGCGCCGAGCTCGAGCCCGACGATGCGGTCGACGTCGTCCGCCCGCGCGGTCAGCATGATCACGGGGATGTCGTCGCCGGCCGCGCGCAACTGGCGCAGCGCGGTCAGGCCGTCGACGCCCGGCATCATCAGGTCCAGCACGATCAGGTCGGGCCGCTCGCGCTCGAGGCGTTTCTCGAGCGTCGCCGCGTCGTGCAGCACGGACACTTCCATCCCCTGGCGCACGAGATAGTCGCGCAGCAGGTCTCGGAGTTCTTGGTCGTCGTCGACGATGAGGATCTGGGTAGTCATGGCTCGAAGTTTACCGCGCGAGGGCGGAGTCGAAGAACGAAACAAAGGGACGAAAGGGTTACTGCGGGTTACCGCGCAAGGGAACTGTAATGCGCGGTAACCCGGCCACCGCGCCACGTAACACCGGCCGGGGCCTGCCTCGCTAACCTGCGTCTTACCGGATGCGGTACACGGCTTTCCCGGCACCGCATCGCCGGACCCTTTGGATACAAGGAGTTTCTGAAATGTATAAGAAGACTTCCCGCGTGGCCATCGCGGCCGCCACCGTGCTCGCTCTCGCATTCGGCACCGCGCACGCCGCGCAACCCGGCGACATGCCGCCTCCGGGCGGCCCCGGCGCCCACCAGATGCACGGCGGGCACGACGGCGGCCCGTTCGGCGTGATCATGAAACTGCACGACCAGCTGAAGCTCAACGCATCGCAGGAACAGCAGTGGCAGGCCGCCGTCAACACGATGAAGCAGAACCATGACGCGATGCGCAAGAGCCACGAGCAGATGCGCGAGCAGTTCAAGGCGCAGCAGAACCAGCCGATCCTCGATCTCAGCGCGATGCACGCCGCGCGCCAGCAGGCCGAGCAGCAGAACGCGCAACTGCGCGAGCAGACGTCCGCCGCGTGGCTCGCGTTCTACAACGGCCTGAACGACCAGCAGAAGACCACGGTCAGCACGGCGCTCAAGCAGCAGTTCGCGAAGATGGAACAGCGCCACGAGAAGATGAAGGAGCGCTGGCAGCAGCACCGCGCGGCCAAGGCCGCGTCGGCACCGGCGCAGTAAGCCGGCGGGGCCGCTCCGCGGAGCGGCATCCTCGAAGGGGACGCGGGCACCGCCCTGCGTCCCCTTTTGCGTTTCAGGCGACGTCGAACAGCAGCACCTCGGCCGCCCGGCCGCGTGCGAACGCCACCGCGTCCACGCCGCCGATCCGCGCGCCGTCACCCGCGGCCAGCGCGCGGCCGTTCACCGCGACGTCACCGCGCACCACGTGCACATAGGCGCGGCGCCCGGCCGGCAGGTCGAACGCCGCCGCCTCGTCACCGTCGATCAGTCCCGCAAAGATGCGTGCGTCCGCGCCCAACGGCAGCGCGCCGCCGCCGCCGTCGGGCGCCGCGACGAGCCGCAGCCGCCCGCGCTTCTCGCCGTCGGCAAAGCGCGTCTGCGCGTAGCCGGGCCGGCCGCCCGCCCCGGCCGGCGCGAGCCAGATCCGCAGCAGGCGCAGCGGCTGGTCGCACGACGCGTTGGCTTCGCTGAGCATGACGCCGGTGCCGGCGCTCAAGCGCTGCACGCCGCCCGCACGCACGATTGCCCCGTTGCCGAGGCTGTCGCGGTGCGCGAGCGCGCCGTCGAGCACGTAGGTGACGATTTCCGCATCCCGGTACGGCCGCATCCCGTAGCCGCGGGTCGGCGCGATGCATTCCTCGTTCAGTTCGCGCAACGCGCCGAAGACCGGCGGCCCGCTCCGGGCGGACGCGCAAGGAAAGCTGTGAAGGAATTCGTGCCAGCCATGGCTGCGCTGGTCGCGATCGGCGGCGCGGCGGATCTGGAACATGGGACGGACACTCCGTGAGAGGCGCTGTTCTGGTATGCCGTCACTGTATGAGTGTGCCAATCGCGCCACAATCCACCGCTCGCGCACTGCATCGTTGCATCTGCGGATGCAATTGACCCAATGCCCGCTGCGAATGCGGCGATTATCGCAACAGCCGGATCAATGCCTCGAAGAATCGATCGGTCGGCCCGGATTGCCGGTTTCCGGGTTTCGCGTTCGGGTAAAATACCGCCCTTTTGGCGTTCGCCGTTCCGGCGGCCGCCATCGCCAGAGCGCCGATCGGCGAATTTTGGCCGTCTAGAATACGCCGCGGCGCCCGGTCCGACCGGCCGCGAGCGCCCCCGGAAAGTCAGCAACAGAAGGATCGAAATGAAGAAGGCCGCCCTGTGCGCCGCCCTCGCCCTCGTGGCGGGCAGCGCCTTCGCGAAGGAGTGGAAGACCGTGCGGATCGGCGTCGACGCCAGCTACCCGCCGTTCGAGTCGACCGCGCCGAGCGGCGAGATCGTCGGGTTCGACGTCGATCTCACCAAGGAAATCTGCAAGCGAATCAACGTGAAATGCGTGTGGGTGGCGCAGGATCTCGACGGGATCATCCCGGCGCTGAAGGCGAAGAAGTACGACGTCATCGTGTCGTCGCTGACCGTCACGGACAAGCGCCGCGAACAGATCGACTTCTCCGACAAGGTATACGACGCGCCGGCGCGGATGATCGCGAAGGCCGGTTCGCCGCTGCTGCCGACGATCGCCTCGCTGAAGGGCAAGCGCGTGGGCGTCGAGCAGGGCTCGACGCAGGAAACCTACGCGAAGGCGTACTGGGAGCCGCAGGGCGTGACGATCATTCCTTACCAGAACCAGGACCAGGTCTATGCCGATCTCGGCTCGGGCCGCCTCGACGCGACGCTGCAGGACGAGCTGCAAGCCGACTACGGCTTCCTGCGCACGCCGCGCGGCAAGGGCTTCGCGTTCGCCGGGCCGGAAGTGAAGGATCCGAAGACGATCGGCGACGGCACCGCGATCGGCCTGCGCAAGGAAGATACGGACCTGAAGCTCAAGATCAACAAGGCGCTGGCCGACATGCACAAGGACGGCACGTACGACCGGCTGTCGCACAAGTATTTCGCGTTCAGCGTCTATTCGGCTTCGGCCCGCTGAGCGTCGAAAAGAAGAGGCAACGGATGCGGGGGCGGCCCCGTGTCCGGGCAGTACAGGCAGTCGACCACGCGCCGCCCGCCCCCTCGCCCGCCGCTCGCGCGACGGGCTGGCCCGGCACCGATGCCGGGGCGGACGGTCATGATACGCACGGGGCGTTCCGCGCAGCTTGGCGGGCGCGTCTTTCGCGGCGCACCGCGTGCGCCCTACGGGACCCCACTAGGGACCACACCAGGGACCACATATGTTTCTACAAGGTTACGGCCCGCTGATCCTCGCTGGCACCTGGCAAACCGTCAAACTGGCGGTGCTTTCGCTTGCGCTGTCGTTCCTGCTGGGGCTGCTCGGCGCGGGCGCGAAGCTGTCGCGCAACCGCTTCACGAACGGCGTCGGCACCGTCTACACCACGCTGATCCGCGGCGTGCCCGACCTCGTGCTGATGCTGCTGCTGTTCTACAGCCTGCAGATCTGGCTGAACATGGCGACCGACGCGCTCGGCTGGGACCAGATCGACATCGACCCGTTCCTCGCCGGTGTGCTCGTGCTCGGCTTCATCTACGGCGCGTACTTCACCGAGACCTTCCGCGGTGCGTTCCTGTCGGTGCCGCGCGGCCAGCTCGAGGCCGGCAGCGCGTACGGGATGACCAGCTGGCAGGTGTTCACGCGGATCATGTTCCCGCAGATGATGCGCTTCGCGCTGCCGGGCATCGGCAACAACTGGCAGGTGCTCGTGAAGTCGACCGCGCTCGTGTCGATCATCGGCCTGGCCGATGTCGTGAAGGCGTCGCAGGACGCCGGCAAGGGCACGCTGCGGTTCTTCTTCTTCACGCTGATCGCCGGTGCCGTCTACCTCGCGATCACGACGATCTCGAACTTCGTGCTGATGTGGCTCGAAAAGCGCTACTCGACCGGCGTCCGCAAGGCTGACCTATGATCGACCTCATCCAAGAATACTGGCGCAACTACCTCTACACCGACGGCTACCGCATCACCGGCGTCGCGATCACGCTGTGGCTGCTGGTCGTGTCGATCGGCCTCGGCTTCTGCCTGTCGGTGCCGCTCGCCGTCGCGCGCGTGTCGAAGAAGAAGTGGCTGTCGGGCGCCGTGTGGCTCTACACGTACGTGTTCCGCGGCACGCCGCTCTACGTGCAGCTGCTGCTCTGCTACACGGGCCTCTACAGCCTGCAGGCCGTGCGCGGCACGCCGATGCTCGACGCGTTCTTCCGCGACGGGATGCACTGCACGCTGCTCGCGTTCACGCTGAACACCTGCGCGTACACCACCGAGATCTTCGCGGGCGCGATCAAGGCGACGTCGTACGGCGAGATCGAAGCCGCGCGTGCCTACGGGATGTCCACGTTCACGATGTATCGCCGCGTGATCCTGCCGTCGGCACTGCGCCGCGCGCTGCCGCTGTACAGCAACGAAGTGATCCTGATGCTGCACGCGACCACCGTCGCCTTTACCGCGACCGTACCGGACATCCTGAAGATCGCCCGCGACGTGAACTCGGCGACCTACATGTCGTTCCATGCGTTCGGCATCGCCGCCCTGCTCTACCTCGTGATCTCGTTCACGCTCGTGTGGCTGTTCCGCCAGGCCGAGCGTCGCTGGCTCGCGTATCTGCGCCCGCAAGGCAAGTAAGTTTTCGCAGGACTATTGATGAATTCCCAGACTCAGAAGCTTTTCGTCGACGATCTGCACAAGCGATACGGCGACAACGAGGTGCTCAAGGGCGTGTCGCTGAAGGCGAACTCGGGCGACGTGATCAGCGTGATCGGCTCGTCCGGCTCCGGCAAGAGCACGATGCTCCGCTGCATCAACTTCCTCGAGCAGCCGAATGCGGGCCGCATCTTCGTCGACGGCGAGGAAGTGCGCACCGCGCTCGACAAGACGGGCGCGCTGCGCGCGGCCGATACGAAGCAGCTGCAGCGCGTGCGCACCAAGCTGTCGATGGTGTTCCAGCACTTCAATCTCTGGTCGCACATGAACGTGATCGAGAACGTGATGGAAGCGCCCGTGAACGTGCTCGGCATCCCGAAGAAGGAAGCCGAGGAGCGTGCGCGCGCGTATCTCGAGAAAGTCGGCCTCGCGCCGCGCGTCGAGAAGCAGTATCCGTCACACCTGTCGGGCGGCCAGCAGCAGCGTGTCGCGATTGCGCGCGCGCTGGCGATGCATCCGGACGTGATGCTGTTCGACGAACCGACGTCGGCGCTCGACCCGGAACTGGTGGGTGAAGTGCTGAAGGTGATGCAGAAGCTCGCCGAGGAAGGCCGCACGATGATCGTCGTCACGCACGAGATGGGCTTCGCGCGCAACGTGTCGAACCACGTGATGTTCCTGCACCAGGGCCGCGTCGAGGAAGAAGGCGTGCCGTCCGAGGTGTTTGCGAACCCGAAGAGCGAACGCCTGCGCGGGTTCCTGTCCGGCAGCCTCAAGTAACGCGCACGAAACGCACGACGTTCGAACGGGCGCCTCGCGGCGCCCGTTTTGCGTTTACGTGGCATTTACGTGGCGTTCATGCGGCGCTTACCGGCGCGCTGTCGGCGAACGCGCGCAGTTCGTCGCCCGCGAGCCGGTAGCGCACCCATTCGCTCTGCGGCGCCGCGCCGACGCTCTCGTAGAAGCGGATCGCCGGCTCGTTCCAGTCGAGCACGCTCCACTCGAAACGCCCGCAGCCCGACTCGACCGCGATCCGCGCGAGCGCCTTCAGCAGCCGCAGCCCGGCGCCCGCGCCGCGAAAACGCGGCGACACGTACAGGTCCTCGAGATACAGCCCCTGCCGGGCAAGCCACGTCGAATACGAGAAGAAATACACGGCGAAGCCGGCCGGCTCGCCGTCGACCTCGCAGATCAGCGCACGCGCCGGCGATCCGTCGCCGAACAGGCTGCGCTCGAGCGACGCGGGCGTCGCGACCACTTCGTGCTCCGCCTTCTCGTAGACGGCCAGTTCGGTAATGAAACGCAGGATCTGCGGCACGTCGGCGACGGTGGCGGAACGAATGTCGATTTGCACGGGATGAGCCCTCCTCCGGCCCGGACTTGAAACGGAAAGCGGCGCCGCGCAGCCGCGCTGGCGCCAATCAGATCGTCATGCTACGTTCACGCAGCGCCTGCAGGAAGTGCAGGTTTTTCATCCTGACCTGAACATGATGCATCCCGACCTGCGCCGTCTCGACCTGAACCTGCTGCTCGTGTTCGACGCGCTGTACCGCCACCGGTCCGTCGCCGCGGCCGCGCACGAGCTCGCATTGAGCCCGTCCGCGCTGAGCCACGCGCTCGCGCGGCTGCGCGACGCGATCGGCGATGCCCTGTTCGTGCGCCTCGGCAACGAGATGCAGCCGACCGTGCGCGCCGACGACATCGCCACCTGGGCCGGCGACGCGCTCGACGCGATGTCGAAGGGGCTTGCCCGCGCGCGCCGCTTCGATCCCGCGCAAAGCGACCGCACGTTCGTGTTCGCGGCGACCGACTACACGGCATTCGCGGTGCTGCCGGCGTTTCTCGCGCGCATCCAGCATGTCGCGCCGCGGTTGCGGATCCGCGTCGTGCATTCCGACCGGAAGATTTCCGTCGACGAACTCGCGGCCGGCCGCATCGATTTCGCGCTCGGCTACCACGAGGAATCGGCGGCCGACGCGCCGGGCATCGAGGACTTCGACTGGTTCTCCGACGACTACGTCGTCATCGCGAGCGCCGCGCATCCGGACGTCCGCCGGCGGCTCACGCTCGACCAGTACCTGGCGGCACGCCACGTGGTCGTCACGCCGTGGAACGAGTCGCGCGGCGTCGTCGACCACGTGCTCGACCGGCTCGGCCTCGCACGGCAAGTCGCCGTGCAGTTGCCGACCGTGCTGGCCGCGCCGTTCCTGATTGCGGAATCCGCGCTGCTGATGACCGTGCCGAACCGCGCCGCGCAGGCGCTGCGGCACGCGGCGCCGATCCGCATCTTTCCGGCGCCGTTCGAGATCCCGCGCTACACCGTGAAGGTCTACTCGCACGCGAAGCACGCGCGCACCGATGCGCATCGCTGGATTCGCACGCAGTTGCTCGAAGCGAGGCCGGAGCCTGCCTGACCGGGGCGCGCCGGCGCACCGCGTCGCGGGTTGCCGTGCCAGCGCGACAGGCACGGGCCGGCGACGTCCGGTGCCCGCCCATTCATTACGAAATACTTACCAATTCCTCTTGTATGGCGCTTACGCCCGCGGCCCCTGCAACGTCAATAGTGGCAATCCTTGATCCATGTTTGCGAAAGCCGTGTCTCCCTTGTGGGACAAGGGTTTTCCGTTAATTGCAAACCCTCGGCGCACCTGTTGCCTACCGTGTTGCATGGCAATTTGGCGACAGGTGTTAGTCAAACAACGATTTCCATCGCCACAAAATTGTATTTTTGCTAAATTAGTAACCAAAGTAGCAAAACGAAGTTCGTGAAATGTAGTTTAGCTTCACGACACTACAAGGAGACCCCGCAGGCCGACCCGGCTGCGCGGGACCGCTCAACGGTTTTCCGTCCGCTTGCCCGCGTGCTGCGCTTACCGGCCCTGCACGAGGTCTCCCTGGTTATCCCGCTTTTGCCCGGCGCTCGCGCTCCGGGCATCTCGTGCAGTCTGGGTTGACTTTTTGACAGGGTATGGAGGAGATGATGAAGAAAGCTTTGGTCGCGGCCGCGCTGATGGCTGCTGGGGTGGTGACGGCGCACGCGCAGAGCAGCGTCACGCTGTATGGTCGCCTGGATGCCGGCCTCGAGTACCTGAACGGCCTGCAAAACGGCCACCAGGTGCGCGCGGAAAGCGGCGACTGGGGCACCAGCCTGTGGGGCTTGAAGGGCACCGAAGACATCGGCGGCGGCAACAAGATCCTGTTCCACCTCGAAGGTGCGTTCAATACGATGACGGGCGGCTTCAGCGGCTCGATCTGGGATCGTTATGCGACGGTCGGTATCTCGAACGATCGCTACGGTACGCTGCTGCTGGGTCGTGAACTCGCAATCGCCAACGGCGTGTGGGACTTCGACCCGTTCGGCCAGTCGGCCTGGTCGACGGCCTCGCTGGTGCGCGGCCGCAACTGGAACAAGACCAGCAACAACGTGTCGTACCAGTCGCCGCAGTTCTACGGCCTCGACTTCTACGGCCAGTTCTCGTTCTCCAACTCGACCAGCTTCAACGGCAACACGACGGCCGGCCAACCGGGCCGTGCAGCCGGCGCACAGGTCACCTATACGAATTCGCTGTTCCAGTTGCGCGGCATCTACGACGAAACGCGCGACAGCAACGGCCGCTTCTCGGACGTGTTCAACTACTCGCGTGAATACTTCGCGGGCGTGAACGTGTTCCTCGGCCAGTTCAAGGTTCAGGCCGCTTACCAGGCCTCGCGCGCGGACGGCAGCGGCGGCCCGGCAGTGAACGCCGGCGTGACGGGCACCCAGCAGGTCTGGGGCGGCGTGACGTGGCAGGCAACGCCGGCAGCGGCGCTGATCGCGGCCGTGTATCACGTGAACGCGAACCACGGCGGCGGCAACGCGAACATCTACACCGTCGGCGGCTCGTACAACATCTCGAAGCGCACGCTGTTCGACCTGCAGGTCGCGACGGTGCGCAACAGCAAGAACGCCAACTTCGGCCTGAACGCGAACGGCGCCGGTACGGCCGTGTCGACGGGCAACCCGAATCCGGGCGGCAGCCAGACCGGCGTCTACGCCGGCATCCAGCACCTGTTCTGATCAGGCGCCGTCAAAGAACGATTCGGCAACACTTTCCACGCTGCTGCGAGAGGCGCGTATCGGTGCGGTACCCAACCGGGTATCGCACCGTTTTTTATTGGCGGGGCCTGAAACGGCCCGCTGACGAATACGGCGCTCAGACGGCCGCTTCGTTCTCTTCGCCGGTGCGGATGCGGATCACGCGCTCGACATCCGACACGAAGATCTTGCCGTCGCCGATCTTGCCGGTGCGCGCCGCGCCGATCACCGCGTCGATCACCTGGTCGACCTGCGCTTCCGCGACGACGACCTCGATCTTCATCTTCGGCAGGAAGTCGACGACGTATTCGGCGCCGCGATACAGCTCGGTATGCCCCTTCTGGCGGCCGAAGCCCTTCACTTCCGTCACGGTCAGGCCCGTGAGACCCACTTCGGCGAGCGCTTCGCGGACTTCGTCCAGCTTGAACGGCTTGATGATGGCAGTGATGCGTTTCATGGTGGTTGTCCCCCAATGCTCGTTTGGATGAAAAATCGCGACCCCGATTGTAAGCCTGCGAGCCGCATGCGGCCCATCACGGCTCAGTCGAGGCGTTCGGTAAAACGTGACGTGATCGGGTAGCGCCAGTCGCGCCCGAATGCGCGATGCGTGACGCGAATGCCGATCGGCGCCTGGCGGCGCTTGTATTCGTTGATCTTGATGAGCCGCGTCACGCGTTCGACGTCCGCCTGCGCATAACCGGCCGCGACGATCTCGGCGAGCGGCCGATCCTCTTCCATGTACATCCGCATGATCGCGTCGAGTACGTCGTACGGCGGCAGGCTGTCCTGGTCGGTCTGGTTCTCGCGCAGCTCGGCCGACGGCGCACGCGTGAGGATCCGCTCGGGGATCACGTCGCGCAGTGCATAGTCGGCCGTTTCGTTGCGATAGCGGCAGAGCCGGTACACGAGCGTCTTCGCGATGTCCTTGATCACCGCGAAGCCGCCGGCCATGTCGCCGTACAGCGTGCAGTAGCCGACCGCCATCTCGCTCTTGTTGCCGGTCGTCAGCACGATCGAGCCGAACTTGTTCGACAGCGCCATCAGCAGCGTGCCGCGGATGCGCGCCTGGATGTTCTCTTCCGTCGCGTCTTCCGCGCGGCCCGCGAACTCGCCCGCGAGCGATGCGCGGAATGCGTCGAACATCGGCGCGATCGCGATCTCGTCGTAGCGCACGCCGACGCGCCGCGCCATGTCCGCCGCATCGGTGGTCGAGATGTCGGCCGTGAAGCGCGACGGCATCATCACCGCGCGCACGCGCCCGGGTCCGAGCGCATCGCATGCGACCGCGAGCACCAGCGCCGAATCGACACCGCCCGACAGCCCGATCAGCACGCCCGGAAAGCCGTTCTTGCCGATGTAGTCGCGCACGCCGGTCACGAGCGCGCGGTACACCTGCGCGTCGGTCGACAGCTCGGGCGCGATCGCGCCGGGCAGCGGCCGCGCGCCGTCGAATTCGACGATCGCGTGCCCTTCGTCGAACTGCGGCATCCTCGCGACGAGCGCGCCCTGCGCGTCGAGCACGAACGAGCCGCCGTCGAATACGAGTTCGTCCTGGCCGCCGACGAGGTTCACGTACACCATCGGCAGCCCGGTTTCGCGAATCCGCGCGCGCAGGATGTCGACGCGCACCGCTTCCTTGTTCATGTGGTACGGCGAGCCGTTCGGGATCAGCAGCACCTGCGCGCCGGCCGCCTTCGCGATCTGCGCGGCCGATGCATGCCACGCATCCTCGCAGATGATCACGCCGTACTTCACGCCGTTCAGCTCGAACACGAGCGGCTCGGCGTCCGTCGCGAAGTAGCGCTTCTCGTCGAACACCTCGGTGTTGGGCAGGTCCTGCTTGCGGTAGGTGCCGACGATCTCGCCGCCGACGATCAGCGATACCGCGTTGTAGGTATCGGTGGGCGGCACGCCGCGCTCGATCGGGCGGTTTGCATTACCATCGACGGCTGGCGCATGCGGATCGCCGCCCGGCGCGCCGCGCAACGGATGGCCGACCAGCACCGCGAGCCCGTCGAACGCCTTCAAGGCGCCGGCGAGCGCGTCGAGCGCGGCCGCGGCCGCCGCGTAGAACGCCGGCCGCAGCAGCAGGTCTTCCGGCGGATAGCCGGACAGCGCAAGTTCGGGTGCGACCATCAACTGCGCACCATCGTTGTGCGCGGCGCGCGCGGCCGCGATGATCCGCGCGACGTTGCCGGCGAAATCGCCAACGGTGACGTTGATCTGGGCGAGAGCGAGTCGGGTCTTCATGGCGGGATTGGCGCAGCCCGGCGGCGCGCCCTGAACGGCTGACGAAATCGTCCCGGTGCGGGCCACGCAGGCCCTCGCATCCGGCGACACAGAACGGTACGGATTCACGCTTGAAACACGAACGCATCGATTATCGCACGGGCATCCTGTCGTCTCCCGCGGAGGTCCCGGCCGACGAATGGAACGCGCTGCTCGCCCGCGACGCGCAGCCGACGCCCTTCCTGCGCCACGAATTCCTCGACGCGCTGCACGTCGCGCGCTGCGCGGTCGACGACACCGGCTGGTCGCCGCATTTCGTCACGCTGACCGACGAGCGCACCGGCCGCCTCGCGGCCGCCGCCCCCGTCTACGCGAAGCAGCATTCGTACGGCGAATACGTGTTCGACTGGGCCTGGGCCGACGCGTACCAGCGCAACGACCTGCCGTACTACCCGAAGCTGCTGTGCGCGGTGCCGTTCACGCCCGTGCAGGGCACGCGCCTGCTCGCGGCCGACGACGATGCGCGCCGCCGCCTCGCGGCCACGCTGCTCGCATTCGCCGAGCAGAGCGACGTGTCGTCGCTGCACGTGCTGTTCCCGACCGGCGACGAAGCGGCGCTCCTCGAATCGATGGGCATGATGCTGCGCGAAGGCGTGCAGTTCCACTGGATCAACGACGGCTACCGCCACTTCGACGATTTCCTCGGCACGCTCGAGCAGAAGAAGCGCAAGAACATCCGCGCGGAGCGGCGCAAGGTGCACGAGGCGGGCGTGACGTTCCGGCGGCTGACCGGCGACCGGATCACCGACGCCGACTGGCGCTTCTTCTCGCGCTGCTACCGGCAGACCTATCGCGAACACTATTCGAGCCCGTACCTGAACCTCGACTTCTTCCGCACGATCGGTGCGACGATGCCCGAGAACCTGCTGCTCGTGATCGCGGAAGCCGGCGGCCAGCCGATCGCGAGCGCACTCGCCGTCTACCGGCGCGGCGAGAACGGCGGCGGCACGCTGTACGGCCGCTACTGGGGAGCGGTCGAGCACGTGCCGTGCCTGCATTTCGAGACGGCCTACTACCAGCTGCTCGAATTCTGCATCGAGGCCGGGCTCGACACGTTCGAAGGCGGCGCGCAGGGCGAACACAAGCTCGCGCGCGGCTTCCTGCCGACCGTCACGCACTCCGCGCACTGGCTCGCGCACCCGGCATTCTCCGACGCCGTCGCGCGCTTTCTCGAACGCGAGACCGAGCATATCCACGCGTACGTCGACGAATTGCGCGAACACGATCCGTTCCGGCGCGGCGCCGGGTAACGACTGCGCGCCGGAACGTGCCGGTACGTGCCGGCATGCGGCGAGACCGCGACCGGCCACGCCGCATGCCGCGTGGCCGCCCGGCTCAGTGCGCGGCGAGCGTCACCGTCGTCGACTGCGCCTGCGGGTCACGCGACGAAGCCGCCGCCGACAGCCCGTAGCTGCCCGCGGCGATCCGCCACGCATGCGCATTCGCATCCCACACCGCGAAGCGCTGCGCCGGCACCGCAACGCTGACGGTACGCGCCTCGCCCGGCTGCAGCGCGACCTTGGTCCAGCCGACGAGGCGCTTCGGCGGTTCGCCGAGCGACGCGGGCAGTGCCGCGTAGATCTGCACCGTCTGCGCACCGGCCCGCGCGCCGGTGTTCGTCACCGTCACGCCGACCGTCACGTTGCCTGCCGCATCGGCCCGCGCGGACATCGCCGACAACGCATACGTCGTGTACGACAGCCCGTAGCCGAACGGGAACAGCGGCTCGATCGCCTTCGCGTCGAACCAGCGATAGCCGTACGCGAGCCCTTCCGCGTAGACGGTCTGCGTGCGCGACGGATCGATCGCCGGCTGCGGCAGGTCGGCCTCCTGCTTCGGGAACGTCAGCGGCAGCCGGCCCGACGGGTTCGCATCGCCGAACAGCAGATCGGCGATCGCCTGGCCGCCCTGCGCGCCGGGATACCACGCTTCGAGCACGCCATGCACGTTCGCGAGCCACGGCATCAGCACGGGGCTGCCGTTCTCGAGCACGACGATCACGCGCTTCGCCTTCGCCGCGACCGCCGCAATCAGCGCGTTCTGGTCGTATTGCTGGTTGTACGGATCGGCCTTCGCATCGGGCAGCGACAGGCTCGCGAGGTCGAGCCCTTCCGTCTGCCACTGCGTCGCGAACACGATCGCGACATCGGCCTGCGCGGCCGCGCTCGCCGCGGCATTCGCGTCGGTTCCGTCGAGGTAGCTGACCGCCGCGTTCGGCGCCTTCGCGCGAATCGCCGCGAGCGGCGCGGACTTGTACCACGTCGCACAGCCGCCGAACAGCGTGTCGGCGGGTTGCTGGCAGGTCGTCACCGCATTGCCGTCGATCGCCGGCACCGCGCCCGAGCCGCCGCCCGACAGCACGCCCGCGTCCGCATGCCCGCCGATCACGACGACCGACTTCAGCGCGCCGGCCGCCAGCGGCAGCACGGGCTGCGCATCGCCGGGCGCGGCCGCGTTCTTCAGCAGCACCGCGGATTGCCGCGCGATCGCGAGCGCATCGGCGTTGCCGGCCGCTTCGTCGATCGCGCCGCCCGGCTTCGGCGGTGCGTCCATCACGCCGATGCGGATCAGCGTGCGCAGCTTGCGCTGCACCATGTCGTTCAGCCGCGCGGCCGACACGCTGCCGGCCTGCAGCGCCGCACGCAGCTTCGTGTTGAAGAACGAGCCGAGCGGCGCGTTGTTGTCGTCCGCCGCGCCCGGTTCCTCCTCGTCGAGCCCCGCCTGCACGGCCGCGACCGTCGAATGCGTCGCGCCCCAGTCGGACTGCACGACGCCCTTGAAGCCCCATTCGTTCTTCAGCACCGTGGTCAGCAGATACGGGTTCTCGCACGCGTACACGCCGTTCAGCTTGTTGTACGAGCACATCACGTTGCCCGGCTGGCCGTCCTTCACGCCGATCTCGAACGCGAGCAGTTCGGCCTCGCGCATGGTCCGCTCGTCGACGACCGAATCGATCGTCATCCGGTTGGTTTCCTGGTCGTTGAACGCGAAATGCTTGATCGTCGCGATCACCTTCTGCGCCTGCGTCGCTTGCGTGCGCGCGGCGCTCAGCGTGCCCGCGAGCACCGGATCCTCGCCCATGTATTCGAACGTGCGGCCGTTGCGCGGCTCGCGCGCGAGGTTCACGCCGCCGCCGAGCCCTTCCGCGAACCCGAGCGCACGCAGTTCGAGCGCGATGCGCGTGCCGTAGGTGCCGGCGAGCGCCGGGTCCCACGTTGCCGCGAGCGCGACCGGTGCGGGCAGCGCGGTCACGCGCGCGTTCTTCACGTTCACGCCGCCCGCCGAATCGGCGCTGCTGACGGCCGGAATGCCGAGCCGCGGCACGCCAGGGATGTAGCTCGCGCCATTGAGTGCGTCGGCCGGGAACGGGCCGCCCAGGTCGAGCGCCGGCAGGCCCGTGCCGTGCACGAGCTGCAGTTTCTCGTCGGTCGTCAGTTGCGCGACGAGCGCGGCCGCGCGCTGGTCGGCCGCGGCATCGGGGTCGGCCGGCGCGGCCGGACCCGCGTGGATGTCGTCGCCGCCGCACGACGCGAGCAGCACCGTGAGCGCACACGCGGACGCAATCGTCGAACACCGGAACAGCGAAGTTTTCATTGATCCTCCTGAATCGTTCTGTTGTACTTGTCGCCACACTCCAGCGTCCGAGTCTAAAAATTGACCGGTCACCACGCTTGACCGGCAGGAGCATGCGTTGACCTCTCGCAGCGGGGACAAACCCGAACGGCATGACGAAGGGGGACAGACATGGAGTTGCAACAGAAATCGGTATCCGTGCGGATCTACCGCTGGCTGTGCGAAGACGCGCGCGCGAACGGCATCGATCTCGCACCGCTTTACGACACGCTCGGCATCGGTCCGGCCGAGCTTGCCGACGACACGCGCCGCATCGCGGGCGACCGGCACGTCGCCGCGATGCGGCTCACGAGCGCATGGCCGCTGTCGTGGCATTGCCCGCCGCCGCAGGTCGTGCCGTGGCTCGCGCCGTTCCCGGAACTCGCGGGCGTCACGTGCAACGCGGCGACACTGCGCGACGCGCTGCACGGCTACCTGCACTATCGCGAGCTGATCGGCAACGTCGACTGGGTGTTCGCGCACGAGAACGGCGACGCGATCGCGCTCGAATACGTGAACGAAGGCGACGGCCGGCACGCGGGCAGCGCATTCGCGAACCTCGCGATCCTCGCCGCGCTCGCCCGCCTGTACGATCCGCACGTGTGCGTCGACGACGCCGCCTTCGCCGGCCGCGCGTTCGCACCCACCGCCGCGCTGCGCGACATGCTCGGCGCACCGATGTCGTTCGATGCCGCGCACAACCGCATCGTGCTGCGCTCCGCGCACTTCGACACGCCGTTCGAACGCTACAACGCGCCGCTCGCCGGCATTCAGCGTCACGCGGCCGACGCCGTGCGCGAGCGTGTACGCGTGCGCTCGACGTTCGGCTCGTCGGTCGAGCAATGCGTGCGCGACTGGCTGCGTACCGCCGACGAAGCCGATGTACCGACCGACACGCTGATGCAGCACGTGTGCACGCGCTTCGCGATGTCGCGCTGGACGCTGCGCCGGCGGCTGCATCGCGAGGCGGTCGGCTTTCATGCGCTCGTCGCGCAGGCGCGGCTCGGCGAGGCGCGCGACCTGCTGCTGAATACGCAACTGCCGATCGGCGAGATCGGCGTGCGCGTCGGCTTCCGTTCGACGAGCGCGTTCACGCGCTTCTTCACGCGCGAACTCGGCGCGGCGCCGAGCCGTTTTCGCGACGGGCACGGCGATCGATGGCGTTGACACGCGCCTTTTCTGAGACACTGGCGGCTTCGCATCCCGCCGCCCTGCCATGTCCTGGTTTCTGTACCTGATCGAATGCGCCGACGACAGCGTCTACACGGGCATCACGACCGATGTCGCCGCGCGCTTCGACGAGCACGCGTCCGGCAAGGGCGCGCGCTACACGCGCTCGCGCAAGCCGCGCGCGGTGCTCGCGTCGTTCCCGCTGCCCGACCGGTCGATCGCATCGCGTGCCGAGTACTGGGTGAAGCGGCTCACGGCCGCGCAGAAACGCGAACTGGCGGCCGGGATCCGGACGCTCGAGTCGGTGTTGCCGGCCGGGATGTCGATCGACGGGAACGTCGATGCGGCCGGGTTGAAGGCAGGGTTGAAGGCCGGTAAGCGCGGGCAGAAGAAGGCGAAGGCGCAGTCTGTCGACATCGCGACGCAGGCCGCTGAAACGGACAAGCCCGTCAAGAAAGCCGCGAAGGCCGGGAATGACGGGAAAGCGTCCGTGCCCGCAAAAACCGTGAAGCGCGGACAGGCCGCGCAAGCGCCCAAGAAGACCAAGGCCACGCCTGCCACGAAGCGTGCGAAGACCGACGACGCAGCCGAAGTGAAAAAGGGCCCGTCTCGCGGCAAGGCGGCCACGAAGGCCACGAAGGCCGCACCGAAGCGGAAAGCGCCGGCAGCCGGCGGCAAGTCCGTCGCCAAACCACGCACCGACGTTGCTGCCGCGCCGGCGCGCAGCCGTGCATCGGCAACAAAGACCACCGCCGACGCGGTCGAAACCCCGGCGAATCCGGTCACCGCCACCGGCCGCGCCACGCGCGCGAATCGTGCGAGAAGCGCATCGAACGCGACCGCCCTGCCTGCGCCGGCCCCCGCGCGCCCCCGAAAGAAGGCCACCCCGGGCGCCGGCCCGCGCACAAAACAAAACCGCGCGGCCTCCTGACGAGACACGCGCGGTTTGCGTTCCGAACGAACCGGCCGCGAGGCCGGCCAGCCGGCTTACTTCTTGTAGTTCGCTGCGCCGTCGGCGATTTCCTTGTGCGCGGCTTCGATGCCGGCCCAGCCTTCGACCTTCACCCACTTGCCCTTCTCGAGCGCCTTGTATTGCTCGAAGAAGTGCTTGATCTGGTCCTTCAGGTACTCGGGCACGTCGTCGATCGACTTCAGGTTGGCCGTCATCGGGCAGACCTTGTCGTGCGGCACCGCGACCAGCTTCGCGTCGACGCCCGACTCGTCGGTCATCTGCAGCATGCCGAGCACGCGCGAACGCACGATCGAGCCTGCCAGCAGCGGGAACGGCGTGATCACCAGCACGTCGACCGGATCGCCGTCGCCCGACAGCGTCTGCGGGATGTAGCCGTAGTTCACCGGATAGCGCATGCCCGTGCCGATGAAACGGTCGACGACGAGGAGGCCCAGTTCCTTGTCCGCCTCGTACTTCACCGGGTCGCTTTGCGCGGGAATCTCGATGATCACGTTGAAATCTTGCGGCAGGTCCTTGCCGGCCGGAACATGGTTGAAGCTCATGAGCACTCTCTGTAGGTCGATGGGAATTCGGGACAGGGCGCCGCGGCCGATGCATCGCCGCAGGCGTCCCCCAGCGGAATGCGCCATTATAGCCAATCGACCGGTGGCGTCCGGATGACGATCGGCGCGATAATCGTTCCCGATGTCCGGCCGTCGAACCACCGGCCGCGTTGCATGGAATCGGCGTCGGCACCGGGGCGCCGTCGCCGGTCGACGCGAAGACAGGAGCACGCATGGAAGAGGCGAAGCACTTCATCGCAGGCGAATGGACGTTGCCTGCGCAACTGGAAACCATCGCGGTCGTCGATCCGTCCGACGGCCAGCCGTTCGCAGCCATTGCCCGCGGCACGGCGCCCGACATCGAGCGCGCGGTCGCCGCGGCCCGCGACGCGTTCGCGGGCCCATGGGGCGCCAAAAGCGCCGCCGAGCGCGGCCGCGTGCTGATGCGGCTGTCGGCGCGCGTGGCCGATTCCCTCGAGGAACTCGCCACGATCGAGGCACGCGACACCGGCAAGCCGCTCAAGCAGGCACGCGCGGATGCCGCCGCGCTCGCGCGCTACTTCGAGTTCTACGCAGGCGCGGCCGACAAGCTGCACGGCGAAACCCTTCCCTACCAAGCCGGCTACACCGTGCTGACGGTGCGCGAGCCGCACGGCGTCACGGGCCACATCGTGCCGTGGAACTACCCGATGCAGATTTTCGGGCGCAGCGTCGGCGCCGCGCTCGCGGCCGGCAACGCATGCGTCGTCAAGCCGGCCGAGGATGCATGCCTGTCGTTGCTGCGCGTCGCCGAGCTGGCCGCCGAGGCCGGGCTGCCGGCCGGCGCGCTGAACATCGTCACCGGCTACGGTCATGAGGCCGGCGCCGCGCTCGCGCGCCATCCCGGCATCGACCACATCTCGTTCACGGGCTCCCCGGCCACCGGCAAGCTGGTCACGCAGATGGCGGCCGAGAACCACGTACCCGTCACGCTCGAACTCGGCGGCAAGTCGCCGCAGATCGTGTTCGCCGATGCCGACCTCGAGGCGGCGCTGCCCGTGCTCGTGTCGGCGATCGTGCAGAACGGCGGGCAGACCTGCTCGGCCGGCAGCCGCGTGCTGATCGAGCGCGCGGTGTACGAGCCGCTCGTCGAGCGGCTCGCCACCGCGTTCAACGGGCTGCGCGTCGGTCCGAGCCGCGCCGACCTCGACTGCGGCCCGCTGATCAACGCGAAGCAGCAGCAGCGCGTGTGGGATTTCCTGTCCGACGCGCAGCACGACGGCATTCCGATGGCCGCGCATGGGCAGGTCGTCGCCGAGGCACCCGAAAGCGGCTTCTACCAGGCACCCGCGCTGTTGCGCGACGTGCCGCCGTCGCACCGGCTCGCGCAGGAGGAAGTGTTCGGCCCCGTGCTCGCCGCGATGCGTTTCGTCGACGAAGACGAAGCCGTCGCGCTGGCGAACGGCACGCCGTACGGCCTCGTCGCGGGCATCTGGACGCGCGACGGCGCACGCCAGATGCGTATCGCGCGGCGCCTGCGGGCCGGCCAGGTATTCATCAACAACTATGGCGCGGGCGGCGGCGTCGAGCTGCCGTTCGGCGGTGTCGGCCATTCGGGGCATGGCCGCGAGAAAGGCTTCGAGGCACTGTACGGCTTCACCGCGCTGAAAACGATCGCGATCCGGCACGGCTGAACGCGCGACAAGCAGGACGCGGCATGCGGCCGGCAGCGCGCGGCCGCATGCCGAAGCACGACGACACTAAATCCAGCACAGGAGACACACCATGCGGTTGAGCGGCAAGACGGCCATCGTCACGGGCGGCGGCTCGGGGTTCGGCGAAGGCATCGCGAAGACATATGCGCGCGAAGGCGCGAACGTCGTCGTCAACGACCTGAACGGCGCGGCGGCCGAGCGTGTCGCGAGCGAGATCGCGCTCGCGGGCGGCAAGGCAATCGCGGTGGCCGGCGACGTGTCGCGGCAGGACGACTGGCACGCGCTGCTGCAGGCGACGCTCGACGATTTCCACGCGGTGCAGATCGTCGTGAACAACGCGGGCACCACGCACCGCAACAAGCCGGTGCTCGACGTGTCGGAAGCCGAATTCGACCGCGTGTACGCGGTCAACATGAAAAGCCTGTTCTGGTGCGTGCAGACCTTCGTTCCGTACTTCCGCGAGCGGGGCGGCGGCGTGTTCGTGAACGTCGCGTCGACGGCCGGCGTGCGGCCGCGGCCGGGCCTCGTCTGGTACAACAGCACGAAGGGCGCGATGATCACCGCGAGCAAGTCGCTCGCGGCCGAACTCGGCGCCGACCGCATCCGCGTGAACTGCATCAACCCCGTGCTCGGCGAAACCGCGTTGATGACGGAGTTCATGGGCTGCGAGGATACCCCCGAGAACCGCAGCCGCTTCCTCGCGACGATCCCGCTCGGCCGCTTCTCGACGCCGCAGGACATCGCGAACGCGGCGCTGTACCTGGCATCCGACGAGGCCGAGTTCATCACGGGCGTCTGTCTCGAAGTCGACGGCGGGCGCTGCATCTAGCCGTATCCCCCTTGCCGCAGCGTGCCGCGACCGGCAACCGCCGCGGCACACGCGCATGGCTTCGCACGACTCCGGACGAGGCACCGCTACGCCTTCTCCGGCCAATTACAAGGACAGGAGACAACATGGCAACATCGACGCAGTCGCTGCCGGGCTCGTCCGGCGCATTCGAGGAAGCAACCTATCGCAAGGTGTCGTGGCGGCTCGTGCCGCTCCTGCTGCTGTGCTACGTGGTCGCGTATCTCGACCGCGTGAACGTCGGCTTCGCGAAGCTGCAGATGGCGAGCGACCTGAATCTCAGCGACACCGTCTACGGGCTCGGCGCCGGGATCTTCTTCTTCGGCTATTTCCTCTTCGAAGTGCCGAGCAACATCATCCTGCACAAGGTCGGCGCGCGCGTGTGGATCGCCCGCATCATGGCGACGTGGGGCGTGATCTCGATCCTGACGATGTTCGTCACGACGCCCGCGATGTTCTACGTGATGCGCTTCCTGCTCGGCGTCGCCGAGGCAGGCTTCTTCCCCGGCGTGATCCTCTACCTCACCTACTGGTATCCCGCGCACCGGCGCGGCCGGATGACGACGTTCTTCATGACGGCGGTCGCGTTGTCCGGCGTGATCGGCGGGCCGATCTCGGGCTTCATCCTGAAGGCGTTCGACGGCGTGAGCGGCTGGCACGGCTGGCAATGGCTGTTCCTGCTCGAAGGCATCCCGTCGGTGCTCGCCGGCGTGCTCGTGTTCTTCTCGCTCGACGAGCGGATCTCGAAGGCGAAGTGGCTGACCGACGAGGAAAAGGCGCTGCTCACCCGCAACGTCGACGCGGAGGAAGCGACCAAGGAAGACCTGCCGCTCGGCACCGTGATGTCGAGCCCGCGCGTGTGGCTGATGGCGCTGATCTATTTCTCGTTCGTGATGGGGCTCTACGGCGTCGGCTTCTGGCTGCCGACGATCATCAAGGCCACCGGCGTGACCGACACGTTCATGATCGGCCTGCTGTCGGCAATTCCGTATGCAGCCGCGGTGGTCGCGATGATCCTGATCGCGCGCAGCGCGGACCGGCACCGCGAACGCCGCTGGCACGTCGCGATTCCGGCCGCGATCGGCGCGCTCGGGCTCGTGCTGTCGGTGGTCTGGGCGCACCAGACCGCGCTCGCGATGCTCGGCCTCACGCTCGCGACGATCGGCATCCTGACCACGCTGCCGCTGTTCTGGAGCCTGCCGACCGCGTTCCTCGGCGGCACGGCGGCCGCGGCCGGCATCGCGATGATCAACTCGATCGGCAACCTCGCCGGCTTCCTGAGCCCGTACCTGATGGGCTGGCTCAAGCAGGCGACGGGCGCCAACGATTCGGGCATGTACATGCTCGCCGGGTTCCTCGTGCTCGGCGGGCTGCTCGCGCTGTCGGTGCCGAAGCGGCTGGTCGACAAATGACGCGGGGCGCATCTGCGCCCCCCCCTGCCGGCGGACGGTCCGCCCCGGAAACGCCCCGCTGGCCGGAACCGCTCCGGCCAGCGGGGCGTTTCTGCTTCCACATGCGTGCCGCCCGGACGATGCCGGCTCGGCATCCCGCCAATGCTGATGCCATAATATCCACAATGCACCCTAACGATCCCAATTTCATGGAACAATAGGGAGCATATTGAGCATCACGAGCCGATCATGTTCCATACCGTCGACGAATCCGCCGCCCGCCTGCGCCTCCACCCGAAGACCGTCCTGCGCTTCATCCGCGAGGGCAAGCTGCGTGCGACGCGGGTCGGCCGCGCCTACCGCATCCTCGACGCCGACCTCGCCGCGTTCGCGCAAACCGAGCCGCCCGCGCCCGTGCCGCGTGCGGTGCGCGTCACCAGCATCGTCGACATTCCGGACGCGTCGCAGTCGCTGCACCAGTACCTGTCGCGATCGCTGCATGCGATGGCGTCCGGCCGCACGTCGTACGTCGACCCCGTGCGGATCGACGTCACGTTCGATCCCGCCGCGAGCCAGGTCAAGATCATCGTCGCCGCGACGCCGGCCGACACGGCCGTGCTGATGTCGTCGCTCGAGGCGCTGCTGCAGCAAAGCGGGACATGAGCGCGATCTTCAGGTCGCCGCGCCATGCACGCGCCATTCGCGCGGCTTACGACGCCGCGCTGTCGCACTGGCCGGCCGGGCATCGGCGCGTCACGGTGCAGACGCGCCATGGCGCGACGCACGTGATCGCCTGCGGCCCCGAGCACGCGCCGCCGGTCGTGCTGATCCACGGCGCGCAGACGACGGCGGCGAGCTGGCAGCATTACGCGGCGCAATGGTCGACTCACTTCCGGCTCCATGCGATCGACGTGATCGGCGAAGCAGGACCGAGCGCGCCGTCGCGACTGCCGCTTGCGGGCGACGCGCATGCGCAGTGGCTCGACGACGTGCTGGACGGCCTGCAGGTGTCACGTGCCGCGTTCGTCGGCATCTCGCTCGGGGCGCGAACGGCGCTCGACTTCACGTTGCGGCGGCCGGCACGCGTGACGCGGCTCGCGCTGCTCTGCCCGTCCGGCATCGGCCGGCAGAAGCGGTTTCTGTGGTGGGCGCTGCCGCTGTTGCTGCTCGGCGATGCCGGGCGCGCATGCGTGCGACGGCGCGTGCTCGGCCGCCTGCCGCCCGCGTCGACGGCGGCCGAACGTGACACGCTCGCGCTGATGCACGCCGTCGACCGCGGGTTTCGCCCTCGCATCGAACCGATTCCGGTGTTCGCCGACAACGTGCTGCGCACGCTGTCGGTGCCCACGCTGGCGATCGTCGGCGGCCGCGACGTGATGCTCGACTCGCGCGACACGCGTGAGCGCCTGACGCGTCTCGTGCCGCACGCGCAGATCCTGTTTCTTCCCGAGCAGCCCCACTTCATCCGCGGGCAACGCGACACCGTACTCGCGTTTCTCGCGTCGACGGAAACCATCGACATGCCCCACCGAATCGTTCAGGCAGCCGGCCGCCGCGTGCTGGTCCGTGATCCCTCCGCCGCCGTCGTGCAGCGGGAAAGCGATGCGCTCGACCTCGTCGCCCTCGCGCACGAGCACGAAGCCGACTGGATCGCGGTGCCCGCGGACGCGCTGCACGACGACTTCTACCGGCTCGAAAGCGGCCTCGCGGGCGCCGTCCTGCAGAAGCTCGTCAACTACGGCGTCAGGCTCGGCGTGGTCGGCGACATCGAGCGCTGGCTCACCCGCAGCGAAGCGTTCCGCGCACTCGTGCGCGAATCGAATCGCGGGCAATCGGTGTGGTTCGTCGCCAGCGAGGACGACCTGCTGCGCAAGCTAGACGCATGACGTGTCGTCCAGGCCCGCCCTGGACGAAAAAAAGCCCCGAAGGCCTTCCGGCATTCGGGGCTTTCTTGCGCGGGTTGCGCGGGCCGCCTGCGGCAGGCAGCCACGCCGCCCGCGTCAGACCACGGTGATCGCGAGCGCGCTTTCGCGGTAGTGCTTCGCGGCCTTGTCGGTTTCGCCGAGATGCTCGAACAGGCGTGCGAGCGCACGATGCGCACGCACCTTCAGCGCCTCGTTGTCGGCGAGCTTCAGCGCCGATTCGAGGAACGACTGCGCCTTGCCCCACAGCTGCTGCTGCTGGCACAGGCGGCCGAGCGCGAACAGCAGGTCGGCATCCTCCGGGTGATCCTTCTTCCACCCTTCGGCCTTCTGGATCAGCGGCAGCGCATCGGCGCCGGCCGTATCCGGATAACGGCGCAGCAGGCGCGCATCCCAGTTGTGGGCAAGCGCGTCCTCGACGATGCGACGTGCTTCGTTGCGGCGCTCGAGCGGAACGAGAAGATCGGCCGCGAGATCGGCGAGACGCGGCGACTGGCGCTCGACCGGCGACAGCGACTGCCACACCTCGAGCAGCGCGTCCGGGTCGTGCCGGCGTTCGCGCAGCAGGTTTTCCGCAGCCTGCTGGCGCAGCCGCACGGCTGCGGCCGGATGCAGCGCCTCGCGCTTCTCGAGCGCCTTCGCGAGCTTCAGCACCTCGGCCCAGTTCTTCAGCTGCTGCTGCGCGCGCAGCGCAACCTGCTGCGCATGGATACGCTTGCCGCCCGCCTGCAGGTCGGCCAGCGCGGCGAGCGCACCGTCGGCATCGCGCGCGTCCGCGCGCATGTCGGCCGCGGCGAGCAGCCGTGCGTCCTGCCACTCGGGTGCGTCGACCTTCGACAGCCAGTCGTCGCGACGCGTGTACTCGTGCATCCGGTGCGCGGCAGTCGCCGCGACGAGACTCGCCGCGCCCTGGTTCGCGTCGACCGACAGCGCTTCACGCGCGGCCTTCTCCGCGCGCGAGAAGCGGCCCGCGTACAGGTTCGCGATCGCGTCGCGCAGCGATGCCTGCGCCTTCTCGTTGCGCGAACGCGCACGATACGCGGCGACCCGCTGCGGCATACGCCAGATGTTGCGCACGATGCGCAGCAGCGCATACACGACGATGAACAGCACGACGATGGCGATCACGAACAGGTTCAGCGACACGTCGATCCGGTACGGCGGATAGACGAGCAGCACCTGCCCCGCGTCGAAACGGCCGACGGTGGCGAGCGCAGCGGCGATCGCGAACAGGACCGCGAGCCAGACGATTCCTCGAAGCGTCATCGTTACCCCCGGCTCTTGAACTGCTGAACGGCGTTCAGGCTCGTGTTCAGGTTCGGCACCGCGACCGTCAGCGATGCGCCGTCAACCTGCTTGAGCAGATCCTCGACGGTCTGCGTGTCCTTCGATGCCTGGTCGAAATACTTCCCGAGCGACGCCTGCGCGGCGTGCAGGTCGGCCTTCATCGCGCCGTCGTTGCGCGCGAGCAGCGACAGGCGCGCGGTCAGCAGGCGCAGCTTCACGTTCTCGCGCACGAAGTAGCCCTGGTCGGGCGACGCGAGCATCGCGTCCGCGTTGTCGATCCGGCGCACCTGCACGAGCCCCTTCAGCTGCTGACCGAGGCCGGCCGAGAAGTCGTGCCACCACACCTTCCAGCGCGGCTCGCCGGCCACGGCCGACGATGCGGCCACGGCCGGCGCGGCCTTCGGCGCTTCGTGCGGGACGATCGCCTCGCCGGACAGCGGCAGCGCGTCGATCTTCGCGATCGCGTCGTCGAGCTTGATCGCGAGGCCCGTGAGGTCGGCCGCCGGTGCGGCCTTCAGCTTCTCGATGTCCAGGGCGAGCGCCTTGCGCACCGTGACGGCCTGCGCGCTCTGCGAGGTGGCGAGGCGTGCGTCGGCATTCTGCAGCGCGATCAGCGCGAGCTGCGTGTTGCCGGTCAGCTGAAGCTGCTGGCTCGCGCTCGACAGCATCTGGTCGACTTCCTCGAGCATCCACGCATCGCGGTTGCGCGACAGGTCCTGGTATTGCTGCTGCAGCGCCTGCTGCGCGCTCTGCGCGTCGGCGAGCTTGCCGTCGAGCTGCGCGAGCTGCGTGTCGACCTGGTGCGTACTCGCCAGCGCCTGCTCGGTCTTCATCCGCGTTTCGGCCGTCTGCGCGTCGAGCGCCTTCTGGCGCGCGACGAACGTGCCGTCGAGCCGGTCGATCTTGCGGTTCAGCGCGTAGCCGCCGACGCCCGCCGCGCAGCCGAGCACGACGACGACGAACCACAGCACCGCGCTGCCGCCGCGGCGCGCGGGTGGTTCGGACGCCAAATAGGCGGGACGGGACGGCGGTGCGGATGCAGCGGCCGGCTGGGAAGCGACGCTTTTGGAATCGTTGGTATCTGTCATGCGTTTAGTCACCGGTGCGGCTGTCGCCGGTTGGACGGCCTCGTCGGCCATCGTTCGAAACGCGCGGACGATGCGCTCATCGCCCGCGCCGGTCAGCGTAATCCTATCAAAACCCAATGCGCGCGCGGTCTGCTCGATTCGCGGATGCGGCGTGACGAGCGGCACATGCTTCAGCGCGGCGATCTCGGCATCGTTCAGATGCGTCCGCGCGAGTTCGTGCAGGTTGCGCACGCCTTCCGAGCTCGTGACGAGCCACGCATGCGGTTCGCCGTCGAGCAGCGCATGCACGCGCTCCCATGCGCCGACGCGCGGCTCGGGCACGACGCGCCGGTACGCGGCGACGAGCGTGACGTCCGCGCCGGCTTCGCGCAGCCGGTCGGCGAGCCATTCGCGCCCGCCGTCGCCGCGTACGATCAGCACGCGCTTGCCCGCCAGCGCGGGCGCGCCGCCGAATTCGGCCTCGATGCACGCGAACAGGCTTTCCGAATCGTAATGGGGTACGCCGCCGTCGGCCGGCGCCTGCGGCGCGATCACGCGATGCGCGGGCGCCGCGATGCCGTGACGCTCGAGCGCCGCGACGCTGCCGGGCCCGACCACGCCGACCGGCAGCGCGTTCGGCCAGATCGCGCCGTACTGCGCGAGCGCGCGGTCGATCGCGTTCGGCGACACGAAAATCACCAGCGCGTAATCGGCGAGCGCCGCGAACGCGGCGTCGAGCGGCGCCGGATCGTCGACGGGCGCAATATCGATCAACGGGAATTCGAGCACGTCGCAACCGGCCTCGGCCAGTTGCGACGCGAGCGCGCCGGACTGGCCGTCCGGGCGCGTCAGGACAGCGGTGAACGCGCGCGCGCCGCCCGCCATCAGGCGTCGCCCTTGCCGGCGGCCTGCGAGCCCGCGAGCAGCGCCTGGACGATCTCGAGCGCGCCTTGCGCCTCGAGTTCGTCGGACACGGCGCGGCCGAGCGCGAGCGCATCGGCGACGCTCATGACGGCCCCGCACTCCTCGGCGGTCAGCACGCGCTTGCCGTCGGTCGTCGACACGCGGCCCGTCAGGTACAGCTCGCCCGCGCGCCACACCGCATGCGCGGCGAGCGGCACCTCGCAGCTGCCGCCGAGCGCGCGCGACACCATCCGCTCGGCCTCGACCGCGAGCGCGGTCTGCGGGTCGTGCAGCGGTGCGAGCCACGCGGCGACGTCGTCGCGGTGCGACGCGATCTCGATGCCGAGCGCGCCCTGGCCCGCGGCGGGCGGGCTCGCGTCGACGTCGAGCAGCGCGCGGATCCGCGCTTCGAGGCCGAGGCGCTTCAGGCCGGCGGCCGCCAGGATGATCGCCGCGTAATCGCCGCGATCGAGCTTCGCCAGGCGCGTGTCGAGGTTGCCGCGCAGCGGCAGCACGTCCAGGTGCGGGTAGCGCGAGCGCAGCATCGCCTCGCGGCGCAGGCTCGACGTGCCGACCACGGCGCCGGCCGGCAGCGCGTCGAGCGACGCGTAGTCGTTCGACACGAACGCATCGCGCGGGTCTTCGCGCTCCATGATCGCGGCAAGCGAGAAGCCTTCCGGCAGCGCCATCGGCACGTCCTTCAGCGAATGCACGGCGAGATCGGCGCGGCCGTCGGCCAGCGCGGCCTCCAGTTCCTTCACGAACAGGCCCTTGCCGCCGACCTTCGACAGCGTGCGATCGAGAATCTGGTCGCCGCGCGTCGTCATTCCGAGGATTTTCACGTCACAAGCTGGATATAATTTGCGCAGCGCATCACGCACATGTTCGGCTTGCCACATCGCCAGGCGGCTCTCGCGCGAAGCAATCGTCAACGTCGCGGGCGGCTGTGCCTGTTGCGGCCCGGCCGCAGGAGTCTCGGAATTCATTGCTGGAACATCGAAGGACGGGATTGAAGATCGAACAATGGTAGCACGCACGCCCCCGCCCGCCCGGGCCCGGAGCCTGCGTCCGGCCTGCCGCCGGGCGGGTCGCGGCGCCGATGTGCGGATGTGCCGCACGTAGCTGGTTGCTTGACCGCAGTTTCGCAGTTTCCGCAGTTCCTTTTGACTCGAGCTTTCCCAAGGAAACCCATCGTGAAGTCTTCCGGATCGGCGCGTACGGCGCGCCGCAATGCTGCCCTGTCCTCCTCCGACGCCTCGACGGACACCGTCGCCACCGCCGCGAACGGCCGTGCGAAAACGGCAACGAAACCGAAAGACCCGATACGTCAGACAAAACGCACGGCGAAAGCCGCCGGCCCGGCCGCCCGCACCGCGGCCCGCACGGCCGGTGCGACGAAGGCCGGCACCCGCACGCGCGACGACAAGGACGGCCCGCTGTTCGACGACATCCGCTTTCTCGGCCGCCTGCTCGGCGACGTCGTGCGCGAGCAGGAAGGCGACACCGTGTTCGACGTCGTCGAGACGATCCGCCAGACCGCCGTCAAGTTCCGCCGCGAGGACGACAGCGAAGCCGCGCAGACGCTCGAGAAGAAGCTGCGCAAGCTGACGCCGGAGCAGACGGTGAGCGTCGTGCGCGCGTTCAGCTATTTCTCGCACCTCGCGAACATCGCGGAAGATCGCCACCACAACCGCCGCCGCCGCATCCACGCGCTGGCCGGCTCCGCGTCGCAGCCCGGCACCGTCGCGTACGCACTCGAGCAGCTGAAAACGACCGGCAACGCGTCGAAGCGACTGCTGCAGCGCTTCTTCGACGATGCGCTGATCGTGCCGGTGCTGACCGCGCACCCGACCGAAGTGCAGCGCAAGAGCATCCTCGACGCGCAGCACGACATCGCGCGCCTGCTCGCCGAGCGCGACCAGGAGCTGACCAGCCGCGAGCGCCAGTACAACGAATCGATGCTGCGCGCACGCGTCACCACGCTGTGGCAGACCCGCATGCTGCGCGACGCGCGCCTGACGGTCGGCGACGAAATCGAGAACGCGCTGTCGTACTACCGCGCGACGTTCCTCGACGAACTGCCGGCGCTGTACGGCGACATCGAGGCCGCGCTCGCCGAGCACGGCCTGTCCGCGCGCGTACCCGCGTTCTTCCAGATGGGCAGCTGGATCGGCGGCGACCGCGACGGCAACCCGAACGTGACCGCGTCGACGCTCGACGAAGCGATCAACCGCCAGGCCGCGGTGATCCTCGAGCACTATCTGGAACAGGTGCACAAGCTCGGCGCCGAACTGTCCGTGTCGAACCTGCTCGTCGGCGCGAACGACGCCGTGAAGGCGCTTGCGGCCGCGTCGCCCGACCAGTCGCCGCACCGCGTCGACGAGCCGTATCGTCGCGCGCTGATCGGCATCTACACGCGGCTCGCCGCGAGCGCGCGCGTGCGTCTCGGCGAGGGCACGGTGCCCGTGCGCAGCGCGGGCCGCGGCGCGCCGCCCGTGCGCGCGATCCCGTATGCGGATTCCGAAGCGTTCGTCGCCGACCTGAAGGTGCTGACCGCATCGCTCGACGAACACCACGGCACGTCGCTCGCCGCACCGCGCCTCGCGCCGCTCGTGCGCGCGGCCGAAGTGTTCGGCTTCCATCTCGCGAGCATCGACCTGCGCCAGAGCTCCGACATCCACGAAGCCGTGGTCGCCGAGCTGTTCGCGCGCGCGGGCGTCGAGGCCGACTACGCGGCGCTCGCCGAGGAAGACAAGCTGCGCGTGCTGCTCGCCGCGCTCGCCGATCCGCGTCCGCTGCGCTCGCCGTACCTCGAATACTCCGCGCTCGCCCAGAGCGAACTCGGCGTGTTCGAGAAGGCGCGCGACGTGCGCGCCCAATTCGGCCCGCGCGCGGTGCGCAACTACATCATTTCGCATACGGAAACCGTCAGCGACCTCGTCGAGGTGCTGCTGCTCCAGAAGGAAACGGGCCTGCTCGAAGGCGCGCTCGGCGTGCCCGGCAGCAACGCCCGCAACAGCCTGATGGTGATCCCGCTGTTCGAGACGATTCCCGACCTGCGCGACGCCGCGCGCATCATGCGCGAATACTTCGCGCTGCCGGGCATCGACGCGCTGATCGCGCACCAGGGCGCCGAGCAGGAAGTGATGCTCGGCTATTCGGACAGCAACAAGGACGGCGGCTTCCTCACGTCGAACTGGGAGCTGTATCGCGCGGAACTCGCGCTCGTCGACCTGTTCCGCGACCGCAAGATCACGCTGCGGCTGTTCCACGGCCGCGGCGGCACGGTCGGCCGCGGCGGCGGCCCGACCTACCAGGCGATCCTGTCGCAGCCGCCGGGCACCGTGAACGGCCAGATCCGCCTGACCGAACAGGGCGAGGTGATCGCGAGCAAGTTCGCGAACCCGGAGATCGGCCGCCGGAACCTCGAGACGGTCGTCGCCGCGACGCTCGAGGCAACGCTCCTGCCGCAGAACAACGCCCCCGCGCAGCTGCCGGCGTTCGAGGCCGCGATGCAGACGCTGTCCGATTCGGCGATGGCCGCGTACCGCGCGCTCGTCTACGAAACCCCGGGCTTCACCGACTATTTCTTCTCGTCGACGCCAATCACCGAGATCGCCGAGCTGAACATCGGCAGCCGCCCGGCCTCGCGCAAGCTGCAGGATCCGAAGCAGCGCAAGATCGAGGACCTGCGAGCGATTCCGTGGGGCTTCTCGTGGGGCCAGTGCCGGCTGCTGCTGACGGGCTGGTACGGCTTCGGCAGCGCGGTGAGTGCATATCTCGACGGCGCGCAGGATGAAGCCGAGCGCACGAAGCGCGTCGCGCTGCTGAAGAAGATGAACAAGACCTGGCCGTTCTTCTCGAACCTGATGTCGAACATGGACATGGTGCTGGCGAAGACCGACCTCGCGGTCGCGTCGCGCTACGCGCAGCTCGTCTCCGACCGCAAGCTGCGCAAGCACGTGTTCGAGCGGATCGTCGGGGAATGGGAGCGCACAGCGCAGGCGCTGGCGGAAATCACCGGGCACGAAGGCCGCCTCGCGACCAACCCGCTGCTCGCGCGCTCGATCAAGAACCGTTTCCCGTATCTCGATCCGCTGAACCACCTGCAAGTCGAGCTGATCAAGCGCCACCGCGCGGGCGACACGAACGCGCGGCTGCGCCGCGGGATTCACCTGACGATCAACGGGATCGCGGCCGGCCTGCGCAACACGGGCTGATCCGCATGCGGCGCGGCATGATGCCGCGCCGGCCGGCGACGTGAAAGCCGCGATACCCACCGTATGCACGGTGGCGTATCGCGGCTTTTTTCATGCTTGCGGGCGTCGGCGAAACCGTGCCGGCGCACCGCACGCTCAGTGCGCGTCGATCAGCAGCGCGTCGTGCTCGAACGATCCGTCGGGCTGCACCGCGTAATAGCCGCGCACCTCGTCGGGCGCATGCGTCCACAGCGCGCGAATGCCGGTCACGCTGTCGGCCGGCGTGCGGATGCGCGCGACCCACGTATCGAAATCGATCGGCAGCCGCCAGCGGCTGTGCACGTGCGCGTCGAATCCGGCATCGCGGAACATCGCGAGCCATTCGTCCGCGCGGTAGTCGCGCACATGCGACGCGTCGCGCAGCACTTCCGCGGCCTGCAGGTACGTATCGAGGAGCGGATGGTCGTTGCCGGCGATGTCGATCATCAGCACGCGGCCGCCCGGCTTCAGCACGCGGCGCACTTCGGCGAGCGCCGCGCGCATGTCGTGCCAGTGGTGTGCGCTCATCCGGCTCACGACCCAGTCGAACGTCGCCGTCTCGAACGGCAGTTTCTCGGCCGGGCCCTGCTGCGTACGGATGTTCGCGAGCCCGCGCTCGCGCGCCGCGGCGTCGACCGTCGCGAGCATCTGCGCGGCGAGATCGTAGGCGACCACGTCGCGCACGTGCGGCGCGACCGCGAAGCTCGCGTGGCCGGCGCCGCAGCCGAGATCGAGCACCGCGGCATCGGGCGTCGCACGCACCGCGTCGGCGAGCGTCTGCAGGTCGGCGCCCGTCGCGTGGACCGTGCTCGTCAGGTAGGCGGCGGCCGTCGTGCCGAATGCGTCGGCGACCTGGTCGTGGTGTTTCATCGTTCTCTCCTTTCTTTTGCGCAATCGGCCGGCGTGGATGCGTCAGTGCGCATTCCGGCCCCATGCAACACGTTTTGTGGGACGCCCGCTCCCCTGGCAGCGCGCGAGCCGCTACAATAGGCCCGCGCTTGTACCAGTACAAGTTAAGCAGTTATTCTGGTATTCGATACACCCGTCTGTTCGTTGCCGCATCCCCGCTTCCACTTCGCCGTTTCCGCATGAACCAGCCGTCCTCCATCCCCGTCCCGCCGCTCGATGCCACGCCCGCCCGTGCGCTCGGCGAATTCATCCGCGCCCACCGCGAGCGGCTGTCGCCGCAGGCCGTCGGCCTGCCGCCCGGCCCGCGCCGCCGCACGCCGGGGCTGCGGCGCGAGGAAGTCGCGCAGCTCTGCGGCGTCAGCCCCACCTGGTACACGTGGATCGAACAGGGCCGCCCCGTGTCCGCGTCGGCCGACGCACTCGCGCGGATCGCCGTCGCGCTGCAACTGTCGAAGGCCGAGCGCGCGTACCTGTTCGAGCTGGCCGCGCAGCGCGACCCGGCCGAGCCCGACGTCGCGGGCGGCGACCTGCCGCCGACGCTCGCCGCGACCGTCGCGGCCATCGCGACGCCCGCCTACGTGCTCGACCGGCAATGGAACGCACTCGCGTGGAACGCGCCGGCCGCCGCGCTCTTTTCCGGCTGGCTCGACGGCGAGCACGACCGCAACCTGCTGCGCTTCACGTTCATGTCGCCGGTCGCGCGCACGCTGATCGTCGACTGGGAAACCCGCGCGCGGCGCCTCGCGGCCGAATTCCGCGCCGATTCGATCCGGCACCTGACCGACGCGCCCACGCGTGCGCTGATCGACGCACTGACCGCCGGCAGCGACGCCTTCGCGCAGTACTGGGCATCGCAGGACGTGTTCGAACGCGAAGGCGGCCTGCGCGAATTCGACCATCCGGCCGACGGCCGCCTCGTGTACCAGCAGATCACGCTGAAGCCCGCGCACCGCGAAGACCTGAAGCTGGTCGTGCTCGTGCGCGACTGAACGGGCCGGCCCGCGCGAACCACGGCCGGCGGGCCGCCGCGAATGGCTGCGCGCCGCGGCGGGCAGGCCCGCGAATGTTAGAATCGCGGGATTCCCTCGGCGGCGCACGCCGCCCAACATCCCCTTCGAAGAATCGCCATGACGTCCCAACTGCACAAAAAGGGCGAGGCCTGGTCGGCCCGCTTCTCGGAACCGATGTCGGAGCTGGTCAAGCGCTACACGTCGTCGGTGTTTTTCGACAAGCGCCTCGCGCTCGTCGACATCGCCGGCTCGCTCGCGCACGCGAACATGCTCGCCGCGCAGAAGATCATCAGCGCCGACGACCTGGCCGCGATCGAACGCGGAATGGCGCAGATCAAGGGTGAAATCGAGCGCGGCGAATTCGAATGGCAGCTCGACCTGGAAGACGTCCACCTGAACATCGAGGCGCGCCTGACCGCGCTGATCGGCGATGCCGGCAAGCGCCTGCACACGGGCCGCTCGCGCAACGACCAGGTCGCCACCGACATCCGCCTGTGGCTGCGCGGCGAGATCGACCGCATCGGCGGCCTGCTGAACGACCTGCGCGGCGCGCTGCTCGACCTCGCGGAACAGAACGCCGACACGATCATGCCGGGCTTCACGCACCTGCAGGTCGCACAGCCCGTCACGTTCGGCCACCACCTGCTCGCGTACGTCGAGATGTTCTCGCGCGACGCGGAGCGCATGCGCGACTGCCGCACCCGCGTGAACCGCCTGCCGCTCGGCGCGGCCGCGCTCGCCGGCACGAGCTACCCGATCGACCGTCACGCCGTGGCGAAGACGCTCGGCTTCGACGGCATCTGCGCGAACTCGCTCGACGCGGTGTCGGATCGCGACTTCGCGATCGAATTCACGGCGGCTTCCGCGCTCGTGATGACGCACGTGTCGCGCTTCTCCGAAGAACTCGTGCTGTGGATGAGCCCGCGCGTCGGCTTCATCGACATCGCCGACCGCTTCTGCACCGGCAGCTCGATCATGCCGCAGAAGAAGAACCCGGACGTGCCCGAGCTCGCGCGCGGCAAGACGGGCCGCGTGAACGGCCACCTGATGGCGCTGCTGACGCTGATGAAAGGCCAGCCGCTCGCGTACAACAAGGACAACCAGGAAGACAAGGAACCGCTGTTCGACACGGTCGACACCGTCGCCGACACGCTGCGGATCTTCGCCGAGATGGTGGCCGGCATCACCGTGAAGCCGGACGCGATGCGCGCGGCCGCCCTGCAGGGCTTCTCGACCGCCACCGACCTCGCCGACTACCTGGTGAAGCGCGGCCTGCCGTTCCGCGATGCGCACGAAGCCGTCGCGCACGCCGTGAAGATCTGCGACGACCGTGGCATCGACCTGGCCGACCTGACGCTCGACGAGATGAAGCAGGAACTGCCGAACGTCGCGCACCTGATCGGCGAAGACGTGTTCGGCTACCTGACGCTCGAAGGTTCGGTCGCCAGCCGCAATCACCCGGGCGGCACCGCGCCCGACCAGGTGCGTGCGGCGGTCAAGGCAGCCCGCGCCGCGCTCGGCCGGTAAGCCCGCTGTTCCGGACGGACGCCATCGGCGTCCGTTTTTCATTCGGGCGGCCGTCGCGCCGCCCATCGCCTTCCCCGCTTCCCGAATGCCGCCGATGACCTTTTCCGCCGCGCTCTTCGACATGGACGGCCTGCTCGTCGATTCCGAGCGGACCATCATGAACACGTGGATCGACGTGTCGAATGCGCACGGCGTCACGCTGACCACCGCCGACTACCTGCAGATCGTCGGCCGCTCGTTCGCCGAAGGCCAGGTGATCCTGGCACGGCTGATCGGCAACCCCGATACGTTCGACGCGGTGCGCACCCGCGTGCGCGAGCAGCTCGCGGCGCCCGAACCGCATCCGAAGTTTCCGCTGAAGCCCGGCGCGTTCGCGCTGCTCGACACGCTCGCGCAAGCCGGCATTCCGTGCGCGGTCGCATCGTCGTCCGCGAGCGAGGTGATCCGCGCGCGGCTCGACGCGGTCGGCGTGCTGCCGTTCTTCCGCGCAATCGCGGGCGGCGACGAAGTCGCGCGCGGCAAGCCCGACCCGGCCGTCTACCGGCTCGCGGCCGAACGCCTCGGCGTGCCGGCACACGCATGCGTCGCGTTCGAGGACAGCGATTTCGGTGCGCAGTCGGCCGCCGGCGCGGGCGCATCGGTCGTCACCGTGCCCGACCTGAAGGCGCCGACGCCCGAGATCGTCGCGCTGAGCCTGCACGTGCTCGCCTCGCTCGACGATGCGCTCGCGCTCGTGCCGTCGTGGTTCGGCGGGCACGATACGCGACGGCCCGCTTAGATCGCGTGCCACCCAATGCAAAACGGGCACCCGAAGGTGCCCGTTTTGCCCTATCGCCGAACAACCGGCATCGCGGTTGCGCTTACTTGTTGCCCGCCGTCTCCGACAGCCGTTTCATCGTCGCGATGCGCGCGCCGATCAGGTCGACGCGGCCGTCCTCGCCGACGAGCGGCGCCGTCGCATCGCGGAACCCGACCCACGCGCGCTGCGCGCGTACGAGCGTCGCGGCCGAATGCGCAGGCATCTTGCGGCGCAGCTTCTGGTAATAGCGGTTCAGGTCGAACAGCGCGTGCTCGCACGCGGCGTCCTGTTCGCACGGGCGCACGCGGCGCACGGCCGGATCGCGCGGCGCGTTCGCCGGCTTGCCGTTCGGCCGGGCCCCACCCTGGGCCGCGCTCGTGCCGCCCTGCGCGCCGCTCGTGGCCGCCACCGGCACGGCGGCGGGCGGCGGTGCATAGCGATCGGCCGCGCCGCGCAGCGCCAGCGCGCGATCGCGCACGGGCTGCAGCTGCAGGTCGGCACTCGACATCGCGTACGACGTGCCGCGCGTGGTGTCGTACACGGCCTTCAGCAGATGCACTTCATCCTTGCGCCACGTGAGCCAGCGGCGCTGGCTGTCCTGCCAGCCGCGCTTCGCGTCGGCCGGCGCATCCTTCAACAGGCGCTGGTACGCGCCGTCCATCACGGCCTGCCACTGCTGCTGCGCTTCGCCCATGCACTGGATCTGGCCGGCCGGCGAAGACCGGTCGCGCCGCGCGAGGCATTGCCGCATCGCGACGTCGATCGGGTCGGCCGCCGCGACTTCCGCGTGCGCGACACCCATGCCCGCCAGCCCAGACACGCCTGCCGCCCAGACGACGAGCGCGGCCACCGCCGCACGCATCGCCTGGATTCGTCCGTGCGTCGCCATCAGTCGCGCACGCAGTCGACGAAGTACTCGACGCGGCCGTTCACCTCTTCCGCGACGAGGCCGTGGATGTCGGTGTGGAAGCCCGGGAAGCGCTCGTTGAAGTCGCGCGCGAACCGCAGGTAGTTCACGATCGTCTTGTTGAAACGCTCGCCCGGAATCAGCAGCGGAATGCCCGGCGGGTACGGCGTGAGCAGGATGCTCGTCACGCGGCCTTCGAGCTCGTCGAGCGGCACGCGGTCGATCTTGCGGTGCGCGAGCTTCGCGAACGCGTCCGACGGCTTCATCGCCGGTTCCATGTCCGACAGGTACATCTCGGTCGTCAGGCGGGCGATGTCGTTCGCGCGGTACACGTCGTGGATCTGCGTGCACAGGTCGCGCAGGCCGACACGCTCGTAGCGCGGATGTTGCGCGACGAATTCCGGCAGCACGCGCCACAGCGGCTGGTTGTTGTCGTAGTCGTCCTTGAACTGCTGCAGCTCGGTCACCATCGAGTTCCAGCGGCCCTTCGTGATGCCGATCGTGAACATGATGAAGAACGAGTACAGGCCGGTCTTCTCGACGATGATCCCGTGCTCGGCCAGGTACTTCGTGACGATCGCGGCGGGAATGCCGGTCTCGCCGAACTCGCCGTCGACGTCGAGCCCCGGCGTGATGATCGTCGCCTTGATCGGGTCGAGCATGTTGAAGCCTTCCGCCAGCGGGCCGAAGCCGTGCCAGTGGTCGTTCGGCTTCAGCATCCAGTCGTCGCGCGACCCGATGCCTTCTGCCGACAGCTCGTCCGGGCCCCACACGCTGAAGAACCAGTCGTCGCCGTATTCGGCGTCGACCTTGCGCATCGCGCGGCGGAAATCGATCGCCTCGGCGATCGATTCCTCGACGAGCGCGGTGCCGCCCGGCGGCTCCATCATCGCGGCCGCGACGTCGCACGACGCGATGATCGCGTACTGCGGGCTCGTCGACGTGTGCATCAGGTACGCCTCGTTGAAGCGGTGCTTGTCGAACGTGCGGTTCTCCGAATCCTGCACGACGATCTGCGATGCCTGCGAGATGCCCGCGAGCAGCTTGTGCGTCGAGTGCGTCGCGAACACGAGCGCGCCCGTGCGCGGACGGCCGTCGCCGATCGCGTGCATGTCGCGGTAGAAATCGTGGAACGTCGCGTGCGGCAGCCACGCTTCGTCGAAGTGCAGCGTGTCGAGCAGGTCGCCGAGCAGGTCCTTGATCATCTCGACGTTGTAGACGACGCCGTCGTACGTGCTCTGCGTGATCGTCAGGATGCGCGGCTTCATGTCCGGGTTCTGGCGCATCGCCTCGCGCGCGAACGGGTTCGCCTCGATCTTCTTGCGGATGTTCTCCGGCTTGAACTCGTCGCGCGGGATCGGCCCGATGATGCCGAAGTGGTTGCGCGTCGGCGTCAGGAACACCGGAATCGCGCCCGTCATCGTGATCGCGTGCAGGATCGACTTGTGGCAGTTGCGGTCGACCAGCACGATGTCGCCGGGCGCGACCGTCGCGTGCCAGACGATCTTGTTCGACGTCGACGTGCCGTTCGTCACGAAGAACAGGTGGTCCGCGCTGAAGATGCGCGCCGCATTGCGCTCGGACGCGGCGACCGGGCCCGTGTGGTCGAGCAGCTGGCCGAGTTCGTCCACCGCGTTGCAGACGTCGGCGCGCAGCATGTTCTCGCCGAAGAACTGATGGAACATCTGGCCGAGCGGGTTCTTCAGGAACGCGACGCCGCCCGAGTGGCCCGGGCAGTGCCACGAGTACGAGCCTTCGTCCGCGTACTTCACCAGTTCCTTGAAGAATGGCGGCGCGAGCGAGTCGAGATAGACCTTCGCCTCGCGGATGATGTGGCGCGCGACGAACTCCGGCGTGTCCTCGAACATGTGGATGAAGCCGTGCAGTTCGCGCAGGATGTCGTTCGGCAGGTGGCGCGACGTGCGCGTCTCGCCGTACAGGAAGATCGGGATGTCCGCGTTGCGGCGGCGCACTTCGGTGACGAACGCGCGCAGCTCGATGATCGCGGTCGCGAGTTCGGGCAGTTCGCCGTCCGGGCCGGTTTCGCCGAGCATGAGTTCGTCGTCGTCGATCGACAGGATGAAGCACGACGCGCGGCTCGACTGCTGCGCGAACGACGTCAGATCGCCGTAGCTCGTGAGGCCGAGGACTTCGACGCCCTCCTTCTCGATCGCTTCGGCCAACGCCCGGATGCCGGAGCCCGAGATGTTCTCGGAGCGGAAATCTTCGTCGATGATGACGACGGGGAAACGAAACTTCATGGGCGATTCTCCAAAAAGAACGACCGCGGCGCGTCACGCGCAGCGGTCACCCGGAAACTGGTGAGACGTTATGCAACCAGATCAGGTTTTCGGCAGCGTGACACCGCGCTGCCCCTGATACTTGCCGCCGCGATCCGCGTACGACACGTCGCACACTTCGTCGCTTTCGAAGAAGAGCACCTGCGCGACGCCTTCGTTCGCGTAGATCTTCGCGGGCAACGGCGTGGTGTTCGAGAATTCCAGCGTGACGTAGCCTTCCCACTCGGGTTCGAACGGCGTCACGTTGACGATGATCCCGCAGCGCGCATAGGTCGACTTGCCGAGGCAGACGGTGAGCACGGTGCGCGGGATGCGGAAATATTCGACGGTGCGGGCCAGCGCGAACGAGTTCGGCGGGATGATGCACACGTCGCCCTTGAAATCGACAAATGAACCCTCGTCGAAGTTCTTCGGATCGACGATCGTCGAGTTGATGTTCGTGAAGATCTTGAATTCGTCCGCGCAGCGGATGTCGTAGCCGTAGCTCGACGTGCCGTAGCTGACGATCCGGCGGCCGTCCTCGGACGCGCGGACCTGATCGGGCACGAACGGCTCGATCATCTTGTGCTCTTCGGCCATGCGCCGAATCCATTTGTCGGACTTGATACTCATATCGGGGCGCCTGGAAACGCTGCGTGACGGTCAGGGAGGGCCGCTCGCGCGAGACGGCGGCCGGGAAAGGCGGACATTTTACGCGATCATCGGCGCACGCACGCGGCGGCCGTCAACGGATCACGCCGCAGGCGAGCGCGGGTCCCGCGCCATGCTGCGGAAACGCGGGATCGCTCGAGTCGCGGTGCACCAGCGCCGCGCGGTTCATCGCCGAGCGCACGCCATCGAGGGCCAGATCGGGCGCGACGATGAAGCCGGCCGCGACGCCGTTCGCGTCCGCATGGATGTTGCCGAGATCACCGGCGACGCGGGCGCCCGCGCGCAACCGGTCGGCGGCCGGCGCGAACACCTGGCCGGCGCTCGAGCCGTCGCCCGCGTTGCAGTCGCCGCGTTCGTGCACCTGTAGCGCGTGATCGCTGTTGGGCGGAAGGCCGGCCAGGTTGTACGTGACCTGAACGCCGTCCGGACGCTCGACGAACGTCACCGCGCCGCGCGCCTGCGAGCCGACCGTCGGCTGCAGTTGTGCGTCGGCCCGTTTTTCGTGCGACGAGGAAAAGGAGGTGCAGCCGGCCAGCAGGCCCAGCGCGGCGGCGGCCAGCAGCGCGTACCGCACGCGGCCGGCGCGCACGCCGTGATGTCGTTGTTTCATTCGATCCTCATGCCGGCTGGCGGCCGTTTGACACGACGGCCGCGCCGGGCGGGTAAAGGGACCCGGGAAAAGTCGCCATGATACCGCGCCTCGCGGCGCCGTAAACAGCGTGAGGCCCCGCCCCGCAAGGGTTTTACGTATTTTGAACAACGATCGACGGAAACTTCGACGTCATGTCGCGCGATCGCTCGGCAATCGCCAGTGCGACACCGCGCGCGATGTCGCGGTAACGACGGGCCAGCGCGCCTTCGGGATCGGCCGCGACCGTCGGCGTGCCGCTGTCGGCCCGCTCGCGGATCGCGATGTCGAGCGGCAGGCTGCCGAGCACGTTCACGTCGTAATCCTTCGCCATCCGCTCGGCCCCGCCGGCGCCGAAGATGTGTTCTTCGTGGCCGCAGTTCGAACAGATGTGGATGCTCATGTTCTCGACGATGCCGAGGATCGGAATCCCGACCTTCTCGAACATCTTCAGGCCCTTCTTCGCGTCGAGCAGCGCGATGTCCTGCGGCGTCGTGACGATCACCGCGCCCGTGACCGGCACGCGCTGCGCGAGCGTGAGCTGGATGTCGCCCGTGCCGGGCGGCATGTCGACGATCAGGTAGTCAAGCTCGCGCCAGTTGGTCTGGCGCAGCAGCTGCTCGAGCGCGGAGGTCGCCATCGGGCCGCGCCATACCATCGGGTTGTCTTCCTCGATCAGGAAGCCGATCGAGTTCGCCTGCAGCCCGTGGCCGACGAGCGGGTTCATCGACTGGTTGTCGGGCGACTCGGGCCGCTGGCCGTGGATGCCGAGCATCGTCGGCAGCGACGGGCCGTAGATGTCGGCGTCGAGGATGCCGACCGACGCGCCTTCGGCGGCGAGCGCGAGTGCGAGGTTGACGGCCGTCGTGCTCTTGCCGACACCGCCCTTGCCCGACGCGACCGCCACGATGTTCTTCACGTTCGGCAGCAGTTTCACGCCACGCTGCACCGTGTGCGCGACGATCTCCTGCGACACGGCGACGCGCGCATCGCGTACGCCGGGCACGGCCTGGAGCGCCGCGGTGACGCGTGCACGCACGTCGTCGTGCTGGCTGCGCGCGGGATAACCGAGCACCACGTCGAGCGCCACGACGTCGCCGTCGATCGCGACGTTGCGCACGCCCTTGTTCGCCGCATACGGACGGCCGGTATTGGGGTCGACGACAGCCGCCAAAGCGGCGTCGACTTGTGCCCGGTCAATGCTCATCGAAACTCCGTGAAAACGTTTTTCTCGCGCGCAAACGTCAAAAAATATCAAATTACGCTGCGAAAATCGGGAAAAGTGAAAGAATCTGTTGCACGCCATTGCGCGAACGCGCGACCCGGCGCACTCTTCGCCTGCGGCATGCTATGGGGCCAAATCGGCCACCAACCGCCTATATTGTAGAGGCTGACGCGTCGCACTGCCCGAACAGCCACGCTGACGGACAGGGCATGCGGCCACCTCGGCGGCTGCCGCTGGCGCAGGCCTGCCCTCCTTTTTCGGGCGGCCCGCGCGTGGAGCCGTAACTGTTGTTGTCGTCGTTGTCGACTCGTTCAACCAAGAGAGGAATCCAAGATGAACATGAAAATCGCGACCCGTCTGTCCGTCTTCGCATTGGCCGGCGCACTGCTGGCAGGCTGCGCCACGCAGCAAGGCAACAATACGGCCGTCGGTACCGGCACGGGTGCGGCGCTGGGCGCAGGCATCGGCGCGCTGGCGGGCGGCGGCAAGGGCGCGGCGATCGGCGCGGGCGTCGGCGCACTGGTCGGCGGCGTGACGGGTTACAACTGGCAGGCGATCAAGAACAAGCTCGCGCCGTCGGCAGCCAAGACGGGTACGCAGGTAACCGAGCAGCCGGACGGCTCGCTGAAGCTGAACGTGCCGAGCTCGGTGACGTTCGCGACGAACCAGTACGCGATCACGCCGGCCTTCACGCCGCTGCTGAACGACCTGGCGACGACGCTGAACCAGAACCCGCAAGTGACGGCATCGATCGTCGGCTACACGGACAGCACGGGTTCGCAGCAGCTGAACCAGACGCTGTCGCAGAACCGTGCGCAGAGCGTCGTCAACGCGCTCGTGCAGCGCGGCGTTGCCGGCGGCCGCCTGTCGGCACAGGGCATGGGCCCGTCGAACCCGATCGCGGACAACGCGACGGAAGCCGGCCGCGCACAGAACCGCCGCGTCGAAATCTACCTGCGCGCAGCACAGGCGCAGTAAGCGCACGACGAGGGGAAGGCGCGGGCCCGCCGCCCGCGCAGCCCCGCCGGACAAGACTTCCGGCGGGGCCGGTAACAAATCGAAAAAATTTTCGAACTTCTGTCGCAGGCCGTGGTCAGTATTTACGGTACGCGGCTGGTGTTGCCGGCGCGTCACCATTCTCCTCTTGTCGTTGTTGCTCCGGGGCCGTATCCGCCCCGGTTTTTTTTGCCCGCAGAATTCGTGCTGCGTTGCAGCATGTCACCGCCGGGCACGCCGCTTGCGCGGCCCCGCCCGTTCCGGCGCCCGGTCAGCGGCGCCCTGCCCGCGTCGCCGGCGCGCGCCCCTGCTAGAATCGCAGTTTCTCGTCGTTTTCCGCCGTTCCTCTACAGACCCTATGTCCGCATCCGACCTCACTTCCGTGCAGGCTGCGGCGCCGCAAGGTGACCGCCAGATCCTCGTTACGTCCGCACTGCCCTATGCCAACGGGCAGATCCACATCGGCCACCTGGTCGAGTACATCCAGACCGACATCTGGGTGCGGACGCTGCGAATGCATGGCCATGAGGTCTACTACATCGGCGCCGACGACACGCACGGCACGCCGATCATGCTGCGCGCGGAGAAGGAAGGCCTGACCCCGAAGCAGCTGATCGACCGCGTGTGGACCGAGCACAAGCGCGACTTCGACAGCTTCGGCGTGTCGTTCGACAATTTCTACTCGACCGATTCGGACGAGAACCGCGTGCTGAGCGAGAAGATCTACGTCGCGCTGCAGGAAGCCGGTTTCATCGCCGAGCGCGAGATCGAGCAGGCGTACGATCCCGTCAAGGAAATGTTCCTGCCCGACCGCTTCATCAAGGGCGAGTGCCCGAAGTGCCACGCGAAGGACCAGTACGGCGACAACTGCGAAGTGTGCGGCTCGACCTACCTGCCGACCGAACTGCTGAACCCGTATTCGGTCGTGTCGGGCGCGACGCCGGTGCGCAAGACGTCGAAGCACTACTTCTTCCGCCTGTCCGATCCGCGCTGCGAAACGTTCCTGCGCGAATGGGTGAGCGGCCTCGCGCAGCCCGAAGCGACCAACAAGATGCGCGAATGGCTCGGCGACGCCGGCGAGGCCAAGCTCGCCGACTGGGACATCTCGCGTGACGCGCCGTACTTCGGTTTCGAGATCCCGGGCGCGCCCGGCAAGTATTTCTACGTGTGGCTCGACGCGCCGGTCGGCTACTACGCGAGCTTCAAGAACCTGTGCGACCGCAACGGCGTCGACTTCGACGCGTGGATCCGCCCGGGCTCGACCACCGAGCAGTATCACTTCATCGGCAAGGACATCCTGTACTTCCACACGCTGTTCTGGCCCGCGATGCTCGAGTTCTCGGGCCACCGCACGCCGACCAACGTGTTCGCGCACGGCTTCCTGACGGTCGACGGCGCGAAGATGTCGAAGTCGCGCGGCACGTTCATCACCGCGCAGAGCTACATCGACACGGGCCTGAACCCCGAATGGCTGCGCTACTACTTCGCCGCGAAGCTGAACGCGACGATGGAAGACATCGACCTGAACCTCGACGATTTCCAGGCGCGCGTGAACAGCGATCTCGTCGGCAAGTACGTGAACATCGCGAGCCGCGCGGCAGGCTTCCTGATCAAGCGCTTCGACGGCCGCGTGCAGGACAGCGCGATGAACCATCCGCTCGTCGTGAAGCTGCGCGATGCGATTCCCGGGATCGCCGCGCACTACGAAGCACGCGAGTACGGCCGCGCGCTGCGCCACACGATGGAGCTCGCGGACGAAGTGAACGCGTACGTCGACGGCGCGAAACCGTGGGATCTCGCGAAGGATCCGGCCAACGCGGTCGCGCTGCACGAAACCTGCAGCGTGAGCCTCGAGTCCTTCCGCCTGCTGTCGCTCGCGCTGAAGCCGGTGATGCCGCGCGTGGCCGAGGCCGTCGAGTCGTTCTTCGGGATCGCGCCGCTCGCATGGGCCGATGCCGCGAAGCCGCTGTCGTCGGAACAGCCGATCAAGGCGTACCAGCACCTGATGACGCGCGTCGACCCGAAGCAGATCGAGGCATTGCTCGCCGCGAACCGCGATTCGCTGCAGGCCGAGGCCACCGGCGCAGCCGCCGCGAGCGCGAACGCCGCCAAGGAGGCGAAGAACGCCAAGGCGAACGCGAAGCCGGCCGCCGTGAACGGCGCCGACGATGCCCCCATCTCGATCGACGATTTCGCGAAGATCGACCTGCGCATCGCGAAGATCGTCGCGTGCCAGGCCGTCGAGGGTTCGGACAAGCTGCTGCAGCTCACGCTCGACGTCGGCGAGGAAAAGACCCGCAACGTGTTCTCGGGCATCAAGTCGGCGTACCAGCCCGAGCAGCTCGTGGGCAAGCTGACCGTGATGGTCGCGAACCTCGCGCCGCGCAAGATGAAGTTCGGCCTGTCCGAAGGGATGGTGCTCGCCGCGTCGGCCACCGACGAGAAGGCAGAACCGGGCCTCTACATCCTCGAGCCGCACAGCGGCGCGAAGCCCGGCATGCGCGTGAAGTAAGCCGAACGCGCTGCCGCTGGCGCCAAACAAAGCCCCGCACGATTCGTTTCGTGCGGGGCTTTTTCATTCATGGCTGCTCGGCACGCCGCGCCCGCGCCGCGTCGCTGCCGAACCACCGGTCGAAACGCCGCGTGTAGTTCAGGTCGACGCCCTGGAACGTGCCGCCGTACGCGGACACGGACCAGAAGCGCGTCAGGTTGATCGTCGCCTTGAACGCGTTGCTCGCCGACTGCAGCCCCTGCTCGAAGCCGAGCACGAACCGCTCGTTGATCGCCTTCGACACCAGCACGACCTGCGGGTCGGTCAGGCCGACCTCGCTGCGGCCGACCGAGACCTCGTCGAGACCGAAGGTCTGCGCGACGCGCTTGCCGGTCACGCTGCCGAGCAGCCCGAGCGCCGCCGTCATCGTGCCCTGCTGGCCGACGTTGTTGCCCTGGTCGGTGCCGTGCCCGAACAGCAGCCACGACAGCTTTTCGTTGTCCGTGACGTTCGGTTCCGACACCAGCTTGACCGTCAGCGACTGGATCGTGCCCGTGACCTGCACGCCGGCCTCGACTTCCTGGTTGCGCCGCATCGCGAGGATGTTGACGCCCGGGTTCGACACGGGGCCGTTGAAGGTGAAGAAGCCGTTCTCGATCGCGAGCTTGCGGCCGAACGACGTGTACGTCGATCCTTCGGTCACACGCACGTTGCCGACCGCGCGCAGCGGCACGCCCGGCGCGCTCATCACGGTGATCGTGCCGCGCAGCCCGAGATCCGCGCCGTGCCCCTTGAAGCGGAAGTTGTTGCCGAGGCCAATGTCGATGTTCGCGCGCGGCGCGAGCGACGGCGCCGGTTTGTCCGCGGCCGGCTTCGGCTTGGCGACGGCGGTGCCGGTCGGCGTCTCGCCGCGCACCGTGCCGTCGGGTTGCACGATCACCACGTCGTCCGACAGGTGCGGCGCCGACTCCTCGGGCAAGTCGAACAACGCGCGATCGACGACGAACTTGCCGTCGATCGACAACGCGCCGCGCGGCCCGTCGTTCGCGACCGTCGCCTTGCCCGACAGCGACAGCTTCCGGTCCGGCGCCGCGAACAGCTCGAGCTTGTCCGCGACGATGCTCGCGGTCAGGTCGGGCGCCTCGCCGTCGAGACGCACGCGGCCAAGTGCGCGCAGCGTGCCGTCGCCGCCGTGGAACTCGACCTGCTGGAATTCGACGAGGTTTTCCGACAGCTTGATGCGCACGATGCCGTCCTTCAGCTGCACGCCCTGGTCGACGAGCGTCGCGGACAGGTCGTCGCCCGTCAGCATCCCCGACAGGTTCGGCTTCGACGGCGTGCCCGCGACGGTCAGCTTCAGCGCCGCGCGCCCGCCGAGCAGGTAGCTCGGCCCGAACAGGTTGCCGGTCGTCTTCAGCGCCGGGACGTCGACGTCGATGCGGCCCGACAGCGGGCCGTCGTCGACCACGCCGAACATGCCGTCGCGCAGCGCGAACGGCACGGTGACGTTCGCGTCGAGCGTGCCGATCCGGTTCGCCTTCGCGAGCGCCGTCACGTTGAGCCGGTTGCCGGGCGTGAAGTTCGCGCGTGCGGACAGGTCGGTCAGCCCCAGCGACGCGATGCCGCGCCCGCTCTCGATCGTCACGTCGCCGCCCCGCCGCTTCACCTGCACATGGCCGGTCGAGTTCGCGCCGAGCGAGAAATCCCAGTCGGCGTCGAGCACGACGTCGGTTCGCACCGGCGGCCGCTGGCCCGTCAGCTCCTGGCGGACCTCGAGGAAACGCGCGACCGACACGCCGCTCACGGAGCCTGCCGAGCGCATCTGGCCGTGATCGAACACGAACGACTTCAGGTCGATCGCCGCGCCCTCGAGCGTGAGCCGCGTCGCGCCGAGCGTCACGCGGCCGGCACCGGCCGATACGGTCAGCGGCGCCTGCAGCGCGACGGCCGGCGTGCCGCGGTTCGCGAGACGCGTCACGGTACCGTCCCAGCGCATCCCGTCGCGGCTCTCGACCACGCCGCCGTTCGCCGCGAGCGTCAAGTCGATCACGCGGCCGCCGGCCGTCCCGAGCGCCGACGCGTCGAGCGTGTGCTTCGCGCGCGTACCGTCGAGGTTCGCGCGCAGCGATTTCAGATTCAGCGAACCGAGCGCGAGGTCGGTCGCGTCGGCCGTGAACACGAGGGCGCCGTGCGCGCCGTCGCGGATGTCCGCGCGGCCCTGCGCGGCACCGATCCGGTTCGAGCCGACGACGACGTGCTCGGCCTTGTAGGTGGCCGTCACGTTCGGGTGCGCGAAGCTGCCGGTCAGGTCGCCCTGCGCCTGCACGAGCCCTTCCACGCCGAAGCCGAGCCGGTCGAGCTGCGGCGCGTCGACGACGAAGCGCAGCCGGTCGCCGGGTGCCCCGAAGCTGCCGCGCAGGTCGACATGATTGCCGGCGATCGACAGGTTCGCGTTGCTCGGCAGGATCCGCGAGCCGGCGAGCTGCACGACGCCGGCGCCGGTCAGCGGCACGCCGTCGTACAGGCTGTCGCCGAGCTTGAAGGTCGCCTTCGTCGACACCTGCGGCGCGAACGCGCCCGACGCCGTCAGCGTGCCCGACACGCGCGTCTCGCCGCGCCTGGGCGGCGCCTTCGCGACCTTGACAGGCGCCTTGCCGCTGCCGGCCTTCGGCGCGCTCTGCGCGGCGAGCAGCAGCGGATCGAATCCGGTCAGCGTCGCCTTCGCGTCGTAGCTCGAATGCGCATCGTGGCGGAACACGCCCGTCAGGTCGATGCGGCCCTTGCCCGCCGTCACGCGCGCGTCGGTCAGCACGGTCTGCTGCGGCGTCAGCGCAACCTTCGCGCGTGCGCCGAGCGCGAGCTTCGGATCGTTCAGGTTGAAGTCGACGGTCGTCACGCCGGCCGCGAGCGTCACGCCGAGCGGGCCGCCCAGGCGCATCGGCCGCAGCTCGGCGACGAAGGCGTTCAGGTCGAGGTTCGCGACCTTCAGGTCGAAGCGGCCCTTGCCGCCCGTCAGCGTGCCGTTGCCCGTCACGCTGCCGTCACGGATCAGCTTCAGCGCGAGCGCGTCGATCCGCTGCGCGTGCGCGTCGAGATGCACGTTCGCGTGCGCGTCGATCACCGGCAACAGGTGGTCGCCGAGCGTGCCGGGCTTCGCGTTGACGATCGACACCGGGCCCGTCACCGCGAACCCCTTTGCGGGCGCCGAGCCGGCCGGCGCGGTCACGGGTGCGAGTTCCGCGCGCACCGCGAGATCGGCGGCCGGCGCGCCGGGCGCGAGCGCCTGCGGGTTCACGTGATCGAACGCGAGCGACGCGCGCGTGAGCGGCACCGCGCCGAACGGCGAGGCCTCGACGTGCGCGCGCCCGTTCAGCTTCATCCCGCTCGCGTCGACTTCCGCGACGAGCGCCTCGAGCGAGCCCGACACGCGAGCGCGCGCATCGACCGGCTCGTCGGCCAGCTTGCCTGAGTAAGTGGCCTCCCCCGTCAGCGCGAACGGCTTCACACCGTCGAGTTTCGCGCGCGCGGTCAGCGCGCCGTACGGCGTATCGACGCCGTCGAGCACGAGTTCATGGTGACGACCGTCGCTGCGGCCGTTCAGCGCGAGATGGTCGAGCTGCGTCGTCGAGCCGCCGTCGTGGATCGCCAGGCGATCGACGCGCAGGTCGTCGATCCGCAACTGCAGCGGCAGGCTCAGGTCCTGCGGCGTCGTACTCGGCGTCGACGGCCCCGGCGGGATCCGCACGTCGATCGTGCCGGCCCGAAGATACGCGATGGACAGACGCCACGGCGCGCGGGTCAATGCCCAGCGACCGTCGAGCCGGTCGATGCGGATTTCGGTACCGGTGCCGTCGGGGCTCGTCCAGGCGAACCCGCGCAACCGCACGCCGGTCGCGAGCGAGCCGCCGTCGAGCGTGCCCGCGAGCCGCGCGCCGAGCACGCGCTCCGCCACCTGCCACGCGAGCCGCGTGCCGTGCTCGGTCGTCACCGCGGCCAGCACGAGCCCGACGGCCAGCACGACGAGCAGCACGACCGTCGCAAGCGTCCATGCGACGAACCGCCCGATGCGCGCGACGGGCCCGCGGCGCGGCGCGCGCGGCGGCGCGTCGGGCGCGCCGCCGGGCGTGTCCGGATCGCCAGGCGGCGGCGTGTCGTTCGTATCGTTCGGGTCCTTCGTCATGCGGTTCGTCGATGAAGCGGTACGTTCAGAAAGCGATGCCGAGCGTCAGGTACGGGCGCACGCTATGGTTGCGCAACCCGTACGCGACGTCGACGTTGATCGGGCCGACGGGGCTGCGCCAGCGCGCGCCGACGCCGACGCCCGGGTAAAACACGCGTTCGCCCCACGCATCGGTGGCCGTGCCGATGTCGAAGAACGTCGCGGCGCCCCAGTCGCGGTTGAACCAGTGCTGGTATTCGGCGGTGCCCGTCATCAGGTACTTGGTCGGCAGGACGGAACCGTCGACGCTGTTGCCGATGCTCTGGTAACCGTAGCCGCGCACCGAGTTCGAGCCGCCCGCGCGGAACAGCAGCGATGCCGGCACGCCGGTCGAGCTGCCGCTCGTGAACACGCCGCCGAGCTCCGCGCGGAACACGAACAGGTCGCGCTTGCCGACCGGCAGGTACTGCTGGCCGCGCGCGTAGCCCCGGATGAAGGTCTGGTCGGTCAGCACGCCCTTGACCGCGAAGCCGGCCTCCGCGTGGATCAGGTTGCCCGAACGCGGGAACAGCGGATCGTCGACGTTGCGGCGCGTCCATGCCCATTGCGGCACGAGCGCGCGGCTCGTGGTCGGCCCCGCGCTGTTCTGGTCGAGCCGGTCCTGGTAGTACATCAGCGAATACGAATAGTCGATGAACTGGCCCGTGCGCGTGCGCTGCACGCCGACCCGCGCGCTGTAGATGCGCGTATCCGACACGTTGGTGTTCGTGTACGACGCGAGCACGCTGTTGGTCCACCCCTTCTCGCCCGGCGGCATCGACAGCTGGACCTGCCCGTATTGCTGGATCTGGTCGAGCCGGCCCGACACGGTCAGCGGCCACGCGGCGCCGAACGTGTCGAGATACGTGTAGGAGCCCTGCACATGCGGCCCGGTGTCGGTCGCGAAGCCGACGCCGCCGCGGATGTTGTTGTACGGGAACTCGCTGACCTTCACGTGCACGGGCGTGCGCTCGGGCTTCGCCGTATCGTCGCCGACGTCGATCGCGACGCTCGCGTAGTACGGCGTGTTCTGCAACTGCCGCTGCAATTCGGTGATCCGCTGCACGTCGTAGATCTCGCCTTCCGACAGCGGATTGACGTTCGTGACGATCTTCTCCGGATAGCGCCGCACACCGTCGACGTCGACCTTGCCGATCGTGAACGTCGGACCGCTGTCGAACGTGACCGCGAGCGTCGCGCGCTGCGTGCGCGGGTCGATGCGCGCCTCCGACGACGCGATCTTCGCGCCGAGATAACGACGCGACTGCAGTTGCCTGAGCGCCGCGCCCTTCGCGCCGTCCCAGTCGGACTGCGTGAACGGGTCGCCTGGCTTCAGCGAAAACGCGAAACGGGTCGCGGCTTCCTGCTTCGGGTCCTCGGTGTCGACGGGCCCCTTGAAGGTCAGGTCGACGCTCGACACGACGGTCTGCTTGCCCGGATCGACCGCGATGCGCACGTCGCGCTTGCCGTCGCGCGTGCGCACGTCGGTGCGCACGACCGGCGAGAAATACCCGGCCGTCGCGGTCAGGTCGCGCACCTGCTGCGGGGTGGCCGTCACGAGGAAGTCGAACTGGTCGTCGCTGATGTCGTCGCGCTTCGCGAAGCGCGCGATGTCGAGGTGCGTCTTGAGCAGCTTGCGAACCGAGCGCGGCGCGTCGATGTCGACGTCGTACTTCGCGTGGGCCGGCAGCGCGAAGCACGCGGCCAGGCAACCCGCGAGGGTCGCCCGCGCGGCACGGGCCGCGGCGCCGGCGCGATTGCGTTCCACGCGCGGGCCCGCGTCATGTGCCGGATGTGCTTGCTGGTTCGACTGCCCCGCCAAATATGACCTCGCCCTCGGTTGTCACGGTTTTGTGGAAAACCCTGTATTTGACCACAGCGTGCCGGCGCCAAAGCTTAATGTTTGTAAACCGCCGCGCGAGCACGCGTGGCCGCGGCGTCATGCCCGGCGGCGCGCTTGCGGCCGCCGGCTGCGCGCCAACCCGCGGATTCGACGCGCGATTGCCGCCGGCCGTTCCCGCGATGCGGTAAAATCCCGCCATCGTGAATCCGGCGCATCGTGCGCCGCCCGAAACGGAAAATCCAGCCATGCCGTACCAGTCCGATGTCACGCAGTTCCTGAACCAGCTCAAGCAACAGAAGCCGACGCTCGAGGAAGAGCAGCGCAAGGGCCGTTCCCTGCTGTGGGACAAGCAGCCGATCGACCTCGAAGAGCGCGCCGAGCAGCAGGAATCGCGCGTGAAGCAAACGTCGTACGTCTACTACCAGAACTTCTGACGACGTGAGCGCCGCCGACGAGGCCAGCGCCGCCCGCCAGGACGACGCGATCGCCGCGCCCGCGGGCGCCGATTCGACGCCCGACACGGTCGACGGTGTCGCGGCATTCGCTCGCCTGTACGGCGAGCCGCTGTTCAAGCTGCCGCAGGATCTCTACATCCCGCCCGATGCGCTCGAGGTGTTCCTCGAGACCTTCGAAGGCCCGCTCGACCTGCTGCTCTACCTGATCCGCAAGCAGAACTTCAACGTGCTCGACATCCCGATGGCGCAGGTCACCGCGCAATATCTGGGCTACGTCGACCAGATCCGCACGTCGAACCTCGAGCTCGCGGCCGAGTACCTGCTGATGGCCGCGATGCTGATCGAGATCAAGTCGCGGATGCTGCTGCCGGTCAAGAAGGCCGACACCGGCGAGGAAGCCGAGGATCCGCGCGCCGAACTCGTGCGCCGCCTGCTCGAATACGAGCAGATGAAGCTCGCCGCGCAGCGGCTCGACCAGTTGCCGCAGCTCGGCCGCGACTTCCTGCGCGCCGAGGTCTACATCGAGCAGAGCGTCACGCCGCGCTTCCCCGACGTGAATTCGGACGACCTGCGCGCCGCGTGGGCCGACGTGCTCAAGCGCGCGAAGCTCGTCCAGCACCACAAGATCTCCCGCGAGGAGCTGTCGGTGCGGGAGCACATGAGCCTGATCCTGCGCCGGCTGCAGAACGCGCGTTTCATGGAATTCGCCGAGCTGTTCGACACGTCGCGCGGCGTGCCGGTCGTCGTCGTGAATTTCATCGCGATGCTCGAACTCGCGCGCGAATCGCTCCTCGAGATCACGCAGGCCGAGCCGTTCGCGCCGATCTACGTGCGTCTCGCTTACCTGCCCGCGTAACCGGCCTGGCGCCCGCGTAACGCCCGCGCCTGCCCTTCCCGCCCTCCCGATTCATTCCAGCATACATGCCGCCTCGCCGCAGCCCGACGCGACTGCGCGGGCCGTTGCCGGCACGCCCGGTTAAAAAGTGAACGACCGTACTTTTTTCGATGCGTTTGGCGGCCAAATCCTCTACAATCCGCCGACGCCCGATGCGCCGCCCGCGCGCCGGCGTTCTCCGCTTCGACCCCGACGCCGCTGCTGCGGCGCCAACACGCGCATGCGCGAGGAAACCGCTACCCGATCATGAAAGTCATCAGCTCGATCCAGGAACTGCGCGACCAGTTGCGTGGACAGAACCGCACGGCGTTCGTGCCGACGATGGGCAACCTGCACGAAGGGCACCTGTCGCTGATGCGCCTTGCGCGCCAGCACGGCGACCCGGTCGTGGCGAGCATCTTCGTCAACCGGCTGCAATTCGGCCCGAACGAGGATTTCGACAAGTATCCGCGCACGCTCCAGGACGATATCGAGAAGCTGCAGCAGGAAAACGTCTACGTGCTGTTCGCGCCGACCGAGCGCGACATGTACCCGGAACCGCAGGAATACCGCGTGCTGCCGCCGGACGACCTCGGCGGGATTCTCGAGGGTGAATTCCGGCCCGGCTTCTTCGCCGGCGTGTGCACGGTCGTCACGAAGCTGATGTCCTGCGTGCAGCCCCGCGTCGCCGTGTTCGGCAAGAAGGATTACCAGCAGCTGATGATCGTGCGCCGGATGTGCCAGCAACTCGCGCTGCCGGTCGAGATCATCGCGGCCGAAACCGTGCGCGACGAGGACGGCCTCGCGCTGTCGTCGCGCAACCGCTACCTGACGACCGACGAGCGCAAGGAAGCGCCCGAACTCGCGAAATCGCTGCAGCGCGTGCGCGACAGCGTGCTCGGCGGCGAACGCGACCTCGGCAAGCTCGAGCATCACGCGCGCACGCACCTGGCCGAGCGCGGCTGGGCGCCCGACTACATCGCGATCCGCCGCCGCGCGAACCTGATCGCACCGAGCGCCGCCGAACTCGAAGCCGGCGAGCCGCTCGTCGTGCTCGCGGCCGCGAAGCTCGGCGCGACGCGCCTGATCGACAACCTGGAAATCTGACGGGCCGCCCGCCCGCGCCTCTCACGACGCATCACGGAGACACCATGCAGCGCCACATGCTCAAATCGAAGATCCACCGCGCGGCCGTCACGCACTGCGAGCTGCACTACGAAGGCTCGTGCGCGATCGACGAAGACCTGCTCGAAGCGGCCGGCCTCATCGAAAACGAACGGATCGACATCTGGAACATCAACAACGGCGAGCGTTTCTCGACGTACGCGATCAAGGGCGAGCGCGGCAGCGGGATGATCTCGCTGAACGGCTCGGCCGCGCGTCGCGCGCAGCTCGGCGACCTCGTGATCATCGCGGCATTCGCGATGGTCGACGAAGCCGAGATTCAGGCCGGCTGGAAGCCGAAGCTCGTGTTCATCGACGACGGCAACAAGATCAAGGGCCACCGCGATCACGTGCCGACGCAGAACTGGACCTGACCTGACTGACCGGCCGCCCGCGTGCCGCGGCGCGCGGGAGCGGCTGTGCCGCTTGCGGTTGAAGGGTCGAAGGGCCGGATGCCGTGTGCCACGGGATCCGGCCCTTTCTCATTTCATCGCGTCCCGGCCCGGCGGCCGCGCGATCAGGACGCCTTGGCGGCCCTCTCCGTCTTCTCGGCCTTCGGCGCGCGGCGTTCGGCCCATTCGGCGATCGGCCGCCACTGCTCGAGATCCTTCTCGACCCGGCTCTTCGCAACGTCCCACAGCGTGAGGCCGTGCGCGGCGATCTGCACGTAGTTCTGCGTGTCGCGCACGTAGCCGAGCACCGGCAGGCCGAGCCCTTCGACGAACCGGTGAAGCTGGTCCGACGAGCGCGTGCGCGCATCGACCCGCATCCCGACGATCCCGACCTCGACGCTGCCCTTGCGCACGGCCTTCTCGCCGGCGAGGCGCTCCAGAAACTGCTGCGTGGCCAGAATATCGAACATCGACGGCTGCAGCGGCACGATCACCTTGTCGGCCAGTTGCAGCGCGACGTTGAGCCGGTTGCCGTGCAGCCCGGCCGGCGTATCGATCACCGCATATTCGAGGCCGCGCGGCGGCTTCGTCGGCGCGTCCGGATCGAGTTCCCATGCCTCGATTGCCGGCAGTCCGGCCGGCCGCAGGTCGAGCCACGCATGCGCGGACTGCTGCCGGTCCAGGTCGGCAAGCGCGACCCACGCGCCCTGCGCCGCGAAATAGCCGGCAAGATTGGTGGACAGCGTGCTCTTCCCCACGCCGCCCTTCGGATTCGCCACCACGATCACCGTCATGAATTCCCCCGAAAAAGCCGCGCGGCCCCTGCCGCAGGGCAGGCGCCGCTCGATTGCGGATACAGGGAGCGATGATATCGGCAAACGGGGTGTCACCGGAACGGGTTGCGCCGCGCCGTGTACGCCGACTTACCCACTTACCCCATTACGCACGCTGAACCGCGGCTTCCCGTGCGCCGAGCGCGAACGCGCCGCCGCCCAGCAGCGCCTGCACGGCGAGCGTGACGGCCCAGAACGCCGGGTATTCCCAGCCGCCGTTCGGCGACGCGAAGCTCCAGCCGTTCGGCAGATGCGCGGCGGTCGCGCCGAGCATGAACGGCAGCAGCACCAGCGCGGCGACGCGCACGCGGAAGCCCGCGAGCAGCGCCAGGCCGCCCGCCAGTTCGACGAACGTCGTCAGGTACGCGAGCCAGCCCGGCAGGCCGATCGACGCGAAGAACTGCGCGGTGCCGGGCAGCGTGAAGACGAACACCTTCTGCGCGACGTGCGCGAGGTACAGCACGCCGAGCGCGACGCGCAGCAGGGTCGCGGCGAAATCGTTGAGGCGATTGGGGTTCATGGCGAATTCCTTCGTGAGTGGTGTGAATGGATCGCACTCTATTCGAATCGATTCAACCGATAAATGCGCCAATTCGCTTTAACTGATTCCCATATGGAATCAATCAGGACATAAAAAGGGGCATGACCGATCATGCCCCGCGACCTGCTTCAGTAACCGCTCTTGCCTTGTGTGGCGTCGCCGGAACCGGACTGGCCGCCGCCCGGTGCGTACGAATCGCACGCGTGCGCAACCGCCGACACGCCCAGCAGCGCCGCGAGCAGCACGCTCCACCACCATCGAGCCTTCATCGTCGCACTCCTCCAGGCGGACATCCGCCCTCCTGTGTTGTATGCGATCCGGCGGAAAAAGCGAGCACGGCCCGGCCCGCGTCAACGAAACTCGGCATACAGCGCGTCGAGATCGAGATGATCGGCGAACGAGTCGGCCAGCCGCTCGAGCGATGCCTCGCGCAACGCCGGATAGTCGATGCGCTCCGCGCCGTCGAGCCCGGCCCACGCGAGCAGCGCCGCGCATGCGTCGGGCGAGTCGAACAGCCCGTGCACGTAGGTCGCGAGGATCTGGCCATCGGCGGACACCGCGCCGTCCGGGCGTGTGACGTCGGAGGCATCGGGTGCGGCGTCGGCGGCCAGCGTCAGCGCGGGCGACGCGAGCGCGGGCCCGTGCGTGTCGCCCATGTGGATCTCGTAGCCGCGCACGGCCGCCCCGCCCGGCAGCGCGAGATGCCCGGTCACGTTCTTCAGCGTCTTGTCGCGCTGCAGGGTCGTGTCGAAATCGAGCAGCCCGAGCCCCGGCACGCTGCCGGGCGCCCCTTCGAGGCCGAGCGGATCGTCGAGCGTGCGGCCGAGCATCTGCATCCCGCCGCAGATGCCGATCACCTTGCCGCCGTAGCGCAGATGGCGACGGATCAGCGTGTCCCAGCCCGCGTCGCGCAGCCATGCGAGATCGCGCTGCACGCTCTTCGAACCGGGCAGGATCAGGAGGTCGGCGTCCGGGACGGGGCCGCTCTTCCAGTACGTGAATTCGACCTGCGGATGCGCGCGCAGCGGGTCGAAATCGGTGTGGTTGCTGATGCGCGGCAGCGCCGGCACGACGACGCGCAGCAGGCCGGCATCGCCGCGTGCGGCGGCGCTGCGCGCCTGTGCGGGCAGCATGTCCTCGGCGTCGAGCAACAGGCCATGCAGGTACGGCAGCACGCCGAACACGGGCTTGCCCGTCTGCGCACGCAGCCAGTCGAGCCCCGGTTCGAGCAGCTTGACGTCGCCGCGGAAGCGGTTGATCACGAAGCCGCGCACGCGTGCGCGCTCGCTGTCCGACAGGCATGCGAGCGTGCCGACCAGGTGCGCGAACACGCCGCCGCGGTCGATGTCGGCGACGAGCACGACCGGGCAGTCGACGCGTTCGGCAAACCCCATGTTCGCGATGTCGCCGTCACGCAGGTTGATCTCGGCCGGGCTCCCCGCGCCCTCGACGATCACCGTGTCGTAGCCGGCGCGCAGGCGCGCGTACGACTCGAGCACTGCTTCGAATGCGACCGGCTTGTAGCCGTGATACGCGCGTGCATCGAGGTTCATGCGCGCCTTACCGTGAATGATCACCTGCGCGCCGCGGTCGCTCGTCGGCTTCAGCAGCACGGGGTTGAAATCCGTATGCGGCGCAACGCCCGCGGCCAGCGCCTGCAGTGCCTGCGCGCGGCCGATTTCGCCGCCGTCGGCCGTCACCGCGCTGTTGAGCGCCATGTTCTGCGGCTTGAACGGCGCAACGCGCGCGCCGCCGCGGCGCGCGAGCCGGCACAGGCCCGCGACCAGCGTGCTCTTGCCCGCGTCGGACGTCGTGCCCTGGATCATCAGCGTGCCGCGCGGCCGCGGCTCGGGTGCATTCATCGTGTAAAGGTCGTCGCGAAGCAAAGCCCGCATTATCCCCCGCGCCGGTATGCCCGCGCCGTTACAATCACGCGATGATTCCGCACGACCTCACCTTCGTCCTCGGCGGCGCACGCTCGGGCAAGAGCGCGCACGCCGAGCGCCTCGCCGCCGACAGCGGCCGCCCCGTCACCTACATCGCCACCGCAACCGCCGCCGACGCCGAATTCGCGCAGCGCATCGCGCACCATCGCGCGCGCCGGCCGGCCGCCTGGGGCTTCGCCGACGCACCCGTCGACCTCGCCGGCACGCTCGCGCGGCTCGACGATCCGCACGCGTGCCTGCTCGTCGACTGCCTGACGCTGTGGCTCACGAACCTGCTGTGCCCGGCCGACGGCGAACCGCTCGACGATGCGCAGTACGCGGCACAGGTCGACCGGCTCGAGCACGCGTTGCGCGGCGCGCGCGCGAAGGTGATCGTCGTCAGCAACGAGATCGGGCTCGGCGTCGTGCCGCTCGGGTCGGTCACGCGCCGCTACGTCGACGAACTCGGGCGCCTGAACCAGCGTGTCGCCGCGCTCGCGACGCGCGTGACGCTGCTCGTCGCCGGGCTGCCGCTCGACCTCAAGACGGGAGCGCCGTCATGCTGATGCTGTCGCTGCCCGTAGTCGCGATGTTCGCGGTCGCGGCCGCGATCATCGACCGCGCGATCGGCGAACCGGCCGGCTGGCATCCGCTCGTCGCGTTCGGCCGCCTCGCCGCGCGCATCGAAGGCGCGCTGAACACGGGCCGGCGCGGCCGCGTGATCGGCGTCGCCGCATGGATCGCGGCGGTCGTGCCGCCGGTCGCCGTCGCGGCATGGCTCGCGGCCGTGCTGCCATGGCCGCTCGCGGCCGCGCTGCACATCGCCCTGCTGTGGTTCGCACTCGGCGCGAAAAGCCTCGCCGACCACGTCGCGCCGATCGCCGCGGCGCTGCTGCGGCGCGACCTCGGCGCCGCCCGCATGCTCACCGCGCGCATCGTGTCGCGCGACACGAGCGACGCGGACGAAGGCGCGCTGTCGCGTGCGGCCGTCGAATCCGCGCTCGAGAACGGCAACGACGCGATCTTCGGCGCACTGTTCTGGTTCGTCGTCGCAGGCGGCCCCGGCGCGCTGCTGTTCCGGCTCGCGAACACGCTCGACGCGATGTGGGGCTACCGCACGCCGCGCTTCCTGACCTTCGGCTGGGCCGCCGCGCGCCTCGACGATGCGCTCAACTGGATTCCCGCGCGCCTGACGGCCGCAAGCTACGCGCTGCTCGGCGACACGGCCGCCGCATGGCGCTGCTGGCGCACGCAGGCACGCCACTGGGACAGCCCGAACGCGGGCCCGGTGATGGCCGCCGGCGCCGGCAGCCTGAACGTGCAGCTGGGCGGCCCGGCCGTCTATCACGGCGAGATCGAGGATCGTCCCGCGCTCGGCACCGGCGCGACGGCGAGCGCCGTCCATATCGTCGCCGCGTTGTCGCTCGTCACGCGCACGCTTGCCCTGTGGCTCGCGCTGCTGGTCGCGAGCGGCGCACTCGTCATGGCCACCCATCATGTCTGACACCCGCATCACGCACGGCGGCAACCTGCACGAAGCCGCACGCCGCCACGGCATTCCGTACGACACGTGGCTCGACCTGTCGACCGGCATCAATCCGGTCGGCTATCCGGTGCCGCCCGTCCCGGCCGACGCGTGGCGCCGGCTGCCCGACGACGGCGACGGCCTCGCGGCCTGCGCCGCGCAGTACTACCATGCGCCCGATCCCGCGCACGTGCTGCCGGTGGCCGGCAGCCAGGCTGCGATCCGCGCATTGCCCGCGCTGCTGCCGGCCGGCGACGCCGGCGTCGCGACGCTCGCGTACGGCGAATACGCACCCGCTTTCGCGCGACACGGCCATCGCGTCGTCGCGCTCGACGTCGGCACCGATACGCTGCCTGCGACGCTACGCCACGTCATCGTCGGGAATCCGAATAATCCGACCGCCGAATTCGTGCCGGCCGAACGCCTGCTCGGCTGGCATGCGCAACTGGCGGCGCGCGGCGGCACGCTGATCGTCGACGAGGCGTTCGCCGATACGGGTGCGACGCAGTCGCTCGCGCCGCAGGTCGATTGTCCGGGGCTCGTCGTGCTGCGTTCGGTCGGCAAGTTCTTCGGGCTCGCCGGCATCCGCGCAGGCTTCGTGCTCGCGTGCCCCGGCCAGATCGTCGCGCTGCGCGACATGCTCGGCGCCTGGACGGTCGGCGGCCCCGCGCGCCATGCGGTCGCCGCGGCGTTCGCCGATCGCGCATGGCAGGCCGCCGCCCGCGAGCGGCTCGCGGCCGACGGCGAGCGGCTGGCCGCACTGCTGCGCGCGCATGGCTTCGCTGCCCGCGCGACGCCGCTCTTCAGCTGGACCGACGACCCGCGGGCAGCGGCACTGCATGCGGCACTCGCGGCACGCGGGATCTGGACGCGGTACTTCCCGACTCCGTCGAGCGTACGCGTCGGCCTGCCGGGCAGCGAAGCCGAATGGCAGCGCCTCGGCAACGCACTCGCGCACTGCGTGCCGCTGCTGCAACGGGAATCCGCATGATTGCGCGCCTGTTGCGCCGGCTGACACCGGTCGCGATGCTGACCGCACTCGCTCATGCACCGCTCGTCCACGCCGACGTCACGACGCGCGACGACGCCGGCAACACCGTCACGCTGCCCGCACCCGCGCAGCGCGTGATCAGCCTCGCGCCGCACGCGACCGAGCTCGTCTACGCGGCCGGCGGCGGCGCGAAGCTCGTCGGCACGGTCACGTACAGCGACTATCCGCCCGCCGCGCGGGCGATACCGCGCGTCGGCGACAACAAGGCGCTCGACCTCGAGCGGATCGCCGCGCTGAAGCCCGACCTGATCGTCGTCTGGCGGCACGGCAACGCCGAGCGGCAGACCGACGCGCTGCGCGCATTGCATATCCCGCTGTTCTTCAGCGAACCGAAGCACCTCGACGACGTATCGTCGTCGCTGCGCCGGCTCGGCACGCTGCTCGGCACGCAACCGGCCGCCGATACGGCCGCGGCCGCCTATACGCGCGACATCGCGGCGCTGCGCGCACGTTATGCCGCGCGGGCGCCCGTCACGATGTTCTTCCAGGTCTGGGACCGGCCGCTGATGACGCTCAATGGCGCGCACCTGATCAACGACGTGATCGAGCTGTGCGGCGGCCGCAACGTGTTCGCCTCGCTCAGGCCGCTCGTGCCGACCGTCACCGACGAGGCCGTGCTCGCGGCCAATCCGGAAGCGATCGTCACGACGAGCGCGGGGGCGTCGCGTACGGACGAACCGTTGCCGAGCCTGGCGCGCTGGCGCACGTGGCCCGCGCTGACGGCGGTGGCGCGCAACAACCTGTTCGCGATCGACGGCGATCTGCTGACGCGGCCGTCGCCGCGGATCGCGCAGGGCGCGGCCGCGCTGTGCGAGGATCTCGAAGCCGCCCGTGGGCGGCGGCCGGCGCGCTGAGTTCCGGCGGCTTGAGCGCGCGCCGCGCACCTGTCGGTGTTTGAGACAGATCGACCGCGCGCCGCGTCGTTCAGATGCGGACGCCGGTGCGCCTATTCGTCCCAGTGCACCACTTCCCACGTTCGCGTGGCGGCATCCGCGCGCAGCCAGACGACACCACCGGTCGGCACCGGCCGCGACAACAGCGTATCGAGCGGCACGCACAGTACATGCGCCGCGAACACGCGGATCACGCCCGCATGCGTGACCGCCCATTGCGGCCGGTCGAACTGCGCGACGGCATCGGCCTGCCGGGCGACCCGGGCAGCGAACCGCGCGACGCTTTCGCCGCCATGCGCGCACGCATGCATCAGGTCGGCCGCCCACGCATCGAGTGCCGCGCGATCGATATCGTCCCAGCGCCGCATTTCCCACGCGCCGAAATCCATTTCCTGCCAGTCCGCCTCGCGTTGCAGCGGCACGCCGCATGCCTGCGCGAGCCGCTCGGCAATGGACGCGCAGCGCGTCAGCGGGCTCGTCCAGACCTGTTCGGGAAGCGGCGCGCCGAGTACCGACAGATGCGCGCGCACGGCCTGCGCGCCGGCGTCGGCCGGCGCGGCGAGCGGCACGTCGCTGCGTCCGTAGCAGAGGCCCGGCTCGACACCGACGGCCGGATGACGGATCAGGACGACGTCCATCCGAGCACCACGAGATAGATCGCCAGTTCGCACAGTTGTTGCGTGAAGCCGAGACAGTCGCCGGTATAACCGCCGATCCGCTTCACGAAATAGCGGGCTGCCCACGCGCGCACGAGCACGAGCGCCACGCAGGCGGCGACGCCCATGCGCCAGTCGGGCCAGAACAGCCACGGCAATCCGAACAGCGCGGCGACACACGCCGCGCGCGCCCCCATCCGTTGCGCGACCGGTTTCGCCTTGCCTTCGGGCCGCACGTAGTCGAGCGTCATCAGCAGGCTCACGGCCGCCGCGCGGCTCGCCGCGTGCGCGGCGATCATCGTCCATGCGGCACGCAACGGCAGCATCGACGCAAGCGCCTGCCATTTCACGCCGAGCGCGATCATGAGCGCGACCGCACCGAACGTGCCGATCCGCGAGTCGTGCATGATGCGCAGCACGTCGTCGCGCGTATAGCCGCCGCCGAACGCATCGCAGCTGTCGGCGAGGCCGTCCTCGTGGAAGGCCCCCGTTGCGAGCAGCGTGGCGGCCATCGACAGCCCGACCGCGATCGACACGGGCAGCGCGCGCAGCGCGACCAGATACACGAGCGCGCCCCACGCGCCGACGCATGCGCCGACGAGCGGGAAATATCGCGCGGCCTGGTCGAGATCGCCGGCCGCGTAGCCGATCGCGCGCGGCACGGGCACGCGCGTGAAGTAGCCGAGCGCGACGAAGAAGTAGCGCAGTTCGGCCCGCACGCCGCGCGCGCGATCAGGCGTCACGATCGTCGACACCGGCGGATTCGAAGCTCGCCATTTCCGTGAGGAACGCAGCAGCCGCACGCACGAGCGGCAGCGCGAGCGCCGCGCCCGTGCCTTCGCCGAGCCGCAGGTCGAGCGCGAGCAGCGGCTTCGCGCCGAAATGCTCGAGCATGCGCCGGTGCCCGGCCTCGTGCGACGTATGCGAGAACACGCAGTAGTCGCGCACGCCGGGCGCGATGCGCTCGGCGACGAGCAATGCGGCCGTCGCGATGAAGCCGTCGACGAGGATCGTCATCCGTTCGCTCGCGGCCGCGAGATACGCGCCCGTCATCATCGCGATCTCGAAGCCGCCGAACGTCGCGAGCACGTCGAGCGGCGCAATCGCGTGCGAGTGCTTGACGAGCGCACGGCCGAGCACCGCGCGCTTGTGCGCGAGGCCCTGGTCGTCGAGGCCCGTGCCGCGCCCGACGCACGCGTCGATCGGCACGCCGAGCAGGCGGCTCATCAGGCACGCGGCCGACGACGTGTTCGCGATCCCCATCTCGCCGAAGCCGATCACGTTCGTGCCGAGCGACGCGTGCAGGCGCACGCGCGCCGCGCCGGCCGCGAGCGCCGTCATCGCCTCGTCGCGCGTCATCGCAGGTTCCGTCGCGAAGTTGCGCGTGCCGCGCGCGACCGGCAGCGACACCAGGCGGTCGGACAGCGGCAGCGGCGACGCGACGCCCGCATCGACGATCTCGAGCGTGCTCTGCGAGACGCCCGAGAACGCGTTGATTGCCGCGCCGCCGGCGAGGAAGTTCGCGACCATCTGCGCGGTCACCGCTTGCGGATAGGGGCTCACGCCTTCGGCGGCAATCCCGTGATCGCCGGCGAACACGATCATCACGGGACGCTGCACGACCGGCCGCTCGGTGTGCTGGATCAGGCCGACCTGCAGCGCGACCGCCTCAAGCTGGCCGAGGCTGCCGGGCGGCTTGGTCTTGTGGTCGATCACATGCTGCAGGCGCTTGCGCAGCACGTCGTCGAGCGGTGCGATCGCGGGCGGGAAGTGGGTCGGGGTCGTCATCGGGAAGCCGTGTCGTGGGCGCGGCGTGCACCGCGCATCGGAAAAGGAAACGTCATTGTCGCTCGGGCCACGCCGGCAGCAGCGCATCGCGGCCGTTCTCGCGGATCAGCACGAGCGGATAACCGAACGCGTCGCTCGCGCGCTCGGGCGTCAGCACGTCGTGCACGGGGCCGGCCCACGCGTGGCCACGGCCGTCGAGCAACAGCGCATGCGTCGCGAAACGCCGCGCGAGGTTCAGATCATGGCACGAGAACAGCACCGCGCGCGGGCCCGCGTCGAGCCAGGCGGCCAGCGCGGTCAGGCAATCGATCTGGTGATGGAGGTCGAGATGCGCGAGCGGTTCGTCGAGCAGCATCAACGGCGCGTCCTGGCACAGCGTCGCGGCCAGCGCGACGCGCTGCCGCTCGCCGCCCGACAGCGACAGCACGTCGCGCGACGCAAGCGCGGTCAGGTCGAAGGTCGCCAGCGCGTCGCGCGCGGCCGCGCGGTCGCCGTCGCGCTCCCAGCCCCAGCCGCCGAGATACGGAAAGCGGTTGAGCAAGACCGTATCGAACACGGTCGCGCTGAATGCGTCGTGCAGTTGCTGCGGCATCAGCGCGCGGCGCTGCGCGAGCTGCGCGGGCGGCCATGCGGAAAGCGGCCGGCCGTCGATCTCGACGTGTCCGCCGGCCGGCGGCTGCAGCCCCGCGAGGGTCGCCAGCAGCGTCGTCTTGCCCGCGCCGTTCGGCCCGGCGACGCACCAGATCTCGCCTGGACGGAATGCCTGCGTGAAGCCGTCGAGCAGCGTGCGCGCGCCAGCCTTCAGCGTCAGGCCGACGGCCGCGCAGCTCATCTCGTCGCCGCTGGCGCGCAATGCGGCACGGGTCATCGCGTCGGCCTCCTGAGCAACATCCACAGGAACACCGGCACGCCGATCAACGCGGTCATCACGCCGACCGGCAGTTGCGCGGGCGCGATCGCGGTGCGTGCGAGCAGGTCGGCGGCCATCACGCCACCGCCGCCCGCGAGCATCGCGGCCGGCAGCAACATCCGCTGGTCGTTGCCGAATGCGAGCCGCAGCGCGTGCGGCACGACGAGGCCGACGAAGCCGATCGTGCCGGCGGTCGTCACTGCGGCCGCGGCGGCCAGCGACGCGACGAGATAGATCCGCACACGCAGGCGCGCGACGGGCACGCCGAGCGCGAGCGCCGTCGCATCGCCGCGCAGCAGCACGTTCAGTTGCGGCGCGGCCGGCAGTGCGATGCACGCGGCCAGCAGCAGCGCGCCCCCCGCGAACCACGGTGTGCTCACGCCGTTCAGGTCGCCCGTCAGCCAGAAGATGATGCCGCGCAGCCGCGCATCGGGCGCGAGCGACAGCAGCAGCGTGACGAGCGCGCCCCACCCCGCCGCGATCACGACGCCCGTGAGCAGCAGCCGCGGCGACGCATCGCGCGACTCGCCGCGCCCCAGCTCGCGACGCGCGAGTCCGAGCACGAGCGCGACCGACACGAGCGAGCCGGCGAACGCCGACACATCGACGAGCCACCATGCGCCGCCCGCGATCATCGCGACGAGCGCGAAGCCGGCCGCGCCGCCGGACACGCCGAGCACGTACGGATCGGCGAGCGGGTTGCGCAGCAACACCTGCAACAACGAGCCGGCCAGCGCGAGCAGCGCACCGCACGCGAAGCCCGCGAGCGCGCGCGGCAGGCGCAGCGTGCGGACGATGTCGGCGAACAGCGCGTCGCCGCCGTGCGGCACGAGCGACGCGAGCGCCTGCCACGGCGACATCGGCACGCTGCCGATCGACAGCGACGCGACGAACAGCAACGCGACCGCCGCGGCCAATGCGGCCCAGATCGCGGTGGCGCGCGCGGCGCTCATGCGGCCCTCCGCGCGACGGCCGATGCTGCGCGCATCGGCGCGCTACCGCTGCGGGCCGGGCGCGACATCGGCGCAGTGCAGCGTGTTGCAGGCATACCCAAGCTCGTGATCCTTGCGGTCAGGTGGTCGACGCGCGCGGCGACCTTCCGGTGGTCGCCCGGTTCGAGAACGTCAACAAGATGGCAGAAATCGGCGCCGCCGACGATTGGGGTCAGCATCGAAGATCAATCCCGTGAAGCACTGCGCGCCCCGCTTCCCCGCAGGCCGCGCGTCACGAAGCCCGTGCAGGCTCCCCGCCTCGGCCGGTATCCGGGCTGGCGGCGGTCCGGCTCGCCTTCCCGCGCGAAGACGCGCAGTGGCCCGCGTCCGCATGCGAAACGTGCATGCGGAACGCGCCCGAGCCGGCCTGCGTCATGCAACGCGGCCGCTTACCGTTGCGGGGGCAGCGCAGGTTGGCGGCTTCCTGGCGGAGCCCGCGCCCTGCTTCCCGTTTAACCGCGCGTTGCACGCGCGAGCACCGAGGCGGCGCCAGTTTAGGAGCGGGTCGCACGAGCGTCAAGGAAGCATCCGGACACGCACATGACGCGCTGATTCGCGGCAAGAAGCAGGGGTGTTACGACTGGAAACGTTACAGATGTCGGTTTGCGCGTTATTCCGCGCTAAAATGCTGGGTCTTTAGAGGACGCAGCAAATGCTCAACGAACTCGAAACCCTATCTCAAAATATTGGCCGTCTGATTTCGCTGAACAAGCGCTATCACTCGGAACGGCTCGCGCTCGAGGAGCAGGTCGCGCAATTGCGCGCGGACGCGGACACGGTCCGCGCGGAACTCGCGCAACTGCGCGACGAACGCAATGCGCTCGCGGCCGAGCGCGACACGCTGTCGGCAAAGATCGACGACGCCCAGGTGAAACTGAACGCGATTCTCGAAAAGCTGCCGCGCTCGAAAAATGCGGAGCAAGCCGACAACCAGCTCGACCTGCTGGATGCGCAGGCGCGTACGGATGGCGATGACGCGGCCAGCCACGGAGAACATGCATGAGCACCAAGCAGATCGAAGTCTCGATTCTCGGTCAGGCCTATCGGCTCGCCTGCTCGGCCGAGACCGAAGCGGCACTGCTCGAAGCGGTCGCGCGCGTCGACGCCGAAATGTCGAAAATCCGCTCGAACAGCTCGGTACGCGGCACCGATCGCATCGCCGTGATGGCGGCGCTGTCGCTCGCTTCCGAATTGCTGCGGCTGCAAACGAGCGTGCGGCACGGTGAAGCATTTCCGGCGGAGGAAATCCGTCGTACAATGCACCAGATGAACGAACAGCTCGGCGCGGTGCTCGCACAGCACGAGACGCAGTAACGTTTTAATCGATGCGTCGATTCCCCTTGATCTCGGCGATCAACGGTGGTCAAATTGGCGCATCGAATCACAGTTCAGTCAGCTTCCCTGCCTGGTTCGCCAAGGTCATATATTCCTTGAACCAATGCCATGTGCACGGTTGCGGAAATTTGTAGCACGGGCGCGCGCGTCACTCTGTCTGATGTACCCGAAGTGCTGCTAACTGCGACCAATTCTGAACCTCAGGTTCAGGATGCCGGCCTAGCGGCCAAGGCGGGGGCCTATCCAACGGCATCGGGCGAAGCCCGGTGCCGTTTTCTTTTGTAGCAGCCTCTTTCTGCGTCGATCACGATCCATGCAATACTGGCTGATGAAGTCCGAACCGGACGAAGCAAGCATCGACGATCTCGCCAACGCACCGCAGCGCTCGCTGCCGTGGACCGGCGTGCGCAATTATCAGGCGCGCAATTTCATGCGCGACACGATGAAGATCGGCGACGGCGTGCTGTTCTATCACTCGAGCTGCCCCGAGCCGGGCATCGCGGGCCTCGCCGAAGTGTCGTCGACGCCCTACCCCGACCCCACGCAGTTCGATCCGAAAAGCCCCTATTACGATCCGAAGTCGACCCTGGAAGCGCCGCGCTGGCTGCTCGTCGACGTGCGCTACGTGAAAAAATCGCCGCTCGTGCCGCTCGCCGCGCTGCGCGAACACGACGAACTCGCCGACATGCGCGTGCTCGCACGCGGCAACCGGCTGTCGATCACGCCCGTCACGCGCGCCGAATGGCGGTTCATCACCGAAAAGCTGATGAAGTAGGCGCACGCCAAACGTCAAATCTGGTCAGTACGCGCCGCCGCCACGGAACTCGCGGCACTTTCGCGCGGCCTAAGCAACCGCTGCCGGCCGATCAAGCCGGCCGTCGTTTTTTTGTCGCGCGGTACGCCCGCGTCGCGCACGCGTGATCCGCGTGCGCGCCCTCGCACAAGGAGTCCAACAATGACCAAGAAATCCGCACTCGCGCTGTCGCTCGCCCTTGCCGCCGCCGTTCCCGTCGCGCTGACGCTCGCGTCACCCGCCGCGCACGCGCAGGCCGCGAACCCGCACTTTCCGGAGCCGGCAGGCGTGCTGTCGCTGTCATCGCAAGCCAGCGCCGACGTGCCGCAGGACATCATCCACATCACGCTGTTCTACGAGCAGCAGGCCAAGGATCCGGGCAGCCTCACCGCGCAGTTGAACCAGCGCGCCGACGCCGCCCTGTCGCAAGCGAAAAGCGTATCGGGCGTCACGGCACACACGGGCGCATTCTCCGTCTATCCGAGCACCGATCGCGACGGCAAGATTTCCGCATGGCGCGGCCGCACCGAGGTCGCGCTCGAATCGCGCGATTTCGCCGCGGCGTCGAAGTTGGCCGGCCAGTTGTCGAACCTGATGCAGGTCGCGAACGTCGAGTTCTCGCTGTCGCCCGAAGCGCAGCGCGCAGCCGAGCAGAAGCTGACGACCGAGGCGATCAAGTCGTTCCGCGCCCGCGCGGACGAAGCCGCGAAGGCATTCGGCTACAGCAGCTACACGATCCGCGACGTGAACGTCGGCGGCGGCCGCAACGTGCAGCCGTATCCGCGCATGATGGCGATGGCCGCGGCACCGATGGACAGCGCAAAGATGAGTGCGCCGATCGCGGTCGAAGGCGGCAAGGCCACCGTGTCGGTCACCGTCAACGGTTCCGTGCAGATGAAGTAACGCGCAGCGCGCGGCAGTCCGAAATGAAAAACGCCGGCCTTCGAGCCGGCGTTTTTCATTTCAATGCGTGGGCCGATGCACGCGTCGATCGCGCGTGCATCGTCATCACATCACGCAACGGCATTCGCCGCGCGGCGGCGATACGCCCAGACCATCAACGCGATGCCCGCGATGATCATCGGCAGCGACAGCCACTGCCCCATCGACAGGCCGAGCGCGAGCAGGCCGAGGAAGTCGTCGGGTTCGCGCGCGAACTCCACCGTGAAGCGCGCGAGCCCGTAGCCGATCAAGAACAGCGCGGACACGGCGCCCATCGGCCGCGACTTGCGCGCGAAGAAGAACAGCGCGAAGAACAGCACGATGCCTTCGAGCGCAATTTCATAGAGCTGCGAAGGATGACGCGGCAGCATCTGGTATTGCATGAACACGTCGGCGAGATGCCACTTCTCGACGAGTTCCGGGTGCTTCGGCAACCATGCCGCATCGTCGCGCATCGCGCCCGGGAACAGCATCGCCCACGGTGCGGACGGATCGGTCACGCGGCCCCACAGTTCACCGTTGATGAAGTTGCCGAGCCGCCCGGCCGCGAGCCCCGTCGGCACCATCGGCGCGACGAAATCGGTGACCTGCAGCCAATGGCGCTTGCGCTGCCACGCGAACAGCGCCATCGCGAGCGTCACGCCGAGGAAGCCGCCGTGAAACGACATGCCGCCCTCCCACACCTTGAACACGTCGAGCGGATGCGAGAAGTAGAAATCGGCCTTGTAGAACAGCACGTAGCCGAGGCGGCCGCCGAGCACGGTGCCGAGCACGCCGTAGAACATCATGTCGTCGATGTCCTTCACGGTCCAGCCCTGCGCCGCGACGTGCGGCAGCTTCAGGCGGATCCGGCCGACGACGATCGCCGCGATGAAGCCGACGAGATACATGAGCCCGTACCAGCGCACGGCCAGCGGCCCGAGATGGATCGCAACGGGGTCGAAATTCGGGTGAATGATCATGGGTTAGCGAAGAAGTTTTCGAATGCGGTGCGGCCGTCGCACACGCGCAGCACCGCGCGTTGGACGGCACCGGCGCGCCATCGTTCACGTCACGGGGCGAGCCCCTGCGCGCGCACGACGTCGAGGAAGCCGGCCAGCACGGGGCTCACGTCGCCGGTACGCCACACGAGGCCCGTCTCGACGACCGGCGCGTGACCGGCGAGCGGCCGGTAGACCACGCCGGTGCGCCGCAAGTTACGCAGCGATTGCGGCACCAGTGCGACGCCCATGCCGGCCGACACGAGGCTGACGATCGTCTGCATCTGGATCGCCTCCTGGCCGATGCACGGGGTTTCCCCCGCCGCGCCGTAGCAGCCCGTAATGATGTCATAAAAGCCGGGCGCCAAACGACGCGGAAAGATCACGAGCGGCAACGCGGCGACTTCCGCGAGATGGACGGGCTCGTCTTCAGGCGCGTCGCTCGCGGCCGCCGGCATCGCGATCACCAGCGGCTCGCGCAGGACGGGCAGGTACGACAGCCCGGCCGCGTGGCGCGGCGGCACGGGCGGAATGACGAGCCCCGCGTCGATGCGGCCGGCGACGAGTTCGTCGATCTGCACGTCGCTCGTCGCCTCCGCGAGTTGCAGGCGCACCTGCGGATAACGCGCGCCGAACGCTCGCAGCAGCGAAGGCAGCAGCCCGTAATCGGCGGTCGACACGAACGCGAGCGACAACGAGCCGGCCTCGCCGCGCGCGAGCCGTCGCGCCAGCGGCGGCAACGCATCGGCCGCCGCAAGCAGCCGGCGCACATCGGGCAACAGCGCGGCCCCGACCGCCGTCAGCGCCACCGAACGCTTGCTGCGCACGAACAGCGCGACGCCGAGCGTGTCCTCGAGCGCGCGGATCGCCTGCGACAGCGGCGGCTGCGTCATCGACAGGCGTTCGGCCGCGCGGCCGAAATGGCGCTCGTCCGCAACGGTCGCGAAATAGCGCCACTGGCGCAGGTCGGGAGTCGGATCAGCCATGCGTCTTTCATTCAGGAAACGACTTAATAGGCGACAAATAATATATTGGACATCCCAATCCGGAAACTCCATGCTTGACTGATCCGAACCGGCGCGCCGTTCACCGGCGCCGCCCAGACAACGATGGAGTCCCCCATGGCTTACAACCGCCGCTCGAGGCACATCACGCAAGGCGTGGCCCGATCGCCGAATCGCTCGATGTATTACGCGCTCGGTTACCAGAAGGACGATTTCGACAAGCCGATGATCGGCATCGCGAACGGCCATTCGACGATCACGCCGTGCAATTCGGGCCTGCAGCGCCTGTCGGACGCAGCCGTCGCGGCCGTGAAGGCTTCCGATGCGAACCCGCAGATCTTCGGCACGCCGACGATTTCGGACGGCATGTCGATGGGCACCGAAGGCATGAAGTACTCGCTCGTGTCGCGCGAGGTGATCGCCGACTGCATCGAGACCTGCGTGCAGGGGCAATGGATGGACGGCGTGGTCGTCGTCGGCGGCTGCGACAAGAACATGCCGGGCGGGATGATCGCGCTCGCGCGCCTGAACGTGCCGGGCATCTACGTGTACGGCGGCACGATCCGCCCCGGCAACTGGAAAGGCCGGGACCTGACGATCGTCTCGTCGTTCGAGGCCGTCGGCGAATTCACCGCGGGCCGGATGTCGCAGGAGGATTTCGAAGGGGTCGAGCAGAACGCATGCCCGACGTCGGGTTCGTGCGGCGGGATGTACACCGCGAACACGATGAGTTCGTCGTTCGAGGCGCTCGGGATGTCGCTGCTGTACTCGTCGACGATGGCCAACCCCGACCAGGAGAAAGTCGATTCGGCCGCCGAGTCGGCGCGCGTGCTGGTCGAGGCCGTGAAGCGCGACCTGAAGCCGCGCGACATCATCACGAAGGAATCGATCGAGAACGCGGTGTCGGTGATCATGGCGACGGGCGGTTCGACCAATGCCGTGCTGCACTATCTCGCGATCGCGCACGCGGCCGAGGTCGACTGGACGATCGACGACTTCGAGCGCATCCGCAAGCGCGTGCCCGTGATCTGCGACCTCAAGCCGTCGGGGAAGTACGTCGCGACCGACCTGCACCGGGCCGGCGGGATTCCGCAGGTGCTGAAGATCCTGCTCGACGCGGGGCTGCTGCACGGCGACTGCATGACGATCACCGGCCGCACGATCGCCGACGAACTGAAGGACGTGCCCGCCGTGCCGCGCGCGGACCAGGACGTGATCTTCCCGATCGACCGCGCGCTGTACAAGGAAGGCCACCTTGCGATCCTGAAAGGCAATCTCGCGGAAGACGGCGCGGTCGCGAAGATCACCGGCCTGAAGAACCCCGTGATCACGGGCCCGGCGCGCGTGTTCGACGACGAGCAGAGCGCGATGGATACGATTCTCGGCGACCGGATCCAGGCAGGCGACATCCTCGTGCTGCGTTATCTCGGCCCGAAGGGTGGCCCCGGCATGCCCGAAATGCTCGCGCCGACGTCCGCGATCATCGGCAAGGGGCTCGGCGAATCGGTCGGCTTCATCACCGACGGCCGCTTCTCGGGCGGCACCTGGGGCATGGTGGTCGGCCATGTCGCACCGGAGGCGTTCGTCGGCGGCACGATCGCGCTCGTGCAGGAAGGCGACTCGATCACGATCGACGCGCACCGGCTGCTGCTGCAGTTGAACGTGGACGACACGGAACTCGCGCGCCGCCGCGCCGCGTGGCAGCAGCCGGCACCGCGCTACACGCGAGGCGTGCTCGCGAAATTCGCGGCCCTCGCCCGGCCCGCGAACCAGGGTGCCGTCACGGGTTGACACGGGTGCATCGCCGCATGCGACCCCGTTAAACATGGCCGCCGGGGGAACGCGCAAAACGCGCTTTCCCTTTGCTTTTATAATGCGCGGGTCATGAAGCCGGCCGTCCCCGCCGGCGGAGAACCGCATGAAACACTCGATATTGCGCGTCCTGCTCGCCACGCTGCTGATCGGCAGCGGGGCGGCGGCGCGCGCCGACCAGGCCGACGGGCTCGCGCTTGCCCAGCGCAAGAACTGCATGGCCTGCCACGCGATCGGCAAACCGCTGATGGGTCCGTCGTTCCGCGACATCGCCGGCAAGTATGCGGCGCGCGGCGACGCCGTCGATTACCTCTCCCAATCGATCGTGAAAGGCAGCGTCGGCGTATGGGGCAGTGTGCCGATGCCCGCCAATACGCAACTGACGAGCGCCGAAGCCCACACGCTCGCGCAATGGGCGCTGTCGGTGCGCTGATCCGGGCGCAACGGGCGGAAACCGCCGTCGCGCGGGGTTCCACCGGCAGGCGGGCCCGCCGAGGCTGACCCGCACCTCGCCGGCCGCTTGGCCGGCCCTTACTGGAATCGCACCCTGTTTTTCACCTGAACGGTCGCGCACTCAACCGGCATGACCGGCGTGGCGGCGTGCGATTTCTTCGTCGACCGCGTCGCGAACCCAGTCCATCACCTCGGTTTCCAGCGCCAGCGCCACTTCGCGCGTGATCTGGCCGACCAGCCAGGCCGAATGCTCATGCAGCGCGTCGCGACAACGGGCCTCGATGGCGTCGCGCCCTTCCCCGGTCAGATAGTTCGTCAGGCGATTGCGCAGGCGCTCGGCGATGTGCTGGGCATCTTCCGGCGTCAGCCCGGCCACGGCCTGCGCATCCTGCTGCGGCGCGGCGGCCGCTGCGGCCACTGCGGCGGCCTCCGGCATGTGTGCTTCACGCGCGTGCCCGACCGCCTCACGCGCCCCCGCGGCGAACGCATGCGGCAGCACATCGTCGTCGGCCAGCGACGAGCGCAGCGGCGCACTCATCGCCGCCGAGTCTTCGGCAACCACGTGCTCCGCAGCGCCGGGCTCCGCCGGCGCATCGGTCTCGCCAAGCGCGGCGGCGACGACAGTCGCAGTCACCACCGCCTCGTCTCCGGGCAGTTCGACCGCCGGCACGTGCGGCGTCGGCACGGGTTCGACCACGACGGAATCGGGGTCGAGTGCGTCGGGCATGGAATCGGCCGGCGCCGCACCCGTGGTGCGTGGCGCGACCACGTCGGTCAGCACCGGAATCGCCGCGCCGGCAAGCGGCTGCGGAGCGTCGGGCGCGGGCGCGCGCGCCGGCACCGGCTTGCCCGGCACCAGCACGTCGGTCAGCGTCGGGATCGAGGATGAATCGGCTTCTGTCACGGGAACACTCCGTCGACGGTTGCGGCTAGCTGCCCTGCTTGTAGTTGTTCAGCGCGTATCCGCGGTCGCGGTAGAACCGGTAGCGGTCGCGGCCCGCGGCCAGCTCGTCCGGCGCGTTGCCGACCACTTCGAGCAGGCGCTCGAAGCGGGCGAACTGCGCGGGCACGGCCGCGCCGAGGTTCAGCAGCACGTGATGATGCGGTGCGCGGTCGAGATCCGCGGCCAGCACGATCGGCGTGCCGGCTGCGTGCTCGCTGTCGACACCGCAATGCGGGATGAAATCGAGCGGCGAGAACGTCCAGAGCCGCTCGTCGAGCGCGCGCAGGCGCGCGGGCTCGGCGAGCACGACGACCGGCTGCCCGGCCTGGTAGGCCTTGCGCAGCAGCCGGCACGCGTACGCGAGCGAATCGCCGACGTTCGAGTGGAAATCGATCCGCGTCATTGCCCGCGTACCCGCAGCGTCGTCAACACCGCCATCACTGGCCGGCGCGGTCGATCAGGAACTGCGCGAGCAACGGCACCGGACGGCCCGTCGCCCCCTTCGCCGCACCGCCCTTCCACGCGGTGCCCGCGATGTCGAGGTGGGCCCACGGATAGCTGTCGGTGAAGCGCGACAGGAAGCACGCGGCGGTCACGGCGCCGGCCGGGCGCCCGCCGATGTTCGCGAGATCCGCGAAGTTCGACTTCAGCTGATCCTGGTACTCGTCGTCGAGCGGCATGCGCCATGCCGGGTCGTTCGCCTCGCGCGACGCGTCGAGCAGTTCGCCCGCGAGCGCGTCGTTCGTCGAGAACAGGCCGCTGTTGTGGCCGCCCAGCGCGATCACGCACGCGCCCGTCAGCGTTGCGACGTCGATCACGGCGGCCGGCTTGAAGCGCTCGGCATACGTGAGCGCGTCGCACAGGATCAGGCGCCCTTCGGCGTCGGTGTTCAGCACCTCGATCGTCAGGCCCTTCATGCTGGTGACGATGTCGCCCGGCTTCGTCGCGTTGCCGCCCGGCATGTTCTCGCAGGTCGGCACGATCGCGACGACGTTGATCTTCAGGCCCATCTCGGCGACCGCACGCATCGTACCGAGCACCGAACCGGCGCCGCACATGTCGTACTTCATCTCGTCCATGCCCTCGCCCGGCTTCAGCGAGATGCCGCCCGTGTCGAACGTGATGCCCTTGCCGACCAGCACGACCGGCGCGGCCTTCGCGGCGGCGCCCTGGTAGTGCAGCACGATGAACTGCGGCGGCTCGACCGACGCGCGCGCGACCGACAGGAACGAGCCCATCTTCAGCGCCTGGATCTGCTTGAGCCCGAGCACTTCCGCCTTCAGGCCCCAATCCTTCGCGATCTTCTTCGCGGTGTTGCCGAGGTAGGTCGGCGTGCAGACGTTACCCGGCAGGTTGCCGAGGTCGCGGGTGAGATCCATCCCGTTCGCAAGCGCGACGGCCTGCTTGACCGCGACCTTCGCGGCCTTTTCGTCGGATGGATCGACGCTGAACACGACGCGCTTGAGCGTGTGCGACGCCGGTTCCGGCTTGCTCTTCATCTGCGTGAAGCGGTAGGTCTCGTTGCGCAGCGCGAGAATCGCCGCGCGCACGCCCCAGTCGGAGCTGCGCTCGTCGACCGGCAGTTGCGCGAGCGTGAATGTGACCTGGACGACCTTGGTCGCCAGCAGCGCGCGCCACGCGGCCGTCGCTGCGTCGTTATAGGCTTTCTGGTTGAAAGCATCCTGCTTGCCGAGGCCGACGAGCAGCACGCGCGACGCGCCGATGCCCGACACTTCGTGCAGGAACAGCGTCTTGCCGCGCTTGCCGTCCATGTCGCCGGCCTTCACCACGCGCGAAATCAGTCCCTTGGTGGCCGTGTCGATGTCGAGCGCCGCGCCCGAGAGGGTCTGCGCCTCGAAGATGCCGAGCACGATGCAATCGGACTTCCCGGTCAGGAACCCCTTCGCCTCGCCTTTGCTCCAATCACAGCCTTTTATGCTAAAGTCCATCGCGCTTGTCCTCGGATAAAATCTGGGCTAAGGATGAAAGCCGCAATTATCCGCTATTTTTCCCGTGGCGGCGCGAGCGCTCCGCTACGCGTGCGCAGCCTCCCGCCCTCTTCTCATCAAGAATGATCTTCGAACGCTCCCTCCAGCGCGAGCTTGCGTATACGGCTGGCGCCGTGTTCATGGTGCTGCTCACGATCATGCTCACGACGATGATGATCCGCATCGTCGGTTACGCCGCGTCCGGTGAAATCGATCCGCGGGATGTCCTCGTGCTGATCGGCCTCACCGTGATCGGCTACCTCGCCGTGATGCTCGTCGTCACGCTGTTCGTGTCGATCCTGTTCGTGCTGACCCGGTGGTACCGGGACTCCGAAATGGTCGTGTGGCTCGCGTCGGGCGTAAGCCTCACGCGCCTCATCAAGCCGATCGGCGTGTTCGCCACGCCGATCATCCTGCTGATCGCCTTCTTCGCGTTCGTCGGCTGGCCGTGGTCGAACCAGCAAAGCAAGATGATCAAGGCACGCTTCCAGCAACGCGACGAGATCTCGCTGCTCGCGCCGGGCCAGTTCCGCGAGTCGGCCACGAACCACCGCGTGTTCTTCATCGAGAAGATGACGCCCGACCAGAGCAAGGTGCAGAACGTGTTCGTCACGTCGACCGAGAACGGCAAGGTCAACGTGGTCGTATCGCAGACGGGTCACACGGAAACGCGCGACGGCAGCCGCTTCGTCGTCCTGGAAGACGGCCGCCGCTACGACGGCACGCCCGGCCAGCCGAACTTCAAGATCATGGAGTTCGAGCGCTACGGCGTGAAGATCACGAGCACGCCGGTCACCAACGTGCCGACCACGAACAGCACGCCGACGCCGGACCTGCTGCGCAACCCGACGCGCGACAACCTCGCGGAATTCGCGTGGCGCGCGGGGCTGCCGCTGATCGCGATCAACCTGCTGGTGCTCGGCATTCCGCTGTCGTACCAGAACCCGCGCCGCAGCCGCACGATCAACCTCGTGATGGCCGTGCTGATCTACCTCACGTACTCGAACCTGCTGAACGTCGTGCAGGCGCAGATCGAGCAGGGCAAGATGTCGTTCGGCGTCGGCCTGGTCGGCCTGCACCTCGTCGTCGCCGCGATCGTCGCGTTCATCTTCTGGTTGCGCGTGCGCAATCGTCCGCTGTTTACACGCGCGCTGTTCGGCCGCTCGGGAGCATGATCGATGCGGCTCTATGAAAAGTACTTCGCGCGACAGATCTACGTCACGTTCGTCTTCATCCTGTTCGCGTTCTCGGGCCTGTTCTTCTTCTTCGACCTGATCAGCGAACTGAACTCGGTCGGGCACGGCAACTACAAGTTCGGCTACGCGGTGCTGCGCGTCGCGCTGCAGACCCCGTCGCGCTTCTACGAGATCATCCCGGTCGCCGCGCTGATCAGCGCGATCTACGTGTTCGCGCAGATGGCCGCGAACTCGGAATTCACGATCTTCCGCGTGTCGGGTCTCGCGACCAACCAGGCGCTGCGCTCGCTGCTGAAGATCGGCATTCCGCTCGTGATCGTCACCTACCTGATCGGCGAATTCGTCGGCCCGTACGCCGATCAGCTGTCCGAGCGCGTGCGGCTGCAGGCGCTCGGCGCATCGGTATCGTCGAACTTCCAGTCGGGCGTGTGGGTGAAGGACACGCTCGCGGCCCGCGAAAACGGCGAGCAGGTCACGCGTTTCGTCAACGTCGGCAGCCTGTCGCCCGACTCGACGATCAGCAACGTGCGCATCTACGAATTCGACTCGAAATTCCAGCTGCAGAATGTACGGATCGCGCAGACGGGGCGCTACGAGCCGCCCGGCCACTGGCTGCTGAAGGGCGTCTCCGAAACCGAGCTGACGCCGATCAAGCCGATCAGCGGCCAGCCGGCCGACGCGCTCAACCCGGTGTACCGGTCGCAGCAGGTATCGCTGCCCGAATACCGGCTGCGTTCGGACCTGACGCCGCAGATCCTGTCGGTGCTGCTCGTGTCGCCGGAGCGCATGTCGCTCATCAACCTGTTCCGCTACATCCAGCACTTGCGCGAGAACCAGCAGGACACGCAGCGCTACGACATCGCACTGTGGCGCAAGCTGCTGTATCCGTTCGCCGTGTTCGTGATGCTCGTGCTGTCGCTGCCGTTCGCCTACCTGCACACGCGGGCTGGCGTGGTCGGCGTGAAGGTGTTCGGCGGCATCATGCTCGGCATGAGCTTCCAGCTCCTCAACACGCTGTTCTCGCACATCGGCACGCTGAACACGTGGCCCGCGCCGCTCACTGCCGCGACGCCGGGCCTGATCTATCTCGCGCTCGGCCTGTTTGCGCTCAAGTGGGTCGACCGGCACTGAGCGCCGCGTCACGACGGAGGCTTCGACATGAGTTCGCACGGCATCGTCCTGTTCGGCCACGGCGCCCGCGACCCGCGCTGGGCCGAGCCGTTCGAGCGGCTCGCCACGCGGCTGCGCGGCGCCGCCTCCCCCGCGGCCCACGTATCGCTCGCGTTCCTCGAACTGATGACGCCGACGCTCGGTGACGCGGTCGCCGCGCAGGTCGCGGCCGGCTGCTCGCACATCACCGTGGTGCCCGTGTTCTTCGGCCAGGGCGGCCATGTCCGCCGCGATCTGCCGCAACTCGTCGATGCGTGCCGCGCCGCGCATCCGGGCATCGAGATCCGTTGCGCGACGGCCGTCGGCGAAGACGACGGCGTGCTCGACGCGATCGCGCGCTACTGTATCGACCAGATCGACGGCAACGCGTAAGCCGCGCGGTTAGCGGTTAGCGTGCACAAAGAAAAAGCGCCGGCTTGATGAAGCCGGCGCTTTTTTGTTTCGGACTGCGGCGGGATCCCGCTCAGGCCGCCCCGCTCAGGCCGCATTTCGCAGCGAATCGCCCTCTTTCGCCTGTCCGGCGCGCTCGGCGAACGCATCGCCGATCATCAGCAGGCTCGGTTCCGCGGGATCGAGCCACGCCTGCGCGTCGCCCGCCGCCATCTGCGCGAGCGTCAGCGTCAGCGTGCGCTCGCGCGCGGTGCTGCACGCCTCGACGATCGCCACGGGCGTCGCCGGCGCACGGCCTGCGTCGATCAGTTCCTGCGCGATGCCGGGCGCGCTGTCGCGGCCCATGTAGTACACGATCGAATCGGCGCGCGCGGCTTCGCGGATCTCGTCGCTGCCCGGCGCGCGGCTGTGCGTCGCGAACGCGACGCTGCGCGACACGCCGCGCAGCGTCAGCGAACGCTTCAGCGTCGCCGCGCCGGCCAGTGCCGCGGTGATGCCCGGCACGACCTCGTAGTCGATGCCGGCCGCTTCCAGCGCGCGCATCTCCTCTTCGGCACGACCGAACAGCATCGGGTCACCGCCCTTGAGCCGCACGACGCACGCGTGCTCGCGCGCCGCATCGACGATCTGCTTGTTGATGAAGTGCTGCGCGGTCGAGCGCTGCCCGCAGCGCTTGCCGACCGCGATCCGGTGCGCGTTCGGCGCGTAGTCGAGCATCGCGGGCTCGACGAGCGCGTCGTGCAGCACGACATCCGCCTGCGCGAGCAGCCGCGCGCCGCGCACCGTGATGAGGTCCGCCGCGCCCGGCCCTGCTCCGATCAGATACACCTTGCCCATGTTTGTCGCTTCGCTTCGTCCATGCGGACGTTTGCATACGGCCCGCGCCGCCGTGTGGCAGCGCGGTTTGCCGCGCAGATTGACGATTACGCCGAGAACGCCCGGATCATGCCCGCGGCGACCGTGTGATGCGTCGCCTCGTCGATCAGCACGAACGCACCGGTACCCGGATGCGCGTCGTACGTGTCGCAGACGATCGGCTTCTGCAGCGTCAGCGCGACACGGCCGATGTCGTTCATCTTCAGGTCGTGACGGTCGGTCGCATGCGACAGCGTGTGCACGTCGAGCACCTGCTTGACGCCGCCGATCTTCGCGAACACCGTGCTGGTGGTCTGCTTCAGCAGGTACTTGCGCTGCGGCGACAGCGGCGTCTCGTCGAACCAGCACAGATCGGCTTCGAGCTTCTTCGCCGGTGCAACCGGCTCGCCGGAGGTGACGAACATGTCGCCGCGCGACACGTCGACGTCTTCCGCGAGGCGGATCGTCACGGTCTGGCCCGCGAACGCGTGCGCAACCGACGCGGTGCCGCCCGGCACCGGCGCGACGATCTCGGCGACCGTTGCCGTGCGGTTCGACGGCAACACGGCGATCTCGTCGCCGACCTTCACTTCGCCCGACTCGATACGGCCCATGTAGCCGCGGAAATCGTCGGCCGAGCTGCCGTCCTGGCGCGCAACCCACTGCACCGGGAAGCGCAGCGCGTCATGCGCCTGCGTCTCGACCGGCAGCGATTCGAGCACGTCGAGCAGCGGTTCGCCCGCGTACCACGGCATGCGTTCGCTCGCACCGACGATGTTGTCGCCCTTCAGCGCCGACACCGGCACGAAGCGCACGTCGGTGAGGCCGAGCTGCTTCGCCAGCGTGACGTACGCGTCGCGGATCTCGTTGAAGCGCGCTTCGCTGTAGTCGACGAGGTCCATCTTGTTGATCGCGACGATCACGTGCTGCAGCGCGAGCAGCTTGACGATCGCGCTGTGACGCTTGGTCTGCGGCAGCAGGTCGGCGACACCGTTCTCGACCGTCACGCGCGTCGCGTCGATCAGGATGATCGCCGCATGCGCGGTCGATGCGCCCGTCACCATGTTGCGCGTGTACTGCTCGTGGCCCGGCGTATCGGCGATGATGAACTTGCGCTTCGCGGTCGCGAAGTAGCGGTACGCGACGTCGATCGTGATGCCCTGCTCGCGCTCGGCTTCGAGACCGTCGGTCAGGAGCGCGAGGTCGAGCTCGTCGCCGACCGTGCGCTTGTTCTTCGCGCGCGACAGCGCGGACAGCTGGTCGGACAGCACGGCCTTGCTGTCGTACAGCAGGCGGCCGATCAGCGTGCTCTTGCCGTCGTCGACGCTGCCTGCGGTGATGAAGCGCAACACGCCGAGGTCTTCGGTGTTCTCGATGATGCTCATGATGTGAATGTCCTCGTGTGCTTCAGAAATAACCTTGCTTCTTGCGCTGTTCCATCGCGGCTTCGGAGGCCTGGTCGTCCATCCGGGTCGCGCCGCGCTCGGTGATCTCGGTCACCGCCGTCTCGGCGATGATCTTCTCGACGTCGTCCGCGTCGCTCTCGACCGGGCACGTGCAGCTGATGTCGCCCACGGTACGGAAGCGCACCTGCGCGAGCTCGCTCGTCTCGCCGTCACGCATCGGCGTGAGCGGCGTGACCGGCACGAGCAGGCCGTTGCGGCGCACGATCTCGCGCTGGTGCGCGTAGTAGATCGACGGCAGTTCGAGGTTCTCGCGCGCGATGTACTGCCACACGTCGAGTTCCGTCCAGTTCGAGATCGGGAACACGCGCAGGTGCTCGCCGTTGTGCAGGCGGGCGTTGTACAGGCTCCACAGTTCCGGGCGCTGCGCCTTCGGATCCCACTGGCCGAATTCGTCGCGGAACGAGAAGATCCGCTCCTTCGCACGTGCCTTCTCTTCGTCGCGGCGCGCACCGCCGATCAGCGCCGTATAGCCGTGCTGTTCGATCGTCTCGAGCAGCGTGACGGCCTGTGCGGCGTTGCGCGAATCGGTTTCGCGGCGCAGCACGACCGTGCCGCGCTTGATCGAATCCTCGACGTGACCGACGACCAGCTCGGCGCCGAGTTCTTTCGCGCGGCGATCGCGGAAGTCGATCACTTCTTCGTAGTTGTGGCCCGTGTCGATGTGCACGAGCGGGAACGGCAGCGTCGTCTTGCGGTTCGCGCCGAGGCCGAACGCCTTCAGTGCCAGATGCAGCACGACGACCGAATCCTTGCCGCCCGAGAACAACAGCGCCGGCTTGCTGCATTCGGCGACCAATTCGCGCAGGATGTGGATCGACTCGGCTTCGAGCCAGTCGAGGTGGCCCATGCGCTTGTCGGCACCGGCGGGCGGGGCAAAGGCGGATTGCTCGAGCGTCGTGCTCATGATTTCAGTCCTTCTCTTCTGGGTTCGTGCCGCCCGCTGTCGCGGGCGGCGCAATATTCAGTTTCTTGTCAGGCTTTCAGTGCGTGGCGCCGGCAACGGCGTCCGCGGGAATCGGCGTGATCGTGATGTGCAGGCCGCATTCCTTCGTGTCGCGCGACTCCCACCACCAGCGGCCCGCGCGGCTGTCCTCGCCGGGGCGGATCGCCCGCGTACAGGGCTCGCAGCCGATGCTCGGATAGCCGCGCGCATGCAGCGGGTTCACCGGCACGTCAAACGCGTTAAGGTACGCCCACACGTCGCTTTCCGTCCAGTCGGCGAGCGGGTTGTACTTCGCGATCCCGCGCGCTTCGTCCTGCTCTTCCTCGTGCAGCTCGGCACGCGTGACCGACTGCTCGCGGCGCTGGCCCGTGACCCATGCCCCGACGTCGGCCAGCGCGCGATTCAGCGGCTCGACCTTGCGGATGTGGCAGCACGACTTGCGCAGCTCGACGCTTTCGTAGAACGCGTTCAGGCCGTGCTCGGCGACGTACTGGTCGACCGCGTCCTGCTGCGGGTGAAACTGCTCGATCTCGTAGCCGTAGCGCTCGCGCACGCGGTCGATCATGCCGAGCGTTTCCGCGTGCAGGCGGCCCGTGTTCAGCGAGAAGATGCCGATCCGGACGCCCTTCGACAGGATCGCGTGCGTCAGCAGCATGTCTTCCGCCGCGAGACTGCTCGCGAACTTCACCTTCTCGTGACGCGCCCCGATCTGCGCGAGCAGCGCGTCGAGGCGCTCGACCTTCGCGGCGAGTTCCGGGCTCAGCGCGGTGGCGGCGGCGGTGCTCATGCGCCCACCTTCGCTTGCGCCACGCCGGCCGCCGCGGCACGGCGGCGGAACAGCGGTTCGGGCTGGTCGAACGCGCCCTGATAACGCTGCGTGAATTCCGTGAACGCGTTCAGCGCGTCGTGGATGTCCTTGTCGGCGCGCACCGCGAATGCGTCGAAGCCGCAACGCGACATGTACAGCAACTGGTCGCGCAGCACGTCGCCGATCGCGCGCAGTTCGCCCGTCCAGCCGTGGCGCTCGCGCAGCAGGCGCGCGATGCTGTAGCCGCGGCCGTCCGCGAAGCGCGGGAAGTCGACGGCGACCAGCGAAATCGCGCCGAAGTCGGCCACGAGATCGGCCGGCTCGCTGTCCGGTGCGAGCCACACGCCGAGCTCGTCCTTCGTCTTCGCGGCGACGAGCGCCGCGCGCTCGGCCTGCCACAACGCGAACGGCACCAGCACCTTGCCGGCCGGCAACGCGTCGACCGCGGGCAGTGCACCGTCTTCCGCCGCGCGCACGACCTGCCATGCATCGTCGATCACTGCGCGGTTCTTGATAATCGAAGCCATCTGCTAATTCCTTCTACCCGGTTGGTTACGCGTTCACTGCCTGGCGCGCCGCATACACGCGCTCCTTGAACGGCGCGATGCCGATGCGGTCGTACGTGTCGACGAAGCGCTCGCCGTCGACGCGCGATTCGACGAACGTGTCGATCAGCTTCGCGATCACGTCGGGCACTTCCTCCGCCGAGAACGACGGCCCGATCACGCGGCCGAGGCGCGCGCCGTTGCGGCCCGTGCCCTGCTCGCCGCCGAGCGACACCTGGTACCACTCGGCGCCGTCCTTGTCGACGCCGAGGATGCCGATGTTGCCGACGTGGTGGTGACCGCATGAGTTCATGCAACCGGAAATGTTCAGCGACAGGTCGCCGAGGTCGTACACGTAGTCCAGATCGTCGAAACGCTGCTGGATCGCCAGCGCGATCGGGATCGACTTCGCGTTCGCGAGCGAGCAGAAGTCGCCGCCCGGGCACGCGATGATGTCGGTCAGCAGGCCGATGTTCGGCGTCGCGAAACCGGCCGCCTTCGCCTTTTCCCAGACCTCGAACAGGTCGCGCTTCTTCACGTTCGCGAGAATCAGGTTCTGCTCGTGCGACACGCGCAGCTCGCCGAACGAATAGGCGTCGGCCCAGTCGGCCACCAGGTCCATCTGCTGGTCGGTCGCATCGCCCGGCGCGATGCGGTGATCCTTCAGCGACAGCGTGACGGCTGCATAACCGGCCACCTTGTGCGGTGCGACGTTACGCTCGACCCAGCGCGCGAACGCCTTGTTCTCGAGCAGGTGCTGTTCGAACGATGCGTCGGTGTCGGCCAGCTTCTCGTAGACGGGCGGCTGGAAGTACTGCGACACGCGATCGACTTCCGCCTGCGTGAGCGTCGACGGGCCGTCCTTCAGGTGCTGCCACTCTTCCTCGACCTGCTGCGCGAACTTCGCGGGCGACAGCGCCTTCACGAGGATCTTGATGCGCGCCTTGTACAGGTTGTCGCGGCGGCCGTAGCGGTTGTACACGCGCAGCACGGCTTCGCAGTAGGTCAGCAGGTGCTGCCACGGCAGGTCTTCCTTGATCACCGCGCCGATGATCGGCGTACGGCCGAGGCCGCCGCCCGCGAGGATGCTCGCGACCACTTCGCCCTGCGCGTTCTTCTTCAGGTACACGCCGAGGTCGTGAATCTGCACGGCCGCGCGGTCGTCCTTCGAGCCCGACACCGCGATCTTGAACTTGCGCGGCAGCCACGCGAATTCGGGATGGAACGTCGACCACTGGCGCAGGATTTCCGACCACGGGCGCGGATCGATCTCTTCGTCCTGGGCGACGCCGGCGAACTGGTCGGCCGTGATGTTGCGGATGCAGTTGCCCGACGTCTGGATGCCGTGCATCTGCACCGACGCGAGCTTCGCGAGGATCTCGGGCGTTTCCTCGAGCTGGATCCAGTTGAACTGGATGTTCGAGCGGGTCGAGAAGTGGCCGTAGCCGCGGTCGTGTTCGCGGGCGATGCGCGCCAGCATCCGGAGCTGGTCGCTGCGCAGGTTGCCGTACGGAATCGCGATGCGGTGCATGTACGCGTGGCGCTGCATGTACAGGCCGTTCTGCAGGCGCAGCGGACGGAATTCTTCTTCGCTCAACTCGCCCGACAGCCGGCGGCGCACCTGATCGCGGTACTGCGCGACACGCTCGTCGACGATCGTCTGGTCGTATTGGTCGTACTGATACATTCGGGGACCCCAGGGTTTTCGTGGTGACCGCGCGACGTCCTAGCCACGTCGCGCCCGAATCTCCGTTCCGCCGTCACCGCCCCCAACCGCTGGCGGCTGGATTGCTAATGACGAAAACAGATATCCATATTTGAAAAACTCCGGTGAATCGTAATAAACTCGCCTTATATTTCAAACGACTAAAAAATTCTGTTGATATGCGGAAGGGTTATAAATGAACCTGCACCAATTTCGCTTCGTGCGCGAGGCCGTCCGGCAGAATTTCAACCTCACCGAGGCCGCCAAGGCGCTCTACACGTCGCAACCGGGGGTATCGAAGGCGATCATCGAGCTCGAGGACGAGCTCGGCGTGGAGATCTTCACGCGGCACGGCAAGCGCGTGCGCTCGCTCACCGAGCCGGGCAGGATCATCCTCGCGTCGGTCGAGCGGATTCTTCAGGAGGTTGAAAGCCTTAAAAGGGTCGGGAAAGATTACGCAGCACAGGATCAGGGCAACCTGACCATCGCCGCGACCCACACGCAGGCCCGCTACTCGCTGCCGGCCGCGATCGCCGAATTCAAGAAGCGCTTTCCGAAGGTGCACCTGTCGATCCTGCAAGGCAGCCCGACGCAGGTAGCCGAGATGGTGATCCACGACCAGGCCGATCTCGCGATCGCGACCGAGGCGATCTCCGACTACAAGGAGCTCGTGTCGCTGCCCTGCTTCCAGTGGCATCACGCGGCCGTCGTGCCGGCCGACCACCCGTTGCTCGAACGCAAGCCGGTCACGCTCGACGATCTCGCCCAGTACCCGCTGATCACGTACGACGACGCGTTCGCGGGCCGCAAGAAGATCAACCATGCGTTCGCACTGCGCGGGCTGTCGCCGGACATCGTGCTCGAGGCGATCGACGCCGACGTGATCAAGACCTACGTCGAACTCGGCCTGGGCGTCGGGATCATGGCCGACATCGCGTTCAATCCCGAGCGCGACCGCAACCTGCGGCTGATCCCGGTCGGCCACCTGTTCGGCAGCAACGTGACGCGTGTCGCGCTCAAGCAGGGCGCCTACCTGCGCAGCTATGTGTATACGCTCGTCGAACTGCTGTCGCCGACGCTGAACCGCAAGCTGATCGAACAGGCGCTCAAGGGCGAATCCGAATCGTACGAGCTTTGACCGGCCTGTATAAACACAGGGGCGCGAATCTGAACCGCGCCCCTTTTCGTTGCCCGACGGAGAATCCCGCATGACGCTTCCCGCCCTGTTGCGCCGCGCCGCCGCCGGCGCGCTCGCGCTCGCCTGTGCCGCCGCCCATGCCGACCTGAAGGTCGGCGTCGACCTGTCGTCGACCGGCCCGGCCGCCGCGATCGGCATCACGAGCAAGAACGCCATCCTGATGTGGCCGAAGACGATCGCCGGGCAGCCCGTGCAGGTGACGGTGCTCGACGATGCATCCGACCCGGGCACCGCGGTGCGCAACATCCGCAAGCTGGTCGACGAGGATCACGTCGACGTCGTGGTCGGGCCGAACATCACGCCGGCCGCGCTCGCGGCGCTCGACGCGGTCGCGGCCGGGCAGACGCCGATGATCACGCTGGTCGGCTCCGGCGCGATCGTCGAGCCGCAGGAAGGCGCGCGGACCTGGGCGTTCAAGATGGCGCAGAGCGACCGCGCGATGGCCGACGTGATGACGCGCTACATGGCCAACCACGGCGTGAAGACGGTCGGTTTCATCGGCTTCGCGGACAGCTACGGCGACAGCTGGCTGAACGAGTTCACGCGCTTCGCGGACCTGCGCAAGATCCGCGTCGTCGCGACCGAGCGCTACAACCGCACCGACGCGAGCGTCACGGGTCAGGCATTGAAGCTGATCGCGGCAAAGCCCGACGCGATCCTGATCGCGGGCTCGGGCACGCCGGCCGTCCTGCCGCAGCGCACGCTGATCGAGCGCGGCTACAAGGGCCCGGTCTACCAGACGCACGGGATCGCGACGCCGGAATTCATCAAGCTCGGCGGCAAGGACGTCGACGGGACGCTGTTCCCGACCCAGCCGGTGGTCGTCGCGCGCACGCTGCCGGCCGATCATCCGGCCCGCAAGGCCGCGCTCGTGTTCGTCGACGCGTACGAGGCGAAATACGGCGCCGGCACGGTCACGCAGTTCGCGGGCGACGCGGCGGGCGTGTACCCGCGCCTTGCCGATGCGGTCGGCCGCGCGCTGAAGGCCGCTCAGCCCGGCACGCCCGCGTTCCGCACGGCGCTGCGGCGCGAACTGGAACGCGCGCACGAGCTCGTCGTGCCGAACGGCGTCGTCAATACCAGCGACAAGGATCATGTGGGGCTCGATCAGCGCGCGAGCGTGATGGGGATCGTCAAGCAGGGCCGGTTCGTCTATCTGAGCCAGTGACGTGCACGACCGGCACCGGGGCAGCTTGCCCGGCGCCGGGATTTCAGACATAATTCGCGTTTCGCCGCGCACAATCGCATGCGCGGCCAGGATCAAGCCCAGGTGGTGAAATTGGTAGACGCAGGGGACTCAAAATCCCCCGCCGCAAGGCGTGCCGGTTCGATTCCGGCCCTGGGCACCAGTATTTCGCAGCGTCGTGCGCTGCATCTGTCGAAACCCGCGCAAGCTCGCCGCTTCGCGGGTTTTTTGTTTTTGCCGCACGCGCCGCAACGCGCGCGCCCGCGCAACAGTCCAAGCATCATGAGGATGCGCGGCACGGAGGCGCGCCATGTCCATGCGCACGATTTCATCCCCGCTCCGCCGCCGCGTGCTCGCCGTGGCGCTCGTGCTCGTGCTGGGCGGATGCGACGTCCTCACCGCGCCGCCGGTGCCTGACTGGCCGGGTCCGCACGCACCGTATCCGTTCCCGGACAACATCCCGCATCGCACCGAATGAAGCGCCGGCCGTCCTGCCGCCGGCCGCGTCTCGCGCTCAGGCCATCAGTTCGCGAACGAAGTCGAGAAACACCCTCACCTTCGCCGAGACGAGGTTTGACGCGTGGTGATACGCGTAAAGCGGAAACGTCTCGTCCGCCCATTCCGGCAACAGCAGCACCAGCCGCCCTTCAGCCAGGATGTCCCGCGCATAGAGCTCCAGCAATTGCGCAATCCCCGCGCCGCCCAGGCACGCACCGAGCAGCATGCCCGTATCGTTGACCATCAGCCGGCCAGCGGCATCGAACGGCACCACTTCCTTGCCGCGATGGAATTCCCATTCGAACGGCCGCCCCGTCACCGGGTCGCGGATCAGCACGCAACGGTGCCCGTCCGCGAGGTCGCGCGGATGCCGCGGTTCGCCATGACGCGCGACATAGGCGGTCGACGCGCAGGTGAGCACGCGCGTTTCCAGCAGCAGCCGCGCACGATATGACGACGGTTCCGGAATGCCGAATCGCACGGCCACGTCGAACCCGTCGGCGACGAGGTCGCCCATCCGGTCGCGCACGCTGATCTCGACGGACAGGTCGGGGAAGCGCTCGAGAAACTCGGCCATCTTCGGCGCCAGCACGTAGTGGCCGAAGGTCGCGTCGACATTGACGCGCAGCCGCCCCCTGACACGCGCCTTCGACTGGCCGGCGTCGATCGCCGCCTCCTCGATGCCGGCCAGCAGCGGCGCGACCGCCTCATAGAAACGCCGGCCCTCGTCGGTCAGCGTGATCGCGCGCGCCGTGCGGTTGAAGATCCGGATGCCGACGCGCTCTTCCAGCCGGGCGACGGCACGGCTCACCGCCGGCTGCGTCAATCCCATCGCTTCGCCGGCCCGCGCGAAGGTGCCGGCCTCGATCACCGCGGAGAGCACGCCGATCCCGCTCAAAAGCCTGCTGTCGAATGCCATAAGACATACTTTTAGTCATTCTTGATCTTCTCATTATTCATTATTTTTATTGACCGAGGAAGCCTACATTAGTCCTGTCGCCGGATCGCTCGGCACTCACGAACCAAGGAGCAGGACATGAGCACATCGGAACAGGTCGCCCTCGTCACGGGTTCATCGCGCGGCATCGGCGCGGAAATCGCGCGCCAGCTCGCCCGGGACGGCTTCCGGGTCATCGTCAACTATGCCGGGAGCGCCGGCCCGGCCCGCGAAGTGGTCGACGCGATCGTCGCCGACGGCGGCCATGCCGTCGCGGTGCAGGCGAACGTCGCCGACCCGGCGGCCGTCGCCGCGCTGTTCGACGCCGCGCAAGCTGCATTCGGCGGCGTGGATGTCGTGGTCAATTCCGCGGGCGTGATGAAGCTGGCGACCATCGCCGACTGCGACGATGCGCTCTTCGACGAAACGATCGCCACCAACGTGAAAGGCACGTTCAACGTATGCCGCGAAGCGGCCAGGCGGGTGCGCGACGGGGGACGCATCATCAACCTGTCGACCAGCGTGATCGGCATGCGCATGCCGACTTACGGCGTGTACGTCGCCAGCAAGGCGGCAGTCGAAAGCCTGACGCAGGTGCTCGCGCAGGAAATGCGCGGGCGCGGCGTCCGCGTGAATGCCGTCGCGCCGGGACCGGTCGCGACCGAGTTGTTCTTGCAGGGCAAGAGTCCCGAACTCGTCGATCGGCTCGCGAAGCTGAACCCGCTCGAGCGGCTCGGCCAGCCCGACGACATCGCGCGCGTCGTCGCATTCCTCGCCGGCCCCGACGGCGCGTGGATCAACGGCCAGATCCTGCGCGCCAACGGCGGCATGTGCTGACGGGCCGCCTGCCTCGCCCCCCCGCTTACCGGAGATCGATCATGAAGGAAGTCATTCTCGTCACGGGTGCGTCCAGCGGCTTCGGCCTGCTGACGGCCCAGGCGCTCGCCCGCGCCGGCCATACCGTCTACGCGTCGATGCGCGAAAGCACCGGCCGCAACGCGCCGCGCGTCGCCTCCATTGCCGCCTACGCGCAGGAGCACGGGGTCGACCTGCGCACCGTCGAGCTCGACGTCGGCGACGACGCGTCCGTCGGTGCCGCCATCGATCGCGTGATCGCGGACAACGGCCGCCTGGACGTCATCGTCCACAATGCCGGCCACATGGTGTTCGGTCCGGCCGAAGCGTTCACGCCCGAGCAGATCGCCCAGCTCTACGACATCAACGTCGTGTCGACCCAGCGCGTCAACCGCGCGGCGCTGCCGCACCTGCGCCGTCAGGGCCGCGGCCTGCTCGTCTGGGTGTCGTCGTCGTCCGCACGCGGCGGTACGCCGCCGTTCCTCGCCCCTTACTTCGCCGCGAAGGCCGCGATGGATTCGCTCGCGGTGTCCTATGCCGCCGAACTCGCCCGCTGGGGTATCGAGACGTCGATCGTCGTGCCGGGCGCCTTCACCCAGGGCACGAATCACTTCGCCCACGCGGGCAAGCCGGCCGATGCGGCCGTGCAGGCCGCCTACGACGACGGCCCCTATGCGGGCGTCGCCGGGCAGGCACTGCAGGGCCTCGCCGCGCTCGAACCGGCAGACGCCGATGCCGGCACCGTCGCGACGGCGATTGCCGACATCGTCGCCGCACCCGCCGGCAAGCGCCCGTACCGCGTATTCGTCGATCCGTCGCAGGACGGCGCGGAGGAAGTGTTCCGCGTCGGCGATCGCGTCCGCCGCGAGATGTTCAGGAACATCGGCCTCGCCGACCTGCTGGCCGCCCGCGTCGGCAGTTGATCCGGTGCGCGCCCGGCGCGCATCAGCGCGGCTCGCAGAACCCGAGGATCGCTTCCGCAACCGCCGCCGGCGCCTCGCGCTGCGGAAAGTGGCCGACGCCGTCCAGCACCTGCCGCGCGTAGCGGCCCGCGAAGAAGCGCTCACGCCCGGCCGAGCTGTCCGGGTGATTGCAGGTATCCGCGCCGCCGTGCAGCACCAGCGTCGGCAATGCCAGCACCGGCGCGGGATTCAGGCGCGCGTCGTCATCGGCATGGGCCGGCGTGCCCGGCACGAATCCCCACCGATGCCGATACGAATGCAGGACGACGTCGATCCAGTCGGGCCCGTCGAACGCGTCTGCCGCCGCCTCGAAATCGCCGTCGCGATACCAGCCCGGTGGCGACCACGTGTCCCACATCAGACGGGCAAACGCGCGGCGATCGTCGCGCAACGCCTGCTCGCCGCGCGGCGTCGCCATGAACCAGTGATACCAGTAATTGCGCGCCTGCTGCAGCGACAGCGGCTGCCCGGGGTCGTTGGTGCCGTATCCGACCGACAGCATCACGAGATGCGATGCGGCGTCATCGCGCAGCCCGCACGCGTTCGCGGCCGCCCGGGCGCCCCAGTCGTGCCCGACCAGCACGGGCCGCTCGAGACCGAGCGCATCGACGAAGTCGAGCACATCTCGTCCGAGCGCCGCGAGCTGGCCGCTGCGCGGCACGGATGCGTCACGAAAGCGCGTCGGCGCAAAGCCGCGCAGCGCAGGCGCGAGCACGCGGTAGCCGCGCGCGGCAAGGGTCGCCGCCACGGCGTCCCAGCCGATCGGGCTGTCCGGCCAGCCGTGCAGCAGTACCGCCACGCGCTCGCCGCGCGGGTTCCATTCGAGATAGGCAATATCGAGCGACGCGGTCGTCGCATGTGCGTAGGTCGTCATCGTGCACTCCGTTGGGTCGATCCGAGTGCACGATGGTAGGCCGGTCGTTCATCACGATTCGCGGAGTATCATTGTTCACTCTTCGCGTATTGTGTTGAATCGAACCATGGAACCGCTGACCGATCCCGCGTCGACCGCGCTCGACATCACGCTGCTGCGCACCTTCCTCGAAGTCGTCGACAGCCGCGGGTTCGCGCCGGCCGCGGAACGGCTTGCGTTGACGCCGTCGGCGGTCAGCGGCCACATCAAGCGGCTCGAGCAGGCAGCCGGCACGGTGCTGCTCGCGCGCACGACGCGCCGCATCGCGCTCACGCCGGCCGGCGACACGCTGTACGCGTACGCGCGCAACATCGTCGACATGGAGCGCGAAGTGCGCGCGAGGCTGCGCGGCGCGCCGGCGCACGGGCCGCTGCGGGTCGGCGCGTCGGAGGATTTCGCGGGTGCGTGGCTGCCGCACGTGCTGCGCACGTTTCGCGACCGCCACCCGCGCACGTCGATCGAACTGAAGGTCGGCATCACCGCGTCGCTGCTGCGCGAGCAGACGCTCGGCCGGCTCGACGTCGTGTTCGGCAAGCAGTGCCGGCAGGTCGACACGCCGGGCGAACTGCTGTGGGAAGAGCCGCTCGTGTGGGCGTTCGCGTCGGATCGCACGCTCGACGCCGAAGGTGAGGTGCCGCTCGCGCTGTTTCCGCAGCCGTGCGTTTATCGCGAAGCCGCCGTCGCGGCACTCGCCGCCTCGCTGCGCCCGTTTCGCGTGCTGTTCGAGAGCGGCAGCATGGCCGGCTGCGTGTCCGCCGCGCTCGCCGGCTTCGCGGTCACCGCGCTGGCGCGCAGCCAGCTGCGCGACGGCTTGCGCGAATGCGGGCCGCAAGACGGTCTGCCGGCACTCCCGGCCGCGCGCTTCTACGCGTTCGCGGCAAAACCGGACGGCGCGGGTGCGGCGTTGATCGATGCGGTGCGGGATACCGGGCGCAGCCGGCGGTTCGCGGCGCCGCCCGGCTGAACCCGGCGCGGCGGCACGCGACGCGAACCGCGCGCCGGTCAGTCGCCCTCTCCGTCCTCCCGGCCCTCCCCACCTCTCGTCAGCGCGCTCGCCATCAGCTCGCCGAACCACTCGACGAATGCATTGAGCCGGCGCGAACGATGGCGCCGGTGCGGATACACGGCCGACACGTCCATCGGCGCGGCCCGATGGCCCGGCATCACCTCGACCAGCGCCCCGCTGTCGAGCAGATGCTCGACATCGAAGCGCGGAATCTGGATCAGCCCCATCCCGGCGATGCAGCTGGCGATATAGGTTTCGGCGTTGTTGACGATCACGCGGCTCGGCAGCGTGAGGGTGTACCGCTGGCCGTCCGAGCAGTATTCCCAGTCGAGTTCACGCCCGGTCGTCGGCGACGCATAACCGATCGCCCAGTGTCCGTGCGCGAGCGCATCCGGATGCTCGGGCACGCCGCATTCGCGCAGGTAGTCGGGGCTCGCGCAGTTGATCAGCGTGAACTGCCCGAGCGGCCGCACGACGAGACTGCTGTCCGCGAGCCGCCCGACGCGGATCGCGCAGTCGACGCCCTCCTGCACCAGATCGATCGACCGATCCGTCGAGCCGAGCGACAGTTGCAGCTTCGGGTGACGGCGAAACAGCGACGGCAGCGCGGGCGCCACCATGCGCCGCGCGATCCGGCTCGGCACGTCGACGTTCAGCCGGCCGATCACGTCGCGGTCGCGGCGGCGGAACAGGCGGTCGAGTTCGTCGGCTTCCGCGAGCAGGCGCCGGCCGCGTTCGAGCAGCAACGCGCCGTCGGCAGTCAGCTGCACCTGGCGCGTCGTGCGATGCAGGAGGCGCGTGCCGAGCCCCGTCTCGAGCTGCTGGACGGCCGCCGACACGGTCGCGCGCGGCACGTCGAGTGCGTGTGCGGCCTTGATGAAGCTGCCCATCTCGGCAACCTGCAGGAAGATTCTGACCTGATCCAGCTTGTCCATCGGCAGGGAGCGTAGGTTCGGAAGCGCGTCGTCGCCGGATGTCGCGCGTCGCGGCAAGGTCCGGCGGCACAGAAAAACGGGCGCGCAGCCGCGAGGCCGCGCGCCCGTCCATTGTCCACGCAAACGCGCCATTGCGGTGCACGCCGCACCCCGCGACGTCCGCCGAAGCGGCGCGTTGCCCGAACGATTACTTGGTCGATTACTTGGTCGTGTAGCCGCCGTTGATCAGGATCGTCTGGCCCGTGATCCACCAGCCGTCGGTGACGAGATGGCGAATGAACGGCACGACGTCCTCGATGTCGGTCAGGCCCGTCTTGCTGAACGGCGACAGCGCGGCCGCCGTCTTGTGATACGCGACCGCATCGGCGCCCTCGGCCGGATAGAAGAACGGCGTGTCCATCGGACCCGGCCCGACGGCCGTCACCGAGATCCCGCGCGCGCCGTATTCCTTCGACGCCGCACGCGTGAAATGCTCGACCGGCGCCTTCGATCCTTCGTACGCCGCATAGAACGGCGTGAACGCGCCGAGCAGCGACGTCACGAGCGTGACGAGTTTGCCGTGATCCTCGAGGTGCCGCCCCGCTTCCTTGATGAAGAAGAACGCCGACTTGCTGTTGACCGCGAACATCTCGTCGTACTCGGCCTCGCTGATCTCGGTGAACGGCTTCTTCAGCACCTTGCCGACCGTGTTGATCGCGATGTCGATCTTGCCGAAGCGCTGTTTAGCGTCGTCGAACAGCTTCTCGACCGCGGCGGCCGTCGTCAGGTCGCCCTGGAACGTGGCAGCCTCCGCGCCGGCCGCGCGCACCGCGGCGGCCGTCTCCTCGGCCTGTGCCTGAGATGCGGCGCTGTTGTAATGAATTGCCACTGCCTTCGCGCCGTGGCTCGCCAAATCCCGGGCGATCAGGCCGCCGAGATTCTTTGCGCCGCCTGCGATCAGGACGACCTTGTCTGCGAGCGTATGAATTGCCACGGTGGACTCCTTTTCTCGATGAACGAATCCTGGAGTGTAGGCACGCGCGACGCACCGGTCAGCCGGTCGCGGCTGGATGGATTATCCAGAAAATCGGTCCAATCGCCGCAAGGCAATGTGGCCTGCCGCACCGACAAAATTTCCGGAATCGCCACTCGATTCCGCGGATGCCGGCCGGCTCAGCGCGCGTACAGCGCCGCGTCGATCTTGCCGAGCAGCCATTGCATGCCGGCCAGATGCTGCTGGTCGTGGCTGCACAGGTAGTGGACGAGCCCGCGCACGGTCAGCGAGCCGTAACCGTCGAACGCCCCGGTGCGTGCGAGCTGCTCGGGCGTGAGGCGCGCCACGAGGTCCAGCGTCTCGCGCCGTGCTTCGCGGATCGCCGCGAGCACGTCGGACGCATACGCGTCGTTGTAGCGGCGCTCGATCGCGAGCGCGTCGCCATCGATCGACACGAGCAGCGGCCGGTCTTCCTCGAGCATCCGCCGCAGCCGCACGTGATAACCGTCGGTCTCGATGTCGCGCACGTGGCAGAGCTGTCCGAGCGGCGAAAAGTGCTCGCTCGGGATTCCGGTCCAGTCGTCGGGCGTCCAGCGCGCGTAGCCGTCGGGGACGGCCGCGAAATGAGCTTCGAGCTGACGGGGAAAATCGGCGAGTGCGTCGAGCGTCGTCGGATTCATGCGGGACTCCCTGTCGAATGGAAGCGACGGCAGCCCTGGCACGGGCCTGCCGCCGCCGTTGCGTCACGTCACTTCACGCTGAAGCCGTACGCGCCCTGCGTGCGGTGCCCGTCGGTCGCGACGGCCACCCATTTCACCGTATAGGCGCCCGTGCCGACCGCCGTGAGCGGCACCGTCATCCGCTTGCGGTTCGACGCGTCGATGCGCGCACGGCCGTCCGACACCGTCTTGCCGTTGCCGTCGACGACGACGATCGAGCTGAACGCCGGCTCCAGCGGCTCGGTGAAGTCGATCGTGACGGCAGCCGGTGCGACGGCCACTGCCGCGCCTGCCGCCGGGTCGCTCTTCGCGAGATGCGCGTGCGCGAACGCAACCGACGAGACGGTTGCGGCGAGGATGACGGCGGCAGCCTTGCGGCCGAACGGGAACGAAGCGAAAGGCATGGACTTTCCGTGAAGAATGAACGGGCGCCGCACCCCGCGCGGCGTACCGGCAGCTTACCAGCGCATGCGGGTTCACGCCGGCCGCGCGCCGCCGCTTGATAGAATGCGCGCGCTATGGATCTCGAAAGCATTCTCTACACCCAGGGCTTCGGCTCGCGCCGCCAGTGCCGCGGCCTGATCGAAGCGGGCCGCGTCAGCGTGGCGGGCGCGCGCGCGGCCGACCCCGACGCCGCGTTCGATACCGACGGCCTTGTGTTCTCGGTCGACGATACGGCGTGGCCGTTCCACGCGCGCGCGTATCTCGCGCTCAACAAGCCGGCCGGCTACGAGTGTTCGCGCGATCCGCAACACCACGCGAGCGTGTTCAGCCTGCTGCCCGCGCCGCTCGTCGCGCGCGGCGTGCAGTGCGTCGGACGTCTCGACCAGGACACGACGGGCCTGCTGCTGCTGTCGGACGACGGCCAGTTCGTGCACGCGTACACGTCGCCGAAGCGCAAGGTGCCGAAGACCTACGTGGCCACCGTGCGCCATCCGCTCGACGATGCGCAGCTGAATGCGCTGCGCACCGGCGTGCAGCTGCACGGCGAGCCGAAGCCGATCGCGGCGGTCGCCGCCGACGCGCGCGCACCGCACGCGCTCGCGCTGACCGTCCTCGAAGGCAAGTATCACCAGGTCAAGCGCATGGTCGCGGCGGCGAGCAATCGCGTCGAAGCGCTGCATCGCGAAAGCATCGGCGGCTTCGCGCTGCCGGGCGATCTCGCCCCAGGTGCGTGGCGCTGGCTCGATGACGCCGACCTTTCAGCGCTGCGCAATTCCGTCGAAACCCTGTAAGGGAAAATCCGCACGACCGTTCGACGTCCGGCCGCATCCCTGCCGCATGTTCCCCCGCTATACTGAAATGACAAGCTGTACGAGCAGCGATGCAGGGGAGACATCATGAACATCAACCATACTTTCGAACTGTCGTACATGATGATCGCGTTCGCGGTCATCGGTGTCATCGTGATCGGCGGCCTGCTGGCCGCGATGCACCTGAAGCACAAATATCATCCGAACCTGATTGGCGCGCTGATCGGCGCGCTGCTGTGCTTCCTGCTGATCGAGGCATTACCGGCGCTGACCTGACGCGCTGCCCGGCGCGAGCGTTTGAAGGAAATCGTCTACGGTCGGATACCGCAACGTCACGCACAATTCGGCCTTGAGCCGTGCGTTGGACAGGCGCCGCGACTCGCGCATGAACGACAGCAGGGTCGGTTCGAGCTGACGCTCGGCGTCGGCGCGGCTGACGCGTGGCGGCCTCGGCAGGCCCAGCGCCTGCGCGACCCGGTCGAAATACTCCCCCATCCGCAGTTCGCTGTCGTCCGACGCGTGCACGGCGCGCGCCGGCTTGCCGCGTTCGGCCGCGCGGCGCAGGATCGCCGCGAGATCGTCCGCGTGGATGTGGTTCGTGTAGACGTCGTCGGCCGGCTCGAGTGCCGGCGTGCCGCGCTCGAGCCGTGCGACCGGCAGGCGGTTCGCCGCGTAGATGCCCGGAATGCGCACGATGCGCGCGGACAGCACGCCGCGCACCGTCGCCGCGCGCAGTTGCCGCTCCGCCGACACGCGTCGGAACGCGCGCGGATTCGCGGGGCGCAAGGGCTGCGTCTCGTCGATGCGCGCGCCGCCGCAGTCGCCGTATACGCCCGTCGTGCTCGCGTAGACGAGCCTCGGCGCGCGAAGGCCGTCGGGTACAATACGCGCTCCCCGAACGGGTGCGCCGGCCTGCCGTGCAGCGGTGCGCAGCGTTCGGAGCCGGCCGACCGCCGGTGCCGGCGGAGTCGATGGACGACGTGCGGGCACGGTCGTTGCGGCGATCAGCGCACGCGTGCGCCGGTCGTCGCGGCCGTCGGATTGCGGCGGCGCGAGATGCAGGATCGTGCGGGCCAGGCCCGCGAGGCGGCCGAGCGTCGCCCGGCGATCGAGGTCGCCGACGATCGGCGTCGCGCCCGCGGCACGCAGTTCGTCGCGGCGGGCCGGGTGGCTCGTCAGCGCGAAGATCCGCAGGTTGCGATGCGTGTCGCGCCATTGCGCGACGCAGCGCATGCCGACGTCGCCGCAGCCGACGATCAATGCGCGCGGCCGGCGCAGGATTCGAGTCGCGATCATGTTGGTTGCGAAATCAGTAGCCACCGTTGCGCGACGCGCAACGGGCTTGCATTGTAGCTGCCGTGCTCGACATGCACGGTCCCCACATTTTGTTCTAGTTTGGTTCTATGGCATTCAACGTCACTCTCAAGCAAAGCGGCCGGCAATTCCAGGTCGAGTCGGATGAAACCGTGCTGGCGGCTGCGCTGCGCCAGAACGTCCATCTGCCGTACGGCTGCAAGAACGGCGCGTGCGGCTCCTGCAAGGGCCAGATCGTGTCGGGCCAGATCGAACAGGGCCCGCACGCCGCGTCGGCGTTGTCCAACGACGAGCGCACGCGCGGCCTCGCGCTGCTGTGCTGCTCGAAGGCGCAGTGCGATCTCGAAATCGACGTGCGCGAAATCGCCGGCGTCGACGGCGTGCAGGTCAAGAAGCTGCCGTGCCGGATCGCCGCGCTCGAACGCAAGGCCGACGACGTGATGGTCGTGAAGCTGCAGTTGCCCGCCAACGAACGCCTGCAGTATCTCGCGGGCCAGTACGTCGAGTTCATCCTGAAGGACGGCTCGCGCCGCAGCTACTCGATGGCGAACGCGCCGCACGAGGAAGGCCCGATCGAGCTGCACATCCGCCACATGCCGGGCGGCAAGTTCACCGACCACGTGTTCGGCGCGATGAAGGAGCGCGACATCCTGCGCTTCGAGGGCCCGCTCGGCACGTTCTTCCTGCGCGAGGATTCCGACAAGCCGATCGTGCTGCTCGCATCCGGTACGGGCTTCGCACCGATCAAGGCGATCATCGAGCACGTGAAGCACACGGGCATCACGCGCCCGATGACGCTCTACTGGGGCGCGCGCCGCAAGAAGGACATCTACCTCGACGAGCTCGCCGAGCAGTGGGCACGCGAGATCCCGAATTTCAAGTACGTGCCGGTGCTCTCCGAGCCGGACGCCGGCGACCAGTGGACGGGCCGCACCGGCTTCGTCCATCGCGCGGTGATCGAGGATCTGCCCGACCTGTCGGGCTACCAGGTGTACGCGTGCGGCGCGCCGGTGATGGTCGAATCCGCGCAGCGCGACTTCACGCAGCACCACGCGCTGCCGGCTGACGAGTTCTACGCCGACTCGTTCACGAGCGCCGCCGATCTCGCGCATCCGGTCTGACACCCGCGCACCCGCGTCCCGCGTTGCGCACCGCGATGTCACATCCGTGGCATCGCGGCGGTTTACAGTGAGGCGCGGGATGCCTTATGCTTGCGCACATGAACTGCTTCCTGTCCGCCCTTCGACGTCGCCGCTCGCCGCTCCGCCCGGATGCCGCAGACTCGTCACGGACTCGCGCGTAACCCCCACACCGCCTCACCGGTTACGCACAAGCTGTTCGACCCACCAGCCACGGCCTTCCGTGGCTTTTTTATTGCCTGTTTCCCTTTCAACGCCCGCTGGAGTCTGCTGCCATGCCCCTGAACGATTATCCGATCGACTCGCTGATGTACATCACGAACCGCCCCGACATCGTGTTTACGCACGGCAAGGGTTCGTGGCTCTACGATCACACGGGCAAGCGCTATCTGGACTTCATCCAGGGCTGGGCCGTCAACAGCCTCGGCCACTGCAACGACGGCATCGTCGAAGCACTGAAGACGCAGGCGGAAAAGCTGCTGAACCCGTCGCCCGCGTTCTACAACGAACCGATGGCGAAGCTCGCGGGCCTGCTCACGCAGCACAGCGTGTTCGACAAGGTGTTCTTCACGAACAGCGGCGCGGAGGCAAACGAAGGCGCGATCAAGCTCGCGCGCAAGTGGGGCCGCAAGTTCAAGAACGGCGCCTACGAGATCATCACGTTCGACCACAGCTTCCACGGCCGCACGCTCGCGACGATGTCGGCCAGCGGCAAGCCGGGCTGGGACACGATCTACGCACCGCAGGTGCCGGGCTTCCCGAAGGCCGAGCTCAACGACATCAACTCGGTCGAGAGGCTGATCACCGACAAGACCGTCGCGGTGATGCTCGAGCCGATCCAGGGTGAAGGCGGCGTGATTCCGGCGACGCGCGAATTCATGCAGGCGCTGCGCGCGCTGACGAAGCAGCACAACCTGCTGCTGATCGTCGACGAGGTGCAAAGCGGCTGCGGCCGCGCGGGCACGCTGTTCGCGTACGAGCTGTCCGGCATCGAGCCGGACGTCATGACGCTCGCGAAAGGCATCGGCGGGGGCGCTCCGCTCGGCGCGCTGCTGTCGAAGGCCGAGGTCGCGGTGTTCGAGGCCGGCGACCAGGGCGGCACGTACAACGGCAACCCGCTGATGACGGCGGTCGGCTATTCGGTGATCTCGCAGCTCGTCGCGCCCGGCTTCCTCGAAGGCGTGCGCGCGCGCAGCGAATACCTGAAGCGCAAGCTGCTCGAGCTGTCGGAAGAGCGCGGCTTCGAAGGCGAACGCGGCGAAGGCCTGCTGCGCGCGCTGCTGCTCGGCAAGGACATCGGCCTGCAGATCGTCGAGAAGGCACGCGACATGCAGCCCGACGGCCTGCTGCTGAACGCCGCGCGGCCGAACCTGCTGCGCTTCATGCCCGCACTGAACGTGACGACCGAAGAGATCGACCAGATGATGGCGATGCTGCGGTCGGTTCTCGACACGCTCTGAGGAGAGCCCGCCGATGGATGCCGCCGCCGATGCTGTCGCAATCCGCCCGTTCGAACGCGCCGACACCGATGCCGTGCTCGCGGTATGGCGCGACGCGTTCCCGCAGTACGACGAAGCCAGTGCGCCGCCGCACCGCGATCCGATGCGATCGATCGAGCTGAAGCTCGCGACGCAGCCGGAGCTGTTTTTCGTCGCGACCAGCGGCGCACGCGTCGTCGGCACGCTGATGGCGGGTTTCGACGGACATCGCGGCTGGCTCTACTCGTTCGGCGTATCGAACGACGCGCGGCGGCTCGGCATCGGCCGCGCGCTGATCGCGCATGCGGAACGCGCGCTCGCCGCGCGCGGCTGCCTGAAGATCAACCTGCAGGTGCTGCCGGGCAACGACGATGCGTGCCGCTTCTACGCGGCGCTCGGCTACCGCGTCGAGGAACGCATCTCGTTCGGCAAGACGCTGCCGGCCGCATGACGCGAAAGCCGGCCGCCGGCGATCTCAGCGCGTGATCGGCCCCGCGCCCGGCAGCGGATTGCCGAGCGCGTCGGTCGGCACGGCCTGCTGCTCGAACGCGGCGAAATATGCGGCCCACTGCGTGTCGCTCACGCGCACGATCAGCGCGCCGTCCTGCCAGATGTCGTTGTGGTCGTTGTGGTCGTCGCCCGCACGGTGCACGTAGTTCGAGCCGGTCGAACCCTGGTTCATGTGCGTGTCGTGGATGCCGTTGCCTTCGGCATACGAGCGGCCGAACACGACGACGTCGAGCCCCTGCGACTGCGCGGCGTTCACGAGCCGCAGCAGCGACGGGATCGGCTCCGGATTCTCCGTGCCGTCCATCACGGCGCTCGCGCGCCACGCTCCCGTTTCGTTCAGGATGTCGCTGCGCAGGTAGTCGAGCGCGGGCAATGCGGCCTGCCCCGTCAGGTCGGTATAGCCTTCGGCCGCGGCCGCGAGCGTCTGCGTGATCGGGTGGTGGAAATCGTAGACGAGCTTGTAGTTCAGCAAGTCGTCCGCGTCGCTGGTGCCGACGTTGATCGCGACGTCCCAGTTGCCGCCCGGCAACGCCAGCGTCAGGTGGATGTGATACTGGATCTCGCTGCCGTGCGGCGAGCCCTTCAGCTTCGCCACCGATGTCACCTTCGCCTTCACGAAACCGTAGTCCAGACTCATGCGTGCTCTCCGTGTCCCGATGGGCCGTCGATGCTACACGGCCCGTGTGTCGGTTTGCAGGCGACCGGCGTCGGGCGACCGGCGTCGGGCGACCGGCTTCGGGCGACCGGCTTCGGGCGGCCCTGCCCCATCGTTCCCGCGTCGCGTGCGCGGCGCAACAGTCGAATGGAGTCGCGCCCGCACGCACAAGTTCGCCCCGGATCGCATGACACGAAAAAAAAGGCTGTCACGGCATCCCGTGACAGCCTTTCGATAGCCCGTGCGCGACGCGCCCGGCACCTGCCGTCGCGCGCCACCGGGCCCGCTCATTCACTCACTCATTCACCGAGATACGCGGCACGCACCTTCGGATCGTCGAGCATCTGCTTCGCATCGCCTTCCATCGTGACCGTGCCCGAATCCATCACGTAGCCGCGGTCGGCCGCCTGCAGCGCGAGGCGTGCGTTCTGCTCGACGAGCAGCACCGTGATGCCCTCCTTCGAGATCTCGCGCACCACTTCGAAGATCTTCTCGACCATGATCGGCGACAGGCCCATCGACGGCTCGTCGAGCAGCAGCAGCTTCGGCTTCGACAGGATCGCGCGCGACATCGCCAGCATCTGCTGCTCGCCGCCCGACAGCGTGCCCGCGAGCTGCGTCGCACGCTCCTTCAGACGCGGGAAGAAGCCGAACATGCGGTCGACGTCCTTCTTTATCTGCTCGGTGTCATTGCGCAGGTACGCACCCATCTGCATGTTCTCGACGATCGACATCCGCGCGAAGATCCCGCGACCTTCCGGCACCATCGCGAGGCCGCGCTTGAGCAGCTCGTGGGTCGGCACGCCCTTGATCGACTTGCCGTCGTACTCGATGTCGCCCGCCGAATACGGCTTGAGACCCGTGATCGCCTTCATCGTCGTGGTCTTGCCTGCGCCGTTCGCGCCGATCAGCGTCACGAGCTCGCCCTGACGGACTTCCATGTCAACGCCCTTGACGGCCTGGATGCCGCCGTAGTTGACCTGCAAGCCCTTGATTTTCAACATTGCCGCTGCCATCAGTGCACCCCTGCGCCGAGATATGCCTCAATCACCTTCGGATTCTTCTGCACGTCCTGCGGCAGACCCTCGGCGATCACCTTGCCGTAATCGAGCACCGTCATCCGGTTGCACAACCCCATCACGAGCTTCACGTCGTGCTCGATCAGCAGAATCGTGCGGCCGTCCGAGCGGATCTTGTCGAGCAGGCGCGTGAGTTCGACCTTTTCGGTCGCGTTCATCCCGGCCGCCGGCTCGTCGAGCGCGAGCAGCTTCGGGTCGGTCGCCAGCGCGCGCGCGATCTCGAGACGGCGCTGGTGGCCGTACGAGAGGTTGCGCGACGTGTAGTCGGCGTACTGCAGCACACCGACGTATTCGAGCAGCTCGATCGCGCGTTCCTTGATCTCGCGCTCTTCCTGGCGTTCGGCCGGCGTCTGGAACACCGCGCCGAGCAGCCCGTGCTTGGTACGCACGTGGCGGCCCACCATCACGTTCTCGAGGGCCGTCATCCCGCCGAACAGGCGGATGTTCTGGAACGTGCGCGCGATGCCCGTCTTCGCGACCTGATGCACCGCGGTCGGCTTGTATTCCGAGCCGTCGAGCTTGAACTCGCCGGAGTCCGGCGTGTAGAGGCCCGTGATCACGTTGAAGAACGTCGTCTTGCCGGCGCCGTTCGGGCCGATCAGCCCGTAGATCTCGCCTTCCTTGATCTCGAGGCCGACGTCGGACAGCGCCTGCAGGCCACCGAAGCGCTTGTTCACGCCCTTGACGGACAGTCGGATTTGCTTGTCGCTCATGTGTATATCCCCTGTGTCCGTAGGTTAAGCGCGCACCGGCTTCTTGCTGTTGCGCTTCGCCAGTTTCGCGATCTTGTCCTCATGCTTCGGCGCGGGCCACAGGCCTTCCGAGCGGTACAGCATGATGACCACCATCGCGAGGCCGTACAGCGCCTGACGGATCACTTCCGTATCGACGACGTCGTGACCGAACAGCGCATGCTGCAGCGGGCTCATCGTCGAGCGCAGGAATTCCGGGAAGATCGCGAGCAGCACCGCGCCCAGGATCACGCCCGGGATGTGGCCCATGCCGCCGAGCACCACGCAGGCGAGCACGACGATCGATTCCCAGAACGTGAACGACTCGGGCGACACGAAGCCCTGGAACGCACCGAACATCGCGCCCGACAGGCCGCCGAACGACGCGCCCATCGCGAACGCAAGCAGCTTCACGTTGCGGGTGTTGATGCCCATCGCCTTCGCCGCGATTTCGTCTTCGCGGATGGCTGCCCAGGCACGGCCGATACGCGAGTGCTGCAGGCGCGTACACACCCAGATCACCAGCAGCGAGCACAGCACGAACAGGTAGTAATACATGTAGACCGACGGCAGCTGCAGGCCGAACAGCGAGTGCGTCTGCGACAGGTTGAAGCCGCCGACGTGCACCGGATCGATGCCCGTGATCCCCTTCGGGCCGTTGGTGATGTTCACCGGACGGTCGAGGTTGTTCATGAAGATCCGGACGATTTCACCGAAGCCCAACGTCACGATCGCCAGGTAGTCGCCGCGCAGGCGCAGCGTCGGCGCGCCGAGCAGGATCCCGAAGGTCGCCGCCAGCGCCATCGCGATCGGCACGATGATCAGGAACGGGATGTGCAGGCCGTTCGGCGCGAGCGCCGCGATCCACTCGAACTGCGAGGTCAGGTGCGGCGAGCTCAGCAATGCCGCCGTGTACGCGCCCACCGCGTAGAACGCGATGTAGCCGAGGTCGAGCAGGCCGGCGAAGCCGACCACCACGTTCAGGCCCAGCGCGAGCATCACGTACAGCATCGCGAAGTCGAGCACGCGGACCCAGTAGTTGCCGCCGGCCGAGCCGATGATGATCGGCGCGGCGATCACGAACGCAGCGGTCAGGATGCCGATGATGACGGTCTTGGCGGTGTTGCGCTCTTCGACGAGCGACGTCGAGGATTCAATCGGTTGAATGGATGTCATGTTGTTTGCTCCCTTCCGTTACGCGCGATCCGCGACACGTTCGCCCAACAGGCCGGACGGACGGAACACCAGCACGATGATCAGCACGACGAAGGCGAACACGTCCTGGTAGTTACTGCCGAATACACCGCCCGTGAGGTTGCCGATGTAGCCGGCCCCGAGCTGCTCGATCAGGCCGAGCAGCACGCCGCCGACCATTGCGCCGCCGAGGTTGCCGATCCCGCCCAGCACCGCGGCCGTGAATGCCTTCATGCCGGGGATGAAGCCCATGTAGAAGTGCACGTTGCCGTATTCGGACGCGATCATCACGCCGGCCAGCGCGGCGAGCGCGGAGCCGATCATGAACGTCGCCGAGATCACGAAGTTCGGGTTCACGCCCATCAGGCTCGCGGTGTTCGGGCTTTCGGCGATCGCGCGCATCGCGCGGCCGAGCTTGGTCTTGTGCACGAGCAGCAGCAGGCCGCCCATCACGATGAACGCCACCGCGATGATCACGATTTCAGTAACCGAGATCACGGCGCCGGGCGTCGTGTCGGTCGCCTTGATCACGTTGATCGGATCGGTCGGCAGCAATTGGGGGAACGGCAGCGGGTTGCGCGACCAGATGATCATCGCGGCGGTCTGCAGCAGGATCGACACGCCGATCGCGGTGATCAGCGGGGCGAGGCGCGGTGCGCGGCGCAGCGGCCGGTATGCGACCCGCTCGATCGTGAAGCCGACGAACGCACAGACGACGGCGGCGATGCCCAGGCCGATCGTCAGCGTCGCGACGTTGCCGAGTCCGGGGAAATGGTTCTGCAGCACGGTGATGGCCGACAAGGCGACCATCGCGCCGATCATCAGCACGTCGCCGTGCGCGAAGTTGATGATGCCGAGAATGCCGTACACCATCGTGTAGCCCAACGCGATGATGGCGTAGACACTGCCGAGCACCAGCCCGTTGAGAACCTGCTGGACGAAAATATCCATTTAAAGCTCCTTGGCCCGTGCTGCCGGAGGACGGTGCGCCCCGCGGGTAAGCGAGGAATCGCGCCTTCTCGGCGACACTGCGGGTACTAGTCGATACCGGTAAGGGTGGATCGTCCCGGCGCGCGCCGCCCGGCCTGTACGGCCGGACTTGCCGCCGGAGCGGATACAGAAACGGCACCGCACTGTTCCGGTGCCGTCATGAGTCCCGTCGCTAAATCGTCACGACATCGAGGACGGTGTTCGTGGCCTCCTTGAAGTCGTAGGGCAGCATGCCGAGACGGCCATCGTCCGGTTGCCCGGCATCCGTGCCTTTTCCCGTCCGGTGCGAGGCGAGCCCCGCATCCGGGCAGATCGGATTCCGTGTCGCGCCGCCCCGCGAGGCACCGCGAACGCCGTGCCCGACATTCGTCAGGACTGCGTCGGAATCCATCGTACGAATCAGGCCGCGCGCCGCGACACCATTGCTCGCGGCAACGCGCTGTTTCGTCGAATCGAAATGAAAGGGGGCCGGCGACATCGGCACGCTGCCCGCAGCGCCGGGCACCATGGCCGGCCTGCGTCGATCGGCGCGCACGGTCGCTGTCACGCCACGACCGGCGGCTTGCTGCATTGCAACCTGCGTGCCCGCTGCCTGACCGTTCGCCAGGCCAAGCGCGTTGATTTCCTCGATCGCCAAACGTGCCCCGTTTTCCTTGTCCTTGCCCAATTGCGCGATGCGGCACGCGAACGGTGCCGCACGAACGGTTCCGGCGACGCGCACGCCGCTGGCCGGCGGTGCCGCGAACACCGCAGCCTCCCTCCCCGCCCCGCCGTCGCTCTTTTTGCTGCAGCCGGCAAGCATTGCAACCGGTGCGGCGACGGACACGGCGTAAGCCAACTTCACATGCATCGAATGGTCTCCCGCGCCTTGCCAAAACCCGATTTCAAAGCCATTCAGGCCTGAAAACGGGCGCATTGTAACTCCATTTATAGGACGCCAATAATCCTGATTCGATGGGGTTTTCCTGCATTGCAACCAATTTTGAGAGACGCTTGAAAACGACAGGAGCAACCCGGTTGCACCATGAATGCGGAGAATGGTTGCGATTGCAATTCCGACGGGTAAAAAAAAGCGCGCCGGGAGGCGCGCTTCGGTGTGTCCGCAGGTGCGCTGCGTCAATCACGCGGCGGGCGGCAGGTTCAACCCGCGCGGCAGCGGAAACGACACGTTTTCCTCGATGCCTTCGAGCGCGCGGACGTTGCGCACACCGAGCTCGCGCAGGCGCGCGATCACGGCCTGGGCGAGCACTTCGGGTGCCGACGCGCCGGCCGTCACGCCGATGCGGCGCTTGCCCGCGACCCATGCCGGGTCGATCTGGTCGGGTGCATCGACCATGTAGGCGTCCACGCCGCGCTTCTCGGCCACTTCGCGCAGGCGGCTCGAATTCGAGCTGTTCGGGCTGCCGACGACGATCACGACGTCGCATTGCGGCGCCATGAACTTCACTGCGTCCTGGCGGTTCTGCGTCGCGTAGCAGATGTCCTGCTTCTTCGGCTCGCGGATTTTCGGATACTTGGCCTTCAACGCGCCGATGATCTCGGCTGCATCGTCGACGGACAGCGTCGTCTGCGTGACGAGCGCGATGCGCTCGGGATCGGCGAGCTCGAGCTTCTGCACGTCCTCGACGCTCTCGACGAGATGCATGCCGCGTTCGACCTGCCCCATCGTGCCTTCGACTTCCGGATGGCCCTTGTGGCCGATCATCACGATGTCGACGCCGTCCTGGCGCATCTTCGCCACTTCGACGTGCACCTTCGTGACGAGCGGGCAGGTTGCGTCGTAAATGCGCAACCCGCGCACGTCGGCCTCGTCGCGCACGGCCTTCGACACGCCGTGCGCACTGAAGATCACGGTATTGCCGGCCGGCACTTCCTCGAGTTCCTCGACGAAGATCGCGCCTTTCTTCTTCAGATCCTCGACCACGTACTTGTTGTGGACGATTTCGTGACGAACGTAGATCGGCGCACCGTGCATCGCGATTGCGCGCTCGACGATCTCGATCGCGCGATCGACACCCGCGCAAAAACCGCGCGGCTGGGCCAACAGGATTTCGGCGTCGGCTGCGACGGTCTGCCCGGACAGCGTATCGGTGGTGCTCATGATTACAGGATTCCGATGATTTTCACTTCGAACGTGAGCGCTTGGCCCGCGAGCGGATGATTGAAGTCGAACAGTGCCGAGGTTTCGCTGACTTCCTTCAGCACCCCCGCGTACCGGCCGCCGTCCGGCGCATTGAACTCGATCAGTTCGCCCGGCGTGAAATCGTCGCCGACCATCCCGTTCTCGCGCAGCGTCGACAGCGTGACGCGCTGGAGCATGTCGGGATTGCGGGGACCGAACCCCTGTTCGGGCGTTAGCTGAAAAGTCGAATGGTCGCCGACCCTGAGCCCGATCAGAATCTGTTCCAGCGACGGCGCCAGTTGCCCCGCGCCGAGCAGCAGCGTGGCCGGCTTGTCGGTGAAGGTGTTGACGATGTCGGCGCCGTCGGCCAGTGCCAGCCGGTAATGCAACGTGACGTGGGAACCGGGCTTCACTTCGGATAGATCGATGAGGCTCATGAATTACTCGTTCGGTCGGCGCCCGATACGGCCGAAAGGCCCGGCGCAAAGCCAATATTGTAAGTCACCTGAGCGCGCAAGGCGGAAAGTGCGACGACGTCGCGCACACCGCCCGCCGCCAATGGAGTTTCGAGCATGCTGTCACCCTGCCTCACCCCGTCGCCCGTCGAATGCCGCGACACCGCCGATCTGCCTGCCGCTCCGCCCGGCCGCGGCCTCCCGATCCGCCGGCGCAAGCGCCGCCCGCGCGACTGGCGGCCCGAGCGGCCGCGCGAGCGATTGCTGGAGCGCGGGTCGGCCGCGCTGACCGACGACGAACTGATCGCCCTGCTGCTCGGCACCGGCAAGCCGGGGCACGACGTGTTCGTCACGGCCCGCGCGCTGGTCGGGCAGTTCAAGACGTTGCGCGGGCTGCTCGAGGCAACCGCCGACGATTTCGAGGCGCACCCCGGCATCGGCCCCGCGCGCTCCGCGCGGCTGGTTGCGGTCACCGAGATCGCGCGGCGCGTGCTGAAGGAGAAAGCGCGCGAGAAGAGGCTGATCGATTCGCCCGGCGCGGTCGAGGACTATCTGCGGATGAAGATCGGTGCGCGCCCGCACGAAGTGTTCGCCGCGGTCTACCTCGACGCGCGCCATGGCCTGATCGACACCGAGGAAATCACGCGCGGCTCGCTGACGCGCATGGCCGTCTACCCGCGCGAGATCGTACGCCGCGCGATGGTGCACAACGCCGCGGCGCTGATCGTCGCGCACAACCATCCGTCCGGCGCGGTACAGCCGAGCGCGGAGGATCGGCGCCTGACCCGCGTGCTGCACGACGCGCTCGCGCTCGTCGACGTTCAGCTGCTCGATCACGTCGTCATCGGCACCAGTGATACTTTTTCGTTCGCACGGGCCGGTTGGCTGTAGACTGTGCGGTTGCGGCCCGCCTGAGGGCGCCGCAACGGCGATGCGAAATTAGGTTTGATTTTTCTGAACTTTTTCTGCTAGAATCGCCGTCTGTCTTTTTTCCAACCAGTTCTAGCCATCGAAGGGCCTTGTCTGTAAGGGCTTCGGCGTTCTGAGTGCAGCCATGGATCACGTGGCGGTACGATGGAACCTTCATCGGCGATCGAACCCCGAATTTAGCGTATTAGGAGTGCTCTCATGGCACGCGTATGCCAAGTAACTGGGAAAGCGCCGATGAGCGGCAACAACGTTTCCCACGCCAACAACAAGACGAAGCGCCGCTTCCTGCCGAACCTGCAAAACCGCCGGTTCTGGGTGGAGAGCGAAAACCGCTGGGTGCGCCTGCGCGTCTCGAACGCCGGCCTGCGCCTGATCGACAAGAACGGCATCGATTCCGTGCTCGCTGACCTGCGCGCACGCGGCGAAGCCTAAGCCCAAGGAGCACAATCATGGCAAAAGGCGCACGCGACAAGATCAAGCTCGAGTCGACCGCTGGTACGGGTCACTTCTACACGACCACGAAGAACAAGCGCAACATGCCGGAAAAGATGGCGATCAAGAAGTTTGATCCCGTCGTCCGCAAGCATGTGGAATACAAAGAAACCAAGATCAAGTAATCTCCGGTTTCTGCCAGCCTGACGGCGACCGAAAAGCCCCGCACATGCGGGGCTTTTTGTTTTGCGCGCACGCTCCGGCGCGACGCGGTATGCTCTCCCCTTTCCGCGGCTGCGGCCGCCGGAACGCACAAGATCAAAAGCGTAACGATGGAGATGCAGCATGAAATTCGACGTGGCGATCGTCGGCAGCGGCCTGGCAGGGCTGTCGGTCGCACTCAACCTGGCCAGCACGCGACGTGTCGCGCTGATCGCGAAACGTTCGATGATGGAGGGAGCAAGCGATAACGCGCAAGGCGGCATCGCGGCCGTCCTCGATTCGGCGGACAGCATCGAGAACCACGTCGACGACACGCTGGTCGCCGGCGGCGGGCTGTGCGACGAAGGCGCGACGCGCTACATCGTCGAGCACGGCCGCGAAGCGATCGAATGGCTGATCTCCCAGGGCGTGCCGTTCACGAAGGACGACGCAGCCGAGCTCGGCTTCCACCTCACGCGCGAAGGCGGCCACAGCCACCGCCGGATCATCCACGCGGCCGACGCGACCGGCCACGCGGTGCTCGCGACGCTGTCGGCGCGGGCGCGCCAGCATCCGAACATTACGTTCTTCGAAAACCACCACGCGATCGACCTGATCACGTCGGATCGCCTCGGCCTGCCCGGCCGCCGCTGTCACGGCCTGTATGCGCTCGACGTCGACAACGACCGCACGATCACGATCGAGGCGCCGCATACGGTGCTCGCGACCGGCGGCGCCGGCAAGGTCTACCTGTATACGACGAACCCCGACACCGCGACCGGCGACGGCATCGCGATGGCGTGGCGCGCGGGCTGCCGCGTGTCCAACATGGAATTCATCCAGTTCCACCCGACCTGCCTGTTCCATCCCTATGCAAAGTCGTTCCTGATCTCGGAAGCCGTGCGCGGCGAAGGCGGCCTGCTGAAGCTGCCCGACGGTACGCGCTTCATGCCCGCGCACGATCCGCGCGCCGAACTCGCACCGCGCGACATCGTCGCACGCGCGATCGACTTCGAGATCAAGAAGCGCGGGATCGACTGCGTGTATCTCGACATCAGCCACCAGCCAGAAGCGTTCCTGCGCGAGCACTTCCCGACGATCCACGCGCGCTGCCTCGAATTCGGCATCGATATCGCGAAGCAGCCGATTCCCGTCGTGCCGGCCGCCCACTACACGTGCGGCGGCGTCGTCACCGATCTCGCCGGGCGCACCGATCTCGCGGGCCTGTATGCGGTCGGCGAAACGTCGTACACCGGGCTCCACGGTGCAAACCGGCTCGCGAGCAACTCGCTGCTCGAATGTCTCGTGATCGGCCGCGCGGCGGCCGACGCGATCGAGGCGGCCGGCTTCGATGCCGAAACGCCCGCCACGCTGCCCGCGTGGGACGAAAGCCGCGTGTCGGATGCGGACGAGGAAGTCGTCGTTGCGCACAACTGGGACGAGCTGCGCCGCCTGATGTGGAACTACGTCGGCATCGTGCGTACCGACAAGCGTCTCGAACGCGCGAAGCACCGGCTGTCGCTGCTGCGCGACGAGATCCAGGAGTACTACGCGAACTTCCGCGTGACGCGCGACCTGCTCGAACTGCGCAACCTCGTCGACGTGGCGACACTGATCGTGAAAAGCGCGTACTCGCGCCGCGAAAGCCGCGGGCTGCACTACAGCCGCGACTGGCCGCACACGCTGCCGAAGGCGCTGCCGAGCGTGCTCACGCCCCGCTCGCGCCGCTGACCGCCACGCCGTTCCCGGCTGCGGCCCACGAAAAAAGCCGCTGGCGTTTGCGCGCCAGCGGCTTTTTTTCGTCAGACGGTATGTCGCGCGGTCAGTCGACGATACGCATCGAATAGTCCGTCGCGCGCACGTCCTTCGTCAGCGCGCCGATCGAGATACGGTCGACACCCGTTTCCGCGAACGCACGCACCGTATCGAAATTGACGCCACCCGACACTTCGAGCACAGCCTTGCCGTTCGCGACACGCACCGCTTCACGCATCATGTCGAGCGTGAAGTTGTCGAGCAGCACCGACTGAGCGCGATGCGCGAGCGCCGTATCGAGTTGCGCGAGCGTCTCGACTTCGACCTGCACGGGCACGCCCGACTCCAGCGCGAACGCCGCGTCGAGTGCCTCGCCGACACCGCCTGCCGCTGCGATGTGGTTCTCCTTGATCAGGATGCCGTCATACAGCGCGAGACGCTGGTTCTCGCCGCCGCCGACACGCACAGCGTATTTCTGCGCGAGCCGCAGGCCCGGCAGCGTCTTGCGCGTGTCGAGGATCTTCGTGCGCGTGCCTTCGACGCGCTCGACGTACCGGCGCGTCGCAGTCGCGACACCCGACAGCAATTGCAGGAAGTTCAGTCCGTTGCGCTCGGCCGTCAGCAGTGCACGCGCCGGCCCTTCGAGTTCGCAGACGGTCGAATCGGGCGTCATCCGGTCGCCTTCGCGATAGCGCCATTCCACGACGATCGCCGGATCGATTCGTGCAATCACGGCCTCGAACCACGGTACGCCGCACAGCACGGCGCCCTCGCGCACGATGATGCGCGCCCGGCGACGCCCGCCGGCCGGCACGAGCCGCCCGGTCTGGTCGCCCGTGCCGACGTCTTCCGCGATCGCATCGGCCACGTTGCGCGTGATCGCATCGTCGAATGCCGCGCCGTATTGCTCGCGGACGACGTCGAACAGCGGGGATACGGCTGCGTTCGTCATGCAGCCCCCACGTTCGCAAACAGTTGCTGGTCGCGCTGCAGATCGCCGCTCGCCTGCACGCGCTTCTTGTGCGCCGCTGCGAAATCGAGCATCCGGTCGATCGGCAGACGTGCACGCTCGCCGATCGCGGGATCGACGAAGATCTCGTTGTGACCGCGTTCGAGCACGTCGGCGAGGTTCGCGAGGCCGTTCATCGCCATCCACGGGCAATGCGCGCAGCTCTTGCAGGTTGCGCTGTTGCCGGCCGTCGGTGCGGCGATGAAGGTCTTGCCGGGCGCCGCAAGCTGCATCTTGTGCAGGATGCCGAGATCGGTCGCGACGATGAAGCGCGTCGCGTCGAACTTCACGGCTGCGTCGATCAATTGCGTCGTCGAGCCGACGACGTCCGCCTGTGCGACGACATTTTCCGGCGATTCGGGGTGGACGAGCACCTTCGCGTCCGGATACTCGGCGCGCAGCAGGTCGAGTTCGATGCCCTTGAACTCGTCGTGGACGAGGCACGAGCCTTGCCACAACAGCATGTCCGCGCCGGTTTTCTTCTGGATGTAGCTGCCGAGATGGCGATCCGGCGCCCAGATGATCTTCTCGCCGCGCGCATGCAGGTCGGCCACGATCTCGAGGCCGATCGACGACGTGACCATCCAGTCCGCGCGCGCCTTCACGGCGGCGCTGGTATTCGCGTAGACGACGACGGTACGGTCGGGATGCGCATCGCAAAACGCCGAGAATTCGTCGACCGGGCAGCCGAGGTCGAGCGAGCAGGTCGCATCGAGGTCGGGCATCAGGATCCGCTTGTTCGGGCTCAGGATCTTCGCGGTTTCGCCCATGAAGCGCACGCCGGCGACGACCAGCGTCTGCGCGTCGTGATCGCGGCCGAAGCGGGCCATTTCGAGCGAGTCGGCGACACAGCCGCCCGTTTCGTCGGCCAGTTCCTGCAATTCGGCGTCGACGTAGTAGTGCGCGACCAGGACGGCCTTTTCACGCACGAGCAGCGCCTTGATACGTGCCTTCAGTGCAGCGCGCTCTTCGGCGGACGGTGCGTCGGGCACCTTGGCCCATGCCTGCCCCACGCCGCAAACGGTCCCTGCTGCGACGGGCCGATCGTATTCGACGGGTTTGATCGTCGATTGCATCTCCATATCTCCTGTCGATCCAAGTTAGCGCTTTAGCGCTTACTTGGATCCCATGCTTCGCGGTCGATCCAAGTTAGTGCTTTGGCGCTTACTTCGATCCATGCTTCGCAGTCGATCCAAGTTAGTGCTTTGGCGCTTACTTCGATCCATGCTTCGCGGTCGACCAGCATCAGCGCCTTGGCGCCCCCTCCGGCCTCACCCCTGTGCTCACCCCAGGGGCAACCATTCGCCGCTGCCCCAAGCCTCATACAAATCCGGCCCTGCCGATCACCTTCAAAAACCGGAAGCCCAAATAAAAAACCCCGCCAACGCGGGGTTTTTGACGTCCTTAGATTCTAATCGATTTCGAATCAGGCGTAGCGGCGCAGGCGCGTCGCGAATTCCTGCAGCGCCTTGATGCCGCTTTGTTCTGCGCGATGGCACCAATCCTGCAATTGTGCGAGAAGCTGTTCGCGCGACGCGGTCGAACGATCCCAGATCGCGGCCAGATCCTGGCGGAGCTGGAAGTACGTGTGCAGCTTCTGGCTGTTCGCGAAGATTTCCGGCAGCAGCTTCTTCTGCGGCTCGTCGAGGCCGTCGGCATCCTTGTGGAACCACTTGCGCGCACCGCGCATCAGCTGGTACTTCTCGCCGCCGATTTCCTTCAGGTGCGCGAGCTCCTGGCGGTATGCGCGCTTCACGGCCTTGCCGTAGCGCGCCATCACTTCGTAGCGGTTCGACAGCACGGCCTGCAGCGTTTCCTGGTCGAGCACCGTCTTCGGCTTGTTCAGGCGCGGCGTCGGTGCGACCTTCTTCACCTTCGCGAGACCGAATGCCGACATGATGCGGATGTACATCCAGCCGATGTCGAACTCGTACCACTTGTTCGACAGCTTCGCCGACGTCGCGAACGTGTGGTGGTTGTTGTGCAGCTCTTCGCCGCCGATCACGATGCCCCACGGGAACAGGTTCGTGCTCGCGTCGGCCGAGTTGAAGTTGCGATAACCCCAGAAGTGACCGAAGCCGTTGACGACGCCAGCCGCCCAGAACGGAATCCAGACCATCTGCACGGCCCAGACGGTCAGGCCGAGCACGCCGAACAGCGCGACGTCGATCACCATCATCAGACTCACGCCGAGGATCGGGTACTTCGAGTAGATATTGCGTTCGATCCAGTCGTTCGGCGTGCCGTGGCTGAACTTGCGCATCGTCTCTTCATTCTTCGCTTCCGCGCGATACAGTTCGGCGCCCTCGAGGAACACCTTCCAGATGCCGCGCGTCTGCGGGCTGTGCGGATCTTCCTCGGTCTCGCACTTCGCATGGTGCTTGCGGTGAATCGCGGCCCACTGGCCCGTCAGCATGCCGGTCGTCATCCACAGCCAGAGGCGGAAGAAGTGGCTCGCGATCGGATGCAGCTCGAGTGCGCGATGCGCCTGGCAGCGGTGCAGGTAGACCGTCACGCCGATGATCGTGACGTGCGTGACGGCGAGCGCGAACAGCGCGACCTGCCACCACGAAAAATGCAGGAGCCCGTGGGAAAGAAAATCGAGCAGGGAATTCAACAAGGCAGTTACCTGTGATGAGAGCGACGCCGGCCCGCGCCAAGCGTCAGAAAAATGAAAGCATACCGCGTGTAGACCAGAATTTTACTTCAACCGTTCCAAGTCTTTGTAAAAAATGAACATTTTCTTGCCCTGACGCAACAGGCGCAGTCCATGGGCGGACTTGGAACGGCCCGCGATCCGGTTCCGACCGCGGGGTCGATACATTTGGCGACCGGCTTGCGCTACGCAGCCGGCGCCCGCCCGTCCGCCGCGCCGTTGCCGGCCGCCACGCCGGCGGCAGAAAAGCCGTCGGGCAGCCCCACGACCCGCACTTCGCGCTGCGGGAACGGGATCGAAATCCCGTGCTCGCTGAACAGCCGCCAGATATTGCGGTTCACGGTCGAACGCACGCCGGACGTGCCTTTCGCCGAATCCTCGATCCAGAAACCGAGCTCCAGGTCGATCCCGTCCGCACCGAAACTCACCAGATACGGGGTCGGAGCCGGCTCCGCCAGCACGCGCGGCACGTCCCTGGCCGCATCGGCGAGCAACACGAGCGCGTGCTCGACATCGCTGGTGTACGCGACCTGCACCGCAACCTTCGCGTAGCCGCGCGTCAGGTACGACGACTGGTTCTGCACGACGTCGGTGATCAGCTTCTCGTTCGGAATCAGCGTCTCGTTGCCGTCGAGGCCGCGCACGACCGTGTAGCGCGTGCGAATCTGCGTGACGACGCCCTGCAGCCCGCCGACGCTGATCGCGTCGCCGAGCCGCAGCGAGCGGTCGAGCAGGATGATGAAGCCCGACACGTAGTTGCTGGCGATCTTCTGCAGCCCGAAACCGAGGCCGACACCCACCGCGCCGCCGAACACGCCGAGCACCGTCACGTCGATGCCGACCAGCGACAGCCCAATCAGGATCGCCGCGAATACCAGCAGCGCGCGGCCGACCCGCGACAGCACGACCTTCAGGTTCGCGTCGAGCGTGCTTGCGCGCGTGAGGCGATCCTCGAGCACCGAGCCCAGCCACATCGCGACCATCAGCGTCACGCATACCCACAGCGCGCCGGAAATCACCGACAGCAGCGTGAGGTGCGCGTTGGCGACGCGGAACTGCACGCTGTCGAGCCAGCCCAGCACGTCGCGCTGAATGCCCAGCACGGTCAGCACCATCGCGGCCCACACGACGGTCGACACGATCTTCTCGACGATCGACAGCCACGCATGCGTGTGGCCGTCGCGCGCGAACACGCGCCGCGCGAAGAAGAACAGCACGTAGATCAGCCCGATGCCGAACAGCGGCACGAGCGCCAGCGACAGCAGCGACGTCGACATGAACGGGTCGAACGCGAGCTGCGCGGCGCCGACGAAGACGCTGCCGAACAACGGGAACAGCGCGCGCTTCAGGCTTTGCGCGCCCGCGCCGGGTGCGCGGCCGGCCGCCCGGCGGCGTGCATCGATGCGGCCGTGCACGAAGCGCGCGGTCACCCATGCGAAACACAGCGCGCCGACGAGGATCGCCGCCTGCCAGATCATCACCGGCTGGTGGAAGTCACGAATGACCGATTCCAGCCGGTGCGACAGCAGGCGGCTCTGCAGGTTTTCCATCGTCAGTCCGGGCGGTCGTTATTGCGCAGCGCGCCGTTCGAGGACGGCGGCGAAGAAGCCGTCGGTTGCGTGACGGTGCGGCCACAACGACAGGTAGTCGCCGGTCTCGAGCGCGATGCGCTGGTCATCCAGCACCTTCTGCGCCGGCACCAGCACGAACTCGGGATGGTCGGCCAGGAACTGCTCGACGATACGTTCGTTCTCGGCGTCGAGCACGCTGCAGGTGGCGTAGACGAGCCGGCCGCCCTTCTTCACCAGACGCGCGGCGCTCGCGAGGATCGACGCCTGCTTCGGCGTGAGTTCATCGATCGCGGTGCGCGTCTGGCGCCACTTCAGGTCCGGATTGCGACGCAGCGTGCCGAGGCCGCTGCACGGCGCGTCGACCAGCACGCGGTCGATCTTGCCGGCGAGCCGCTTGATCTTCGCATCGTGCTCGCTGTCGATCAGCACCGGGTTCACGTTCGACAGCCCGCTGCGCGCGAGGCGCGGCTTCAGCTTCGCGAGGCGCTTCTCCGACACGTCGAACGCATAGAGGCGTCCGGTCGAGCGCATCATCGCGCCCAGCGCGAGCGTCTTGCCGCCCGCGCCCGCGCAGAAATCGACGACCATCTCGCCGCGGCGCGGCGCGACCAGCGAACACAGCAGCTGGCTGCCTTCGTCCTGCACCTCGATCGCGCCTTCCTCGAACAGCTTCAGGCGCGTCAGCGCCGGCTTGCCGACCACGCGCACGCCAAACGGTGCGAACGGGGTCGCGCCCGCGTCGATGCCGCTCGCGCGCAGCCCGTCGATGACCTGGTCGCGGCTCGCCTTCTGCGCGTTGGCACGCAGGTCGAGCGGCGCCGGATAGTTCAGCGCGGCGGCAAGCTGCGCGAGCTCGTCGGCGTCGAAACGGGCCGACAGCGCCTGGTGAATCCAGTCGGGCAGGTTCGTGCGAATGCGCACGGGCAGGCTCGCCGGGTCGATTTTCGACACGTGCTCGAGCCAGGCCGACTCGGTGTCCGACAGGAACGGCTTCAGCGCATTGCGGCCGACCGTCTGCATCAGGCCGAGCAGCGTGAGGCGTCGTGCCGGTGTCCCGGTGCCGCTCTCGGCGAGGTGTGAAAACTCCATTTTCCGGCGCAGCACCGCGAACACCGCCTCGGCGATCACGCCGCGCTCCGCGTGCCCGAGCTTCGGGTGCGCGCGGAAGAACCGGCTCGTCGTCGCGTCGGCGGGGCCGGCGAACTTCAGCACCTCGGCCAGCAAAGTCTCGGTCTGGCCGATCAGGAATCCGTGCAGCTTCATACGCCCTCACTCGTTTCGGTATGCGGTTGATCCGCGAAAATCCAGCGCGCCTCTTCCGGCGCCACCACTGCGCGGCCGTTCTCGAGGCGCAAACGGCCCTCGATGAACCAGCGCACCGCGCGCGGATACAGCACATGCTCGACCGCGAGCACGCGCTGCGCGAGCGCCGCCGCGTCGTCGCCCGCGCGCACGGGCACCGCGCCCTGTGCGACGATCGCGCCGCTGTCGAGCTCGGGGATGACGAAATGCACGCTCGCGCCATGCAGCGCGACACCCGCGTCGAGCGCCTGCTGATGCGTGTGGATGCCCTTGAAGCTCGGCAGCAGCGACGGATGGATGTTCAGCAACCGGCCTTCGTATCGTCTGACGAATGCGGGCGTGAGGATGCGCATGAAGCCGGCGAGGACGACGAGATCGGGCGCGAACCGGTCGATCTCGGCGGCGAGCGCCGCGTCGAAGCTGTCGCGGCCGTCGAACGAGCGGTGGTCGACCACCGCCGTCGCCACCCCGTGCGACGCGGCAAAAGCCAGTCCGGCCGCGTCGGGCCGGTTGGCGATCACGGCGGCAATCTCGGCCGGCCAGCGTTCCTGCGCGCACGCGCGGACGATGGCCTCCATGTTGCTGCCGCGACCGGAAATCAGGATCACGAGTTTTTTCATCCGCGAATTTTACCATTCGCCCCCGCCTTTCCCGCCTTCTCGGCCGCCGGCCCGCCCGAACGTTTATAATCTTCTGCTTTGCGGCATCCCACCGCCCATTCCCCGACGCTGCATCCGCTATCGTGAAAGTCTTCCGCGGCCTGCCCAACGCCGAGAGCCGCGCCCCGTGCGCGCTGACGATCGGCAACTTCGACGGTGTCCATCGCGGCCACCAGGCCCTGCTCGCGCGCGTGCGCGCGGCAGCGGACGCGCGCGGCCTGCCCGTGTGCGTGATGACGTTCGAGCCGCACCCGCGAGAATTCTTCAACCCCGCCGGCGCGCCGCCGCGCATCGCGATGCTGCGCGACAAGCTCGAGGCGCTGCGCGACCACGGTGTCGACCGCGTCGTCGTCGAGCACTTCAACCACACGTTCGCGAGCCAGTCGCCGCAGGCGTTCGTCGAACGCACGCTGGTCGGCGGGCTGCACACGCGCTGGATGATGGTCGGCGACGATTTCTGCTACGGCGCGAAGCGCGCGGGCACCTTCGACACGCTGAAGGCGGCTGGCGAACAGTACGGCTTCGAGGTCGAGCAAATGGGTACGGTCGCGGGCAGCGACGGCACGCGCATCTCCAGCTCGGGCGTGCGCGCCGCGCTCGCCGCGGGCGATCTCGACGCGGCCGCGCAGGCGCTCGGCCACGGCTATGCGATCAGCGGCCACGTCGCGCACGGGCTGAAGCTCGGCCGCGACCTCGGCTTCCCGACGCTGAACCTGCCGATCGCGCACAAGCGTCCGGCGCTCGCGGGCATCTTCGTCGTGCAGGTGCACGGCCTCGGCCCCACCCCGCTGCCGGGCGTCGCGAGCCTCGGGCTGCGCCCGACCGTCGACGATTCCGGCCGCGTGCTGCTCGAAGTCCACCTGCTCGACTGGCACGGCGACGCGTACGGCAAGCTCATCCGCGTCGAATTCCTGAAAAAGCTGCGCGACGAAGCGAAATTCGACGATCTCGAGGCGCTGTCGCGCGCGATCGCGCTGGACGTCGCGAATGCGCGCGCGTACTTCATCGAGCGTGACCGTGCGCCGGGCAGCCGCGCCACGGGCTTCTCGACGTCGGCCACCGACCGAATTAGCTGATCCGGACGGCGGCGCCTGGCGCCGCACCCTCGCGCCGCTCACTCGCGCGCATCCCCGATTCACGACGCTCGCGCGTCTCCCGATTTAGATAGCGATCCCATCATGAGCAACAAGAAAGCCGATTCGAAACCGCAGGCCAAGTATCCGGTCAACCTGCTCGACACGCCGTTCCCGATGCGCGGCGACCTGCCCAAGCGCGAACCGCAGTGGGTCAAGGAATGGGAAGAACGCGGCCTCTACGAGAAGATCCGCGCGGCCAGCAAGGGCCGGCCGAAGTTCATCCTGCACGACGGCCCGCCGTATGCGAACGGCGACATCCACCTCGGCCACGCCGTCAACAAGATCCTGAAGGACATCGTCGTCAAGTCGCGCAACATGGCCGGCTTCGACGCACCGTACGTGCCCGGCTGGGATTGCCACGGGATGCCGATCGAGATCCAGATCGAGAAGCAGTTCGGCAAGTCGCTGCCGGCGGCCGAAGTGATGAGCAAGGCGCGCGCGTACGCGACCGAGCAGATCGAGAAGCAGAAGGTCGGCTTCAAGCGTCTCGGCGTGCTCGGCGACTGGGCCAACCCGTACAAGACGATGAACTTCGTCAACGAGGCGGAAGAGATTCGCGCGCTCGGCAAGATCATCGAGAAGGGTTACGTGTATCGCGGGCTGAAGCCGGTGAACTGGTGCTTCGACTGCGGCTCGGCGCTCGCGGAAGCGGAAGTCGAGTACAAGGACCGCACCGACCCGACGATCGACGTGATGTTTGCGTTCGCGGAACCGGAAAAGACCGCGCAGGCGTTCGGCCTGCCGGCGCTGCCGCGCGCCGACGGCGGCATCGTGATCTGGACCACCACGCCGTGGACGATCCCCGCGAACCAGGCGCTGAACCTCCATCCGGAAATCGTCTACGCGCTGGTCGACACCGAGCGCGGGCTGCTGATCATCGCGGAAGAACGTGTCGAAGCCTGCATGACCGACTTCAAGCTGACCGGCCGCGTCGTCGCGACCGCGCCGGGCGTGAAGCTCGCGAACCTGCGCTTCCACCACCCGCTCGCATCGGCCCACCCCGGCTACAAGCGCACCGCGCCCGTCTACCTCGGCGACTACGTGACGACCGACACCGGTACTGGCGTCGTGCACTCGTCGCCCGCATACGGCATCGAGGACTTCCAGTCGTGCAAGGCGCACGGGATGACCGACTCGGACATCATCAACCCGGTGATGGGCGACGGTCGTTACATCGAATCGCTGCCGCTGTTCGGCGGCCTGTCGATCTGGGACGCGAACCCGAAGGTCGTCGACGCGCTGCGCGAGGCCGGCTCGCTGCTGCGCAGCGAGCACTACAAGCACAGCTACATGCACTGCTGGCGTCACAAGACGGCGATCATTTACCGCGCGACGTCGCAGTGGTTCGCCGGCATGGACGTGACGCCGCGCGACGGCGGCAAGACGCTGCGCGAAACCGCGCTCGAAGGCATCGACGCCACCGCGTTCTACCCGTCGTGGGGCAAGCAGCGCCTGTTCAGCATGATCGCGAACCGTCCCGACTGGACGCTGTCGCGCCAGCGCCAATGGGGCGTGCCGATGGCGTTCTTCGTGCACAAGGAAACCGGCGAGCTGCACCCGCGCACGCTCGAACTGCTCGAGGAAGTCGCGAAGCGCGTCGAGCAGTCGGGTATCGAAGCCTGGCAGACGCTCGACCCGCGCGAGCTGATCGGCGACGACGCGAACCTGTACGAAAAGAACCGCGACACGCTCGACGTGTGGTTCGACTCGGGCACGACGCACTGGCACGTGCTGCGCGGCTCGCACAAGGATCAGCTGCAGTTCCCGGCCGACCTCTACCTCGAAGGCTCGGACCAGCACCGCGGCTGGTTCCATTCGTCGCTGCTGACCGCATCGATGATCGACGGCCGCGCGCCGTACAAGGGCCTGCTCACGCACGGCTTCACGGTCGACGGCGAAGGCCGCAAGATGAGCAAGTCGCTCGGCAACGGCATCGATCCGCATGAAGTCGCGAACCGCCTCGGCGCGGAAATCATCCGCCTGTGGATCGCATCGACCGACTATTCGGGCGAGCTCGCGATCTCCGAGGAAATCCTGAAGCGCGTGACCGAAGGCTATCGCCGCATCCGCAACACGCTGCGCTTCCTGCTCGCGAACCTGTCGGACTTCGACTTCGCGCAGCACGCGGTGCCCGTCGACGAATGGCTCGAGATCGACCGTTATGCGGTCGCGTTCTCGCAGCAACTGCAGACGGAACTGCTCGGCCACTACGAGAAGTACGAATTCCACCCGGTCGTCGCGAAGCTGCAGACGTACTGCTCGGAAGATCTCGGCGGCTTCTACCTCGACGTGCTGAAGGACCGCCTGTACACGAGCGCGGCCGATTCGCGCGCGCGCCGCTCCGCGCAGACCGCGCTGTACCACCTCACGCACGGCCTGCTGCGCGTGCTCGCGCCGTTCCTGTCGTTCACGGCGGAAGAAGCGTGGAAGGTGTTCCAGCCGGCCAGCGACACGATCTTCACGGAAACCTACTACGCGTATCCGGAAGTCGCCGGCTCGGCCGCGCTGATCGAGAAGTGGGCGCTGCTGCGCGACGTGCGCGGCAACGTGACGAAGGCGCTCGAGGAAGCGCGCACCGCGAACCGCATCGGTTCGTCGCTGCAGGCCGAAGTCGCCGTGCATGCGAGCGGCGCACGCTACGACGCGCTCACGAGCCTCGGCGATGATCTCAAGTTCGTGCTGATCACGTCGGCCGCGACGGTCGTCAAGGTCGACGACGAAGCGCAGGAAAGCGTCGACGTCGCAGCGTCGAAGTACCAGAAGTGCGAACGCTGCTGGCACTACCGCGAAGATGTCGGCGCGCACGCCGATCACCCGACGCTGTGCGGCCGCTGCTTCTCCAACCTGTTCGAAAACGGCGAAATCCGGAGCGCTGCTTGAATATGGCGAAAACCCTCTCGAAACCGGCCAGCGGCGCGCTTGCGCCCTGGCTCGGCATTTCGCTGATCGTGATCCTGTTCGACCAGCTGTCGAAGATCGCGATCCTGAAAACGTTCGTGTACGGCGCGCAGCATGCGCTGACGTCGTTCTTCAACCTCGTGCTGGTGTACAACCGCGGCGCCGCGTTCGGCTTCCTGTCGACCGCGAGCGGCTGGCAGCGCTGGGCGTTCACCGCGCTCGGCATCGGCGCGACGCTCGTGATCTGCTTCCTGCTGAAGCGCCACGGCCACCAGCGGCTGTTCAGCGTGTCGCTCGCGCTGATCCTCGGCGGCGCGCTCGGCAACGTGATCGACCGGCTCGTCTACGGCCACGTGATCGACTTCCTCGATTTCCACCTCGGCGCCTGGCACTTCCCGGCGTTCAACCTCGCCGATTCCGCGATCACGATCGGCGCGGTGCTGCTGATCTACGACGAACTGCGTCGCGTGCGCGGCTCGCGCTAAGCGCGCATACTCGGCGTCGACGGTCGGCTTCGCGCCGGCCGTTCCGTTCGACCCTTGGAGGCCTGAGTTGGCACAAGCAGAACTCGCAGGAAAACACCTCGTTCTCGGCCTGACGGGCGGCATCGCCTGCTACAAGATCGCCGAGCTCACGCGGCTGCTCGTGAAGGCAGGCGCGACCGTGCAGGTCGCGATGACCGAAGCCGCTACCCAGTTCATCACGCCCGTCACGATGCAGGCGCTGTCGGGCCGGCCCGTCTATACGAGCCAATGGGACGCGCGCATCGACAACAACATGGCGCACATCGACCTGTCGCGCGAAGCCGACGCGATCGTGATCGCGCCCGCGTCGACGGATTTCCTCGCGAAGCTCGCGCACGGGTTCGCGGACGACCTGCTGTCGACGCTGTGCGTCGCGCGCGATTGCCCGCTGCTCGTCGTCCCCGCGATGAACCGCCAGATGTGGCAGAACCCGGCCACGCAACGCAATGCCGCGCAACTGCGCGCGGACGGCGTGTCGGTGCTCGGCCCGGATTCGGGTGCGCAGGCGTGCGGCGAAGTCGGCGACGGCCGCATGCTCGAGCCCGAGGCGATCTATGAAGCGATCGTCGCGCACTTCGCGCCGAAGGTGCTCGCGCACCGGCGCGTGCTGATCACGGCCGGCCCGACGTTCGAGCCGCTCGACCCGGTACGCGGCCTCACGAACCGCTCGAGCGGCAAGATGGGCTTCGCGCTCGCGCGCGCCGCGCAGCAGGCCGGCGCCGATGTGCATCTCGTCGCGGGGCCGGTCGCGCTCGACACGCCGTGGGGCGTCTACCGGCAGGACGTGCAGACGGCCCAGCAGATGTACGACGCGGTGATGCATGCCGTGAACGACGCCGACATCTTCATCGCGGTGGCCGCGGTCGCCGACTGGCGCGTCGCCCAGCCGGCCGAGCACAAGATGAAGAAGACGGCCGACCGCAAGATGCCCGCACTCGCGTTCGTCGAGAACCCGGACATCCTCGCGTCCGTCGCGGCGCTGCCCGATCCGCCGTACTGCGTCGGGTTCGCGGCCGAAAGCGGCGACCTCGACGTGCACGGCGACGAGAAGCGCAAACGCAAGAACGTGCCGCTGCTCGTCGGCAACCTCGGCCCGCTGACGTTCGGCCGCGACGACAACGAAGTCGTGCTGTTCGAGGCCGCCGGCCTCACGCGCCTGCCACGCGCACCGAAAGACGAACTCGCGCACACGCTCGTCGCGGAAATCGCGAAACGCCTGCCCGACAACCGCCTGATCTGATCTCCCGCGCGGCGGCCGCCGCCGCGCCCTTCCCGCCTCATCCGACGACCGCATGAAACTCGACCTGAAGATTCTCGACGCGCGCATGCGCGACTACCTGCCCGCCTACGCGACCACCGGCAGCGCGGGCCTCGACCTGCGTGCGTGCCTCGACGCGCCGGTGACGCTGCAGCCGGGCGAAACGACGCTCGTGCCGACGGGCCTCGCGATCCACCTCGCCGATCCGGGCTACGCCGCGCTGATCCTGCCGCGCTCGGGCCTCGGCCACAAGCACGGCATCGTGCTCGGCAACCTCGTCGGCCTGATCGATTCCGACTACCAGGGCCAGTTGATGGTCTCGACGTGGAACCGCGGCCAGACCGAGTTCGTGCTGAATCCGTTCGAACGGCTCGCCCAGCTCGTGATCGTGCCGGTCGTGCAGGCGCAGTTCAACATCGTCGACGACTTCGCGGAAAGCGATCGCGGCGAGGGCGGCTTCGGCAGCACCGGGCGGCACTGAACGGCGCAATGACAAAGGGGCCTCGCGGCCCCTTTTTCCTGTCCGTCGCCGTCACTCTTCGACGGGTTGCGCGATCCGCGCGGGCGCAAGGTCACGCTGCCGCGCCTGGGCGACGATCGCGTAGATCACCAGTGCGACCAGCACGCCGAGCAGCACCGCCGACGAACCAACCGTCCCGAGCGCGAGGCCACCCTTCGCAACCGGCTTCGTCAGCAGATCGCCGACCGTCGCACCGAACGGCCGCGTGAGCACGAACGCGGCCCAGAACAGCAGCACGCCCGAGATCCGCGTGAAATAGTGCGCAAGCACGATCGCCGCGAGCAACCCGCCGATCAGCAGCGCGCCGCCGCCGAAACCGAGCCCCGAGCTGTCCGCGAGGAAGTCGCCGAGCGCGGTGCCCAGCGTGTTCGAGAACAGGATCGCGATCCAGTACAGCAGCTCGACCTTGCGCGTGCGGATCAGGTCGACCGACAGCGATTCGCCGCTGAGGCGCCACACGGCGAAGATGGTCAGCAGGATCGCGACCAGGATCGACGAGCCGGCCGCATAGCCGAGGCCGAGCGTGCGATCCATGAAATCGGACATCGTCGTGCCGGCCGTGCTCGTCGCGACGATCACGGCCCAGTAGATCGCCGGGCGATAACGCGTCGTCCTGAGCTGCGCACCCAGCGTCACGAGAAAGAAACCGAACAGCAGGATCGAGCTCACCGCATAGCCGACGTTCAGCGTCATCGACAACAGGTCGCCGCCGGTTTCGCCGAGTGTCGTCGCGCAGATCTTCATGATCCAGAACGCGAGCGTGATTTCGGGAAGTTTGTTCATTCGCACCCCTTTTTGCAGGAAGGCGGCGAGCCGGCGCATGCCGCGCCCGCCTTGCAGGCAGGATCGAATGTAGGCGCCGCGGGCTTAACGGAACCTTAGCGACCGGAAAAAAACGGCGCGGGCGGCCGCGCCGGTACCGTCAACGAGCGTGTTCGTGCCGGTAATGCAGCGCGTACGCGAGCGTGAGCAGCACGACGAACACGACGCCGACCACCATCGTCATCCGGAATTCGCGCGTGAACGCGGTCGTGAACAGGATCGCTGCGACGAGCCCCGCACCGAGCAGGCTGCCGAACGGGTGCCCCCACATCCGGAACGCGAGCGCGGGGCCGCGATACCGCGAACGGAAGCGCAGGTGCGTGACGAAGATCATCAGCCACGTGAACAGCGCGCCGAACATCGCGATCGCCATCATCACCGTGAACGCGGTGTCGGGCGCGAGCGCGACCAGCACGGCCGCGACCGCGACGCCGCTGGTCGAGATCCACAGCGCCGCGCGCGGCACGCCGTTCGTGCCGAGCCGGCCGAACACCGCGGGCGCGAGCCGCGCGCGCGACAGGCTGAACATCATCCGCGTCGTCACGTAAAGCTGGCTGTTCATCGCCGACAACGCCGCGATCAGCAACACGAAGTTGATCACGCCCGCCGCGTACGGCACGTGGGTCGCGGCCATCACCTTCACGAACGGGCTTTCGTCGGTGCCGGCCTGCGTCCACGGCACGATCGCGAGCATCAGCGACAGCGTCAGCAGGTAGAACAGGACGAGCCGGAACACGGTCGAGCGGAATGCGCGCGTGACCGCGTGCTGCGGATCGCGTGCCTCGCCGGCCGCGATCGCGACGGCTTCGATGCTCATGTAGCTGAAGATCGCGACGATCACCGCGACCCAGGTGCCCCACGGCCCCTTCGGCATGAAGCCTCCGTGCGCGGTGTAGTTGGCGAAACCGATGCCGGATGCCACCGGCGCCGACCACACGAGATACGCGCCGAGCACGATGAACACGACGATCGCCGCGATCTTCAGCAGCGAGAATGCGTATTCGACCGTGCCGTACAGCGTGACGCTCGCGAGATTCACGGCGATCAGCAGCGCGGAGAAGCCGATCACCCAGTACCAGCCGGGCACGGCCGGGAACCAGTACTTCATGAACACGGCGATCGCGCTGATCTCGGTGCCGATCGCGAACACCACCGCGAACCAGTACGCATAGCGCACCAGGAAGCCGGCGAGGGGGCCGACGTAGTGCTCGGCATACGCGCCAAACGAGCCGGCGGTCGGATGCGCGACTGTCATTTCCGCGAGCGCGCCCATCAGCAGCAGCGCGATCAGCGCGCCGATCGCATACGAGACCAGCACGCTCGGGCCGGCGAGCCCGATCGCGAACCCGCTGCCGAGGAACAGGCCCGTGCCGATCGCGCCGCCGATCGCGATCATCGCCATCTGCCCCGACGTCAGCGCATGGCGCAACCCTTGTTCGCGCGCGACGATGTTGTCGAACGACCGTTGTTGTTGTGTCACTGCCTTACCACTCCCCTGCACCACCATTGCGCCGCCGGCGCCGGATAAAACGAAACGGCGCGGAGAACTTCCCGCGCCGTTCGCATGAACAACGAATTATCGCTTACTCGACTTCGACCGTCTCTTCGTTCGGCTTGTGCGGCGGATTCGCCAGCTTGTCGAACGACAACTGCACCTTGTCGTTTTCGTCGACATCGACCGTCACGTGGCCGCCGTTGACGAGCTTGCCGAACAGCAGCTCGTCGGCCAGCGCGCGCCGGATCGTGTCCTGGATCAGCCGCTGCATCGGCCGGGCGCCCATCAGCGGGTCGAAGCCGTGCTTCGCGAGATGCTTGCGCAACGCGTCGGTGAAGAGCGCGTCGACCTTCTTCTCGTGCAGCTGTTCCTCGAGCTGGATCAGGAACTTGTCGACCACGCGCATGATGATTTCCTCATCGAGCGAGCGGAAGCTGATGATCGAATCCAGGCGGTTGCGGAACTCCGGCGTGAACAGGCGCTTGATGTCGGTCATCTCGTCGCCCGTCTCGCGGCGCGTCGTGAAGCCGATCGTCGCCTTCTGCATCGACTCGGCGCCCGCGTTCGTCGTCATGATGATGATGACGTTGCGGAAATCCGCCTTGCGGCCGTTGTTGTCCGTCAGCGTGCCGTGGTCCATCACCTGCAGCAGCACGTTGAAGATGTCCGGATGTGCCTTCTCGATTTCGTCGAGCAGCAGCACGCAGTGCGGCTTCTTCGTGACGGCCTCGGTCAGCAGGCCGCCCTGGTCGAACCCGACGTAGCCCGGCGGCGCGCCGATCAGGCGGCTCACCGCGTGACGCTCCATGTATTCCGACATGTCGAAGCGGATCAGCTCGATGCCGAGCGTGAACGCGAGCTGGCGCGCCACTTCGGTCTTGCCGACACCCGTCGGGCCGGAGAACAGGAACGCGCCGATCGGCTTGTCCATCTTGCCGAGGCCCGCGCGTGCCATCTTGATCGAGGCCGCAAGCGCATCGATCGCCGGATCCTGGCCGAACACGACGCTCTTCAGGTCGCGGTCGAGCGTCTGCAGCTTGCTGCGATCGTCCTGCGACACGCTCTGCGGCGGCACGCGCGCGATCTTCGAGATGATTTCCTCGATCTCGCTCTTGCCGATCGTCTTCTTCTGCTTCGACTTCGGCAGGATGCGCTGGGCGGCGCCTGCCTCGTCGATCACGTCGATCGCCTTGTCCGGCAGGTGACGGTCGGTAATGAAGCGCGCCGACAGTTCGGCCGCGGCCGACAGTGCGCCCGACGAATACTTGACGCCGTGATGCTCCTCGAAGCGCGACTTCAGCCCGCGCAGGATCGCGACCGTCTGCTCGACGGTCGGCTCGCTCACGTCGACCTTCTGGAAGCGCCGCGACAGCGCCGCATCCTTCTCGAAGATGCCGCGATATTCGGTGAACGTGGTCGCGCCGATGCACTTGAGCGTACCCGACGACAGCGCCGGCTTCAGCAGGTTCGACGCGTCGAGCGTGCCGCCCGACGCGGCGCCCGCGCCGATCAGCGTATGAATTTCGTCGATGAACAGGATCGCGTGCGGACGCTCCTTCAGCTCCTTCAGCACCGTCTTCAGACGTTGCTCGAAATCGCCGCGGTACTTGGTGCCGGCGAGCAGCGCGCCCATGTCGAGCGAATAGACCTGCGCGTTCGCGAGAATGTCCGGCACTTCGCCGCGCGTGATGCGATAGGCGAGCCCTTCCGCGATCGCGGTCTTGCCGACGCCGGCCTCGCCGACGAGCAGCGGATTGTTCTTGCGGCGACGGCACAGCACCTGGACCACGCGCTCGACTTCGGGCTCGCGACCGATCAGCGGATCGATGCGGCCGTCCTTCGCCATCTGGTTCAGGTTCTGCGTGAATTGCGCGAGCGGCGTTTCCTTCTGCGCGTTCGCGTCTTCGCTTTCCGCGCTCGCGTCGGCCGACTTCGCGGCTTCGCCGCCGTTGGTCTTCGCGATGCCGTGCGAAATGAAGTTCACGACGTCCAGGCGCGTGACGCCCTGCTGCTGCAGGTAGTAGACGGCATGCGAATCCTTCTCGCCGAAGATCGCGACCAGCACGTTAGCGCCGGTGACTTCCTTCTTGCCGTTCGACGTCGACTGGACGTGCATGATCGCGCGCTGGATCACGCGCTGGAAACCGAGCGTCGGCTGGGTATCGACATCGTCGGTACCCGGGACGGTAGGTGTGTTGTCGTGGATGAAATTGCGCAGGTTCTGACGCAAGTCCTCGATGTTGGCCGCGCACGCGCGCAACACCTCGGCTGCCGTCGGATTATCCAGCAGGGCCAGCAGCAAATGCTCGACCGTTATGAACTCATGGCGCGCCTGGCGTGCTTCCATGAACGCCATGTGCAGGCTGACTTCCAATTCCTGGGCAATCATGCTTCCTCCATCACGCACTGCAGCGGATGCCCGGCCTGCCGCGCATGGGTAACGACTTGCTCAACCTTGGTCGACGCGATGTCCCGCGTATAGACCCCACAAACCCCTCGCCCTTCGCGATGGACCTTCAGCATGATCTGCGTGGCCGTCTCGCGATCCTTCTTGAAATACTCCTGGACCACCATCACGACGAATTCCATCGGCGTGAAGTCGTCGTTCAGCAGCACCACCTTGTACATCGAAGGCGGCTTGAGCTTCTGCTGCTTGCGTTCCAGGACGGTGCTGTCCTGCTTGTCCGGGATAATCGCCATACACCCATTCTAAACAACTCGGACAGGCCCGCAATCCTGCCATTACCCGACCGACCGGCCGGCGCCCTCCCCGGAATCCCGGAACACGCAATCTTCTTCGTGCCATACGAAAGCCGGCTGCGGTGCCGGCTTTCACGCGTGGCGCGGAACACGAACCGTCAGGGGGAACCGCACCGGAACGTCGTGTCCGCATCCAGTATCCCACAAGCCGGGACGACTCGAACGCGTGTCACTCGAGCCTGGTATATGAGCCGATTATGCGGCTTTTCAAGTCCTCGCGCTTGGCCGCGTGCTGCCAAGCAAAGCCGGAAAAACCCTGAAAATGGGTTCTTTACAACGTCCCTCTAAACGTCTAAAAATTCCACTTGACACTCCAATAAAGAGCGCCAACAATCAAGCTGGCACTTTTTTCAATTTGCCGGTCGGCAAGTTGAAAGAGGCCGAGGTGAGCTTGTGAGGGGGGAACGGCTGCATTTTCCGGTCGTTTAGCTTTTCGAGCGTGCTCGTGGTAAGTAGCAGCGACTGTGTGACAGGGGAAGTAGGAAATGGCAACTGGTATCGTTAAGTGGTTCAACGACGCGAAGGGCTTCGGTTTCATCACTCCCGATGAGGGCGGTGAGGATCTGTTTGCGCACTTCTCGGCTATCACCATGAATGGCTTCAAGACGCTGAAGGAAGGCCAGAAGGTGAGCTTTGACGTCGTCCAAGGGCCGAAGGGCAAGCAAGCGTCGAACATCCAGGCCGTATAAGGCACCGGATATCAGACGAAGAAACCCGGCGCATTGCGCCGGGTTTCTTTTTTTTCAAGGCCGGCCAATCGATTATCGATTGGCCGGCCTTTTCGTTCAATCCCGATAATTGAACACGTATTGTCTTGTCACACACGCAGATCGGATACTCATCCGGCACGTGAAACATAATCGTCACTTCGTTACACGACCTTCAGCGTACCCATCATGCCGAGATCCTCGTGTTCGAGAATGTGGCAATGAAACATGCGCTCTCCGCGCATGTCCTGCGTGACGAGAATCGTCACGGTTTCGCCGCTGCGCACGTTCACGGTATCGCGCCATGCACGGAACGGTTCGCTCGTGCGTGAACCGCCCGATGCCCGTTCGATCACCTGGAACTGCGTGCCGTGCAGGTGGAACGGGTGATCCATGTCAGTGCCGTTGCGGATCGTCCAGCGCTCGACGTCGCCAGCGCGGCTCGTCAGCGTCGCACGGTGCGGCGCGTAGGTGTCGCCGTTGATCGTGAAGCGCATGCCCGCCGGGCGGCCGTGTGCGCCCCCCTTCATCATCGCGTCCATATCCATCTCCTCGCCGAACGCGACCTCCTTGTGCGCAACCGGCTCGCCCAGCGGCGGCACCGCACGCAATGTCGTCGGCAGCACGCGCGCGGTGGCCGGCGAAAACGCGACGTCGGCCAGCGCCAGCGCCGGATCGGCCGGCAGGCTGCCGTGCCCGTCATCGTGCGACATCGACATCTTGCGGCGGTCGTATTCGGCCGCCTGCAGCACAGCGCGCGACGCGCGATCGCCGGCGCGCACCAGCAGCTCCGCACGTTCGCCCGGCGCGATCAGCAGCGACGTGACACGGCGCGGCGTGTCGAACAGCCCGCCGTCGGTGCCCGCGTGCTCGAATGCACGGCCGTCGTCGAACGCGACACGCAAGTAGCGCGCGCTGCACGCATTCCACACGCGCCAGCGCTCGTCGCCCGCAACGTCGATCCGCGGCCGGCGCGCGCCGTTGACCAGCACGAACTGGCCTTCGCGGCCGTTCATCCAGTCCATCATGTCGTTCGGTGCAATCGTGCCGTCGCGCGCAAGTTTCAGGTCCGACACGAACAGGTTGCGCTCGGGCCAACCCGCCAGCGGATCGTCCGCGGCGCGCACGACGAACGGGCCGGCGAGCCCGCGAAACACCTGCTCGGCCGTCATCATGTGCGGGTGCGGGTGGTACCAGTAGGTACCGGCGCTCCCCTTCGGCAGCGTGAAGCGGTACACGCGCGACGCGCCGGGCGCGACGGGATCGGACGGGTTGCCGTCCTGGTCGGGCGGCACCGGCAGGCCGTGCCAGTGGATCGTCGACGGTTGCGGCAGCTTGTTCACGAACTTGATCTCGACCGTGTCGCCCTCGCGCACGTCGATCAGCGGACCAACGACTGGGCCCTGCGTGCCCGAGCCGAACTGCCAGAACGTGGTCGGCCGCGCACCGCGCAGCATCGGGCGCGCCACCGGCTGGGCCACCAGCGTGGCCCGGAACGTGCCGGGATCGCGGCTTTCGTTCGCGAGCGTACGCAGCGCCGCGAGCGGCGCGCCGGCCGGCAGCGCATCGGCGGCAGCGAGCGCGGCCGGCGCGGACTTGCCGTGCTGCCCGTGACCCGCCATTCCTGACATGTCCGACATGCCGGGCATGTCGTCCATCGAGTCCATGCCGGCCATGCCGGCGTGACCGGCATGCTGCGCCCACGCGGCGCGGGCGAACAGCGACGCGGCCGCGACACCGATGGCGCGCGACAGGAAGGTTCTCCGTATCATCAAATCGTTCCTCGTTATCCATGCTGCGTCGCGCGGCCGCCGCGACGCCCGCGCCGGCCGGCTGAAGCGCCGATGCGCGACGCCAATCCTGATGCCCGCGTCATCATAACCGCAGGCTCATATCGAGACGCGTCGCCGCCGGACGGGCGGCGATACGCCGCAGACTCGACAACGCCGCGCTGGATTCAGCACGCATCGACCGGCATCGCCGATCGGCGATCCGCAGCCCTTCACTCGCTCCCCAACACCACTCGCCGCCCGCCCCATGCAGTCTCCAGGCGGCCGCCCGGCACCTGCCGTTCAGCCGCGCCCCGGCGTCGGCCGCGTCACCGGTTCGCCAACCCGCCAATATTTCACGATGCGGAACAACTCTCTGCGTTGTAAAAATTCGTGGTGCAGGGCACAAATTTCCCGTTTCGCGATGCCGAAAAACGTTCCGCAATACAAAACGCAGAATGCAAATATTTGTTTTTGAAAGAGAATTTTTGTTTAGTGGAGCCGTTCGACATGCACCATCCAACCGGGTCGCGGACGTAGACTTTGTCCCATGCACTGACGCTTCGCCACGACGTTCGATAAGGAACGCGGCGCAAGCAGCCAGTCGGGCCACAGCCGGTCGAACCGGCAGAAGGCACAACAGAATCGCTTGTGATCAGAAAGGGAGAACGGAAATGAAGGGATTTCGCTTTGGTTCAGCGCTCGGGTCGTTCTACATCCTGCCGGGTAACGGTGGCTGGGAAGCGACGTTCGGCAACGCCCTGCTCGGCGCATTCTCGTGCCCCGAAGTGGCGGCCGACCACATCTCCCGCGGCGACTGCGAGCAACTGTCCGAACTGGACACGGCAACGCTCGAAGTGCCGCACGAAATCGCCGAATGGGAAATCGTTCACGTCTGAATGGCAAGCCTGCAACAAAAAACGCCCCGGGCGACCGGGGCGTTTTTTTCTTGTAACGGGCGGAGGGCAGCCAGACCCGCCACGCCGTCACTTGCTTCGACTCGCGCGATCGCGCGGCCCGTGTCAGGCAACCGCGTCGACGATGGCGTTCAGCGTCGCGCTCGGGCGCATCGCCTGGCTCGTCAGGTCGACGTTCGGACGATAGTAGCCGCCGATGGCCTGCGCCTTGCCCTGCGCGGCAGCCAGCTCTTCCAGAATGCGCGCTTCGTTGTCGGACAACGACTTCGCCACGCCTTCGAACTGCGCCTTCAGCGCCGCGTCCTCGGTCTGCTCGGCCAGCGCCTGCGCCCAGTACAGGCACAGGTAGAAGTGGCTGCCGCGGTTGTCGAGGCCGCCGACCTTGCGCGCCGGCGACTTGTTCTCGTCCAGGAACTTGCCGGTCGCCTGGTCGAGCGTCTTCGCGAGCACGAGCGCCTTCGGGTTCTGGTACGCGTTGCCGAGGTGTTCGAGCGATGCCGCGAGCGCGAGGAATTCGCCGAGCGAATCCCAGCGCAGGAAACCTTCCTCGACGAACTGCTGCACGTGCTTCGGCGCGGAGCCGCCCGCACCCGTTTCGAACATCCCGCCGCCGGCCATCAGCGGCACGATCGACAGCATCTTCGCGCTGGTGCCGAGTTCCATGATCGGGAACAGGTCGGTCAGGTAGTCGCGCAGCACGTTGCCGGTGACCGAGATCGTGTCCTTGCCCGCACGGATGCGCTCGAGCGAGAAGCGCGTCGCGTCGACCGGCGTCATCACGCGGATGTCGAGGCCGTTCGTGTCGTGGTCCTTCAGGTAACGCTCGACCTTCGCGATGATCTGCGCGTCGTGTGCGCGTGCCGGATCGAGCCAGAACACGGCCGGTGCGCCGGTCGCGCGCGCGCGGTTGACCGCGAGCTTGACCCAGTCCTGCACCGGTGCGTCCTTCGTCTGGCACATGCGCCAGATGTCGCCCGACTCCACCGCATGCTCGAGCAGCACGTTGCCCGCTTCGTCGGTGACGCGCACGACGCCATCCGCCGGGATTAGGAACGTCTTGTCGTGCGAACCGTATTCTTCAGCCGCCTGCGCCATCAGGCCGACGTTCGGCACGCTGCCCATCGTGACCGGATCGAACGCGCCGTGCTGCTTGCAGTCCTCGATCACGGCCTGGTAGACACCGGCGTAGCAACGATCCGGAATCACGGCCTTCGCGTCGTACAGCTGGCCGTCCGGGCCCCACATGCCGCCCGAATCGCGGATCATCGCCGGCATCGATGCGTCGACGATCACGTCGCTCGGCACGTGCAGGTTCGTGATGCCCTTGTCCGAGTTGACCATGGCAAGGCGCGGACGCACCGCGTATTCGGCCTTGATGTCTGCTTCGATCGCTTCGCGCGTGTCGGCCGGCAGGTCCTTCAGGCGCGCGTACAGGTCGCCGATCCCGTTGTTCGGGTTGAAGCCGGCCTGCGCCAGCACGTCTGCGTGTTTCGCAAGCGCGTCGCGGTAGAACACGGACACGAAGTGACCGAACAGGATCGGGTCCGAGACCTTCATCATGGTCGCCTTCAGGTGCACCGAGAACAGCACGTCCTGCGCCTTCGCGTCGGCGATCTGCGCTTCGATGAAGCTGCGCAGCGCGTTGCGGCTCATCACCGATGCGTCGATGACTTCACCCGCCTTCACGGCCGTCTTTTCCTTCAGCACCTTCTTCGCGCCGTCGGTCGTCGTGAGTTCGATCTTCACGCTGCCGGCTTCGGCGATCAGCGCCGACTTCTCGCTGCCGTAGAAATCGCCTTCGCTCATGTGCGCGACGTGCGCCTTCGACGTGGCTTTCCAGGCGCCCATCTTGTGCGGATGCTTGCGTGCGTAGTTCTTGACCGACAGCGGCGCGCGGCGGTCGGAGTTGCCTTCGCGCAGCACCGGGTTCACCGCGCTGCCCTTGATCTTGTCGTAGCGGGCCTTGACGGCCTTCTCTTCGTCCGTCGACGGATCTTCCGGATAGGCCGGCAGCGTGTAGCCCTGCGCCTGCAGTTCGGCGATCGCGGCCTTGAGCTGCGGCACCGATGCGCTGATGTTCGGCAGCTTGATTATGTTCGCTTCCGGCTTCAGCGTGAGCTGGCCCAGTTCGGCCAGATCGTCGGAACCCTTCTGCTCGGGCGGCAGGACGTCTGCGAATGCCGCGACGATGCGGCCGGCGAGCGAGATGTCGCGCGTTTCGACGGCGACGCCGGATGAACGCGTGAAGGCCTTGACGATCGGCAGCAGCGAATAGGTCGCGAGCGCGGGCGCTTCGTCAGTGAGGGTGTAGATGATCTTGGGCGAAGTGGACATGGTCGATGCGTTGCTACGTGAAAATTTGGACTGAGGAGCGCCGGCGGTAACCGGCGGGGAGCGACCGGGTCGGTCGCGAAAGGGGCGCGCCGGCTCAGCCGGGCGGTGGTGTTGCGAGGGCCGTCATGTTCTACCTTGCAGGGCCTCCGGGCCGCATCGCGGCGCCGCGGCCCGCATGCCGGACCGCCCTGCCAACAAACCTGCCATCCACGAAACGCTCCGGCGCCGGCAGTCAGCGCCGGGGCGGCCGGCACCTGCCGGCCCACCCCGGAAGGGGACTTACATGTTCTCGATCAGCACTTCACCGAAGCCCGAGCACGACACCTGCGTCGCACCTTCCATCAGGCGCGCGAAGTCGTACGTGACGCGCTTCTGCAGGATCGACTTCTCCATCGCGGCGATGATCGTGTCGGCTGCTTCCGTCCAGCCGAGGTGGCGCAGCATCATTTCCGCCGACAGGATCTCGGAACCCGGGTTCACGTAATCCTTGCCCGCGTACTTCGGTGCCGTGCCGTGCGTCGCCTCGAACATCGCGACCGAATCCGACAGGTTCGCGCCCGGCGCGATCCCGATGCCGCCGACCTGCGCGGCCAGTGCGTCGGAGATGTAGTCGCCGTTCAGGTTCAGCGTGGCGATCACGTCGTATTCGGCCGGGCGCAGCAGGATCTGCTGCAGGAACGCATCGGCGATCGAATCCTTGATGACGATCTCGTTGCCCGTCTTCGGGTTCTTCACGCGCATCCACGGGCCGCCGTCGATCAGCTCGCCGCCGAATTCCTTCTGCGCCAGCGCGTAGCCGGCGTCACGGAACAGGCCTTCCGTGAACTTCATGATGTTGCCCTTGTGCACCAGCGTGACCGACTTGCGATCGTTGTCGATCGCGTACTGGATCGCCTTGCGCACGAGACGCTCGGTGCCTTCGGTCGACACGGGCTTGACGCCGATCCCCGAGGTTTCCGGGAAGCGGATCTTCTTCACGCCCATCTCGTCCTGCAGGAACTTGATGACCTTCTTCGCCTGCTCGGAGCCCGCCGCCCATTCGATGCCCGCGTAGATGTCTTCCGAGTTCTCGCGGAAGATCACCATGTCGATCTTTTGCGGCTCGCGCACCGGCGACGGCACGCCCTTGAAGTACTGCACCGGGCGCAGACACACGTACAGGTCGAGTTCCTGGCGCAGCGCGACGTTCAGCGAACGGATGCCGCCGCCGACCGGGGTCGTGAGCGGCCCCTTGATCGACACCACGTATTCCTTGAGCACCTGCAGCGTTTCGTCCGGGAGCCACACGTCCGGGCCGTACACCTTCGTCGCCTTCTCGCCCGCGAAGATCTCCATCCAGTGGATCTTGCGCTTGCCCTTGTAGGCATGCGCGACCGCCGCGTCGACAACCTTGATCATGACCGGCGTGATATCGAAGCCCGTACCGTCGCCTTCGATATAGGGAATGATCGGCTGATCGGAAACGTTGAGCGAGAAGTCCTTGTTGACGGTGATCTTGTCACCGCCTTCCGGAACCTTGATGTGCTGATACGGCATGATCGACTCCAGTGACGTGGCTGAGCAGGTGATGCTGGTCGAAGCTGCGCGCGCGGCGGGGGCGCGGCATGGCCACCCCGTGACGGCAACAGCGAGCCGCTATTCTAGCGCCCCAACCGGGCACTTCGGCATGAAGCGCGGCACTGCGTATCAAGACCCCACTTATGTCTTATATAAGACAGAGGACTTGGCGTTCCGTATTATGCATTAAGATTCCGCCATTTGCCATAGACCGCCCGCCCCCGCCTCCCGCGGCGCGCCGGGCGGACGACCCGCCATGAACCTGATCGCCCTCAACAAGCCGTTCGGCACGATTTGCCAGTTTTCCGCGCACGAGACGCGCCCGTCGCTCGGCGACTGGGTAAAAACGCCCGGCGTCTACGCGGCCGGCCGGCTCGACGCGGACAGCGAGGGGTTGCTGCTGCTCACCGACGACGGCGCGCTGCAGGCGCGCATCGCCGAGCCGCGCCACAAGCTCGTGAAGCGCTACTGGGCACAGGTCGAGGGCGCGCCGGGCGCCGCCGACCTGAAGGCGCTCGCGCGCGGCGTCGACCTCGGCGACTACGTGACGCGGCCATGCCGCGCCGAATTCATCGAACCGCCCGACGCGCTATGGCCGCGCAACCCGCCGATCCGCTACCGCGCCGCGATTCCGACGACGTGGATCGAACTCGCGATCACCGAAGGCAAGAACCGGCAGGTGCGCCGGATGACGGCGGCCGTCGGCTTCCCGACGTTGCGCCTGGTACGCGTCGGCATCGGTGCACTGGATATATTCGCGCTCGACATTGCACCGGGAGAAACAATCGCGCTGCCGCCGCGCGCGCCGTGGGACGGTTTCGCGCCTGCCGGATGACGAATTCGGGACGGGCGAATTTTTCGTCATCTTTTTCGTCAACCGCCCGCGAAGATCGCGCGTTAAACCACGCAGATGCCAACCTTAGCTATCCGGCATTGGCAGCCGAGCCGTGTTTGCGTCACGAAAGCGACGTTTTTATCGAATACGATTCGGCGCCCGCAGCGCAATGAGAAATTTCTCGAAGCGTCTGTCAACCGAAAGGTGGATGGCACCGTTAGACGACATGACTCCTATTGCCGGGTCATTTGGTTAATTAACTAAAGCTGAGGAACACAACATGAACAAACTGATCGCCGCTCTGGTCGCTGGTCTCTTCGCAACGGCTGCTTTCGCACAAGCATCGGCTCCGGAAGCTGCTCCGGCTGCTGCTGAAGCTGCTTCGGCACCGGCTAAGCACGCTGCTAAGAAGCACCACGCAGCTAAGAAGCACCACAAGGCATCGAAGAAGGCTGCAGCAAGCGACGCAGCAGCACCGGCAGCTGCTTCGAACTAAGTAAGCTTGCTGTAATAACGCAGTCAAGAACACGCAGTCTTGCCGTTCTTACGGCGTTGAAAGGCAGATCACCGCGAGGCGATCTGCCTTTTTCTTTTATGTGCCCGTCGGCGCGCATCGCGTACCATGCGGGTCTTGTTTTCCAGATAGGAGCCTTGCTGTGCAATTCTCCCTGCGCTCGTCGCTCGGCCGCCTTGCGCGCGCCGCCGTGTTTCCCGCCGCGCTCGCCGTCCTCGCGCTCGGCATGCAGGCCGCCAGCGCGCAAGTGCCGCCCGGCGCCAAGCAGCCGAGCGAATTCCCGCGCGTGAAGCTGCGCGCCGGCATGTACGTGATCGACGCGGCCGTCGCCGCGAACGACCCCGACCGCGAACAGGGGCTGATGTACCGTTCGCAGCTCGCGCCGAACGAAGGCATGCTGTTCGTGTTCAACGAGAACGCGGTGCACTGCTTCTGGATGAAGAACACGCTGATCCCGCTGTCGATCGCGTTCATCCGCGCGGACGGCACGATCACCGACATCGACGAGATGAAGGCCGAGACGACCGACAACCACTGCCCGCGCAACAACGGCGTCTATGCCCTCGAAATGAGCAAGGGCTGGTTCGCGGCGAAGGGCATCAAGCCCGGGATGAAGCTCGAAGGGCTGCCGCAAGCCCAGTAACGGATATCGCCGCGCCGCCGACCCGACCCGCGTCACGTCACGCCGCGTACCGACCCAAGCCGGCCGCCCGTTGCGCGCCGGCTTTTTTTTCGCCTGCCGGCGGCGGCGCCCGCCTTGATTCGGCCAACACTGCCCGCATCTGCAAAAGCCACGGACAAGCGCTATCCTTTAAATCTCGCTAGTCCAGCCCGGGCCGGCCCAGCCGGCCCGCTTACGATCCGAACCTAAGGAGGTTCACGTGCCCCGCAAAACCCCCATCGAGCGCTATCGCAATATCGGGATCAGTGCTCACATCGATGCCGGCAAGACCACGACGACCGAGCGCATCCTGTTTTACACCGGCGTGAGCCACAAGATCGGTGAAGTGCACGACGGCGCGGCCACGATGGACTGGATGGAGCAGGAGCAGGAACGCGGCATCACGATCACGTCGGCCGCGACCACGGCCTTCTGGAAGGGCATGGCCGGCAACTATCCGGAGCACCGGATCAACATCATCGACACGCCCGGGCACGTCGACTTCACGATTGAAGTCGAGCGCTCGATGCGCGTGCTCGACGGCGCGTGCATGGTCTACGACTCGGTCGGCGGCGTGCAGCCGCAGTCCGAAACCGTCTGGCGCCAGGCCAACAAGTACAAGGTGCCGCGCATCGCGTTCGTCAACAAGATGGACCGCATCGGCGCCGATTTCTTCCGCGTGCAGCGGCAGATCGGCGAGCGCCTGAAAGGCGTCGCCGTGCCGATCCAGATTCCGATCGGCGCGGAGGATCATTTCCAGGGCGTCGTCGACCTCGTGAAGATGAAGGCGATCGTGTGGGACGACGAAAGCCAGGGCGTGAAGTTCACGTACGAGGACATCCCCGCGAACCTCGTCGAGCTCGCGCACGAATGGCGCGAGAAGATGGTCGAGGCCGCGGCGGAAGCGAGCGAGGAACTGCTCGAGAAGTACCTGCACGACCATGAATCGCTGACCGAGGACGAGATCAAGGCCGCGCTGCGCAAACGCACGATCGCGAACGAGATCGTGCCGATGCTGTGCGGCAGCGCGTTCAAGAACAAGGGCGTGCAGGCGATGCTCGACGCGGTGATCGACTACCTGCCGTCGCCCGTCGACGTGCCCGCGATCCTCGGCCACGACTTCCACGATCCGGAAAAGCCGGCGGAACGTCATCCGAGCGACGACGAGCCGTTCTCGTCGCTCGCGTTCAAGATCATGACCGACCCGTTCGTCGGTCAACTGATCTTCTTCCGTGTGTATTCGGGCGTCGTCGAATCGGGCGACACGGTGCTGAACGCGACCAAGGACAAGAAGGAACGGCTCGGCCGGATCCTGCAGATGCACGCGAACGAGCGCAAGGAAATCAAGGAAGTGCGCGCGGGCGACATCGCGGCGGCCGTCGGCCTGAAGGAAGCGACCACCGGCGACACGCTGTGCGATCCGGCGAAGCCGATCATCCTCGAGAAGATGGAATTCCCGGAACCGGTGATCTCGCAGGCCGTCGAGCCGAAGACGAAGGCCGACCAGGAAAAGATGGGCCTCGCGCTGAACCGTCTCGCGCAGGAAGATCCGTCGTTCCGCGTGCAGACCGACGAAGAGTCCGGCCAGACGATCATTTCGGGGATGGGCGAGCTTCACCTCGAAATCCTGGTCGACCGGATGAAGCGTGAATTCGGCGTCGAAGCGACGGTCGGCAAGCCGCAGGTCGCGTATCGCGAGACGGTGCGCACGACGGCGTCCGACGTCGAGGGCAAGTTCGTCAAGCAGTCGGGTGGCCGCGGTCAGTACGGCCATGCGGTGATCACGCTCGAGCCGAACCCCGGCAAGGGCTACGAGTTCCTCGACGAGATCAAGGGCGGCGTGATTCCGCGTGAATTCATCCCGGCCGTCGACAAGGGCATCACCGAAACGCTGAAGAGCGGCGTGCTCGCGGGCTACCCGGTCGTCGACGTGAAGGTGCACCTGACGTTCGGCTCGTACCACGACGTCGACTCGAACGAAAACGCGTTCCGGATGGCCGGTTCGATGGCGTTCAAGGAAGCGATGCGCCGCGCGAAGCCGGTGCTGCTCGAGCCGATGATGGCGGTCGAGGTCGAGACGCCCGAGGAGTTCATGGGCAACGTGATGGGCGACCTGTCGAGCCGTCGCGGCATCGTGCAGGGGATGGAAGACATCGCGGGCGGCGGCGGCAAGCTCGTGCGCGCCGAGGTGCCGCTTGCGGAGATGTTCGGCTATTCGACGTCGCTGCGTTCGGCCACGCAGGGCCGCGCAACCTACACGATGGAGTTCAAGCAGTACGCGGAAACGCCGGCCAACGTATCGGAAGGCGTGATCAGCGCGAAAGTGAAGTAAGCGCGGCGCGATCTCGCGCTGTCGCACGCAGCAAGGCCCGTCCGGAACCGGACGGGCCTTTTTTTGTTCGTGCACACCGTGCACGCGGCTTTTTTGATCGGCACGACCGGTATTTTTTTCGCGTGCCACAATGCAGCGCGAATCGTCAGATGGAACGTCCCGATGCCGCCCACCCCTGCCCTGCGCCGCCTGCTGATCCTCTATGCAGGCCTGATCGCCGCGAACGCCGCCGTCTGGCTGTGGGCGCTCGCCGTGTTGCGCGATCATCCGCTGCTGCTCGGCACCGCGGCGATCGCTTACGGGCTCGGGCTGCGTCACGCGGTCGACGCCGATCACATCGCCGCGATCGACGTTGCGACGCGCAAGCTGATGCAGGACGGCCAGCGTCCGGTGAGCGTCGGACTGTTCTTCTCGCTCGGCCATTCGACGATCGTGATCGCCGCGACGCTCGGCATCGCGCTGACGGCATTCGCGCTGCGGGACCGGTTCGATGCGTTCCGCGAGATCGGCGGCACGATCGGCACGGCGGTGTCGGCCACCTTCCTGCTCATGCTCGCGTGCGTGAACCTGGCGATCCTGCGCGACGTGTGGCGGCGCTATCGCGGCACGCACGGGCATGGGCACGCGCACGATGCGGCGCATGTGCACCGCCCGGCCGGGCTCGTGTCCCGGCTGCTGCGTCCGCTGTTCCGGTTCGTGTCGAAGAGCTGGCACATGTATCCGGTCGGCGTGCTGTTCGGGCTCGGTTTCGATACTGCAACCGAAATCGGCCTGCTCGCGATCGCGGCCGCACAGGCGAGCCAGGGGCTGCCGGTCTATACGGTCATGCTGTTTCCCGCGCTTTTCACCGCCGGCATGACGCTGATCGACTCGACCGATAACGTGCTGATGATTCACGCGTACGGCTGGGCAATGGACGATCCGCAGCGCAAGCTGCTCTACAACGCGAGCATCACGTTCGTGTCGGCGGCCGTCGCGCTGGCGATCGGCGGGATCGAGGCAACCGGCCTGCTGGCCGACAAGCTGTCGCTGACGGGCCCCGTGCGCGACGCGCTCGATGCGGTCGGCGAGCGCTTCGGCTCGATCGGCTACGGCATCGTCGCCCTGTTCCTCGTCTGCTGGATCGCATCGATCCTGTTCCACCGCTGGCAGCGCGCGGCCGATGCGCCCGCGCGCTGAACTTAGCTCAGACGTTTCATTCCGGAAACAAAACTCCTACCAAAGACGTTGCATGCGCCGTCGTGCGCTGCGCGCGCCTTGTGCCGCGGGCTCAAGCGGCTGATGGCACGGATCTGGCAGATAGGGCTTCGCACGGCGGGCCCGCATGCCGCTCCGCGATCGAGGCTGGCGTCCAGCGCCGGCCCGAAGGCGATCGGCTGCCGACAGGACTACGAACCTTTACCGGCCCCCTGCACTACACGTAGATTGCCGCGCGGCGACGAGGCATCGCGCGCATGGGGAGGCCATGATGCTCAAGACGAAACGACCGTTCCGCACGACGGGACGGTGCCATCGCGCAACCTTGTTCGCCGCAGCCGCGTTCGCGTGCTGCTGCTCGTATGCCGTCGCACAGGACGCGACACCGGACTCCGCGCCCGATGCCGTTGCCGGTGCGGACGCCGTCATGATGCTGGTCGACGACGCTTCGCCGTGCGCAGCGAATCCGGCTGCGTGCTCGGTGCACGTCTTCGCCGGTGGGCGCGCCGGCGGGAATGGCGCAGGTGCGACCGGCAATGGCAGCGGCAGCAGCCCCGGTAGCGGAAATGGCAGTGGCAGTGGCAGTGGCGGCGGCAGCGGCAGCGGCAGCGGCAGCGGCAGCGGCGGGAACGGTACCGTCGGACCTGCCGGCGTCGGCGGAACGACGAGCGGAACATCCGGCGGCACGAGCGGTTCGGGTGGCTCGGGCCGCGGTGGCAACGCGTCTGGTAACGGTGGTTCGGGAGGGTCTTCCGGTGGGGGTTCCTCCGGCGGTGGGTCTTCCGGCGGCGGTTCTTCCGGTGGTGGTTCTTCCGGTGGTGGTTCTTCCGGTGGTGGTTCTTCCGGTGGTGGGTCTTCCGGCGGCGGTTCTTCCGGTGGTGGTTCTTCCGGTGGTGGTTCTTCCGGTGGTGGTTCTTCCGGTGGTGGTTCTTCCGGTGGTGGTTCTTCCGGTGGTGGTTCTTCCGGTGGGGGTTCTTCCGGTGGGGGTTCTTCCGGTGGGGGTTCTTCCGGTGGGGGTTCTT
>NZ_SSWO01000011.1:0-262283 GCF_004803625.1 Burkholderia sp. LS-044
ACGTGCTCACCCGACTGCCCACGCATCGTGCCAACGACATCGCGTCGCTGCTTCCGCATCGCTGGACGCTCGCCGTGGCTTGATCAGCGGCACCTCCCGAGCCTCGGTGCCTTTACCGGGTGCTTACTCCTTAGTGCTGTATTACCAGAGAAAATTGTATCGACATCTCGATTTTTTGCCAGCGAAGGTAAAAGCGTTGGAGTGTCGAGGGCGCGGTCGTTACTTTCAATGTACTCATTGCCGCTGCTACTGGTCGAGGATGCAGACACATTGGACACAGCTACGACACTTGAGCGTATTGACTTCGTGCGACAGAGCCTATCTTTGGCATCCAGAGGGGCAAAGTTTGATGTTGCCGTTATTGTTCCGGAGCTGGAGGTGATGTTTTTTCAGACCATCGATGTGGCGCGTAAGATTTTTGGGAAAAAAGTAGACGAGAGATTCATCGTGCAAGGTCAGCTGCAACCCAAAGCAACAATGCTAGCAGAGCGTATATCGACTTCTCAGCTAATGCGTAAGAGAAAGGGAACTCTCCGCGAAATCCTGGGAGTCACCCCATTGGTAAAAAGCATAGTCGACCAGATAGCAGTTATTGATGATTAATCTAGGCTTTGAGGCTGAATTGGAGTCTCCTGTGCGTAGTTTTTCTGCTTTAATTATTGCCGTATTTTTTTGAGACTGGGATGGTTAATATGGTTGTGTTCTCGGCTGTAGCGGCCCTCCGCGCTTGATTTTCGAGTATCAGCGTTTCGTTGATGCTGGCTAGCTTTGCAATTTGCCGCCGCATCTCCGCAAGTTCTTTGCGCAGCACCTTATTCGATTCGCGAATTTGTTTGAGTTTCTCGTGCTTCGCATCTCTCTGCTGACGGCTCGAAGCCCCAAGTCTAAGGCGAATCTCCTCCGCGATATCGGGGTAGTGATTGTGGATGAGGGAGGGCGAAACGCCTGCTTCCCTTGCTACCGCGGAGATGCTGAGCTTGTCGGTTTTTGTCTGTGCTCGCCCACGCTCGATGCGCAAAATTGCAAGCCGAAGCTGTTTGATGCGATTGTCCGAGTTCTGGCGCTGGCGTTTCATGTGCGTCTTCCGATAGGGGAATATCCAAGTAACTCCAGGACTTTGGAGCAACGGTCTAAGTCGCGCTGGACTCGAGCTGCGCCGCCTCTGCCGATGTCATCGCAGTCTCTTAATGTTGCGAGTTGGTCGTATAGACCTTGGTAAATCGCGGCATGCTGTCGGCCAATCACCGCATTGTTGCACCCGCCGGCACATCGGGTCCGCTCCAAAGTGTTGCCTACACATAGGGTGTCGTCTGCTGTACACCATGCATGGCCGTTGCTTCTAATCGCCGTGCTTTGAGCAATTGACTTCACCATATGAGCATGGTTCTTGAATATGACGATGCTTTCTGACCGGGCTCGCCAGTCCATGATGCTTCGACCGTACCCTCCCGCCAAGGGCGCGGACGAGTCAAGCCAATTTGTAACAACGGATTCCTTGATATCATCAAATTCATTCTCGATTTCAATGTATAAGCTCATTTCTTGCGACTCGTTAAGAGCATAGCCGAGCGTCATATCCATAGACCAGTGCTTAAAGTGCTCTTTGAGGTAGCGCAGGTCTCCGAATTTGCTGCGGGCTGCATAGTTCGCGAATTTTCGACGGAACTGGTGAGACGCCAAATCCCATTCAAGACCACAGTTTTTGGAGAATGCCCGCAACTGCCCGTTTAATTGCTTAACTGATAGAGTCCTTACCCGGTTTGAATGCTTGCCATCGATGCCGACGAACAACGCATCCAGATGCTCCTCGGCCTCGGCAATCCGGAAGTCTAGTGGGTCATGTGCACGAAGCATCTCTATTTCTTGGCGCAACATTGCTTGGTAAGGTGCAGACCAGCGCTCCATGACTTTTAGGGCGGGTATTGCCGCCTCTGGAATCATCCACTCCGTATTGCCCTCATAGGTCTTTGTAGACTTGGAGCGCATCCACCAATAACGCTCGCCCTCGTCATCTTCGGTGCTGTAGTATGAGTTGGTGCGCAGATACGCGAGTTCGTGATTGCGGCAGCCGCTAACGCTGGCGATGACAATATACGCTGCGCACCTAATTTCTAAGAGCGAGCTGTTGAGTTGTGCTATGCCACCTTCGAATTCAAGTTCACGAAGTCGGTCATTTCTCCACTTCTTCGAGGTTGTTCGAGTAACGTGTGCGCTTCTCGCGGTGATGTATGACATTTCGTCGCGTAATGTCAGAAGTCTGTCCGCTCCTTGTACAACATTCCACGCTCTCATGAAGAGAGATGTGAAAATATTGTCTGGTATCAATGGCGTTTTAATTTTGCTGTAATGATTTCCTATGTTACGTGTCTGGTCAAACCATGGGTACGCCGGCATTGGAGAATCAGTGTATTGGCTTAGTTCATAAATAGCTTCAACTGCTAACAATCGTTTGCGAAGAGTCTCACCGGCGACGGGGCGTCCAGAGCGGGTCTTGCAGGTCTGCGAGTAATTTGCGCACACGAGTTGGGACACTTCCGTTAGGCTTGATATTTTCAGATTCGTTAGATACTCAATAAAGAGGCGAACTGACCACATGCTCGTGCTTAGAGAGACCGCATTCGGCACCCTTCGCCCGGCGCGTCCGCGCCTCATGAGACGATACATCATGGCCTTAGTTACATCCCGAAACGCATCAGGTATTGTTCTGAAGTCGAGCTTTGTATCAGCCTTTTGAGTATTTGTGGTCGCCCCAGTCAGCCACCAGATAGCGTCGCCGTAACGGCTAACAATAACCCAAGTACCATTGACCTTCCGCATAGAGACAATCAATCGATTGCGCTCGTCTACGGTCAGGCCTCTGACGTCACTCGCTTGTTCGAGCATCGAACCCTGAGAGGATAGCTTGGCTTCAGAAGTAGTCATACATTTGTGCCTGCTAATTCCGAAATAATGGTTTCGCTTTGCCAAAACGTATGGGGACTGTGTCGTGCCCGCTCGCGTTCCCTCTCCACAAGGTCCTTTTCGAACACACCTTTTGCCAGGCCGGCGTCAATCACATCTCGGTCAATAAGCCGAACAATGTGATTAAATTGACGATGCCACTGTTTTTTAGGCATACGCGTCCGCTCAGACATAATTCGCCAGTAAAAACTGAAAACGCGGTAAAGGTCATCCCCTGTGACGACATAATTTCTGCAGCGGATGCAGTTGAGGAAACTCATGCATATCGTCCCGTCTCGCTTCGGGGCATGTTCACCGTGTACAGGGTCGGAGCAACGACCCATAGGGGTGCGTTCGGTAGCGCCTATTGTTGCTGTCAATAGTTCAGTCACCAAGGCGATGCCCATGAACTTCCAGTTCTTACGGGCCAATTCCCCCGGTCGAAGATAGTGGACGTCCGTTATAGCAACGCTATCGCCGGCCGCGACTGCAGTTGACACGATGTCTCCATCGAGAATTTCGTATATTCTGTTGACAAACGTCTTGCGCAGCCGACTGACATTGAGGCGCAGCGGCGAACCATCTGTGTCGACCAGTGCGTATCGTTTCACCAATAACTTTATGGCCCTTTCTAGTGTTGAAGTGGTTAGGGCGGTAATCATGCCGGTGTAACCGACTCCACCACCTGGACTGCGCATTTGATACAACCAAAGTCGATTTCGCGCATGTTCGGGAGCGCCGTCGAGCAGAGGTTCGGTAAGTTGTAGCACACGTCTGATTAAACGAGCGACGCTTGGGCGAACAGTAGGCATGGAGCCGATGCTCAAGTCCGAATCGTCCTCAGCCCGTAGCGGGACCTTATTGGTTGAATGCCCTCTGCGTTTGTAGAGAACTAGGAAAAGCATACCGTCCCTCGGGTGCGGGTGCAGGCAATCTCTGCCGAGCTCCAACAGTGGCCAAGTGTTACGACCGGTGTGCAGTGCAATGCATAGCAGTGCATATGCTAGCAATTCAGAAGTTGGCGCGATGTTGTCTGAGAATAGAGGCATCGTCGCTGCCCGGATTGCGGCTACAAACGCTTGTCGCTGAGCCTTGGGTAGCGGACGCTCGCCCTTTATCCCTTTGTGCACCCCTGGAAACGGATTTCTTGGAAACGTCGCCGCATCTCCGGTGCGGACTTCCTGAATAACACCTCGACTGCACAAAGCTTTCAGCACGGACTTTGTGTTGGAATACTGGTCTTTCTGCGCGCGCCTTGAAATTCCAGTGTCTCGCAAAGCCATCAGATAACCGTCGATGGTCTCCCGACAGATATCCGTCAAGGTGAGGTCCCGGTTGAGTGCGATAGCAAGTTGCATCAAATAATCAAGGAAACCGGCCAACCCAGATTGACATAGGGTGCGAATCGTCAAATCAGTTAGCTCCTTGTCCTGACCGTCGAGAAATCGTTCAATCTGGCGTTGGCAGGAGTAAGCGACCGAGTCGATGCCTGCCCCATACCATCGCCGAAAGTCGAATCGCTTCGAGCCGCCACCAACCCCGCGATGGAATTCGACTTCAGTCTCCGCCGGCGGGATAACGTCGGGTGGCACCATTGCCGCACCGGCCGAGTCGCGTATGTACCCAATGACAGGTGTCGTAAGGTCGGTCTTTATGAACGATTTACGTTTGCCCATCAGCCTTGTTGTTCCATCCAATCGTTGAGCTCGTCGTCGTAGGCGAGCACGGCATCGTCTGCACGCTCATCAACGATGTGCAGGTACTCCATGGTTGTTGCCATGGAGGTATGCCCAAGTTGCAACTTGAGGAAAACCAAAGGCTCTATGCGGTTATCGCCTCGGTGTCGCTGCATAGCCATGAGCGTGTGGGTTGCGTAGGTGTGCCTCAGCATGTGCGGGTAAGTCTTGATACCGACCTTCGCCCCAATCTTCCGCACAACAGCTTCGATACCTTTTCCGTCGTTGGCCCATGGCTGTCCGAACTGATTGAGGAAAAGCGGTGCTAGCTCGTCGGGCGCTTGTGAGGCACGCTCGCCTCGCCAATGCATGGCGTATCGATAAAGCTCCTTCATGAACCTGCGACTCATGGTGATAACACGCGCCTTACTGCCTTTTGTCCTCATCCCCGAACCATCGGTCGGGTCCAGGGTCACTTGGATGTTCCTCCCAGTTGCTCCCGCCTTATCCGGGTCGAAGACATACGCAAGTGGGAACGTGGCCAATTCCTCGCGCCGCAGGCCGGTGTGCAAGGCGAGGCGTATGAGCATTAGATGGTGCGGGTTGTCGGTCGCCGCGAGGAGCGTTTTCACCTGCTCCTTACTTAGGAACTTCTTCAGCGTACGATGCCGACGTGGCATTACTGACGGCGCGGAAACGACACGGCCCGAATTAGTAGGGTTTGCTAAATAACTGTCAGCTGGTGAAGCCGCCATTCTTTCTTCGTATTCGAAGGGAAGGTTCGGGACCCAACCGCGACGCGTCGCGAACTTGTAGAACTCGCACACATAGAGCAGACGCTGCCTCACCGTGTTGCGCTTGAGCTTTGCAACTTCAAAGCAGTAGTCACGGTATGCTGCTATGAGACCTTTCTCTTCGCCACGGTTCGTATCGGTCCAGGAGAGTTCATGCGCTTCGAGAAAGCCGAAATAGTCGTAGAGAGCCTGGCCTGTTTGTCCCCATGATTTTCGAGAGCCAATCGCACCCCGCGTAAGGTAGTAGCGGAGGAATGCGTTTGCCGGTTCGCAGCTGAGCATGTTTTCCCAGAGAATGATGGGAAACCCTTGAACCGACCGAGCCGTGAGTACGAAGTCCTCGGTGGAGGAAATGAGGTGCATTCAATGTCCCCTCGAGTGAAGGAGGGTGGTCGCCCGACTAAAAGCCGCGCCATCGTCCACTCTGTACATGTTGGTTGCGTAAAGCCCCTCGCAGTTGCTTCGCGTACCAGCGCGCTGGGCGAGGACGGTCGAACCGATTACGCTCCAAGAGGCAAAGGCAGGATAGGTGCGGGTCTCGAATAGGCGGGGGGACGAACGACCGGTTCCAGCCGAGTCAACGGGACGCCACACATGCCGGTTCTCGGTCAGCAAACTTAATATGGAGCGGCCGAGCCGGCATGCCAACAACCGGACCAGCCAGTGGGTTTGTTCGGCCGTCAAGCGGCAACCCTCGCTTGATGCCGCCCTATTTAAACCGCTCCGCCGCGCGCATAATGGACCAATGTCGGTCCTCAGGGAGCAAATCAAGTATTTCGGTTCGTACTGCATCGCATCCTCGCCAACGTACCCTCTCATAAATAGGCGAGGCGGGCCTGGTGATGGGGCCGTATGGCATCGTTGAGTGCGATATGGGTCAACCGGGCGTTGCGCCCGATTCTGAATCTAGCAAATGCGCTGCTCCCGTTCAAGTATTTCGCTCGCTCCTTCTAAATGAGCCTGCAATACGGAGCACCTTGGGCCAAGGCAATCAATCTACTTGCGAATTACGCAATAAGAGTTATACATTTTGCAAAACTAAACGATAACTAGATGCTGTGTGCTACGCCAGATTGAACTGCCCCGCCACCTGCTGCTAGTGCCAATGTGTTTCTTGAGTCACCGCGCGCATCAGTGGTGCAGGCACTCGGACGGGGCGGACCAGACAAGATAGTGCGCCGACGAGACAATTCAATCCGTCTGGAGCACGGGGCCTGCTATCCGACTCTAGACGCATGCCAGATAGCATGACGGGCTCCAGTTTCTGCTACGTTCGCTGGCTAAAGAATTCCTCTTGGCAGCCGTTATTTCAGAAAGGCGATGGTTTGCCAATGGTGCAAGGGGAAAGCTTCTTTCTTTGCATTACCGTGTGCCATTTCAACTTGGTGAGGAAATACGGTGACGAGAACCAACATTCTTGCGTGTGGAATCGAGACGATTGGCTTCAGTTTCGGCCGCCTGATGTCCGGTGTCCTTTCGCTCGGACACAAAGTAGTGGGCCGCGTGCTGGACTGGTGGATTTCTACCCCTGTGCAGCGGGTGGCATTCATGGGTTTCGCGCGCGTGAACGCTCTTTACGTCACGCTTGCCTGTATGGCGACCTCTAGCGTATTTGCGTGGCTGAACCCCAGAAGCGACCTTGCAACAGCCCTGCTGCTGGTGACCTTCTTGCCGCTGCAAAGCATGTATTTCCGGCTGCACCCTCGCAAGGCGTCGATGATTGTGACGTCCTGCTATGGTCGCGAGTTGCGCGTGCATCTGCCCGATACGAGCTTGCAGCCCCGCGACGTCGCGGCACTTCGGGCTCAGGTCGACGAGCTGATGCACATCGCCTCGGTTTGCCATGCGCGTACGTTGACCTTCAATTCGCCGCTTCTGGCAGCGAGGTCCACGAGCGCGCTCCTGGCCCGCGCCCTGGCGCGCGCTGCGCAGAGCGTGAACGCGAAGGTGTGTATCGAAGTCGAGGAGCCGAAGGAAGTCGACGCGGTCTCAAACGGAAACCTGTCCATCTATCGGAGCCGGTACGGGTTGCTACGTGATGGTCGCCTCGTGGCAGGCTCACGTGGTCGGCTGATGAGCCGCAAGGTACAGGTCAAATTCCGGTAGTTTTCGAAGCGTTGTCTCAACCCGGACCTTCTCTGAAGGTTGTGTTTTTCATTGCCGCAATGGATGACTACGACGCCGGCTGAGAGTCCACGCTGAATCCGCATTGCCGACGCGGCGAGTAAAATCGGCCCGTGAATTAACGTCCGCACAGTATTCTTGAAAAATCACTACGCGAATCCTATGCCGCTTACAACCGTCTGTGGTCGGTAACACTGCTCATAGAAGCTTCTGTCGCAGGTTTGGCTTTCGACGAATAGTCTTGCGCGGCGGAGTCAGGCGTCTTTTGACTCCGCCCCTTCGGTTTGTCGCCTAGCGTCCACCCATACAAGGCCTACGCTTCGCTATTCTTTTAACCGCGGAGTTGCCCGTTTCGTCGGGGGACGGCCGTCGCAACATAGCCGGAGCGGCATAGCTGGCGGAAGTGATGCGGTAGAATTCTGAAGTGGCGTAACGACCAAGCAAGAAAAATACGACGATAAGAGGCAAATAGATGAAGGACGCCGTAGCAAACCGGCTTCGGGGAGCAGCGCAAAGCCCGACTAGATTCAAACGTACACTTGGGGAAATCCGTGCAAGCATTCCCCCTAGTCGTTACCAGGACCTAATCGCCAAAGCCAGACGGATATATAGCCGGCCAGGGAACGGCTTGATTCCGGGGCGTCCTCAAAGCTGGCAGAACTTACAGGCAACGGGCCTCATGCACCGAGTCGGCGTCGAGCATGAGATTTACTGGGCTGCCTTGCAATTGGTTCCTCTGAGTGTTCAGATAGAAGCACATTTGGAATCAATCGGCAAGCTGACTGCGTTGTTTAATGTCGGCTCCTACGACGCGGCGTTGGATGTGATTGACGACCACCTTAACACGCATGGGCCGTCTCTCTGGAACCTCGAAGCCAAAATCGCGTGCCTATCTAAAATTGCCCCGGATAGCAACATTCTCCCGGACCTAGTGGCTCAGCTTCGTGATGAGGGGGCAGGGCTCGTTTGGTATGTGGGCCATAAATTTTGCGACTTGTACGAGCAGAATTCGACACTCGCAGGCTTCGCCAAGCGTGCGCAGCCTGAGATTGACTCATTCGAAGACACTCCCGCCCTGTGCAACTATCTTCGCGTAAAGTTGCTCGGGAACCACGCCTCTCCCGAAGCCGTATCTGATTTCTTGCGCCGCGAAAGTGCATTCAGCTACATCGACGCTTTCGAAGGTGTATTGGTCGCATTGTACGGTTTGGCTAAATGGCCCCAGTTTGGCCCGGAAAATACGATACTGCGTAATGCAATTGGAATTCTTGGCACAATTCCGAGCGCCAGCATCGAGGCACTGAGAAAGGCATTCGGCTCGCCAAGCAACAGCGCTGTACCTTATCGACTGATTGGAAGCCCGAGGCCGCGATTCGGCGCTGTGACTCTCCGTTGCCTGCACAGACTCTTCCCTGATGAGACATTGTTCCGAAAATCCGATGCTGGACCTTTATCGCTTACAGAACAGCAAATAGAGGCAGAGACGCTGCGTATCCTCACTGGGCAAACGTCTGCGATGCAGTCCCTTTACAATTTGCGGACCTTCGCTGCAAAGCACCAGTTTCTGCCGTGGGCAACTGCATTGGATGCGTGGCTCCAAGGGTTGGTCGTTACCGATGTTGCCGAACGAGGATTTGCGCGATGGGAGGCGGCGTACTACGAGCCTGAGAAAGAGCATGAAAGTGGGGTTGATGCTATGGATGCGGCGTATCCGTGGTTGCAACTCTACGAGCCGGCATCTCGCGAGTACGCGCTCTATAAGACGGCGGTCCAATTAGCTCAGGAGGAACGGTACGAACAAGCGCTCGGGCCGCTTAATGATTTCCTGCAGACATCAGACCAGCTCAATTTGGGGCTGCAAATCCTACGCGTTTCCATTGCTGAGCGCTCGTTCGACGAAAGCGCGGCGCTTCGCGCGAGCGTCGAAGTAGTGCTTAGGTGGCCGGGATTCGCAGAAATCCTGCCTTTCGATAGCCTTGTCGGTAATGAGCGAAGTTGGTCCGATTTGCAGGATTTTGACCTGTTGGACCTTGCTATTGGCCTTCATTACACATCCCGAGGAGAGCGAGAATCCAAGACAAAATTTAATCTTGAGCTGGTTTGCAAAAAGCTGCTTGCTCATTTCAAATGTGAATCACTCGCTGAATTGCTTGAGCGGATACCGGGAGGGGACCGAAGAGTCAGCTTTATCCTATGGCGTGTAATGGTTCCGAAGAATCTGAGGCTCGTTGGTTTTTTGAAGACCTCAGATGCTGTCGATACAGCGCGACTGCAAGTATGCCAAGCCCTGTTAGATGTCGCTGGCACAAACAAAGATGAAATAGTCGCCGAGATTCGCCGAATTACCGAGGGGCAATTTGCTCGCAAGGTAGAGCGCGAGATTGAGACAGCACGAATATTTGCGGATAAGGACGGCCTTCGGCGCTGGGCAGAAAGAGAGTGTCGGGAACAATTCCTTCGTCTGAAAACGAGTCGTGTCGCATTATTGGCGCCGTCGATTGCTCAGATTAAGGCCTCATTGACGGAGGCGCGGTCCGGGTCCGGTAATTCGAGCGATTCCATCGAGCAACATATGAAAGACCCGCTTTTCGCTTTGGGAGCATCGATATTCAGCGAGTGCTTTTGGAAGCAGGACGACGGTCTCGACCACTTTCTCAGTCTTCGTATTCGTCACGGCTCGCTGTCGGGCTATCTGCGAGCGCCGCTAGAGCGAGGGCGGCTAGTGTCGCAAGGAGCTTTCGCGGGTAGCGTGCTCGAAACAGAGTGGAAGGCGACACTAAAGAGCTCGACAACTGAGTCCGTGAATCAATTGCTGACTCATTTGACTCTTTTCCAAGAGCAATTCGATGCGTCTCTTGAGGCACTGCGCAAAGAGTATGTTCAGATAAGGAGCAAGGACAAGCCAAAGGGGATATTCGCAATCGGCATGACCAAGCCTGCCTGGGATGTCTATTACCATCAATGGGAGGGCGCTGAAACATTTGAGCAATTCTTCGAGGCCTGTTGGGCGGCGTTCGAGGACGTACTCGACGTTTCACTGGAAGACGTCAGGAAATTTCTGAGGGGGCAGTTTACTCAAGATTGCGAGAAACTATTTGATACGTTGCGTAGAGCTTTGGACCAGTGCGGATTGGATGCACAAGATAGGGCGAACCTGGTGACATGCATCAACAATAGCGTTAGGGGACTGCAAGATGCGGTTGCTGTCGTAGCAAACTGGTTCGTGCCCTTCGAGCCGCTGCGTGACGAAGTGGAGCTTCGTTTTGAGCAGGTCTTGGAAGTAGCGTTGCGTGTATTTAAGAATGCAAGGCCTGGGTTCACTCTCGATGTCGAACAGCATGGCGAATCGGATGCGGACGTTTTCATCAGTTCCCATTTGCTCCCGCGTATGAGCGACGCGCTCTTCATCATCTTCGATAACGTGTATAGGCACTCTGGGCATGTCAGTGGTGCCAAGGTCAAAATCGTTTGGGCATGGACATTCGAAATCGGAAACCGTGTGACGCTGAACATGCGTGTCGAAAACACGATTGCAGAGACGAAATCCGTTGACGCGGTCCGCGCAGGCTTCGAAGAAGCACGAGCGAAGATTTCAAGCGAGCGTTCAGGCGACGCGCTTGTCGGCGAGGGCGGAACTGGGTTGGTTAAACTGGTTCGCATCGCTCAGTCGGATACTGGGCAGTTCCGCGGCGGAAGAGTGGCTTTTGATATATCGAATGATGGAGTGGTTTCCATCGAATGTGCTCTTACCTTTCTGATAAACACCCTTCGGATGGCGGAGTTGGCAGATGAATCTTAATGTTCTCCTAGTCGAAGATGACGAATACAAGCGCCGGCAAATCGTTTCATTCCTTAACGACGAGGGGTGGTGCGCAGACGTTGTGATAGCGAGCTCGGTCGTGGGAGGAATCAACAAAATTGACGAGCAATCTTTTGACCTAGTGATTCTTGATATGGCTCTTCCAAACTATGATGGCGGGGCAGACGCGGCACAGGGGCTGGGAGGAATCGCTGTGTTTCGATATCTGCAGCAACTTAGTCCCGCGACGCCCGTTCTCGTACTCACACAGTTTGAAGCATTAAGAGAGGGGTCGGCGCTGGTTGATATCAAGACGCTGGACGACCGACTAAAAGCCGAATTTGGCGCCCAATTTGCGGCGCTTGCGCAGTACACGGTGGCGTCTGATGAGTGGCGAAAACAAGTGCGGGAAGTTGCGAATAAGGTGAGAAATTGCGAATAATTGTCCTTGAAGATAGTGACGACAAGTTCGAACGTGTTGCGCGCGTCATTGAAGAAGAAGGACTTCGTCATGAGGATATTGTACGGGCGAAGAATGTCGCTGCCGCAAGAGCATTGATGTCGGACGAGCAATTCGCTTTGCTTGTCTTGGATGTCCAGGTTCCAATGCGGGACGGTGAAAGCGAGAATAGCGACGGAGGAGTCTATCTTCTTAAAGAAATTCTTTTGGATGACGCCTGTAAGCGACCATCATACGTGGTTGGCCTGACCGGCGTTCCTGAAGTGTACGGGAACCAGTCGGCGCTTTTCCAGCGCCAGGGATGGGCCCTTCTTGAATATTCTGCCAGTTCAAACCAGTGGTCTCAGTCGTTACGGGATTTTCTGCGGCACATCCGTAGAGTGGCTCCTGACGTCACACCGTTAGAGACAGCTGATGTGGTCCTACTCACTGCGCTGGCGGACCCAGAATTTACCGCTTTGCGCAGAGTATTTCCGGAGCTGAGCGGACCCCATCCGATAGATGGGCGCACTTTGTCTTGGCGTGGTGATGTGCAATTCAATGGGCGGACCCTTAGGGTCGTGGCTGGATACTCATGGCAGATGGGGCTGACTGCCGCAGGGATTCTCGCGGAGCGATTTATCGCGCGGTTTCGACCGAAGATTCTTGCGATGAGTGGCATTTGTGCCGGGCGGCGCGACAAAGTTGGTCTCGGGGATGTTATCGTCGGCACCCAGAGTTGGGAGTGGCAAGGTGGAAAGATTGCTGAGTCCGACGGAGCCGCAGAATTGCTTCACGCCCCTGAACCGTGTCGAGCCGCGGCCGACTTGGTGTTGTCAACCCGGAATCTGATAGCTAAGCCAGCGTGGCGGGCGCAATTGGATGAGAAGTACATGCAATCTTCTGGGACAGCATGGAACGTTCATCTCGGGCCAATGTTGTCCGGACTAAGCGTAGTAGCGAACGGCGATGTTATGAATTCCATCGTTCGCCAGCATCGCAATGTACTTGGCTTGGAGATGGAGGCGTATGCCATATATGCTGCTGCTACATTCGCCTCGACAGACTGCAAAGCGCTGGTCGTGAAGGGCGTGTGTGATTTTGGTGATGCCGGAAAAGATGATTCAGTTCAGCAAGTCGCCGCGGTCCGGAGCGCTATGGTGCTTCGTGCGATTCTGGAGGAGCATACAGCGAGTTTTGGTTAATGACTCACGCTGTAGTTTCAGAGTCTTGTTTCCGCGTCTAATGTGGTAGGAGCGATTCCGCCGATTGGACGCGGAGCCAAATCTTTACATTTGCACTACGACTAATGACGACTAGTACGAGGTGTAAATGTCTGTATGTCCTTCATCGCAGTGCTAATTCTGCCAGCTCACCGCGGAAGGGGTGACTATCACTTCGACCGTGGTCGGGAACGCAAGATGGGGCTCGGTACCCTTGCGAGCGTGTCGGTCTGGCGCAATAAGTTGGCCCGCAAACGGCTACCAATTGCCGTATCGAGGCGGAACATTGTCCACGGTATCCCAGTAGGAATCGACGGTCGGGTCTAGCCAGTCGGCCGCCCGCAGTATCCACGCTGCATCTACGACATCGCCCATCGCTGTCAGCTTTTTTGACTCGAACTCGGAAGCAAGTGCTCGCAGACGGTTGGCTCGGTCGAGCTTCAATGCCCATTCCTCTACCTGCTTCAAACGGTCCAGCTCTATCCGGCGAATTTCTTCAAGTCTTGCACGTTCCGCCTCCTTGGCCTCCGCAATGACTCGTTGTTCGGCAGCTATCTCTGCATTGACGGAAGCTCGAATGACCAGACAACGCAGCTTGCCAACGAATGCCTGAATCTTTGTCTCAATTGGAGCGCTTCGTGTATCAGCAGTGCTTGCTTCGGCGTAGCTGTGTCCGGGACGGAATACTGATATTTCAAGTTCGTTCGTGGGGTGATAGATGGAGCGCTGGCTGTGCCAGTTGTATCCGAGCCGTTTGTTCTCAGCCGCTTGCTCTCGTGTGAGGGGAGCCTTCTCCTGCCGACTCCGCTCCTTTACGCGGAACGTTAGCTTGGCATCCAAGACAGAAACATAAGCGGAGTCCTCCTCGTTGCCCGCTGTAGAAAGTCGATAGCCTGCCGCCGACAATGTCTCCAGTAGCTGGTTTAGCACGAGGAGCGCGCGCAATGAGTTTTGCTCCGAAACGGAGATACGCATGAGCCCGGCGCCGTCGCAATAGGGCCAGTCTCGAGAATCTCGCTGTTTGCCCCCAAGCTTTTTCGCCATACGCTTGATGAGCGGCAGGCAATCATCGACCGAGGTACGAGGTGCGACAACCGGTACTTCGGGGGCGTGAGCGGCATCCTCATCAATCCTAGCCTGAGTGCGCGTCGAACGTTCATCGTCGAGCGTGTCTTTATATATGGTGCGCTGGTACGTTGTCGGCCCTTTCGTCGGCGCCAAGGATGGCTTCTTAACAATCTGACCGGCGGCGACTTTTGCCCAGTAACCCACGGGGGGAACAGGTATGTTGAGGTTGACGCATATCTTTCGAAGACCGACGTCGGAGATTTGATACCTCTTCGCCACCTTGCTGACAGGTTCGGACCAGATTTCCTCGTAGAGCTTTGCACGTTCGAAGTTTTGCGTTTCAGATGGCATGCCAGTCCCTCAATGTCATTCGGAAAACCGGGCGTCAAGGCCTCTTGCGGAGTGCATCCCCGGACGGTACAAGGAAGGCTACCGGCGTACCCCGTTCACGGCCCTCCCAAACGGCACAGTCCGGCGTCGGCACCGGCCTGCGACTCTGGCCGAGAGGCTTCCGTCGCCCTGCGGGTGTTGACCGTCCTGGCGGACGGGTAGGACCTCGACATTGCTCTGAACGTTCGCGCGTGACGCGATTGAGAGATGGCGTTGCGTTACCCTCGGAACGGCGCGAACTCGCCAGTATGGGGCATTGTGAAAGTTCGTCAATTCGCTGGCAAGTAGGCCTGTGCATGCGGTCGTCTGATGGACAAACCTATTCTTCTGACCTAATAATTCGCGTGGCAGCCACGACGTAGAGAGACGTCTTGATAACCCAAACATCAAAAAGCGATTTTTCGCCCGGGCAGGTGTTTTTCCCTGAGCCATTCCTGTATCTGGTGGCGAACTATGAGCCTCGTCCGGACAATCCGAATTGGGTCAACGTGTTGTGCGAACGGCACGATGGGGGCGACGCAATCTGCGCATACCTCTCGCCGGTGGATGCCATGCTCGACGCAATCTTCGCCTCGAAGCAAGGCAAACGCTACTACGCAATTCCCGCTAGCGGATTCGTTCCGACGACATTCATTGACGACAACAACGGTCGTCTTGCGCTCGACGTGCACCTGGGCTGGCCGGCGCGGAACGGCCAGTTGATTGCCCGGCGCAACGGCAAGCCTGTCTCCTGCGCTTCGCATCACGAGATGCAGGTTCCACCCGAGCACGCTCATCACATCGCGTTCAGACTTGAACAGGGCCCCTCGGCAGTTCTCGACGAGCTATATATGAGCGCCGGCCTGTTTGCGTACCGAGAGACGTTCAACACGATGATGGGCTGGCCTGAAACGCGCCGCAACCGAGTCGTTACGGCGGCCGTGCAAAAGATGGGCGGCCTCGCGCCGGCGGAGAGCGAGTACAACCAGATGGCGCTCTACGACGCTGAGTTCGAGCAGTGGCATTTTGTATCCCCCGCGCCACTGGCAAAGCTTTGACTCGACGACTGAAGTTGTTGGTTTCCCGGCAAGAACGGATTTGCGGGAAGCCAGGATGGTTCTACGGCCACTAGCCTGTTCAACGTTTTTAAAGGTATCACCAGCATGAGGCGCAGCTACTTGATGGTGGGCGACAAGTCGTCTGCCAACGGAACGGTGATTGAAGGGGTGCCTATGACGACCCATCACGGCACCGAACCGACCTTTCTCGGTGCGCAGGTGACTTGTCCGGCCTGCAAATCCGTCGGCCGTATTGTCCCGACGGGGCCACGCTGGCCGGGTTCAATGATGGGTAAGGAGCCAGCGCTGGAAGGTGACATCTGCGCCTGTAAATGCGACCCGCCCCCGGTGATGATTGCCTCTCAAACCGACATGTACATGACCTTCGAGAGTAATCATTTGGCCGACCTCGGTTTTGCGCCAAGCGGCGAGCTGATTGAGCACGCGTTCAAGACGCACGACCAGCACTTTCGGATTATCAACAGCGACGGGGAGCCAGTGGAAGGGTTGCCTTACATGCTCAAGAGCGCGGATGGAAAAACCGTGCAAGGCATTACATCAGCGAACGGGAAAACCGAACTCATCTCGGCCGACCAAGCGCATGATGTCCAGTTCTTTCTTCACTTGGCGGGAGGGAGTGAGTAATGCAACTGGCCAACGCGCTGATGACCCCCAAGGACGAACGTAAGGCCGTCACGGTTCAACACAAAATCTACTGGATTCACCGGCATGAATGGAATGCCCAGTGGATAGCTCAATACCATGCTGCAGTACCCGCACTGGCCAAGGAAATACAGGCTCGAAAGGTCGATATGTCGAAGCTGGAGAGCGAACCCATCGACGGGTCACCTACCGGTGGAAATGACACGAACCGATTTACCTGTGAGGATTTCGCCTTCGAAATTCTCATTGAGTTTGCCTCCCGCAACAAGTTGCCCTTGAAAATCAAGACCGGCTCCGCGGTCTTTAAAAACATCGACATGGACTATCAGTCCGGAAACAAGACGGCTCCGCCGACACCGGCTGGATTTGCTCTTGATGTTGCTTATGCCAGCGGGGCGCCCGACGTGCTGAAAAACTCGCTTCCCGTAGCTGACAGCAACCTGTTGCCGGGCGACCTCTTCGTCGAATTTAACGGCGGGCATATCCAGGTCGTAACCGGGGTGGGTCCAGGGCACGTAGAAATCATGCAGGGCAACTTCCCTGGACCGGGCGAGACACCTCGCCGAAAGTGGACAAGCTATCTGGAACTCGGTCCCTGGATTCGCGCGACGAATACTGGCAACCGGGAAAGCTCGAACTACCTGGGCTCCCCTGTTCAGAATGCCGTGTACGAGCAGCGCAATGGCAAGTGGATGTATCAGCGTCTCTACGGCGACTATCGAGACTGGGACGCCGATGTCTGGAGAGGCATGAACAAGCACGTGCGCTGGAACTTCGCCGAGTTCAACAACCTATGAAACTGAGACTTACCATCGCGGTGCTTGCTGCGCTCATGCTGTGCTACGTCGTAGCTGGTGCCCCCTCTATCGGATTGCTCTTTAAGCCTTCCGTAATAGGAGGGGGCCTCGCATTGAAGCCAATCACCTATCACTGGGCTAACCGACTGGACCGCGCGATACCCGACGCGGAACTGCTGGCGAGCCGTTTTTATGTCTTGGTGTTGGCCGCCATCAGCTTGGCAGCGGGTGGATTGGTGTTCCGCGGCGCGCGCGACGGCAAGGGCTTCGCATTTGTGCTCGGGTGGGCCGTTGCATTGCTCGTCATCCTGCTCTATGCGCAAACCGAAGCTTTCTATACGGTCGGCTAACCTATGAAGAAGTGGACGCAAATCGTGCTTGCGACAGCGGCATCCATTCTCTCCCTGACGGGCATGGTCTTCAGCGTTGGTGCGCTGCTCTCCCTCAAGAGCGTGGACCAACTCCATCGCCTACTGAGCTACGACTACCTCAGCTTTGTGGATGGTCAGACCGCCGGCGGCCTGGCGACCGACTTCTTCACGGGTATCGCGTTGGTGCTCATCGGGAGCATTCTGTTCACCAAAACGCAGCGGGCCGGCGACGTGGGCAAGGCGGTAGCCACCTTCCTGCTCGTGTTCATTGCCTGTACTCTCATCTACGCCTGCCTGAACCCTCGCATCGGTGTTCGGCCGTATTGAGGGGGCTGATACTGCGTTCGCGTCATTCTCGCGTTTATAGCGTGATGCCTACTGACGCCCGTGATACGACGTGTTGTCACGGCCACGGGGAGCCACGACAGCAACGTTGTGTTCACTCGCCTTCGGGAAATGGCCATAGAAGAGGAAGTACCACTGAATGGTGTGGACGACGACGGCGCGCTGTTGTGGACCGATGCGAGCGGCTCAAAAAAGAAGCTGACCAGAAGGGCACTGGCGGAACGCCTGCGCTCTCTGAGCAAGCGGGGTAAGGCAGGTTAGGGCAGGCTAAGGCAGGGCTGGGCAGGCTGAGGCAGGCGTCTATCGGAAAACGCAGCGACATGCAAAAAAATCCGTATCACCTTCAACAAGCGCCAAGAGGCGGGACTGTGATACGAGATGAGCGAGCAGCAACCGAGGGGTAGTTCGGTAAAGGCGGTGCGGGGAGCGTGCCCAATACGACGGCGTATGTTCTCTGTCATGGAAATCGCAGCGCTCATCGACGCGTGCAGCAACTTTATTGCGCAGCTCGACGCGCACCGGTGCGGTGCCGCTATCGTCCTGGCGACCGTCGGCGTGGCAATCGTTGCAGTAGCAGTAACGCTGTGCGAAGGACGGTCATGTCGGCAAAGGCGGTCAAATTTTTCCTCGGAAACACGCCGGAAGCGGCGATAGACTGAGGCATCCGCATGCGACCCGAGAGCCGCGTATGACCGCGGATGCCTGCGCCGGCTGGTCCTGCGTCTCCGTGCGCGGCACGCTATGATTAGCGCCCAGGTTACAAGCTCGATTGGCTTTGTCTGTCTTCCCCTAGCGGAGCACGCAGTGACTCGCCACAAGAAGAAACGTACGGCGCCTCAACCTCTCAAACTCGCCAGGCCGGTAAACGAGCGGGGCGCGACAAGCGAAACCTCGATTACCGTCGATGAGTTCACCCGGGAAGCAGAACTGCGGCGCAGTGAGGGCAACTGGGCGGGGTTGCTCGAGCTGGGGGCGATGCCGATTTCGGCCTTTGCCGGGCAAGACCAGGAGCATGCGCATGTGCCGCTGCTTCTTTGCAAACTGCGTGGGCTGACCCAGCAGAAGGAATGGTATTCGGTCAGTCGGGACGTTTCGCCAGTCGAGTTGCTCGAGATACTGGAAGAACTGCGGCGACGTGTGCCGGACTTCCACCTGAAGCCCGAATTCGAGTTCTACTATAGCCTTGACCCGTATGAGGTGAAGGGGTTGACCCGGGCGCTGGATGTCACGGTGCAGGCCTTTGCGCGGCACCCGAGTGCAACCTTGCTGCGGCATCTGCGGCGAGTGGTATTGCGCCTGCACGCAATGCAGGGCGATGACTGGGAGCAGGACTACACCGAAGAGGAGCGGGTCGCGCTTGACGGGGTGCCGGCTTTACTGCCGATTTTTCAAGACGCCTGTCGCGTGCTCGAGCAAACTGGCACGTCCGAGGAGGCTTTGCTTGCCCGGATATACCGACTCGATGCGACGTCGCTGGATGTGGCGCCCGACGAAGTCGAAGCCCTTGTCGCGGAAATCCGTGCGCTTCCAACGCCGGAAATTGCACGGCTCGATGCGCCGCACATGGATTCCGGCCCAAACGGCTCGCTCACGGCGCTCGCGTGGGCCTTTCTGGTTGACCTAGCTCATACCGGACGAGACGGCTGGGGCGGGTTGGATGCCCGCTATCCGGATAGATTGGGCTTCGGTCTGTGCGACGGCCTGAAACTGTTGGTCAAGGCTGCCATTTCCACTGGGGAGGAAGCTGACCGGTTGTTGATTGCGGGCGTAACGCGGCTCTGTGCACAACCGGATGACATCCGGGACGAAAGCGTTCCCCCGTACTTGTACGTCTCGGGCGACGCCACCGAGGTGCTCGAGTGTGGCTTCAGCCTCGCGTCGATTCCCGACTTTGTTCTCCGGCTTATCGAGCACGCCCCTGCTACATTGCAACGCGGCGACGCGCTCTTGACGCTTTATCACGTACTGGTGGCGAATAATCAGTACTCGCTCATTGGCGAATATGCAGACACCCCTTTCGCGCTACCCGAGCTGGACTGGTTGGCAGAGCAGTCGTCGTCCTTTGCCTGCTTGCTGGCCAGCGTCGCGCCGACTGACGGCCAGCGCGCGTTTTTCGCCGTCCAGTCGTTGCGTCGGTATATCGAGCGCGGTGAAGCCTATCCAAGGCCTCCGGTGCTTGACTGGAAAACCACCGAACGCGAGCTGTCGGTCGACGAGCCTTCCGCCAACCAGATTCTCGCGGAGATGGAACGCGTGCTTGAATTGCGCGCGCTGATGGATGACAGTCACCGCAAGCGCTGGCACGACCTCATGGCACCGGTGCTTGCCGCGGCGGCCGAAGCCTACGCAGACCTAGGTGCCTCACCTGCGTACCAGGTGGCCCAGGCGTTGCGCGATGACCTGCTCGATACGGCTCCTCTAGTGCTGGCCCAGCTCGAATACAAGGTGGGTGACACCGCCCAGGCCTTCATGTCGTATGGCAGCTGTTTTGGTGGCCCGAATCAGGCAACCGCTGCTTCCGCCATGCAGGCGTTGATACAACAGGCGACGACGTCTGAGTCGTTGCGCCACTTCCAGTCAGTGCTCACGGAAGGGCCTTGGGCGAGCACATATGCGGCCGCAACGGCGCCGCTCGTGCAGAGCGTTCGCACGCGGTTGAGCGAAAGCGAGAAGCAGGAGCAATTCGAAAAGACGGCGCTGGCGCGCTGGCCGGCGCTGAGTCCCCAGGCCCGCAAAGTCCTCGCCGTGCTCGATACAGTCAACAGCTTTGCGAACTTCGAAGAGCTGGGCACCTATGCGGGCATGAGCGGGGAATGGGCGGGCCGTCACTACCGCCGGCTGCTTGCCGATGGCATGATATTCGAGACTGGCAACAGCTACCGCCTCAATCTGCATATCCGGCCGCTTGTTGCGCAGGAATCCCGGCACACCGTCATTTCGAAAATTATCCGGTCGGGTGGGACCAGCGCGGCCGTCAAGCAGGTGTTCAACAGCGAACGCGAGCACACCATCTATCGGGCCATGGTACAACTGTGCCCCAACCATCTGGTGTTCCCGAACTGCTCGCTGCAGAGCATTTTCAGCTACGAGCGGATGAAGGAGATGGTCACCTCCGAGGAGTTCTCGTACTACCTGATGGCCAGCGTTGACCTGGTCGTGGTGTCGACCACTACCTACCTGCCGCTGCTCGCTATCGAAGTGGACGGCATCTATCACGACACCGAGAAGCAGCTCGAGCGCGACGGCAAGAAGGACCGCATCTTTGAAGCGGGCGGCGTACCGCTCATGCGTCTCAGGCCGGTGGGCAGCCCGTCGGCCGACACCATTCGCAGTCAGGTGGCCGAACATATGGAGGAGCTGGTGCGAAGCGTCCGGCGGGATATGCCCGGCTACCAGCAGGCCGTTGCGTTGCTGGAGGACCTGACGGGCCTGGGGATTGGCGGTTAGCCGCCCGCGTTAGGCGCCGACGCGCAGCAGCGAATCAGCACGGAGAAAGCACAATGCTGGAAAACAGACCAAAGATTCTCGTCTACAAAAGAACGCACACGGGCGACCCCAACGAAAGCGGCCTCTTTGGATGCAATGATTGCATGGGACAGGTACGGAACTGGAGCTTCGACCATGTAATCGGTATTGGAGGAACGAGCCCCTGGCGTGGCGACGAAGGAATAGCGAAGAAAGTGAATTGGGTTGGGATGGGCAGGAAAGCTTACGACGTCACTCCAAACGGGCATGCAATATGGGCCTTTGAGCATTTCATTCTGCTCAACGAGAACGGGCCATTGCTTCAGTCAGACTACCCACTGCTTTACGAGCATATGCTGGAAACAAATCGACGCGTCATCAAATCTGACAGCGTGTTCGAAGATATGTTTGCGGAATTAATGACTATCTTGCATCTTGCGAGTGGCGCTCCACCATCGCCGGTGCTTGGTAAGGGAAAAATCGCGACAAAGCAATCTCATTGCCCTCCCCAGGTTCCCTCAACAAAATGCCAGAAGCCAAAATTCTCTTCCTGCGGGTAGGAATCGACCGTGGCTGCGGCGGTCGGCTATCTCCCGTCGAAGCCGACGGCAAATTTGAATACGTGCCTATTCCGGAAGGTGCGCCGGTACACAATGCCCTGAGATACGCCGACATTCCGTCGCGCCGGGGCGGCACTCTCGCGCAAGTTATAGGCATGGATGCATCGGTTGACGCGCCCAATCCGATGAGTGGACAAAGAGTCGCGGCCCAGGACAGCTAAGGCGGCCTACCTTCTGACAGTCGGACATAGCAGAGGGGAGGCCGGGCCGTTGCACCGCGGTCCACGTGTAGCAAGCATCTGACCCGATGTGACGCGCAGCTGAGGGATTGGATTTGGGAACCCAAGTGGGGGCTCCGTCGACTGCGCGGGCATAGTGATACCTACCTGCGTGTGTTTATGGAGAAAGCGGTCGCGCCAAGACGGCCAGCCAGCCGGCGAGGCTCGAGCATGCGTGTTCAATTTGGGGAAGGTCGTCTCGATGCAAAGTTAGCTTTTTGAGCCGGAGAGCGAGAATGAACTCGGGCGCTGCGCTACCCGCTGGCGATTTGTGCAGCTCGATGAATTTGGCAATCAGACGTGCCATATCACGGCTGGCTGCTCTATCAGCTGCGTAATCCAATTCTGACGGGTAGGCGGCGCGCAACAATGCGGACTGAATGGCCCCATCGTTGAAACGAGTGAATGTTCCCGGCTCAATCAGTGTTTGCTGAAACACACCGCTCCGAAGCGATGTTTCCGGGTCGCCCGAGCGGGCACGCCGCGAAGCCTCAAGAAATGTGGCGACTGTAAGCAGAACGCCCGCACCAAAGTTGCTTCCTTCCTGCGGATGGTCAACCTCCCACAGTAAAAAGCCGGCCGAAAGCGGCTGCGGTTCCCCGCCCGCTGATGGCATGAATGCCAATTCGTCCGACAGTCCGTTTGGCGCGCGCATCGCCTCTATGCGTTCGAGCAATCGCGGAGGGACATCAACATTCTCGGATTCGCAGGACTCGATGAATTCGTCAAGCAGTGCGGTCTCCTTGTCCCACTTGACGGCCTTGTCAATACGACCAACCGGCAAGGTGAAACCGTGCTTAAACCGGTAAGCGCTGTCGGCAGAATTGGACCCTATGTCGCTGGCAAGCTCCTTCAGCCTCGCGTCCGACTCTGGCAGTACAGCTAGGGCGATATATAGCCGGGGTCCGGAGCGCTGTACGATGCGGAGCATGGCACTTATCTGCTTGAAGACGAAACCATCGGAGACGATGGGGCTTGCGACAATCGCTGCCGCATTTCCCAGGAACGCGCGGAGGTCTTCGTCAGGGTTCTCCAATTTCATGTGGTCGACAACCCGAGTGTCAGTTCCCGGCGCACGCTCTTTCAACAATTCATCAATGCGCTTCGCTAAACGCTCATTGTGACGTTCCCCGCTCCCCAAGTCCTCTGGGTAGATGATGACAGTCGGTCCGGGCGCTGCATAGTTGCATATCCATTCTCGGAGTTTGCAACTGCCGTCGGCGCCCGGTGCTGCGTAGCGAGCAATCAATGCGGGAATGTTCAGTGATAACGACCACCATTTGCTACCAACAGCCTTTCGACGTCCGGCCAGTACGATGTGGGCGTCCGCGAGTTCAGCCAGGGTGCGCTTGTCCTTCTGAGCAAGCGACTTATGGGCCATGCGGACCACCTTCGGTCTGTTGTTGTGGCTCAGAAATCGCTCACCAATTACTCGAACGCTCTCCGCCCCGGCAGGCAAGCTTTTGACGTCCGGCTGAAAATCCGCGCGGAGGCCGTCAAGCGTGGGCTCACCAACGAGTTGTCGCGGTACACGGAACAGACAGGTCGACTGGGATTCGTCGGCGATACACTCGTCAACTTGACCATCGGATTGCAAGCCTATGAGGGTGACGACTGGAACCTTCTTTGATAGACCGAGCTTCGTTCGTACCTTTGTTTCGAGTCCGCCCGAAGTCGACGCCGAGATGAGAACGAATGCCGCATCTGGGAGTGGTTCCCATTCGGCTAGCCCTTCGTATCCGTGAAAGCTTTCGATTGAATATCTTCGGACGCCAGTCGCCGTTGTGCAATGCAGCTGCGTAAGCATTTGCGCCACGGGCCAAATCGCCATCGAATCGATGAAGATGCGGACGGTGGGTGAAGACTGCTCCTGCTCGCAGAAGCTAGAAAACTTCGGCAGAATGGCCATCGAAAGCAGTTCAATTTCGCTCGTACCGCTTAGCAAGGACTCTGCGCGCAGGAAGTGGCTTGCATAGCGCTCGGATTGTTTAGCGAAGAAGAACCCTGGCGGCGCCGCGACCACAACATCTCCACGTTGGCTTGCTTGCCTCATAAACTCTTCGGTTGCGCAAGCAAAGCATGAAGTTAGGTCGAGTCCATCGCCGGTATCGTCTTCTCCTGCTTCGACAATGCGCCCGGAGCAATCGAATCCAGCGATTGTTAGCTTTCCTTTGGCGAGAATGTCGGTATGGCCCGTTGCGGTTTTGTCCTTGACGGCCTTCCAAAGGGATTGTGCATGAGCACGCGACGCGACCAGCAACGTGCGAGGAAGCACGACGTTCGACTTGGACCAATCGCTGAACTTCGAACTTATTTCTGGCCAATTAGCCAGCTCTTGGCCAAGAAAGATGAGAACGCAATGCCGAAAAGCGCCCGCATAGCGCGCGCCAGAAAATGGAAAAATCAGCATCGTCGTTCCCCTTCAGGCCGGCAAGAGGATTGAGAAAGATGTGCCCTCGACGGCGCCGAGGGCTTCCTCAGTCCATGGTCGGAGGAAGAACAGCATTTTGCCGTCCTCCAAAAAGACGTGCGTCTTGTCTTCAAGCTGGAGATACGGCAACGAGATGTCCTTTTTTTCGGAAGTTAGCCTTCGCTCGATGTCTGAAATTGCTGAGCGCGTGCCGAACAGGAAGGAAAGTCTGCCAGTGCGCAATCGCATGAAGCCGTTGCGCTTGCGCAGCAAGCGGGCAACGGCGAAGAGACCTACTCCGCGATTCGTGTCGCCTGACGATGTTGCCCACTTGCGAAAGCAGGCGACGACGGCCTCTTCTTCCTCTGAGATGGGCAGCTTTCGAACGTCGGAAACCTCCCGTCTATCTTTTGCTCCGCTAGATAGCCAGCGGCGGGCGAGGCCGGGCCCTGAGTCAACAATCGAAAGCTCGACAAACGACAGTACGCGAAGGTCCTGCTTCCTGTCGCTACCTATGGCCGGGTGACGAACCGAGTCTTCGGCGAGGCTTTGGTGCAGGTAATTTCTGACATGAGTGTTGTCGCCGGAGAACCGCTCAACGCCGTCATCGTCTATGTCAACGTGGCGAAATGTGATTGCTCGGATGCCCTTCGAATAAAACACGCCACGTTCGTCAGTCCGCGCCCACCAGTCGGAGTTCTCGACAAGTTCGCGAGTGAGCTGAGTTGCCGCCTCAGAGATGTCGAGAAGCTTTCTTGCGGACCAGTCCTGTGCGATATGAGCGAGCGCAGCCTGGACGACAACACGAACTTCACCGAACTGCCGAAGCTTTCGGTCGCCATCGCTGCCTTCGTACAGTGGACGGATGAATTCTCGCGATGAGCCTTGCACGCAGAGCAAGTTGACACCCCCGCTCGAAGGATGAGTCCGCGGGAAATCGAACTCGTCCATCGCATCGAGATAGCTGCTGTAGACCTTCCCTTCGGAGCGTCCCATCCGCTGCCCATTGGTGTCGAGCAGTAGCTTTGCCATAACCCACGCGGCGAGTGCATATGGCCTTCCCAGGAGTTTTTCCAGGTTAGCTTTGAAGCCCGGTGCTTTGCAGTCGATGTCATCGAAGGTGGCTTTGCTGCCTGCACTTCTTCTCGCCCAAGTGATGACCAACTGCAGTAGGCCGGCGTCGGCAAAGAAGGACATGAAGGCGGCGGGTGCGGGTACTCGAAGTTCGTCCGCGTCCGGGCCGGCCAACTTCCGTATGGCTGCTTCTATGTTTTCAACGGTTGCTTCAGGAATTTCCATTTCAACCGCTCTCGCTCGTTGGACTGCGATGCGCCGTGCAAAGACCTCACCCGTCCAGGGTAACGCCACGATTGACTCAAGGTGCTACAGATTCGACGAGCGCCATTGCAAGTCGCCATTCTGGCATGTATTTTTACGTCACCGAACATGCGCGTCCCTTGCAACTTTTACCACGTTTCCTTAACGAGCCCAGACGAAGGGCGTGAGGCGAGAAAACACGTTGCGACTGTAGCTAGATTTCTGCATTGCGGACTGGCCGAATTTACCGTATGTTGTAATTTCTTTCTGGCGGCAAGTCAAATCGCACTACATGCTGACAGCTTATGCATGTAAAGCGTGAGAACGAATACGGGCTAGGGGGGCGTCTCAATGCGACCTCCATAGAATGAGAAAGGTAGCGCACGTCGAGCGTGTCGTATTCTCAGAGACCACCATGCCGATGGATTACGGGCGGTATCAGGAAGAAGTAAGGGCAGACATTGCGAATGTGCTGAAGCTTGCGGGCTGTCAGCCAATACTGTTTGTCGGGTCTGGGTTTTCGCGGCGATACGCCGACGCGCCGACTTGGAACGAGCTCCTGAAGAAGCTGGCCGAGAACTGTCCGAGAATTGACCATCCTTACGCTTACTACAAGCAGAAATTCCAGGACCAACCGCGTATCGCGAGCATGTTCGCGGAGGCATATCGGGACTGGGCGTGGGACAAGGGGCGCGCGAACTTCCCTCCGAAATATTTCAACGAGGCGTTCCCGACGGAAGTGTTCTTGAAGCATGCGACAGCCGCTATGCTTCACAACCTCAAACCGGTGCACGCGAGCCTAAAGGCGGAGCTCAGGGCGCTGCAGGCGATTAATCCGCACGCTATCGTTACGACTAACTACGACGAGTTGCTGGAACCGCTGTTTCCACAGTACGAGGCGGTCGTCGGCCAGACGATTCTGAAGCAGCCGTATCTTTCCATCGGCGAAATCTTCAAGATTCATGGCTCGGTCGCGGACCCGCTTTCGCTTGTGCTAACGCACGAGGATTACGAAGCCTTCGAAACGGACAAGAAATACCTGAGCGCGAAGCTGCTGACGTACTTCGCAGAGCATCCGCTGCTGTTTATTGGCTACGGCGCGAGCGACCCTAATATCCGCAGCGTGCTCTACGACGTTGACCGGATGATTCGCGCGGATTTCGCACTCGTCCCGAACATCTACATTCTCGAGTGGGACCCCGCAATTGACGAAAACTCATACCCTGCGCGAGACAGGGTGCTCGCGGTCGGCGAGAACCGGGAGATTCGGATTAAGAGTATCTCCGCGTCGTCGTTCGAGTGGGTCTACGAGGCATTCAGCAGCGGTGGCGCGCTCGAGAAGGTGAACATGAAGCTGCTGCGGTCACTGCTCGCACGCACGATTGACCTAGTCCGCAAGGACGTGCCGACCAAGAAGGTGGAAATCGATTTCCAGACGCTCGAACACAAGCTACAGGAAGGCGAGGGTGTTGCGACGTTGCTCGGCATTACAGCAATCGGGGACCCGGCGAAGGTCAACCTGCAGTTTCCGTTCACGCTGACCGAAGTTGCCGAGCAACTCGGTTTTAAGGGCTGGAATGCAGCACATCGCCTTATAGCGCTGGTGGACGAGCAGACAGGCTTCGACCTGAAGTCCTCCGACAACACGTATCACATCACGATGCGGACGGGGAAATCGAGCAGCACAAACAAGTATTCGCAGGCATGTGTCGACTTGTTGAGAGCAGTGCTAAACGGAGAGCCATATAAGCTGGCGGAGGATTGCGTCGTGGCGGCACAGAAGGCGGCATAGGCGGTTGTTGCCCGCGTACCAGTGGGCTCGGTCAGCGTGATTCCGGAGGCGCCCGTCAGCGTCGTTGACGGCTCGTGCACGTTGCTCCGCACGAGGTCAGGGTTGCAGGTGTTGTAGAGCAGTTCTCATGTTCAAAACCACAAGGAGCGCTACCATGAAGCAACCAGGGCTCGATGGTCGCCATCGTGACAAGGATGGGAAGATTGACCTGAAGCATGGCAACACGATGAACAAGAACTTGCCGAATCCCATTCCGGGCTTCGGGCCGAATACGACCCTGAAGGTGATGCGCGACAAGACTGGCAAGGTCAGCGAGAAGGACATCAGGGCGGTTATGGCGAAGAAGCGCGGGGGATGATAGAGCACGTCACGCGGCGGTCTGCCGTACGCGTAGCTTGTGATGACATGCATGCGCTCAGTGCCGTCGTGCACATAGCTGCGCCACGGCTTGGTGCTGGGGGTCGGGCCGACTACACGCGGACGCAATTCGGGTGGCAGATAGCTGATGACCGCTCGTCTGGCAATTGGCTCGCCCACGATGTCGTGGCCACCATCTCCACATCGGGGTAAGGTGCGAGCAACTCTGCTAATAGTAGCGCGAACTCCAGTAACGGGCGGCTAGTGTCGAGCATTATTTCGTCATCCTCGCCGATGTATGTGTTGCCGACGTGGAGCGTTCCGTCGAAATCGACGAATAGTGTCGGCGCCAAGTTGTTCATGACCAATTGAACGGGTACTTCGGTCAACCAGTCCCGAATCCGCTGGTGTGCTTCTGCATCAGCAATACTTCGCTGGTCGTCGAGCAAGATGAGATGTGGCTCGAGGTTGAGAACGCTCATGTTCAGTTGACACAGGCCGTAAGTCGAATCTCTAATCGCTTGCCAGTTATCGAGACGTTGCCCTGCTTCATTTCCGAGGGGCAGACCGTCGCAGCGATTTGCGGAATTTTCTTTCGGACCGTGGGCCGCCTGCGAGCGCGTCCTTGAGTCTCTTCTCTGCGTCATCCGACATGGCCAGCTGGCCGTGCTCTGCGTGACTGCGGTCGATGCTGTCGTCCCCGGTCATCACGCGAAGTATTGAGGAGTTCGCATGAGCGAGATGCTCCTTTTCCACGTTGTACCCATATAGCCGATGAAGTCCGAGTGCTACGGCGCACGACCGCGAGTAGCCGCCCTCACAGTGAACGACGATTGCGTTGATTTCGTCCGGCAGGCATTCGACGAATGAGCGAATCATGTCAGCGTGTCCGGGGGTGAATGCATGAGTGAGGCTCTTTGTTGCCTTTCTGGATAGGTCTGGTTTCAGGAAGTCCACGTCAGCGAAGCTCAGGCGTAGCACGTGGCCGAAGCCGTCGAGATTGGCTGTCGAGCGTTCCGGAGCGGTGATTGAGATGACGGCCACCGACGGTAGACGGGGCAGTCTTTCCGCTTCGCTTCGCGACACCGCGAATACCTGACGTGCGTGGTCCACTGGTGACCGATACAGCTTACTAACGACGTCCTGAAGGCGTTGCGTCATACCACTTCCCGAGAAGTTGATTCAGTGCAATGCAGCGGCGTCGGGCGAGTCAACTCGCAGCGAACTGCAGCATTACCCAGGTTCTCGAGCGACCGCAATTTCCTTCGAGAGTCCAGTGGCGCCGGTGCGTCACCGTTGAGGAGCGGCCCAGATTCCCGGCAATGCTGCGGCTGATATCTCGAGGTCGATGTCCAGCGGATAGTGCCGGAGGAGTAATAGCGCGGCGTCCCTAACTGTGTCGCGCGTGGCGGTACCGGTGGGGGAGCCAAGCAGTTGCAGAAGCTCTCGCGTTTCGATGACTGCTTTCGTGCGCTCATACGCTGTAGTCATGGAAGATTGCTCCATTTATGTTGTCGTCGTGTGCAGTTAGCCATCTCGCGCGGAATGCGCTTCGGTAAGCCACCTTGCAACACGGCGCAGTGCTTTGCTGTCGCTGATTCCACTGGACGAATCGAGCAGCAGGAAGTGGTCCACGAGTTCACCTGGCTCACGGCCGAACCGCGCGGTGCCGAATACTGCGTCGTCGATAGCGAGCCAGTGCCTGAGCCGCTTTCCATAGGCGTAGCTGCTGATGACGTAGGTGCGCTCGGTGCCGTCCTGCACATAGCTGAGCCGGGGTTTGATATCCCGGGTGGTTCCGACGACGCGCCGGCGCAGTTCGGGCGGCAGGTACTCGATGACGCGCTCCTCGGGCAACCGCCGCACCCACGACGTCGTGAGGACAATTTCTACATTGGGATATGGCTCCAGAAGCTCGGCGAGTATGGGCGCGAACTCCAGCAGAGGACGGCCGGTATCGAGTGTTATTTCTTCATCTTCGTCGATGTAAGCATTGCCAATGTGGAGCGTCCCGTCGAAGTCGACGAATAGCGTTGGAGTGGCGCAGTCAAGAATATAGGGAGCAGGCGGGGGCCGTTCTCGCCGAGGCGAACGCTGCTCCAACACTTTATGCCAGTTGACTGTGTGGCCCACTGCCTTGAGTGCGTCGCCAGCGTTATCCCTTTTCATAACGAGCATCTCTAGTCCGAACCCAGCGAGTACCTTGAACAGGGGCTCGGTATCGACGGACAATCCATCTTCGATGCGGCTCAATTCAGCGACCTCGACGTAGAGATAGTCGGCGGCGTCGAGGAGGCTGAGTTCGCATTGTTGCCGGTGGTAACTAATCAGGTGGCCGAGCGCCCGAAGGTCCGGTACCAGTGGGCTGAGTGTCGGGTTCGGCGTGGATGAGGCTGGAGACATTTGGTCGATAGAGGGTGGGGAAAGGTGCGTTAAATCATCAGGAACGCCGGAATACTGAGAGGTTGTCTGCATTCCTGGCTCGCTCAATCGCACGACTCCCCTTGCCCCAGGTTGCCCTTCGGCGTGATGCAGACATCGCAATAGACGCGGCGCCAATAGGCTTCCCGAAACTTACCCTGATTGCCGCAGCTCTCGCAGATGCATTGAGCACTCGCCTCTGCAATTTCAACGTACGCGCGGATGCGCGCCCACGCATCTGTGGGACACATATTCCCGTGCACGAGCGAGATGACGAGTTTGCCTGCAACTTGTCCGATGTCGGTGCAGATGGGAAGAATCGGGTATGTGGCGCGGCCCGACACCAGCGCGCTATCCAGTTCTGCGAGTTTCTCCGGAAACTGGAGCTGCTCGTGCCACAACGTTCGTAGCTCAAGCTCAACGTCGCGTGCCAGCGCTTCAATGATGGGGTACCAACCGACTCCGCATTGAATGCCGAAGTGCGAGATGTTCGCAGGGTATGAATCGGGATGATGCACCGCGCGAAAGAAGAGCGGGAACCGCGAGAACAGGTCGTTTTGCCAAGCGTTCAGCATCCACAAGCGCGGCTTGGGATGCAACTCGGTGTCCACGGGTTGAACCAACTTGACCTGTCGGCGCACTGCCGGCGAGTTTTCAACCAACCGCGTACGACGCTGGGCTCGAGGAGCAGTCACCAATAATTCTCCGTCATCGACCTGCGGCGGGACGAGCATGCCCTTCGCAACGAGCGACTGTGAAAGTGAAGTTTGCCACCTGCACTTGACGTTGACATTCAACGGTAGCGCGGCATACCAACGGGCTCGCCGGCCCGCTGCGCGTGCGCTAAGTCGTGAAAATATGACAACGGCGTTGACGACCATTGCGGCCTTCACGGGCACGGCCAATTCTACGAATTACGTAGAGAAACAACAAGCGAATTCTACGACATTCGTAGAATGAAAAAGAAGTCATCAACCTTGTTCGGCCGTCGCTTGCGGGAAGCGCGCTTACGCTTCGGAATTCCGCAAGACAAGCTAGGCGTACGAATTGGCCTCGATGAACATACTGCAAGCGCGCGGATAAGCAGGTACGAAACCGGCGAGAACGAGCCGCCGTTTGGTACGGCAGTGAACTTGGCGGAGGTTCTTTGCTTGCCGGCGGCGTATTTCTACTGTGAGGACGATGAACTTGCGGAACTGGTACTCGCGTGGCCGCATTTGTCGCCGGCAGTGCGGAAAAAAATTAAAGCGCTGATTCCGACCGGTCTAGTAGACCAGTGATACACATCGCTCACTCGCACGCGGAATGAGCGAGACAGTAACTGGGGTCCGAGCATCCAAACTTCTGTTCGAGCTTTGCCGCCAGGCTGCCCCCCGAATTCCCGTGTGCACAACTCTGCTGTCCACACCACACGGGTGTGGACAGCCGCCCTGCGGGCGGTACCAGAGTTGCACACACTCGAACGTCTGACGCGCCGGCTTTGCCGGCTTGCCCCATTTAATAATGAACGGCAAAGCACACGTTGCCCCTAATTCCCCGCCGAGAATCGACCACAGTCACAGAACCACCTCCGTGTGCAGGTAACTCACTTGACCCTACTATGGTCAGCTCCTAACAGATAACAGGCACCTAAACGAACCGCCCCGACTCCTTCGGCAGGTCGGCCGGCGCGAGGTTGACGGTGATGCGGCGCACGGGGAATTCGAAACCGCAGTTCTGCAGCGCGGCACGCACGCGCTCGCGGCTTTCGCGGACCTCGAGATCGGGCAGGCCGACGATCGAGAACGACGGCAGCCCGTTGGCGAGATGGACTTCGACGGTGACGTCCGGCGCACGGCCGGAGGCGGGCGCGCGACTGCGCACCACGGCGAGCGACATGGCGAGGCTCCTGTAAACAAGACGGACGGGCGACGGCCGTTCGTGGCCGCATGCCGCGGGAATCGGAGGAATCGGTGCGCGCTTGCCGGCGTGGCGCGGGAAAAGAGCGAGAGACTGCGAAGAACGGGGTGCTGCGAAGAGCGAGGGGCAGCGAAGAGCGAGGGACAGCGAAGAGCGAGGGACAGCGAAGAGCGGTGGGCTGCGGAGAACGACTTACGACGAAGCGCGGTAGCGCGACTTCAGGGTTTCAGGTTTTCGGGGCTGGCGGGCGCGGGCCGCACGAGGCGGCCCGCGCCCGGACCTTGAGGCCGGGTGGGGCGTCAGGCTTACGGCGCGGCGAGCTTCTGCTCGAGTTCGGCGACGCGCTTTTCGAGTTCCTCGAGGCGCACGCGGGTGCGGGCGAGCACTTGCGCCTGCGTGTCGAATTCCTCGCGCGTGACGAGGTCGAGTTTCGAAAAGCCTTGCGACAGCATGGCCTTCACGTTGCGCTCGACGTCCTTGGCCGGCGAGTTTTTCAGCAGATCGCTGACGCGCGACTGCAGATCGTTGAAAACGTCGCTGGGTTGCTTCATGTGATTCCCCTTCTTTGCACAAAAAATGTGCATCTTCAGTTGCGTACGTGCCCATGATGCACGCATGACCGGAAATGGTGCGCCGGGGGCGCGAATTCCGGGCATGGCGCCGGCATGGGTGAATGGCCCGGTGACCCGGGACGTGCGTGCACTCTAGCAACGTTCCTTTCGCCGCGCCAGCAAAGCGGCCCGCGTTGGCCATTCGGCCGGGCTTGCGCACCTTACATCGCGGGATGCGACCCCTTGATGAAGCCCTTCGAAACGGTGCTCGAACCGACATGGCATGCGAGTTGCTGAGGAGAGTCCGTTACAACATTCCAACCAATTCGACGGGACAACTCAGCGAGAGGACTTCATGAAACTCATTACCGCAATCATCAAGCCGTTCAAGCTCGATGAGACGCGCGAGGCGCTGTCGGCGCTTGGCGTCTCGGGAATCACGGTGACCGAGGTAAAAGGGTTCGGCCGCCAGAAGGGGCACACCGAGCTGTATCGCGGCGCCGAATACGTGGTCGATTTCCTGCCGAAGATGAAGATCGAGGCAGCGGTGTCCGACGATCTCGTCGACCAGGCGGTCGAGGCGATCGAGCGGGCCGCGCGCACCGGCAAGATCGGCGACGGCAAGATCTTCGTCACGGCGATCGAACAGGTGATCCGGATTCGCACCGGGGAGACGGGCGCAGACGCGCTGTAACAGAACAGACAAGACAAGCGACAAGAGGAAACCCAAGATGCGCAAACTTCTGATGTCCCTGCTGATGGCCGGCTCGCTGATCGCGGCAGGCGTCGGCTCCGCGCTCGCCGACGACGCGGCGTCCGCCGCCGCTGCGTCCGCGCCCGCCGCAACGGCTTCCGACGCCTCGGCTGCCGCCGCGCCGGCCGCTTCGGCACCGGCTGCAACCGATGCATCTGCACCGGCCGCTGCCGCCGCACCGGCTTCGGGCGCCGCCGACGCATCGGCCGCCGCCGCCGCGTCCGCGCCGGCCGCACCGGCTGCGCCGACCGCACCGTTCTCGGTCGATTCGTCGAAGATCAGCGCGGGCGACACCGCGTGGATGCTGACGTCGACCGCGCTCGTGCTGTTCATGACGATCCCGGGCCTCGCGCTGTTCTACGCGGGCATGGTCCGCAAGAAGAACGTGCTCGCGACCGTGATGCAGAGCTTCGCGATCACCGCGGTGATCACGGTGCTGTGGACGGTGGTCGGCTACAGCCTCGCGTTCACGCCGGGCAACGGCTTCATCGGCGGCCTGTCGCGCGCATTCCTGCACGGCATGAACTACATCAAGGGCGACAAGGCGACGACGCTGACCGTCAGCCATCTCGCGACGACGATTCCGGAATCGGTCTACTTCGTCTACCAGATGACGTTCGCGATCATCACGCCGGCGCTGATCTGCGGCGCGTTCGCGGATCGCATGAAGTTCTCGGCGATGCTCGTGTTCATGACGCTCTGGTCGCTGATCGTCTACGTGCCGGTCGCGCACATGGTGTGGGAGCCGACCGGCTGGCTGTCGGCCGACGGCGTACTCGACTTCGCGGGCGGCACGGTGGTGCACATCAACGCCGGTATCGCGGGCCTCGTGTCGTGCCTCGTGCTCGGCAAGCGCGTCGGCTACGGCCGCGAATCGATGGCGCCGCACAACCTCGTGCTGACGATGATCGGCGGCTCGATGCTGTGGGTCGGCTGGTTCGGCTTCAACGCGGGCTCCGCGGTCGCCGCTGACGGCCGTGCCGGCTTCGCGATGCTGACCACGCAAGTGGCGACCGCCTGCGCGGCGCTCGGCTGGATGTTTGCCGAGTGGATCGCGAAGGGCAAGCCGTCGGTGCTCGGCATCGTGTCGGGTGCGGTCGCGGGTCTCGTGGCGATCACGCCGGCTGCCGGTTTCGTCGGCGTGGCGGGTGCACTGGTGATCGGCATCGCCGCCGGCGTCGTCTGCTTCTGGTCGGCGACCTGGCTCAAGTCGAAGCTCGGCTACGACGATTCGCTCGACGCGTTCGGCGTGCACGGCATCGGCGGGATTCTCGGCGCGCTGCTGACGGGTGTGTTCGCGGTCAAGGACATCGGCGGCGCCGACGGCAGCCTGCTGCTGCAGGCGAAGGGCGTGCTGATCACGCTGGTCTACAGCGGCGTGCTGAGCTTCGTGCTGCTGAAGCTGATCGACCTGACGATGGGCCTGCGCGTGACCGAAGAGGAAGAGCGCGAAGGTCTCGACGTGATCCTGCACGGCGAGCACGTGGAATAAGTCACACGAATCAACGGCGGGCCGCCGCGACGACGGCGCCCGCCCCGAATGAGCGCAGCGACTTCGGCCCGCCTACCCGGCGGGCTTTTTTTCTCCTGTCACGCACTGACGTAGCGGATAACCCTTCACTCTATCGGGTCAATAGCCGAAAACTTCCTGCATATCCTTGTGAAGCCGGGAACAATCCCCAAATGGGCAAGGCAATTGCTCTACAATCTTCATTCTCCCGCTCGCGAGTGATTCATGGTTCCCCACCTCGTTACGGCGTTGAACGGTCCGCTGCTCGAACTCGAGCAGAAGATCCTCGACGCGACGCCTGCGATCGAACGCTGGTTCAGGCTCGAATGGCAGGAACACACCCCGCCGTTCTATTGTTCGGTGGACCTGCGCAATGCCGGCTTCAAGCTGGCGCCCGTCGACGCGAACCTGTTTCCCGGCGCGTTCAACAACCTGCCGTCCGAAGTGCTGCCGCTCGCCGTGCAGGCCGCGATGGCCGCGATCGAGAAGATCTGCCCGGACGCGAAGAACCTGCTCGTGATTCCCGAGCTGCCGACCCGCAACGCGTTCTACCTCGAAAACGTCGCGCGCCTCGCGACGATCATGCGCCAGGCCGGCCTGAACGTGCGCTTCGGCTCGCTCGACCCGAGCATCACCGACATGACGCCGATCACGCTGGCCGACGGCCAGAAGATCGTGCTCGAACCGCTCGAGCGTTCGCAGCGCCGCCTCGGCCTGAAGAATTTCGACCCGTGCTCGATCCTGCTGAACAACGACCTGTCGGCCGGCATCCCGGCCGTGCTGGAAAACCTGCACGAGCAGTACCTGCTGCCGCCGCTGCACGCGGGCTGGGCCGTGCGCCGCAAGTCGACGCACTTCTCGTGCTACGACGACGTCGCGAAGAAGTTCGCGAAGATGGTCGGCGTCGATCCGTGGATGGTGAATCCGTATTTCGCGCACGTGGAAGGCGTCGACTGGCAGGCGCATGAAGGCGAGCAGGCGCTCGCCGACGCGATCGACGGCGTGCTGAAGAAGATCGCGCGCAAGTACCGCGAATACGGGATCAGCGAGAAGCCGTACGTCGTCGTGAAAGCCGACGCGGGCACGGCGGGGCGCGGCGTGATGACCGTGCACGACGCGGCCGAGATCGGCCGGATGTCGAAGGCCGAGCGCGCGCAGATGGCCGAGTCGAAGGCCGGCCTCGCGGTGCGCGACGTGATCGTGCAGGAAGGCGTGTATACGTTCGAGCGCGTCGGCGACGAAGTGGCCGAGCCCGTTGTATACATGATCGACCGCTACGTGGTCGGCGGCTTCTACCGCACGCACGCCGGCCGCGAGCGCGACCAGAACCTGAACGCGCCCGGCATGCACTACGTGCCGCTCGGCTTCGAGCACACCGCGCTGCCGGATGCCGGCGCGAAGCCGGGTGCCGCGCCGCCGAACCGTTTCTACATGTACGGCGTCGTCGCGCGGCTGTCGCTGATCGCGTCGTCGATCGAACTGGAAAAGACCGACCCCGAAGCCATCCAGGTATAACGGACCTTCGCCAAGTACAGGACCTCATGGACATTCTCTTTATCGCCGACCCGCTCGAGCGCTTCAAGATCTACAAGGATTCGACCTACGCGATGATGGCCGAGGCCGCGCGGCGCGGGCATGCGGTGTACGCGTGCCAGCCGCACCAGCTCGCATGGACGGGGAGCGGTGTCGAGGCGGACGTGCAGCGCGTGACGATCGTCGGCGACACGGCCGACCTGCACCGCGAACCGTGGTACGAGGCGGCCGCTCACGAGTCGCGTGCGCTGACGTCGTTCGGCGCGGTGCTGATGCGCAAGGATCCGCCGTTCGACATGGAATACGTAACGGCCACGTGGATGCTCGAGCTTGCCGAACGGGCGGGCGCGCGCGTATTCAACAAGCCGCAGTCGATTCGCGATCACTCGGAAAAGCTCGCGATCGGCGAGTTTCCGCAATTCGTCGCGCCGACGCTCGTCACGCGCGATGCGGCGCGCCTGCGCGCCTTCCACGCCGAGCACGGCGACGTGATCGTGAAGCCGCTCGACGGGATGGGCGGGATGGGCGTGTTCCGCGTGAAGGCCGACGGCATGAACCTCGGTGCGATCATCGAGATGCTCGGCCATGACGGCACGCGCTCGCTGATGATCCAGAAGTTCATTCCCGAGATCAAGGCCGGCGACAAACGCATCCTGCTGATCGCGGGCGAGCCGGTGCCGTATTCGCTCGCGCGGATTCCGCAGGGCAGCGAGGTGCGCGGCAATCTCGCGGCGGGCGGGCTCGGGGTCGCGCAGCCGCTGACCGCGCGCGATCGCGAGATCGCCGACACGCTCGGGCCCGTGCTCGCGGCGCGCGGGCTGCTGCTGGTCGGCCTCGATGCGATCGGCGACTGGCTGACCGAGGTGAACGTCACGAGCCCGACGTGCTTCCGCGAGATCATGGAGCAGACGGGCTTCGACGTCGCCGCGATGTTCATCGACGCGCTGGAGCGTGCGGCCGCGTAGGCCGTCTCCCGCGCAACCCCGGCGGCGGCCGCGCAGGTCCCCCGTCGCCGGAGCAGCTCGACCGGCCTGCTACAATGCCCGCTTGCCCGGTGCCGCGATCGCGCACCAAAGGCCCGGCGGTCGGGCCGAAACTGTTGCAAGGCTGACCATGAAACGTTTCCCACACTCGCTACGCTCATTGCCCCGCCGCGGGGTATCGGCCCGCCAGGGGCGGCCGGGAGCGATCTGACATGGCCGGGATCCTGATCATCGCGCACGCCCCGCTCGCCACCGCGCTGCGGGACTGCATCGCGCACATCTATGGCGGCGTGCCCGCCCGCATCGGCTGTATCGACGTGATGGCGGACAGCGATCCGGCCCAGGTGATGGCGTTCGCGCACGCGGAGCTCGCGCGGCTCCGCGAAGAGAACGGCGTGGTCGTGCTGACCGACATGTACGGCGCGACGCCGGCGAACATCGCCGGCCAGCTTGCGAAGCTCGACAACGTGCGCGTGCTGGCGGGCGTGAACCTGCCGATGCTCGTGCGGGCCGTCTGCTACCGCACCGTGCCGCTCGACAAGCTCGTCGACAAGGCGCTGTCCGGCGGGGCGAAGGGCGTCCACGAGGTGTCGGCCGGCACGCCGCCGCCGCCGACGGAAACCGGCTGCGGCCAATGCGCGCCGATTCCGCCGGAACCGCAACCGCGCACCGAGTCGCACTGATTTCCCGTTTTCCGTTTTAGACAGCACCGCCGGCGCGCGCCGCCGGCGGTCCCGACCGACCCGACCGAGAATCATGCTTCAACAAGAAACCACCATCGTCAATAAATTGGGGCTCCATGCGCGCGCATCGGCCAAGCTTACGCAACTGGCCGGTAACTTCCAGTCGGAAGTCTGGATGACGCGCAACGGGCGCAAGATCAACGCGAAGAGCATCATGGGCGTGATGATGCTGGCGGCGGGCATCGGCAGCACCGTGACGATCGAGACCGAAGGGCCCGACGAGCGGGAAGCGATGGACGCACTGCTGAAACTGATCGCGGACAAGTTCGGCGAAGGGCAGTGATCCGCGCGCGCCGCGCACGGGATCGTTGCCGTTTCCAGTCAGAATGCCGCGGATTCCGCGGCATTTTTTTCGTCGGAAGCATTGATGCGGAATGCGCAATGCTGCGGTGCATGCAGTCAGCGGGGAGTCGCGGAATTTATAATCGCTAACCGGGGTCATAAGCGCATCGCAGCAGTGTGCCGCGGCTTTACTTGTACAGAGGAGGTGCGCGTGTCCTTCACGCTGCATGGCATTCCCGTCTCACGAGGTATCGCGATCGGGCGAGCGTACCTGATCGCGCCGGCGGCGCTCGACGTCGCCCATTACCTGATCGACGCAAACCAGATCGATGCCGAGGTCGAGCGCTTCCGCACGGCGCTCGATGTCGTGCATCACGAACTCGAGGCGCTGCGCGCCGACCTGACCGACGACACCCCGAGCGAGGTCGGTGCATTCATCGACGTCCACGCGATGATCCTGAGCGACGAGATGCTCGTGCAGGAAACCATCGACCTGATCCGCACGCGCCGCTACAACGTCGAGTGGGCGCTGACCGAGCAGCTCGAGCTGCTCACGCGTCACTTCGACGACATCGAGGACGAATACCTGCGCGAGCGCAAGGCCGACATCGAGCAGGTGGTCGAGCGCGTGCTGAAGGCGCTCGCCGGCGCACCGTCCGCGTCGCAGGCGCTCGACCGCGCGGCCGCGAACGGCACGAACGAGATGATCGTCGTCGCGCACGACATCGCGCCGGCCGACATGATGCAGTTCAAGTCGCAGTCGTTCCAGGCGTTCGTCACCGACCTCGGCGGGCGCACGTCGCACACGGCGATCGTCGCGCGCAGCCTCGGCATTCCGGCCGCGGTCGGCGTGCAGCACGCGAGCGCGCTGATCCGCCAGGACGACCTGATCATCGTCGACGGCGACCAGGGCATCGTGATCGTCGATCCGGCGCCGATCGTCCTCGAGGAGTATTCGTACCGGCAGTCCGAGAAGCTGCTGGAGCAACGCAAGCTGCAGCGTCTGAAGTTCTCGCCGACGCAAACGTTGTGCGGCACCAAGATCGATCTGTACGCGAACATCGAGCTGCCCGACGACGCGAAGGCGGCCGTCGAGGCCGGCGCGGTCGGCGTCGGGCTGTTCCGTTCCGAGTTCCTGTTCATGCATCAGAAGGAGATGCCGGAAGAGGAGGAGCAGTTCGCCGCCTACAAGCGGGCCGTCGAGTGGATGAAGGGCATGCCGGTGACGATCCGCACGATCGACGTCGGCGCGGACAAGCCGCTCGAGGCACTCGACGAGGGCTACGAGACGGCGCCGAACCCCGCGCTCGGCCTGCGCGCGATCCGCTGGAGCCTGTCCGAGCCGCAGATGTTCCTCACGCAGTTGCGTGCGATCCTGCGTGCGTCCGCGTTCGGCCAGGTGAAGATCCTGATTCCGATGCTCGCGCACGCGCAGGAGATCGACCAGACGCTCGACCTGATCCGCGAGGCGAAGCGCCAGCTCGACGACGCGGGGCTCGCGTACGATCCGAACGTGCGCATCGGCGCGATGATCGAGATCCCGGCCGCGGCGATCGCGCTGCCGCTGTTCCTGAAGCGGTTCGATTTCCTGTCGATCGGCACGAACGACCTGATCCAGTACACGCTCGCGATCGACCGTGCCGACAACGCGGTCGCGCACCTGTACGACCCGCTGCACCCGGCCGTGCTGCACCTGATCGCCTATACGTTGCGCGAAGCGAAGCGCGCGGGGGTATCCGTGTCGGTGTGCGGGGAGATGGCGGGCGACCCGGCGCTTACGCGCCTGCTGCTCGGGATGGGGCTCACCGAGTTCTCGATGCACCCGAGCCAGCTGCTCGTCGTGAAGCAGGAGATCCTGCGCGCACACCTGAAGGCGCTCGAAAAGCCGACGGCCGACGTGCTCGCCGCGTTCGAGCCGGAGGAAGTGCAGGCGGCGCTGCAGCGCCTGTCGGTCGCCGAGCCGCGCGCGGATGCGGCCGCATAGGCGCCACGTTGCCGCTCAAAAAGTAGCGAAGTGTCACCAAGCATGCGCCGCCTGGCGCATGCCCGTCGCGCGTCAGTGCCGGCCCCCGCACACGGGGCAGTCGGCCTGGCGCGCGATTTTCATCGTCGTCCATTCCATCCGCAGCGAATCGAGCATCATCAGCCGCCCGTTGAGCGTCTTGCCGATGTCGCCGATCACGCGCAGCGCCTCGGCGGCCTGCATCGCACCGATGATCCCGACCGTCGGCGCGAACACGCCCATCGTCGCGCACGCGACCTCCTCGAACGGCTGGTCTTCCGGAAACACGCACGCATAGCAGGGCGCGGCCGGGTCGCGGAAATCGAACGTGCTGATCTGGCCGTCGAAGCGCAGCGCGGCGCCCGACACGAGCGGCACGCCGTGCGCGACGCACGCGCGGTTGATCGCGTGCCGCGTCGCGAAGTTGTCGGTGCAGTCGAGCACGACGGTCGCGCTCGGCACGTGCGCGTCGAGCCATGCGTCGTCGACGCGCGCGGCGACCGCGTCCACCTTCACCTCGGGGTTCAGTTGCGCGAGCGTGTCGCGCCCCGATTCGACCTTGCTGCGGCCGACCGAGGCCGTCACGTGCAGGATCTGCCGCTGCAGGTTCGTGAGATCGACCGTATCGGCGTCGACGAGCGTGATCGTGCCGACGCCCGATGCCGCGAGGTACATTGCGGCGGGCGAGCCGAGGCCGCCCGCGCCGACGACGATCGCATGCGCATCGAGAAAGCGCTGCTGCGCCTCGATGCCGATTTCGTCGACGAGGATGTGGCGGGAGTAGCGAAGGAGTTGATCGTCGTTCATGGGGGGAGTCGTGGGCGAAGCGGCGGACGTGTCGTTATTTTAGGCGCGCATGAAAAACGGGCCATCGCGGTCTTCCCGCGATGGCCCGTCGGATGCCGGCCGGCGCTTACTTCGGCGCCGACGCGGGCTTCGGTGCGGAAGCCGGCTTCGCGCTTGCGCCCGATGCCTTCGGGGCCGTGGCGGCCTTGCCGGCCGTGCCCTTCGTGCTTTCGGCGAGCAGCGACTTCGATTCCTGCACCGGCTTGCCTTCGAGCTTGTTGAGCGCCTGCTGCATCATGAAGTCGTCGGCGCTGCCGAACTCGATCGGCTTGCGATCGCGATCCTTCTGGCGCTGTTCCGGCGTCTTCTTGTCGTTCTGCTCTTCGAGGACGCGCAGTTGATCCATCCGGCGCTGCTCGCGCTCTTCCTGTTCCTTCTTCTCGTTCGGATCCTGCGTGTTCGCGAGGTGGTTCGTGTAGTCGACCTCGCGCGTCACGAGCACGTCGTCCGGATCGCCGTCCGCGTACTGATCGACCGGCACGTCCGGCGTGATGCCCTTGTTCTGGATCGAACGGCCGCTCGGCGTGTAGTAGTACGCGGTGGTCAGGCGCAGTGCGGTGTCGGCCGTCATCGGGCGGACCGTCTGCACCGAACCCTTGCCGAACGTCGTCTTGCCCATGATCTGCGCGCGCTTCGAATCCTGCAGCGCACCGGCGACGATTTCCGACGCGGACGCCGAATAGGCGTTCGTCAGCACGATCATCGGCACCGTCTTGAAGACCGGCGGCAGGTTCTTCAGCGGATCGCCGTCGAAGGACGGCAGGCGATAGTTGTCGTACGTATCGCGGTAGACCTGCTTCGAATCGGGGATCTGGCCGTTGGTCGACACGACGACGGAGTCGGGCGGCAGGAACGCGCCGGCCACGCCGACCGCGCTCTGCAGCAGGCCGCCGCCGTTGTTGCGCAGGTCGAGGACGAGGCCCTTCAAGTTCGGCTGCTGGCGTGCGATGTCCTGCAGCTTCTGCGCGAGATCGGGCGTCGTGCGCTCCTGGAAGCTCGTGATGCGGACATACGCATAGCCCGGATCGAGGATCTTCATCTTCACGCTCTGGACCTTGATGATCGCGCGCGTGACGGTGACCGGGAACGTGCGGTCGTCGCTCTTGCGGAAGATCGTCAGCGTGACCTTGGTGCCCGGCTCGCCGCGCATCTGCTTCACGGCCTTGTCGAGCGTCATGCCGCGCACCGGCTTGTCGTTGATGCGCGTGATCAGGTCGCCCGGACGGATGCCGGCGCGGAACGCGGGCGTATCTTCGATCGGCGAGATCACCTTGACGAGGCCGTCTTCCTGCGAGATCTCGATGCCGAGACCCGCGAAGCGGCCCTTCGTCTGCTCCTGCAGCTCGTCATAGTCGGTCTTGTCGAGGAACGACGAGTGCGGGTCGAGGCTCGACACCATGCCCTTGATCGCGGCCGTCAGCAGCTTCTTGTCGTCGACCGGTTCGACGTACTCGCGCTTGATCTGTCCGAAGACTTCCGCGAACAGGCGGAGCTGGTCGAGGGGAAGCGGCGCCGTGGCGGTCTGCTCGGCCGATGCGGAAACCTGCAGCGTGGCGAACACGCCCGTGGCGAGGCCCGCGGCAATCAGGCCGATGTTCTTCAATTTCATTCGCATAGAGATCTGGTGCGGTCGGGAAGCGCGTGGCGGTAGCGGGGATGTAGCGGACAAGTATAACTGTTCGTCCGAAGACTCAGTGGAACGGCGCGAATTGCGTCGCAGCGGGCGTCGCGGCGGGCCCGGAAGGCGGCCCGGCCGGGCACCGCCGGGCGCGCCGCGGGTTCGAAAGCGGATTCGACAGCGCCGGGGGCGCGAAGGTTCGCGCGGTGCGCGGGCAAGGGGCGGGGCCGGGCATGCCGCGCCGGACGCGGCCCGCCCGGCCTGGCCGGCTCACCCGGCCGACGGGCGTCAGCCCGCCTTGCCCTGCTTCGCGACGGCGGCCTGCGCCTGCGCGATCGCGTCCTGGTCGCCGAGGTAATAGTGCTTGATCGGCTTCAGGTTCTCGTCGAGTTCATACACGAGCGGCACGCCGTTCGGGATGTTCAGGCCGACGATGTCGCTGTCCGAGATGCCGTCGAGGTACTTGATCAGCGCGCGCAGCGAGTTGCCGTGCGCGGCGATCAGCACCTGCTTGCCGGCGCGGACCGCCGGGGCGATCGACTCGTTCCACAGCGGCAGCACGCGCGCGACCGTGTCCTTCAGGCACTCGGTGAGCGGCAGCTGCTCGCGCGGCACCTTCGCGTAGCGCGGGTCGTTGAACGGCGCGCGTTCGTCGGTCGGCTCGAGCGCGGGCGGCGGCGTGTCGTAGCTGCGGCGCCACACGAGCACCTGGTCGTCGCCGAACTTCGCGGCCGTTTCCGCCTTGTTCAGTCCCGACAGCGCGCCGTAGTGGCGCTCGTTCAGGCGCCACGAGTGGACGACCGGCAGGTACATCAGGTCCATCTTGTCCTGCACGTGCCACAGCGTGCGGATCGCGCGCTTGAGTACCGACGTGTACGCGATGTCGAACGTGTAGCCGGCCTCCTTGAGCAATTCGCCGGCCTGGTAGGCCTCGTTGCGACCCTGTTCGGTCAGGTCGACGTCGACCCAGCCGGTGAAGCGGTTTTCCTTGTTCCACGTCGATTCGCCGTGGCGGATGAGAACGAGTTTGTACATGGATCTTGCGGTCGGTAGTGATAGGGAAGCGGGGCGCGTCGTACGGGACCCGACCGGGGCCCGCCATCGCGCAAGACGGTTATTTTATAATGGCGGGATTGTCCTTATCCGATTTCTCTTTTTCCGGCGGAATTCCGTGACGTTCTTTACCGATTACACCAACCTGGCCCTTATCGCGATCCTGGTGGTATCCGGCGGCCTGCTGGCCTGGCCCGCGCTGCGCCGCGGTCGCGGCGGCCTGTCGGCCGCGGAGGCGACGCAACTCATCAACCGCCGCAACGCGGTCGTGATCGACGTGCGCGCCGCGTCCGATTTCGCGGCCGGCCACCTGCCGTCGGCCCGTCAGGTCGCGGCGGGCGAGATCGGCGCGAAGATCGCGCAGGTCGCGAAGAACAAGAGCACGCCGGTGCTGCTCGTCTGCCAGAACGGCCAGCAGTCGCAGAAGGCGGCGCGCGAGGTCGAGGCGGCGGGCTACGCCGAGGTGCACGTGCTCGAGGGCGGCGTGGCTGCCTGGCAGCAGGCCGGGATGCCGGTCGTCAAACAAGGAGTGGCGAAGTGAACAAGGTTTTGATGTACAGCACGCAGGTGTGTCCGTATTGCATCCAGGCCGAGCGCCTGCTGAAGCTGCGCGGTGTCGAGCAGATCGAGAAGGTGCTGATCGACCGCGATCCGGCCCGCCGCGACGAAATGATGTCGCGCACGGGGCGCCGCACGGTGCCGCAGATCTATATCGGCGACACGCACGTCGGCGGCTACGACGATCTGTCGAAGCTCGACCGCGAAGGCGGGCTCGTTCCGCTTCTGCAAGCGGCCTGAATAGGGCAGAATGGCCGCCGGCCGCGCCGCGGCTTGGGCGCGCAGGATTCATCCGTGGCGGCCGGCGCGAAGCCGGGCCGCCCCGTCACCACTTTTAGGGAAACACCATGTCCGACGTCGAAAACCAACCGTTCTTCAACATCCAGCGCGTCTACCTGAAGGATATGTCGCTCGAGCAGCCGAATTCGCCGGCGATCTTCCTCGAGCAGGACATGCCGTCGGTTGAAGTCGAAGTCGACGTGAAGGCCGACCGCCTCGCGGAAAGCGTGTTCGAAGTCGTCGTGTCGGGCACCGTCACCGCGAAGGTGAAGGACAAGGTCGCGTTCCTGATCGAAGCGAAGCAGGCCGGCATTTTCGACATCCGCAACATTCCGGACGAACAGCTCGACCCGCTCGTCGGCATCGCGTGCCCGACGATCCTGTTCCCGTACCTGCGTTCGAACATCGCCGACGCGATCACGCGCGCGGGCTTCCCGCCGATCCACCTGGCGGAAATCAACTTCCAGGCGCTGTACGAACAGCGTCTCGCGCAGCTTCAGCAGCAGGCCGGCGACGCAGCAGGCGCGCCGAACGGCACGACGCTGAACTGACGTTTTACTCGGAGGACCGGTGCTGGGTATGAAAGTAGCCGTTCTCGGCGCCGGTGCCTGGGGCACCGCGCTCGCGGGCCATCTGGCCGCGCGGCACGATACGCTTCTGTGGGCGCGCGATGCCGCGCTCATCGCCGGGCTGCAGGCCCGGCACGAAAATTCCCGCTACCTGGACGGCATCGCGCTGCCTGACGCGTTGCGCTACGACGCCGATCTCGGCGCCGCGCTCGCGCACGGCGCCGCGGACGACGCTCTGTGCGTGATCGCCGCGCCGGTGGCCGGGCTGCGCACGCTGTGTCACGCGATGCGCGCCGCGGGCTGCGTGCCCGCGCACATCGTCTGGGTCTGCAAGGGCTTCGAGGCCGACACGCATCTGCTGCCGCACCAGGTGATCGCGGCCGAGCTGCCCGAACAGCACAGCAACGGCGTGCTGTCGGGGCCGAGCTTCGCACGCGAGGTCGGGCAGTCGCTGCCCGTCGCGCTGACGGTGGCGAGTACGTCCGCCGAATGCCGCGAGCGCACGCTCGCCGCGTTCCATCACGGCGCGATGCGGATCTATACGGGTGACGACGTGGTCGGCGTCGAAGTCGGCGGCGCGGTGAAGAACGTGCTCGCGATCGCGACCGGTATCGCCGACGGCCTCGGCCTCGGGCTGAACGCGCGTGCCGCGCTGATCACGCGCGGCCTCGCCGAAATGTCGCGGCTGGGCGTCGCGCTCGGCGGCCGTGCGGAAACCTTCACGGGCCTGACCGGCCTCGGCGACCTGATCCTCACCGCGACGGGCGACCTGTCGCGCAACCGCACGGTCGGCCTGCAACTGGCGGCCGGCCGCACGCTGAACGATATCCTCGGCGCGCTCGGCCACGTGGCCGAAGGCGTGCGCTGTGCGCAGGCCGTGCTGGCCATCGCGCGCGCGCAGTCGATCGAAATGCCGATCACCGAAGCCGTGTGCGGCGTGCTGTTCGACGGCATCGCGCCGCGCGACGCCGTCAGCGGCCTGCTGCGGCGCGACGCGCGCGCCGAGTAGCGCGGCCCGGCGCCGCCCGGTGCCGTGTTCGCCGCGGGCGCACGGCGTCAAAGCGCGCTACGCTTGAACAGTCTCCGGCGCTCCGGGAGGTTGTCATGCTGCAGATCCATTCCACCACGCTCGATGCGCAGATCGTCGACATCACGACGCTCGATGTCGACGCGATCGTCAACGCCGCGAACGGCTCGCTGCTCGGCGGGGGCGGCGTCGACGGCGCGATCCACCGCGCGGCCGGCCCCGGCCTGCTCGCCGAGTGCCGCACGCTCGGCGGCTGCGACACGGGCGACGCCAGGCTCACGCGCGGCCACGGGCTGCCGGCGCGCTACGTGATCCATGCAGTCGGGCCCGTGTGGCATGGCGGCGGGCGCGGCGAGGCCGACCTGCTCGCGTCGTGCTACCGCCGCGCGATCGAGCTGGCCGAGGAGGTCGCGGCGACGTCGATCGCGTTCCCGGCGATCAGCTGCGGAATCTATCGCTATCCGGCCGAAGAAGCCGTCGACATCGCCGTGGGCACCGTCGCCGAAATGCTGCCGCAGGCGCCGAACCTCGCACGCGTGGTGTTCGCGTGCTTTTCCCCCGACATCTACGACCTGTACCGCGCGCGGCTCGCGCGGACGTGACGCCTTCCGCGGGGCGGGAGGCGCCGTCCCGGCGTCATGCGCCGCCTTCGAACCCGGCCTGGCGCCACGCCTCGAACACGACCACCGCGACCGTGTTCGACAGGTTCAGGCTGCGGTTGTCCGGCCGCATCGGCAGGCGCACGCGCTGTTCGTTCGGGAAGCGCTCGAGCAGCTCGGCGGGCAGGCCGCGCGTCTCCGAGCCGAACACGAACCAGTCGCCGGGCAGGAATGCATGATCGTGGAAGCGGCCCGAGCCGCGTGTCGTGAACGCGAACATTCGCGCCGGATCGGGCGTTTCCGCCGCGATGAACGCGTCCCAGTCGCGGTGCACGCGCATCTGCGCATACTCGTGATAGTCGAGGCCCGCGCGGCGCATCCGCGCGTCGTCGAGCGGGAAGCCGAGCGGCTCGATCAGGTGCAGGCGCGCGCCCGTGTTGGCGCACAGGCGGATCACGTTGCCGGTGTTCGGCGGGATTTCGGGGGCGACGAGGACGACGTTGAACATGTTTCGGTTTGGCTGGGCCGGCCGGGGCGGCGCTACGCGCGCGTTCCCGGCCGGCCGGTTCGTGACGGCCGCCGCCGTGTCCGGTCGGTCGGCCTCTCTATCTAATTAATCCCTGGCGGTGCGCAGCGCAACCAGATTCGTCACGCGTGCGGCGCCCGCCGCCTTCAGTGCGTGCGCGGCGGCCGCGAGCGTCGCGCCGGACGTCATCACGTCGTCGACGAGCGCAACGTGGCGACCGGCGACGCCGCCCGCCACCGCGAATGCCGCGATCACGTTGTCGCGCCGTGCGTGCCGGTCGAGCCGCGACTGCGGCGCGGTGTCGGCGACGCGTGCGAGCAGCGCCGCATCCGCGCGCACCCCGAGCCGACACGCGAGCGGGCGCGCGATCGCCCACGCCTGGTTGTAGCCGCGCGCGACGAGCCGCCGGTGCGACAGCGGCACCGGCGCCACCAGGTCGAAGCCGCTGGCGCCGGGCGTATCGTCGATCAGCCGCGCGAGCCGTGCCGCGAATTCGGCGCCGAGCGCGAGTTGCCGGTGAAACTTCAGGCCGCGCGCGAGCCCGTCGAGCGGCGCGCGGTAATCCGCCAGCGCGAGCGTCGAATCGAACGGCGGCGGTGCCGCACGGCACGCGTCGCAACGGTACGCGTCCGCACTGCCGGCGCGAGCGCCGCGGGACCGGTGCGAACGCGGTTGCCCGATGCCCAGCGGTATCGCGCAGACGCCGCAGCGTAGCCGCGCTTCGTTCCAGTACGCGGCGTCGCAGGCGACGCAAATCATCGTGTGTGACAAATTGCCGCACAGTGCGCAGCGATTCGGCAGCGCGACCGCGGCGACGCGCGCGGCCAGCGCGCGAACCTGCGACAAAGCGACGCGCATCGTGCGCCGGGCGGAACTGCGGATCATCGCAACACTCCTGACACCCCGCCTCAATGAAGCCCGCGGGGCGAGCGAGTATACTTCGGGCTCTTCGCCAGTGTGCCCGACATGTCCCCAGCTTCGACTTCAACCGGCCGTCCGGCCAATGACGCAAGGCGCCTGCGGCGGATCTTCGACCGCCGCGCCGCCACGTTCGACGCGGTCGCGTTCCTGCCGCGCGAGATCGCGCAGCGGATGAACGAGCGCCTCGAATACATCAAGGTAAGCCCCGCGGCCGTGCTGGACGCGGGCTGCGGCCCGGGGGACGACCTGCCGGCGCTGCGCGCGCGCTTTCCGGAGGCACCCGTATTCGGCGTCGACCTGTCCGGCGCGATGCTCGCGCGAGCCGGTCAGCGCGAGGTCGAGCAGACGAGCTGGCGCCGCTGGCTGCCGGCCTCGCTCGGCCGTGCGCTGGGCCAGCGCGGTCCCCGCGTCGCCCAGGCCGATTTCGCCGCGCTGCCGTTCCCGGGCGGCGCGTTCGACCTGATCTGGTCGAATCTCGCGCTCCACTGGCATTCGCGTCCGGACACGGTGCTGCCCGAATGGCAGCGCGTGCTGCGCGTGAACGGGCTGCTGATGTTCAGCACGCTCGGCCCCGACACGCTGCGCGAACTGCGCGCGGCCTGCGCGGATGCGGAAGCGGCGCTCGGCATCGCGCCGCCCGCCGCGCGCGTGATCGATTTCGTCGACATGCACGACCTCGGCGACATGCTCGTCGAGAGCGGCTTCGAGATTCCCGTGATGGATCAGGAAGTGCTGACCGTCACCTACAAGACCCCCGACTCCCTGCTGGCCGACGTGCGCCGCTGGGGCGCCTATCCGTTCGAGCGCGAGGCGCCGCAGCGCGCGACCCGGCGCTTTCGCGCGGCGCTCGGCGACGCGCTGGAGGCGCGCCGGCGCGCGGACGGCACGATCGCCCTGACGTTCGAAGTGATCTACGGCCACGCGTGGAAGGCCGTGCCGCGCACGACCGCCGAGGGGCACGGGATCGTGCGCATCGAGGACATCGGAAAGGGGCGTCCGAAGAATCGGTAGAGCGGTAAAGAGGGGTTTTGTTATGTCTGAAATTAGCGGCGCAAAGCGGGGTCGAATTGGCGCCTGAAATGGCCGGAAAGCTTGTCGCGCTTGGCTTGCGGGGCGATAGCCGCTTGCTTGTGGATGCCATTGAACCCGCCTATAATGCGTCAGCTTGTCGTCCCGGGGTCCCCGCAATACGGGGCGACGAGTCCGATGCAGGCATGCATCGCATGCCATTCGCGTGAGGCGGCGATGGAAGCAGCGAGGGTTTTGACGGAGACGACGAACGGCGAGCCGGTCCTCGAAGACTGGCTGATGAAACGCAACTGTTCGGCGTCGCCGCGCCAGTTCGTGCTGTTTTACGCGTCGCTCGCGGGCTTCTCGCTGGTGATCGCGACATTGCTGATGTGGCGGGGGGCCTGGCTCGTCATGCCCTTCACCGGAATCGAGTTGCTGGCGGTGGGTGTCGCATTTGCGATCTATGCTCGCCATGCGGTCGATTACGAACGCATCAGGCTGTATCCGCACCGGCTCGTGATCGAGCGGATGGATGCGGAGCGGCTCACGCAGATCGAATTCAACCCGCGCTGGGTGCGGGTCGAGCCGGGTGCGACGCCACGCGATCCGATTCGGCTGGTATCGCGCGGGCAGACCGTCGTAATCGGGCAGCATCTCGCGCAGTACAAGCGTGCGCAGTTCGCGGACGAACTGCGCGCATCGCTCAGGCGCTGCGGCTGACGAGGCGCGGGCACTGGCCGGAAACGGGCCGGAGGCTTGCGACGGGGGAGGGTTTGAATGGAAATTTTGGGTAAGGATGCTATGAAAACAATCAAGCGAGCCCTCACGGGCGTGCTGGCATGCAGCGGATTGCTCTTTGCCGGTGCCGCCCTGGCGGTCGGTGATAGCCCGGGCGGCCCCCGCGTCAACGAGATCAACTTTCAGCCGCCGGTCACGAAAATCGCCGAGGAGCTCTACGATCTCCACACGATGATGCTGATCCTGTGTACGGTGATCTTCGTCGGCGTGTTCGGCGTGATGTTCTATTCGATCTTCGCGCACCGCAAATCCAAGGGCCACAAGGCCGCCAATTTCCATGAAAGCACGACCGTCGAGATCATCTGGACGATCGTGCCGTTCGTCATCGTCGTGCTGATGGCGCTGCCGGCGACGAAGGCCGTCGTCGCGATGAAGGACACGACCAACGCCGATCTCACGATCAAGGTCACCGGCTACCAGTGGAAGTGGGGCTACGACTACGTGAAGGGCCCGGGCGAGGGCATCGGCTTCCTGTCGACGCTCAGCACCCCGCGTGACGAAGTGATGGGCAAGAAGCCGATCACCGACACCTACCTGCAGGAAGTCGACAACCCGCTCGTCGTGCCGGTCAACAAGAAGATCCGCATCATCACGACCGCGAACGACGTCGTCCACTCGTGGTACGTGCCCGCGTTCGGCGTGAAGCAGGATGCGATCCCCGGCTTCGTGCGCGACACGTGGTTCAAGGCCGACAAGGTCGGTACGTTCCGCGGTTTCTGTACCGAGCTGTGCGGCAAGGAACACGCGTACATGCCGGTCGTCGTCGAAGTCCTGTCGGACGAAGACTACGCGAAGTGGGTCACCGCGCAGAAGGCCAAGCTGGCCGGCGCCGCAGTCGATCCGAACAAGGTCTACACGATGGCCGAACTCGTCGCGCACGGCGAGGAAGTCTACAAGGCGAACTGCGCGGCCTGCCACCAGGTGAGCGGCAAGGGCCTCGGCGCATTCCCGGCCATGGACGGCAGCCCGATCGTGAACGGCCCGATCGCCGGCCACGTCGAGCGCGTGCTGCACGGCAAGGGCGCGATGCCGTCGTGGGCATCGCTGTCGGATCTCGACATCGCTTCGGTCATCACGTACGAACGCAACTCGTGGGGCAACCACAAGAACGACCTGCTGCAGCCGAAGCAAGTGGCCGACGCGCGTAACGGCAAGATGCCGGAAGACACCGCAGGCGCCGCAGCACCGGCCGACGCGGCTTCGGCGCCGGCGCAAGCCGCGTCGGGCGCAGCCGAACAGCCGGCGGCAGCGTCGGCATCGGCCGCACTGTCGACGATCTACTTCGAAACGGGCAAGAGCGTGCTGCCGGCCGACGCGAAAGCGGCGATCGCCGCCGCGGCCGACTATGCGAAGGCACATCCGGACGCGAAGCTCGCGCTGTCGGGCTTTACCGACAAGACGGGCTCGGCCGACGCGAACGCCGAACTGGCAAAGCATCGCGCGCAAGCCGTGCGCGACGCGCTGAAGGCAGCAGGCGTGGCGGAAGACCACATTATTCTCAAAAAGCCGGAAACGATCACGGGCGGGGCGGACGCGAAGGAAGCCCGGCGTGTCGAGATCGGGCCGGCGGCTTGACGTGTCGCTGAGTTAGTCGACGTATTCGCATTAGGAGATTCTCATGTCTAGCATCGGGCACGACGTAGCCGCGGACCACGCGCACGACGACCACGCGCACGAAATGCCGCACGGCTGGCGGCGCTGGCTGTTCGCCACCAACCACAAGGACATCGGTACGCTGTACCTGCTGTTCTCGTTCATCATGTTCCTGTCGGGCGGCGTGATGGCCCTCGGCATCCGGGCCGAGCTGTTCGAGCCGGGCCTGCAGATCATGCGTCCGGAGTTCTTCAACGAACTCACGACGATGCACGGCCTGATCATGGTGTTCGGCGCGATCATGCCGGCGTTCGTCGGCTTCGCGAACTGGATGATTCCGCTGCAGATCGGCGCATCCGACATGGCGTTCGCGCGGATGAACAACTTCAGCTTCTGGCTGCTGCCGGTCGCTGCCGTGCTGCTGGTCGGTTCGTTCTTCGCGCCGGGCGGCGCGACGGCCGCCGGCTGGACGCTCTACGCGCCGCTGTCGACGCAGATGGGCCCGGGCATGGACTTCGCGATCTTCGCGGTGCACATCATGGGTGCGTCGTCGATCATGGGCGGGATCAACATCGTCGTGACGATCCTGAACATGCGCGCACCGGGCATGACGCTGATGAAGATGCCGATGTTCGCATGGACGTGGCTGATCACGGCGTACCTGCTGATCGCGGTGATGCCGGTTCTGGCGGGCGCGATCACGATGGTGCTGTTCGACCGTCACTTCGGCACGTCGTTCTTCAACGCGGCAGGCGGCGGCGACCCGGTGATGTACCAGCACATCTTCTGGTTCTTCGGCCACCCCGAGGTGTACATCATGATTCTGCCGGCGTTCGGGATCGTGTCGCAGGTGATCCCGGCGTTCGCACGCAAGACGCTGTTCGGCTATAGCTCGATGGTGTACGCGACGGCTTCGATCGCGATCCTGTCGTTCATGGTCTGGGCGCACCACATGTTCGCAACGGGCATGCCGGTCACCGGCCAGCTGTTCTTCATGTACGCGACGATGCTGATCGCGGTGCCGACGGGCGTGAAGGTGTTCAACTGGCTCGCGACGATGTGGCGCGGCTCGATGACCTTCGAAACCCCGATGCTGTTCGCGATCGGCTTCCTGTTCGTGTTCACGTTTGGCGGTCTCACGGGCCTGATGCTCGCGATGGCGCCGCTCGACATCCAGTATCACGGCACCTACTTCGTGGTGGCGCACTTCCACTACGTGCTGGTGGCCGGCTCGCTGTTCGCGCTGTTCTCGGGCTGGTACTACTGGGCGCCGAAGTGGACGGGCTGGATGTACAACGAGACGCGCGGCAAGATCCACTTCTGGTCGTCGATGATCTTCTTCAACCTGACGTTCTTCCCGATGCACTTCGTCGGTCTCGCCGGCATGCCGCGTCGTTATGCGGACTACCCGGCGCAGTTCACGGACTTCAACCAGGTCGCGACGATCGGCGCATTCGGCTTCGGCCTCGCGCAGGTGTACTTCCTGTTCGCGGTCGCGCTGCCGGCCTACCGTGGCGGCGGCGAGCTGGAAAAGGCGTCGGACAAGCCGTGGGACGGCGCGACGGGCCTCGAGTGGACGGTGCCGAGCCCGGCTCCCTTCCATACGTTCGAGCAACCGCCGCACGTCGAATAAGTTTCACCCCGCGCTCCGCCGTTGCCTGCCGCGCAGGCAGGCGCGGCGGGCGCGGAATTGAAATGTCAGCGAAGTTTCAGATGAACCGGAATCCACAACAAAGACGAACGCCCGAGCAGATCCGCGCGGGCAACAAGCGGCTCGGCCTCATCCTGCTCGTCATCGCCGCCGTTTTTTTTGTGGGTGTCGTGATCAAGCAGTGGTGGCTGTCCACTCACTGATGCAGCAACAGACGCAGTAGCGAGGAAGTTGTCGTATGTCGAAGCCGGAAGAGGGCGCCGTCGATCGCGCGTTCAATCGTTCGATGCTGGTGAAGCTCTTCGTCGTGGCCGGGCTGATGTTCGGTTTCGGCTTCGCGCTGATCCCGATGTACCGGGCGATCTGCCAGATCACCGGCATCAACAACCTGGTGCAGCGCGATGTGAGCGAGCGCGAGGTGAAGAATTCGCAGGTCGACACCAGCCGCACGGTGTCGGTCGAGTTCGACGCGAATGCGCGCGGCCCGCTCGGTTTCAAGCCGGAGCACAACAGCCTCGACGTGCATCCGGGTGAGCTGACGACGATCGTGTACGACGTGACGAACGGGCAGGGCAGGCCGGTCGTTGCACAGGCGATTCCGAGCTACGCGCCGAAGCAGGCGACGGAGTTCTTCAAGAAGATCGAGTGCTTTTGCTTTACGCAGCAGACGCTGGCCGCGAACGAATCGCGCAAGATGCCGGTGGTGTTCGTGATCGATCCGAAACTGCCGAAGGACGTGAAGACGATCACGCTGTCGTACACGTTCTTCGAGCTGAATACGCCGGCCACGCCGGCGCCGGCGCCGGGCAAGACCGCGGCGCAGGGCGCGGCGAAGCCGGACGCATGACGACGGAGGCGGGGCGATGACGGAGGTCAAGCGGGGCGGGTCGTTCGGTCAGGCGCTGAAGGCCGTGCTGTGGTCGTTCTTCGGGGTGCGCAAGCGGCGCGACCTGGAGGCCGACGCGACGCAGCTGAATCCGCTGCACGTGCTGATTGTCGCGTTGCTGGCGGCCGGTGTGTTCATCGGCGTGCTGATCCTGATCGTGCGTGCCGTCGTGGGCTGAGGCGCGCGGCCACGAAAGAATGCAGTGCGCGGCGCCACGGCGCCGCGTGCAGGAAAGAGCGGTGGCGGTCACGCCGCGCAAGAAATAAAGCCGGAGCGGTTTCCGGTACACAAATTGGACAGAAGTGGAGAATCAAGCATGAGCGGTCAAAACCAGACCCCGTACTATTTCGTGCCGCATCCGTCGCACCATCCGATCAGTGCGGCCATCGGCCTGCTGGTCATGCTCGGATCGGCGGCGCTGTGGATCAACGGTCACGACTGGGCGCCGTTTACGGCACTGCTCGGCCTGCTGTGGTTGCTCTTCACGCTGTATCACTGGTTCGGCGACGCGATCGCCGAGTCGGAAGGCGGTCATTACGGCAAGAACGTCGACAAGTCGTACCGCTGGAGCATGAGCTGGTTCATCTTCTCGGAAGTCATGTTCTTCGGCGCGTTCTTCGGCGCGCTGTTCTATGCACGTGAAATCGCGCTGCACCAGCTCGGCAGCCTCGACTACAAGCTGATCTGGCCGGATTTCTCCGCCGTGTGGCCGAACGAAGGCCCGGCAGCACTCGCCGGTCACTTCAAGACGATGGGCCCGTGGCCGATCCCGACGCTGAACACCGCGTTCCTGCTGTCGTCGGGCGTGACGCTGACGATCTCGCACCACGCGCTGCGTGACGACCATCGCAAGAAGGCGATCGCATGGCTGGCCGCGACGCTCGTGTTCGGTATCTGCTTCCTGTTCCTGCAGGGCTTCGAGTACTACCACGCGTACAACGAACTGAACCTGACGCTGAACTCGGGCGTGTACGGTTCGACGTTCTTCCTGCTGACGGGCTTCCACGGCTTCCACGTGTTCCTCGGCGGCACGATGCTCGCGGTGGTGCTGGTGCGGATGATCCGCGGCCACTTCAAGCCCGATCACCACTTCGCATTCGAAGGCGCCGCGTGGTACTGGCACTTCGTCGACGTCGTCTGGCTCGGCCTGTACGTCGTCGTCTACTGGCTGTAAATGGAAAAACGGCCCGCGCAGCAATGCGCGGGCCGTTTTCATTGGTGTCGTGGGCGCGGCAGCGAGGCTGCGAGCGACACCACCCTGGCGCCGCCGCGACTCAGTCAGGCGGCGCTTTTGCTTGGTGGCGCGGCCATGCGGCGAAATGTCACAGCGGCGACCACGGCAACGGCATCAACGTCCGATCGGCAGGCCGGTCGAATGGATCCAGCCCATCCAGTTCGCGATCAGGATGAGCAGGAACAGCGAGACCGACAGCCCGACGCGGGTGGCGAGCGACCAGACCATGCGTTTCGTGTGGCCGCGGTCGTGCATCATGAAGTAGAGCGCCGAGCCCATGCTGGCAATGATGAGGACGAAGGCGATGGGAACGAGTATGTGCATGACACGAACCGGACGGCGGCAATTCGGAAGGAAGAGGATAATTATCGCACTTCGCGTTCCGGCACCAGCCGGGCGGGCTGCATGATGAAGATTCGCTGGCTGCCTGCGCTGCTGATTCTCGTCGTCGTCGCGGTCACGATCCGTCTCGGTTTCTGGCAGCGCGACCGCGCGCACCAGAAGGAAGCGCTGCAGGCGAGCATCGAGCGCTACGAGCAGGCGGCGCCCGTCGACGTCGGCGCGCAGCCGATGCCGCTCGCGTCGATCGAGTTTCACCGTGTGCGGGCGAAGGGCCGTTTCCTGCCTGAACAGGCGGTGTTCCTCGACAATCGGCCGTATAACGACCAGCCGGGTTTTTACGTCGTGATGCCGTTTAAACTCACGGGCGGCGGCGTCGTGCTCGTGAACCGCGGCTGGCTGCCGCGCAATATCGCCGATCGCACGGCGATCGAGCCGTTCGCGACGCCCGCGGGCGACGTCGAGATCGTGGGCATCGCGCGCGCCGACGCGTCGCGTGCGTTCGAGCTCGGCGAAGGCGGGTCGGCGGCGCACCAGAAGATCCGGCAGAACCTGGACGTCGCCGCGTATGCGAAGGAAACGGGGCTGCCGCTGCAGCCGTTCGTGATCCAGCAGACGAGCGACGACGGCGACAAGCTCGTGCGCGACTGGCCGGCGGCGACGACCGGCGTCGAGCGCAATTACGGTTACATGTTTCAGTGGTGGGCGATGGCGGCGGCCGCGCTCGGCTTCGGCCTGTACGCCGCGCGGCGTGCGGCGAAGAAGTCGGCCGGCGCGTGAGCGCCATGCCAGGACGCGGCGCCGGCGCCGCGGGTTCGTTTCGAGAGGTCTGATTTGTCCATGCAATCTTCCCGTCAGGGTTCGGCCGCTGCGCCGATGTCGCCGGCGGCCCGCAAGCGCGGCCGCTGGATGCTCGTGCTGCTGGGTCTCGTGTGCGCGGCACCGATGATCGCGTCGTACTTCACCTATTACGTGATCAAGCCGAAGGGCGGCTCGACGAACTACGGCACGCTGATCGAGCCGCAGCGGCCGATCCCCGCGGATCTGCAGGTGACCGACGAAACCGGCAAGACCGTGCCGCTGTCGTCGCTGCGCGGCGTGTGGCTGTTCGTGATGACCGACCGCAGCGCGTGTGACGACGCATGCGCGCAGAAGCTCTATTTCATGCGCCAGATCCGCGTGACGCAGGCGGGCGAGCGGCACCGGATCACGATGGTGTGGCTGCGCAGCGATGCGGGCGCGATGCCGCAGAAGGTGCTGGATGCCTATCCCGACACGCGCCGGCTCGTCGCCGATCCGGCCGCGGTGGCCGCATGGCTGCCGGCCGATGCCGGCACGAAGGACAGCGACCACCTCTACATGGTCGACCCGAACGGCAACCTGATGATGCGTTTCCCGAAGGATCCGAACCCCAGCAAGATCAAGTCGGACGTGACGAAGCTGCTGAAGTGGTCGAGCATCGGCTAAGGCAAGACGAGAGGCAAAGAACCGATGTCGTATCTACTGCAACTCGGCCTGATCGGCCTGTGCATCGCGCTGCTGCCGCTGTCGTACGTGTGGGTGAAGGCCGACGACAACAAGTTTCGCAAGCTGGTGTGGATCACCACCTTCCTGACGCTCGACCTCGTGATGTTCGGCGGCTTCACGCGGCTGACCGACTCGGGGCTCGGCTGCCCTGACTGGCCCGGCTGCTACGGCACGTCGTCGCCGTTCATCGCGCACGCCGCGATCACGGCCGCGCACCAGGCGATGCCGACGGGCCCCGTCAGCATGACCAAGGCGTGGATCGAGATGATCCACCGCTATTTCGCGATGGCGATCGGCGTGCTGATCATCGCGCAGGTCGTGATCGCGTGGTCCGCGAGGCTGCGCCGCCGCCCGCTGCACGTATCGCCGTGGTGGCCGACGAGCCTGCTGCTGCTGATCCTCGTGCAGGGCGCGTTCGGCGCGTGGACGGTCACCATGAAGCTGCAGCCGGTGATCGTCACGATCCACCTGCTGCTCGGCCTCACGCTGCTCGGCACGCTCGGGTGGCTTGCGGCGCGGCAGACGCCGCTGCCGTCGTACGATCCGGAAGCCGGCCGCTATCGCGCGGCCGCGCTCGCGGCGCTCGTGCTGCTGGTCGTGCAGATCGCGCTCGGCGGCTGGGTGAGCACCAACTACGCGGTGCTCGCATGCACCGACTTCCCGACCTGCAACGGCCAGTGGATTCCGCCGATGGACTTCCAGCACGGCTTCCACCTGTGGCGCGCGCTCGGAATGACGAAGGACGGCGACGCGATCACGCAGGACGCGCTGGTGGCGATCCACTGGACGCACCGCACGTTCGCGTTCGTCGTGGTCGCGTATCTGGTCGCGTTCGCGCTGAAGATGCGCCGCTTCGAATCGCTGCGGCGCCCCGCGAACGGCGTGCTGCTGGTCGTCCTGCTGCAGTTCGTGACGGGCCTGACCAACATCGTGCTGCAGTGGCCGCTGCCGGTCGCCGTCGCGCACAACGGCGGGGCCGCGATCCTGCTGCTGCTCGTCGTCATGTTAAACTTTCGCATCCTTTCAAGCCGCCCCGGCCGTGTCGCGCAGCCTGCGCGCGACGCCGCCCCGGCGTGACCGCCCCCATGCAAAGCACCCTCTCCCAATCGCCCGGTAGCCGCTTTTCCCAGTACATGGCGCTGACGAAGCCGCGTGTCACGCAGCTCGCGGTGTTCTGCGCGGTGATCGGCATGTTCCTCGCGACGCCGGGCATGGTGCCGTGGCACGTGCTGATCGGCGGTACGGTCGGCATCTGGCTGCTGGCCGGCGCGGCGTTCGCGATCAACTGCCTCGTCGAACAGAAGATCGACGCGATGATGCGCCGTACCGCGTGGCGCCCGTCCGCGCGCGGCGAGATCACGACGCCGCAGATCCTGCTGTTCTCGGCCGTGCTCGGCAGCGTCGGCGCATGGACGCTCTATACGTTCACGAACCCGCTGACGATGTGGCTGACGATCGCCACCTTCGTCGGTTATGCGGTGATCTACACGCTGCTGCTCAAGCCGATGACGCCGCAGAACATCGTGATCGGCGGCGCGTCGGGCGCGATGCCGCCGGCGCTCGGGTGGGCCGCGGTCACCGGCGCGGTGCCGGGCGACGCGTGGATCCTCGTGCTGATCATCTTCGTGTGGACGCCGCCGCATTTCTGGGTGCTCGCGCTGTATCGCCGCAAGGATTACGAGAACGCGGGGCTGCCGATGCTGCCCGTCACGCACGGCGAGAAGTTCACGCGGCTGCATATCCTGCTGTACACGGTGATCCTGTTCGCGGTCACGCTGATGCCGTTCATCTCCGGGATGAGCGGGGCCGTCTACCTGACGAGCGCGGTGCTGCTCGGCGCGGTGTTCCTCGCGTATGCGTGGAAGATCCATCGCGACTATTCGGACGAACTCGCCCGCAAGGCCTTCCGCTACTCGATCGTCTACCTGTCGCTGCTGTTTGCCGCGCTGCTCGTCGATCACTATGCACGCCCGCTGCTCGGCGTGTAACCGCACGGTTTGAACGCAATGCTCCAATCACGGTTCGGGCGCCGCGCGCGCCAAGGCTGGATGCTCGCATGCGCATTCACGGCAGCGCTGCTGCTCGCCGGATGCGACAACGCGCCGAAATTCCAGAATCTCGACATCACCGGCAACACGCAGTTCGGCAGCGACTTCTCGCTGCCCGATACGGCCGGCAAGGTGCGCACGCTCGGCGATTTCAAGGGCAAGGCCGTCGTGATGTTCTTCGGCTATACGCATTGCCCGGACGTGTGCCCGACGACGATGGCCGAGCTGTCCGAAGCGTTGAAACAGCTCGGGCCCGATGCCGCGAAACGCGTGCAGGTGCTGTTCGTCACCGTCGACCCGGAGCGTGACACGCCGGCGCTGCTCGGCCAGTACGTGCCCGCGTTCGATCCGTCGTTCATCGGCCTGCGGCCGGCCGACGAAGCCGCGCTGAAGAAGGTCACGAAGGATTTCCGCGTGTACTACGCGAAGGTGCCCGGCAAGACGCCCGGCAGCTACACGATGGATCACACCGCCGCGAGCTACGTGTTCGACCGCGACGGCAAGCTGCGCCTGTTCGTGCGCGACGGCCAGGGCCCCGGCCCGTGGGTCCACGACCTGAAGCTGCTGGTCGACTGACCGGCAGCCGCCGGGCGCCCGGCCCGGCGTTGCGCGTGACGGCCGCCACGCGCCGTCACCCTGGTTCTCTCCTCGTTGTTGGCATGCGCTGCCCGTCGGGCGGCGTGTCGGCGCGCGTGCATCGCGCACGCGTCGCATGTCGCGTTACGGCAGCGCGGGTACGTTGAAGCCGGATGCGGCGCGCGTGATCCGGAATTCCGTCACGCGATACGTGGCAAGCCCCTCGGTGACGAACGGATCGGTCTTCAGGATCGCGTCGAGCTCGTCGCGATCGATGCGGGCCGCGAGGATCACGCCGCCTTCGCGCGGCACCTTCGGCCCGGCCGCGATGAAGATGCCCTTGTCGAACTGCGGCTGCAGAAATGCGCGATGGCGTTCGAGCGCATCGTCGATGTGTTCGAGCGATGCGGTGTAGTGGATGTCGATGACGTACATGGATGGCCCCCGGAATGGTGCCGGCTCCTCGTGTGCCGGCCAGCCGGTCTTTTTAGCACAGCGGATGCGGGCTGTCGCGCCGCGGGCGGCCGACCGACCGGCGGTTCGCCGCACCCGCGCGTATTCAAGTTGTAAGCCTCGGTGCCGTAAATAAAAAGGCAAGCGTTTGCGCGGGGCGGGCCGTTCGCGCGCAGCGTGCGCATCGACATCGACAAAGGCACGGCAGATGAGCAGAATGAGTTTGAACCGCAAGCTGTGGCTCGCGCTTGCGCTGGTATGGATCGGTCTCCTGGGCGTCGGCGCATGGAGCGCGTACGAGACGCGCGCGACGATGCTCGCCGAACGCAAGGCAGGCATCGTGAATCTCGTCGACTCGGCGGCCGGCATCGTGAAGGCGTATCACGCACTCGCGCAGGGCGGCACGCTGCCCGAGGCCGACGCGAAGCGCGACGCGCTCGCGAGCCTGGCCGCGATGCGCTATGGCGATTCGGGCTACGTGTTCGTGATGGATTCGAAGCCGGTCGTGCTGATGCATCCGACGCTGCCGAAGCTGGTCGGCACGCAGGTCGGCGACTATCTCGACCCGGACGGCAAGCCGCTGTTCGTCACGATCCTGAACGCCGCGAAGGAAACCGGCAGCGGCTTCGCCGAGTACCGCGGGCGCCTGCCGCACAGCGAAACCGCCGCGCCGAAGATCAGCTACGTCACGCGTTTCACGCCGTGGGACTGGAACATCTCGAGCGGCGTCTTCCTGAAGGACATCGACACCATCTATTACCGGACGCTGCTCGGCCACCTCGCGGTCGTGCTCGTGATCGGCTTCGTGATCAGCGCGGCGATGCTGGTGATCATCCGCAACGTGCGCGGCAGCCTCGGCGGCGAGCCCGACGAAGCGGCCGCGCTCGCGGCACGCATCGCGCAGGGCGACCTGACGCAGCCGGTGCCCGTGCGCGCGGGCGACCGTACGAGCATGATGGCCGCGATGCACGACATGCAGGCCCGCCTGCAGGCGACGATCGGCGGAATTCGCCAGTCGGCCGGATCGATCGCGTCGGCGAGCCGCCAGATCTCGGCCGGCAACGACGACCTGTCGCAGCGCACCGAGGAGCAGGCCGCGTCGCTGGAGGAAACCGCCGCGAGCATGGAGCAGCTGACCGCGACGGTGAAGCAGAACGCCGACAACGCGCGACAGGCGAGCGGGCTCGCGAACAACGCATCGGAGATCGCGCGCACGGGGAGCGACGTCGTGAACCGCGTGATCGGCACGATGGGCGAGATCGACGACAGCTCGCGCAAGATCGCCGACATCATCGGCGTGATCGAGGGCATCGCGTTCCAGACCAACATCCTCGCGCTGAACGCGGCGGTCGAAGCCGCGCGCGCGGGCGAGCAGGGCCGCGGCTTCGCGGTGGTCGCGGGCGAAGTGCGCTCGCTCGCGCAGCGCAGCGCGACGGCCGCGAAGGAGATCCGCGAGCTGATCGTCGATTCGGTCGAGCGCGTGCGCAACGGCTCGACGCTGGTCGGCCAGGCCGGCACGACGATGGGCGAGATCCTCCAGGCCGTCGCGCGCGTGACCGACATCATGGGCGAGATCGCGGCCGCGTCCGAGGAGCAGGCGAGCGGCATCACGCAGGTCGGGCGCGCGGTCACGCAGATGGATCAGGTGACGCAGCAGAACGCGGCGCTCGTCGAGGAAGCGGCGGCGGCCGCCGCGTCGCTGCAGGAACAGGCCGCGCGGCTGCGCGATGCGGTCGGCGCGTTCCGGGTTGTCGATGCTGACGGCCTGTCGCCGCGCCGGGCCGGCGGGCAGAGGGGCGAGCCTGCATTCGGCACGAAGGCGGCCGACCGTGCGGTGGCGTGACGCGCACCGGCTGACGCGCACGTCGCTCAGACGCAACTAACGGCCGAGTCGCGCAGCCTCTGCCGGCACCGCTGCGGTGCATACCCATATGAGCGGGATGTATTTCACTTCCCGTCGATCCTGTGACACCATTTGCCCCTTCCTGCGAGTCGGGGCATACCCGTATCGCGCCCCATTTCCAGTAAGCAAGAAAGCGAGAAACAGATGAAGCGTCGCAGTCTCCTGAAGGTATTTTCCGTGCTGGCCACCGGCGCAGCGCTGACGCTGTCGGCAGGCGCGCATGCCGAAGACAAGGTGATCAAGGTCGGCACAGTGGCCGGCCCGGATGCGGAAGTGTGGCAGCTTGTGCAGAAGGTCGCGAAGGAGAAGGAAGGCCTGAACGTGAAGGTCATCGAGTTCAACGACTACGTGCAGCCGAACGCGGCGCTCGATTCGGGCGACCTCGACGCGAACAGCTTCCAGCACCAGCCCTACCTCGACAGCCAGGTGAAGCAGCGCGGCTACAAGATCGTCAGCGCGGGCCTGACCTACATCTCGCCGATCGGCGTGTACTCGAAGAAGTTCAAGACGCTGAAGGACCTGCCGCAAGGCGCGAAGCTCGCGGTGCCGAACGATCCGTCGAACGAGAACCGCGCGCTGCTGCTGCTGCAGACGCAAGGCGTGATCAAGCTGAAGGCGGGCGCCGGCACGGGCGGCAACAACGCGACGGTGCTCGACATCGCCGAGAACCCGAAGAAGCTGAAGATCTCCGAACTCGACGCCGCGCAACTGCCGCGCGTGCTGTCGGACGTCGATGCGGCCGTGATCAACACGAACTACGCGCTCGCCGCGAACCTGCAGCCGACCAAGGACGCGATCGCGCTCGAATCGCTGACGAGCCCGTACGCGAACCTGATCGCCGTGCGCGCGAAGGACAAGGACCAGCCGTGGGTGAAGAAGCTGGTCAAGGCGTACCAGTCGCAGGAAGTGCGGGAATTCATCAAGAAGCAGTTCAAGGGCTCGATGGTCGCGTCGTTCTGAACGCCGCACACCGGCCGGACCGCTGAACGAAAGGGCCTGCATCGCGCAGGCCCTTTTTCATTGGCGCGGCCGGTCGGGGGCCGCGGGATGCCGCGTTCGGCGCCGTCTCACATCTCGCCGCGCCGCGAGCAGATAGACATGATCTGCTGGATCGCATAGTTGTCGCGCACGCCCGGCAGCGACTGCACGACGCACTCGTGAAAGCGCCGCTCGCGCGGCAGCAGCATCGCGTTGTTGCGGTACAGCGCGTCGCACGAGCGCTGGATCAACTGGGCCGCCGCACCGTTGCGGCTCTCGCGCAGCGCATTGAGCATGCAGTCGTCGTATTGCGCGCTGCCGTCGGTCAGCGCGAACGCCGCCCCCGGCAACGCCAGCGCGACAGTCGCGAATGCGATGGCTCGGATCCCCCGTTTCATGTCGCCTCCGATGGCGTGGACTGGGTCGGCCGACAGCATAACGTAAAGCCGCGAGCACGGCTGACGCGTTGCGCCGGGGCCGGCCGAAACCGCCGCCGGCCGGGCTTCGCGCGCGGTGGCGGCGCCCCGGCGGGCGCCGCGGCCCGGCCTCTTCAAGAAAGCTCGGAGTCAGGCGGTGGTCTGCGGAAATGGTATCCTCGTGCGTTCGCCGCTGCGCGCCTTCCCGGGGCGCGCACGGGCCGGCCGCCACCGCGTCGCACGCGTGGCGGCGCCCGCATGACGGCGGCGGGAATCCATCATCCAGAACCGACACAATACGGGGGAGACACACCCATGAAGCGTTTCAAGACTTTCGCGATCCGTTCGATCACGGCCGGCGTGGCCGCGCTCGCGCTGGCCGGTGCCGCGCACGCACAGACCGTCAAGGTGCTGTCGATCGTCGACCACCCGGCGCTCGATGCGATCCGCGACGGCGTGCGCGCCGAACTGAAGGCGGAAGGCTACGGCGACGACAAGCTCAAGTGGGAATACCAGAGCGCGCAGGGCAACACGGGCACGGCCGCGCAGATCGCGCGCAAGTTCGTCGGTGACCAGCCCGACGTGATCGTCGCGATCGCGACGCCGGCCGCGCAGGCGGTGGTCGCGTCGACGAAGAGCGTGCCGGTCGTCTATTCGGGCGTGACCGATCCGGTCGCCGCGCAGCTCGTGAAGGGCTGGGGCCCGTCGGGCACCAACGTGACGGGCGTGTCCGACAAGCTGCCGCTCGATCGCCAGGTCGCGCTGATCAAGCGCGTCGTGCCCAACGCGAAGACGGTCGGCATGGTCTACAACCCGGGCGAGGCGAATTCGGTCGTCGTCGTGAAGGAGCTGAAGGAAATCCTCGCGAAGCAGGGGATGACGCTGAAGGAAGCGGCCGCGCCGCGCACCGTCGACATCGGCCCGGCCGCGAAGAGCCTGATCGGCAAGGTCGACGTGATCTACACGAACACCGACAACAACGTCGTGTCCGCGTACGAAGCGCTCGTGAAGGTCGCGAACGAAGCGAAGATCCCGCTCGTCGCCGGCGACACCGACAGCGTGAAGCGCGGCGGCATCGCGGCGCTCGGCATCAACTACGGCGACCTCGGCCGCCAGACGGGCAAGGTCGTCGCGCGCATCCTGAAGGGCGAGAAGCCGGGCGCGATCGCGTCGGAAACGAGCAGCAACCTCGAGCTGTTCGCGAACACGGGTGCGGCCGCGAAGCAGGGCGTGACGCTCGCGCCGGATCTGCTCAAGGACGCGAAGACGGTCATCAAGTAAGCCGCGGCCCGACCGCCGCGCCTGCAGGCCCGATCCGGGCCTGAACGACACCGCCGGACGGGCGGCTCCCACCCGGGGCCGCCCGTTCGCTTCGCCCGGCCGTACACGTCCGGCCGGGAAGCAACAGGATTTCCCCATCATGTCTCTGTTCTCGTTTCTGGGCGCCCTGGAGATCGGCCTGATCTTCAGCCTCGTCGCCCTCGGGGTGCTGATCTCGTTTCGCATCCTCAACTTCCCCGACCTCACCGTCGACGGCAGCTTTCCGCTCGGCGGCGCCGTCGCCGCGACGCTGATCTCCGCCGGCTACGACCCGTTCAGCTCGACCTGCATCGCGATCGTCGCGGGCGCGGCGGCCGGCTTCATCACCGGCTGGCTCAACGTGCGCCTGAAGATCATGGACCTGCTCGCCAGCATCCTGATGATGATCGCGCTCTATTCGGTGAACCTGCGGATCATGGGCCGGCCGAACGTGCCGCTCATCACCGAGCCGACCGTCTTCACCGTGCTGCAGCCCGACTGGATGCCCGATTACGTGCTGCGCCCCGCGCTGCTCGCGATCGTCGTCGTGGTCGCGAAGCTCGGCCTCGACTGGTTCTTCTCGTCGCAACTCGGCCTCGCGATGCGCGCGACCGGCGCGAACCCGCGGATGGCGCGCGCGCAGGGCATCGCGACCGGCCGCGCGACGCTCGCCGGGATGGCGCTGTCGAACGCGCTCGTCGCGCTCGCCGGTGCGTTGTTCGCGCAGACGCAGGGCGGCGCGGACATCTCGATGGGGATCGGCACGATCGTGATCGGGCTGGCCGCGGTGATCATCGGCGAGACGCTGCTGCCGGCGCGCCGGCTCGTGCTGACGACGCTCGCCGTCGTGCTCGGCGCGATCGTCTACCGCTTCTTCATCGCGCTTGCGCTGAACAGCGAATTCATCGGGCTGAAGGCGCAGGACCTGAACCTCGTGACGGCCGCGCTCGTCACGATCGCGCTGGTGCTGCCGGCAACGCGCAAGAAGCTGTTCGCGCGCAAGAACGGAGGGGCCTGACATGCTGTCCGCACAAGACCTGAAACTGACGTTCAATCCCGGCACGCCGATCGAGACGCGCGCGCTGCGCGGGCTGTCGCTCGAGATTCCCGACGGCCAGTTCGTCGCGGTGATCGGCTCGAACGGCGCCGGCAAATCGACCTTCCTCAATGCGATCAGCGGCGACCAGGCCGTCGATGCGGGACGCATCTCGATCGACGGCACGGACGTCACGCGCAAGGCCGCGTGGGACCGCGCGCACCTCGTCGCGCGCGTGTTCCAGGATCCGATGGCCGGCACCTGCGAGGCGCTGACGATCGAGGAGAACATGGCGCTCGCGATGGCGCGCGGCGCGCGGCGCGGTTTTCGCGCGGCGCTCGACCGGCCGTCGCGCGAGCTGTTCCGCGACAAGCTGCGGCTGCTGAACCTCGGGCTGGAAAACCGGTTGACCGACCGGATCGGTCTGCTGTCGGGCGGCCAGCGGCAGGCGGTGAGCCTGTTGATGGCGTCGCTGCGGCCGTCGCGAATCCTGCTGCTCGACGAGCACACGGCCGCGCTCGACCCGAAGACGGCCGCGTTCGTGCTGGAGCTGACCGCGCGCATCGTCGCCGAGAGCAAGCTGACGACGATGATGGTCACGCACAGCATGCGGCAGGCGCTCGACTACGGCGACCGCACGGTGATGCTGCACCAGGGGCAGGTCGTGCTCGACGTGTCGGGCGACGCGCGCAAGGGGCTCGACGTGCCGGACCTGCTGCAGATGTTCGAGAAGGTGCGTCACGAGCAGCTCGACGACGACGCGCTGCTGCTTGGCTGACAGGCGGCTGGCGGGCCGGCGCGGCGCGGGGTGTTGCATCGTGCCGGTTCGCGTGAGGGTTGGCGTGCCGGCCCGGCGAGTCGGGTTGACAAAATCGGCCCGACGAATTGGGGTGGCGCGGCGGGTCGGCAATTCGGCCCGGATGACGGTGGCGCGCGTTCGGGCGGCACGATCCGGCCACACCCGCTCCGGTGCGGCGTAACATGACGACCGCGCCGGCTTTCCCGTCGTTTTTCCTCTGACGAAAACCGGTTTCGCGCCGGTGCTGTGCGACGCGAGCGCATTGCCATATACTGTATATCCATACAGTTGTGGGTGGCGTCATGCTCGCATCCTCCATTTCTCCCGAATCCCTTCATCCGTCCCTGTGGCGCGGTTCCCAGCTCGCGCGCGGCGGCCCGCGCACGATCGATACCGGCTTCGCCCCGCTGTCGGCCGAGCTGCCGGGCGGCGGCTGGCCGGTCGGCGGGCTCGTCGAACTGCTGGCCGCGCAGCCGGGCTGCGGCGAGATGCGGCTGCTCGCGCCCGCGCTCGCACGCACCGTCAGCGCGCGCCGTCCGCTTGCGCTCGTCGCGCCGCCTCAATCGCCGCATGCAACCGCGCTCGCCAGCCTCGGCGTACCGTCCGACGCGCTGCTGTGGCTGCGCGCCGGCAGCCGCACCGATGCGCTGTGGGCCGCCGAGCAGGCGCTCAAGACGGGGTGCTGCGGCGCGCTGCTGCTCTGGCAGGATGCGCGGCCCGATGCGCTGCGGCGCCTGCATCTCGCGGCCGCGCGCACGGGCGACACGCTGTTCGTGATGCTGCGTCCGCTGTCGGCCGCGCGGCAACCGTCGCCGGCCGTGCTGCGTGTCGCGCTGTATCCGGTGCCGGGCGGCGTGTCGCTCGACATCGTCAAGCGTCGCGGCCCCGCACGCGGCGAGCCGCTCGTGCTCGACCTGCCGTCGCCCATCGTGGAGAGCCGCTATGCGCGTCTTGCTCGGCATCCATCTGCCGCGCCTGCCGCTCGACGTGTGCGCCCCGCCGCCGTCTGACGGCGCGGCGCAACGCGTAGACGAAGTGGACGAAGCAGGCTGCGCGGTGCTCGAGCAGGGTGTCGTGCTGATCGCCGATGCGCCCGCGCGCCGGCAGGGCGTGCGCGCGGGCATGAAGCGCGGCGGCGTGCTCACGCTCGCGCCGCACACGCGGCTCGTCGAACGCGACCCCGCGCGCGAGGCCGATGCGCTGCGCGCGGTCGCGCTCGCGTTGCTGCGCTTTTCGCCGTGCGTCGCGCTCGACGACGAAGCCACGCTGATCGTCGACGTCGGCCCGAGCCTGCGCCTGTTCGGCGGCCTGCCGTCGCTGTGCCGACAGGTGCGCGCGACGCTCGCGGCGCTCGGCTATGCGGCGCGCCTGTCCGCCGCACCGACCGGGCGGGGCGCGTGGCTGCTCGCGCGCGTGTCGGCCCGTGCACGCATCCGGCGCCGCGTCGCCGGCCAGGTGTCGCTCGTGCGTTCGCTCGACAGGCTGCCGTGCGTGCTGCTGCCCGATGCGCGTCCGTATGCGGGCTGGTTCGACGGCCTCGGCTGCCGCACGCTCGCCGACCTGCGCAACCTGCCGCGCGCGGGGCTGCAGCGCCGCTGCGGTCCCGCGTTGCTGGCCGCGCTCGATCGCGCGTACGGCGATGCGGTCGAGCCGCTCGCGTGGATGGCGGTGCCGCCCGTGTTCGACGTGCGGCTCGAATTGCCGGAGCGTGTCGAATACGCGGAAGCCGTGCTGTTCGCCGCGCGGCGGCTCGTCGTGCAGCTGTGCGGCTGGCTGGCCGCGCGGCAGCTGTCGCTGGCCGCGATGACGTTCGATCTCGAACACGAGCGCGGCCGCCAGGCCGTGCCGCCGACGCCGCTCGAACTCGCGTTCGCCGCACCCGTGCGCGACGAGACGCACTTCATGCGGCTGCTCGGCGAGCGGCTCGCGCGCGTCGAGTTGCCGGCCGCGGTGATTGCGGTGCGTCTGAAGGCCACGCGCGTCGAATCGGTCGCGCCGCCGGCCGACGATCTTTTCCCCGAGCCGGGCGGCACGAAAGAGACGCGCGCGCGGTTGTTCGAGCTGCTGGTCGCACGGCTCGGCGCGGAGAACGTGCTGCGCGCGGCACCCGTCGCCGATCACCGGCCCGAGGCCGCGAACCGCTGGCTGCCGCTCGATGCGCAGGCCGGCAAGCCGGCCGGCGGGCCGCCGGCCGTGCCGCCGAGGCCCGCGTGGTTGCTGGACGAGCCGCTGCCGCTGTTGATGCGGGGGGAGCGGCCGGTGTTTCATACGCCGCTCAGGATGATGTCGTCGGTGGAACGGATCGAGGCCGGGTGGTTCGATGGCCAGCTCGCCGCACGCGATTACCACGTCGCGCAGGACGAAACCGGTGCGTGCTACTGGGTGTTCAAGGAGCGGGCAGCGAGCGAGGCCGAGCCGCGCTGGTTCCTGCACGGCCTGTTCGGGTGAACGGTCATGGTTGCGGAATTCAGCTGGCTGCCCGATTACGCGGAGTTGTTCTGCCGTTCGAACTTTTCGTTCCTGCATGGCGCGTCGCATGCGGAAGAACTGGTCGAGCGTGCGGCGGAACTCGGCTATCGCGGGATCGCGATCACCGACGAATGCTCGCTCGCCGGCGCACCGCGCATGCACGTCGCGGCGAAGGCGAAAGGGTTGCCGCTCGTCATCGGTTCGTACTTCGAAGTCACACCGGATGAAGTCGCACCGGGCCACGATCCGGGGCCCGGCGCGTTCGGGCTCGTGCTGCTCGCGCAGAATCGGGAAGGCTACGGCAACCTGTCCGAGCTGATTTCGTGGCGGCGGATGGAAGCGCCGAAGGGGACTTACACGCTGACGTCGCACATGCTGTCGAGGCCGCCCGAGGCATTCGCACACCTGCGCGGCATGCCCGACTGCTTCGCGATTCTCGTGCCCGCGTACCCGGTGCGGGCGGACGTGCTCGATGCACAGGTCGCGTGGTTTCGCGCGACGTTCGGCGAGCGTGCGCGGCTCGGGCTCGTGCAGTTGCAGCGCGCGCTGGACGGTGCGCAGCGCGAGGAGATTCGTGCGGCGGGCGAGCGGCGCGGCGTGCGCATCGTCGCACTCGGCGACGTGACGATGCACCGGCGCTCGTGCAAGGAACTGCAGGACGTGATGACGGCGATTCGTGTCGGGATGCCTGTCGCGGAATGCGGTTATGCGCTCGCGCCGAATGCGGAGCAGCATCTGCGTGCGCGCGGGCGGATCGGGAAGCTGTTTTCGCCGGAGGAGATCGCGGAAACGTGCGCGATGCTCGACGGCTGCAATTTCTCCCTCGATGACCTGAAGTATGAATACCCGCTCGAACTCGTCCCGCGCGGGCATACGCCGACGAGCTACCTGAAGCAGGAGACCTGGGCGGGTGTGGCCCGGCGTTACTGGAATGGTGTGCCGGAGAAAGTAGCCAGGCAGATCCGGTATGAACTCGCCCTGATCGCGAAACTGAAATACGAGCCGTTCTTCCTGACCGTCTACGACATCGTCAAATTCGCGCGCAGCCAGAACATCCTGTGCCAGGGACGCGGCTCGGCGGCGAACTCGGTGGTCTGCTATTGCCTCGGCATTACCGAGGTCGATCCCGATCAGAGCACGATGCTGTTCGAGCGCTTCATCAGCGCGGAGCGCGGCGAGCCGCCCGATATCGACGTCGACTTCGAGCATCAGCGTCGGGAAGAAGTGATCCAGCATATCTACGAGAAGTACGGGCATGATCGCGCCGCACTGGCGGCCGCCGTATCGACCTATCGCCCGCGCGGCGTGCTGCGCGAGACCGGCAAGGCGCTCGGTGTCGATCCGGTGCTGGTCGATCGCGTCGCGAAAGCGCATCGCTGGTTCGACGGCAGTCGCGACCTGCTGCAGCAATTCTCGACGACCGGGCTCGATCCCGAGACGCCGCTCATCCAGGCGTGGGCCCGGCTCGCCGCGCGGCTGCTGAACTTCCCGCGCCATCTGTCGCAGCACTCGGGCGGCTTCGTGATCAGCCGCGGCAAGCTCACGCGGCTCGTGCCGGTCGAGAACGCGGCGATGGACGGGCGGCGCGTGATCCAGTGGGACAAGGACGATCTCGAAGCGCTCGGGCTGATGAAGGTCGACGTGCTCGCGCTCGGCATGCTGTCGGCGCTGCATCGCGCGTTCGACATGCGCACCGCATGGCGAGGCCCGCCGAAGGCAGACGGCAAGCCGTTCACGTTGAAGCACATTCCGAAGGATGACGACGCAACTTACGACATGATCTGCCGCGCCGACACGGTCGGCGTGTTCCAGATCGAATCGCGCGCGCAGATGTCGATGCTGCCGCGCCTGCGGCCGCGCACTTATTACGACCTGGTGATCGAGGTGGCGATCGTGCGGCCGGGGCCGATCCAGGGCGGGGCAGTGCACCCTTATCTGAAACGACGCCAGGGCATCGAAAAGGTCAGTTATCCAAAGGAGGACCTGAAGCCCGCGCTCGAACGGACGTACGGCGTGCCGATCTTCCAGGAACAGGTGATGCAGATCGCGATGATCGCGGCCGGCTTCACGGCCGGTGAGGCCGACCAGTTGCGTCGCGCGATGGCCGCGTGGAAGCGCAAGGGCAATCTGGAGCAATATCACGGCAAGATCGTCGACGGGATGCGCGAGCGCGATTACCCGCCCGAGTTCGCCGAACAGATCTTCGAGCAGATCAAGGGCTTCGGCGATTACGGTTTCCCCGAGAGCCACGCGGCGAGCTTCGCGAAGCTCGCCTACGCCAGCAGCTGGCTCAAATGCCACGAACCGGCGATCTTCCTCGCCGCATTGCTGAACAGCCAGCCGATGGGTTTCTATCCGCCGTCGCAACTCGTGCAGGACGCGAAGCGTCACGGCGTGCAGGTCCTGCCGATCGACGTCACGCAAAGCGGCTGGGAGGCATCGCTCGAAGCGCTGCCCGGCCAGCCGCCTCCGCACGGACAGCCGGCCGTCCGGCTCGGGCTGTCGCTCGTGAGCGGTCTGGGAGAAGCCGCTGTCCGCAGGATCGAAGCCGCACGCGCGGCGGGCCCCTTCGACAACGTCGACACCCTCGCGCGTCGCGCGCAGCTCGAGCGCCGCGATCTCGAGGCGCTCGCCGCCGCGAACGCACTCGCGACCCTCGCCGGCCACCGCCGCGATGCGCTGTGGCAAGCGGTTGCCGCAGCACCCGAGCGCGACCTGCTCGCGACCGCCCCGATCGACGAAGCGGAGAAGCCGGCACTCGGCGCGCCGTCGGAGGCCGACGACATCCTCGCCGACTATCGCACCACCGGCCTCACGCTGAACCGTCACCCCGTCGCGCTGCTGCGGCCTGAGCTGCGTGCGCGGCGGCTGTCGTCCGCGGCCGAATTGCACGACCGCCCCGACGGCCGGCTCGCGCGCGCGTGCGGGCTCGTGACCGCGCGGCAGATGCCGGGCACCGCGAAAGGCGTGATGTTCATGACGCTCGAGGACGAAACCGGCTGCGTGAACCTGATCGTCCGGCCCGAGCTGCTCGCGCGGCAGCGCCGCGAAACCCTCGATTCGCGGCTGCTCGCCGTATCCGGCGTGTGGCAGGTCGCGAGCGACGTGAGGCACCTCGTCGCGCAGCATTTCGAGGATCTGACGCCGCTGCTCGGCGGCCTGCGCACGTCGAGCCGCGAGTTCCACTGATGCCAGGTGCACCGCGCGCGGCACGACCGGCGTGAAGCCGATCGATCGTCGTGATGCCGTGAGCGCGTCGCGCGTTACGGCATGACGGGCGGATGGTAGGCGAGTGTGCCCGCGAGTGCCCAGAGCATGAAGATCACGAGCGGCAGGTGAACCGCGAGTTGCGTGAACGTGAAACCGACAATGTCGCGGGCACGCAACCCGAGCACCCCGAGTAGCGGCAGCATCCAGAACGGATTGATCAGGTTCGGCAATGCCTCGGCAGCGTTGTAGACCGTCACGGCCCAGCCCAGATGAACCTGCAGCAGTTTCGCCGCCTCGATGACATACGGCGCCTCGATGATCCACTTTCCGCCGCCGGACGGCACGAAGAACCCGAGCACGGCCGAATACACGCCCATCACTGCGGGAAACGACGCATGCGACGACATCGCAACGAAGAAATGGGCGAGGTGATCGGATAGCGGCAGTCCGGCGGGCGCCACCGCCTTTGTCAGGATGTAGGCGATCCCGCCGTACAGCGGAAACTGGATCAGCACGCCCGCAACAGACGGCACCGAACGCGCGACGGCATTGAGGAATCGTCTCGGCCGCCAGTTCAGCAGCATGCCCAGCAGCAGGAACAGAAAGTTGTACGTGTTCAGATTCGAGATCGCGATCAGCGGATTCTTCGTCGTGAACTCGTGCCAGGCCCAGATCGCGCCGATCGCCACGATGGCAATGGTGACGAGCGGACTGTACTCGAGCCAGTCCCCCGGGCGGGTCGGACGTGCGAGCGTCGCATGGCTTTCGTCGAGATGAATGCCCAGCTCCGCCGCGGTTTTTGCCCGTGTGTCGTTGGGCGCGGACAGATACGCGATCAGCAGCGACGCGCCGGTCAACACGGCGGCCATCAGCATCGACTGCGGGAGAAAGATCGTCTCGGTGAAGGGAATGACGCCGGAGATGGCCAGCAGCGCCTTGGGCAGGCTGTCCGGATTTGCCTGCAATTGCGAGGCGGATGAACTCAAGCCCAGCGCCCACGTCGCACCCATCCCGAGATAGGCCGCCGCGCCCGCTGCCCGGTAATCCATGCGCAGATCGGTGCGGCGGGCCAGCGCACGGACCAGAAGGCCGCTGAAGATCAGGCTGATCGCCCAGTTGAACAGCGATGCGACGATACTGACGAGCGCAACGAACGTTACCGATGCGCGCCCGGACGACGGCAGGCGCGCGAGCGCATCGATCAGCCTCGACGCGGGCGGCGACACCGCGACGACATAGCCCGAGATGGCGACGATCGCCATCTGCATCGTGAACGGGATAAGACTCCAGAAGCCATCGCCGAACGCAACGCCGATCCGCGTGACCGGCGCACCGGCTGCCAGTGCGCCCACCGCCACGATCACCACGGCGAGCGCGGCGAAGATATAGGCGTCCGGGAACCACTTTTCCGACCAGCGTGCCATGCCCGCGGCCATCCGCTCCAGCATGCGTTCACGGTCGACCGCCGGTGCATCGCAGTCCTGCACGTCCATCAGCTCTTTCATTTCGATCTCCTTGCCCGTCACGGCTTCAGTTTGTCTTTTCAACTATTTGAACGGCCGCGGCCAGATCCTCGAGTGCAGTGCCGACCGCCTTGAACACGGTGCGCTGGCTGTCGTTCGTCCGCCCCTGTGCTTCGCCCCGGCACAGCGCCGTCAGTGTCCGGTTCAGGCGGTCGGGCGCAATGACGTTGCGTGCGAGCGGCCCCAGAAGGTCGCCCGATTTCTGCGGTGCCTCGTCCGTATCGACATAAATCTCCGCCTGCCGGAAGCAATCGTCGTCGGCTTCGCGCATGCGCGGCGTAAAGCTGCCGATCAGGTCCAGGTGCGACCCCGGTGCGAGCCACGCGCCGCGGACAATCGGTTCCGTCGCAAGCGTCGCGCACGTGACGACGTCCGCGCGACGGATGCTTGCCTCGAGGTTCGTGACGGGTGAGGCATCGAAACCGAGCCGGGTCAGCCCGTCGACCAGTCGTGCAACCGCGTCGCGATCCCTGTCCCAGACCTCGACGACCGAGATCGGCAACTGGCTGCGATAGGCGGGCGGAACCAGGCTGCCGACCCGGCCGGCCCCCCATCAGCACGAGGCGCGACGCATCCGGGCGGGCCAGATAGGTCGCGGCCAGCGCAGACGCAGCCGCGGTGCGGCGCGACGTGATTTCGTTTCCGTCCAGCTGCGCAAGCGGATGGCCTGTCCGCCCGTCATAGAGCACGTAGGTCGAGTGCAGTCCGGGCAGGCCGTGTCTCGCATTGCCCGGGAAGATGTTGACCGTCTTGATGCCCAGGTAGCCGTTGTCTTCCCACGCGGGCATGATGAGCACCGTGCCTTCGTCTTCGCCGTCGGCATGGAGTGTGTGCGCGTGGCGAAGGGGTACGTGGCAGCCGTCGATGAATGCCTGTCGCAGGCGTGCGACCAGCGATTCGAAATCCAGTGCGTCGCGTGTCGCGACGGCGTCGAAAAATTTCATGGTGAACCTTTCCTCGAACGGGGGTTATGCGTCGATGCTGACGTCGGTGGCCGGAATGGCCTGGCAGGCGAGGCACATGTCCGGTTCGTCCGGTCCATGCCCGCTCAAATGCGTGACTTCGCCAGACATGACCTTGACCGCGCAGCTCTCGCATTGCCCGACCCGGCAACCGCTCGGCAATGCGATGCCGAGACGTTCCGCGAACGACAGCAGGCTGCCGTCGCGAGCTGTCCAGGTGGCCGTGCGACGCGATCGCGCGAACTGCACCGCGTATTGCTTCGACGGGTCGGGCGTCGGCCTGGACGGCGATCTGAACGCCTCCTTGAAGATGTCGAACGGCGGTACGCCGCGCTCGATCAGTCCCGACGCAATCGCCTGCATCATCGGTTCGGGGCCGCACAGAAAAAAACGCGCGCGCCGCCGGATCAGGTCGTCGTCGACCACGTCGGCCGACAGGTAGCCGAGCATCTGATAGTCGTGTCCCGGCGTTTCGTCGTGCGGCTGGTTGTAGCAGTTGACGACCTCGAGCGTCGGCAGCCGCCGCTTCAATGTCTCGATGCGTTCGCGGAACGCGTGGGTCGTGCTGTTCAGGTTCGCATAGAAGAGTCTCGACTCCGGCGCACGGTCCGCCTGGTCCCGGATCGATTCCAGGTACGAGATGAAGGGCGTGATGCCGATGCCGCCGGCGAACATCACGACCGGCTGCCGCGACGCCGGCGGCACGACGAACGTCCCGCCGGGCGCACCGAGCAACACGGGGTCGCCGACCTTGAGCGTGCCGTGGATGTACGACGACATCGCGCCTTCGAACGCCGTGCCGTCGCGGGTCCGGCCTTTCTGGTGGCGTACCGAGATGGAATACGTGCGGCGATCGTCTTCGCGGGCGGCGCCCGTCAGCGAATAGGCGCGCGTCGTCCCGCCATCGCCGAGCGACGGGACATGCAAGCTCACGTGCTGGCCGGGCAGATAGTCCGGCAGTGCGCCGCCGTCCGCGGCGCGAAACGTGACGGTTCGCACGCCGCTCGCTTCTTCGTGCATGGCGGATACGACAAAATCCCGCAGGCCTTTCCACGACCGGCGCGTCGGATCGACCGACGGGTCGAGCCTGATGCGGCAACGCACGGAACGCAGCGGCGACGATCCGCTGACCGGATCGAGTTTCGTCGCCGAGACGAGGCGGTTGAAATTGCTGTTGTCGCGCCCGTCCACCGGGAGCGCATCCTGGCCGACCTCGTCGCAGGCTTGCCACCAGCCGTATTCGGCCACGATCACGTCGCGGGCGAGTTCCGGGACGACGCGTGCCTTGAAGCGTGCCGAGCCGTTCGTCGTTTCGATCAGGCACCAGTCGCCGTCGACGATGCCGTGTTCCGCCGCCCGTTCGTCATTGAGTTCCGCCACCGGGTACGGCGCGCGGCGACGCAGGCTTGGCAGGCCGCGATGCTGGCTGTGGCAGTAGTACCCGTTCTTCATCGAGGTCAACGTACAGGGGAAGCGACGGCGATTGTCCGCCCGCGCATCTTCGCCGTGCTGCGGCGGTACGTACCGTGGAACGGGCGGGTAGCCGTGACGATGCAGTTTCTCGGAGTACAGTTCGACACGCCGCGTCTCCGTGTTGAAACCGCGCACGCCGTCGGGTGTCGCCGCCGCGTACTGCCGCTCGTTTTGAGGCAACGGCCTGACGATGCCTTCCGGATGGGCGCGCAGCGACGCAACGTCCAGCCCGAGCGGTTCGAGCACGTGATTCCATCCCGCCTCGATGCTGCCGCCGAAGAATGTGTCCCGCATGCCGAGTCGTACGGCGAGGTCGAAGACGATGTCGTAGTCCGCGCGGCTCTCTCCTCTCGGCGGCACCATGCGCTGCCTGAGCTGCACGAGTTCGACCGCGCGCTCGTCGATCTCGAAGCCGAGACGCAGGCCTTCCCGTTCCCACGGTGTGTTCACGGGCAGCAGGATGTCCGCATAGCGTGACGACGGTGTTTCGAAGAGATCGCAGTGAACATGAAAGTCGAGCGCGCGGAGCGCGTCGTGCGCGACGCCGCCATCCGCCTGGGACAGCACCATGTTCGTACCGAATGCGACCAGCGCACGGACGCGGTAGGGCTCGCCGTCGAGGATGGCGCGATAGACGTCGCGCGCCGTGACCCAGCCTTGCGACGGCGGGCCGAGCGGTCGATCCGCGAGGCCGAGCGCTTTTGCGCGTTGCTGCGGGTTCAGCATCGCGTAGCGGCTGACCGGGTTGGCCGGCTGCTTCGTCCATTCCCGATTCGAGCCGCGCGTGTCGAACGCACCCGTCAACGCGTACAGCGTCGCAATCGCGCGCTCGGTCTGGGTGGCGTTGGTGTGCATGCCGACGCCCGACCACGCGTGATAGGCGATTGCCTGATGCGGCCGCAGCATTCGGGCGGCTTCGACGATGTCGGCTGCGTCGACCCCGGTGATCGTAGCCGCATGTTCCGGCGTATAGGCGTCGAGCGCTGCCGAATAGAGGTCGAAGGCCGGTGTGCATGCCACGTGCATGTTGTGCCCGGCCGAATCCCGGACCGCCACATGGCGGACGCCGGCCATCGACAGATCGGAAGGTCGGGTCGCGGTTTCCTCTCCGGCCGGTTCCAGCCGGTCGAGCGTCGCGTTCCAGAGCACGTACCGGTTGCCCGGCGCATTGCCGTCGATGTCGCGCTCGCGCAGAAACCGTCCGGTGTCGGCACGCACGAGCAATGGGCCGTTCGTCCATTCCCGGACGAACGCATCGTCGACGTTGCCGGTCGCGATCATCTGCCGTGCGATCGCCATCGCGAGCGCGCCGTCCGTCCCGGGATTCACGCGCAGCCACAGATCGGCCTCGCGTGCGAGTGCGGTCGGCCGCGGATCGACGACGATCAGCCTGGCCCCGTTGCGGCGGCCCTTCGCGATGGCGTCGGCCTGCGCCAGCCAGGTGTTGGCGGGATTGTTTCCCCACAGCACGATGAGCTCGGCATTCCGGTAATCCGCGGCTGGAATGCCGCAGCCGAACGTAAAGGCATGCGCGCTGTCCTTGTGCCAGTTGCAGATCTCGGTCGCATAGCAGATGTTCGGGCTCCCGAATGACCAGACGAATCGCTCGACCCAGTCGATGCTGTCGCTCATCGGCGTTCCGCTTGGCGTGGTGACGCCAAACGCGACCGACTCGGCACCGTTTTCCCGTTTGAAATGAGCAAGACGTTCCGCGATCTCGGAGAGCGCTTCATCCCAGCCGATGCGTTGCCAGCCGGGGTCGGCGGCATCCTTCGGGCGCGTGCGCCGCATGGGATGCAACACCCGATCCGGGTGATGTACGAGTTCGGGCGCGGCCTTTCCCTTCATGCACATCGCGTGGCCGGTCGGATGCGTGTCGTCGGGGCGGACCTTGATCATCGTGTCGCCGCGCACGACGTTGATCGTGCCGCAGCGCGACCGGCACAACGTGCAATAGCCTTTCTTTTCCTGCGTCTCCATCGGTTCGCATCGTCCACGTCATGTTTGCGACTATGCTAGGAAGCGGAGGCAGCCATGACAAATTCATCCTTTCGATGGTCCGATATATATTGAATCAATACCTCGGCCGTCGATCCGATGTACCGTCCGCCCCTTCGGGGCAACGCCGATCCTGCGCTGCCCGCACTTCCCGGATCCTTTCCCGTGAACACGCACATCACCCTGCGCCAGATCGAATACTTCGTCTCCGTTGCCGATACGGGGCAAATTTCGAAGTCGGCGAATCTCTGTTCGGTGTCTCAATCGTCGATGACGATCGCATTGAGGAAACTCGAGGATTCGGTCGGCGTCACGCTGCTGCTGCGTCATGCGAAAGGCGTCCGCCTGACACCGGCCGGCGAGCGATTCCTGCGTCATGTGCAGCACGCGACGATGTCCATCGACCGCGCCGTTTCAGCCGCGCAGGAGGACCCCGAGCAGATCTCGGGGCATGTCCGTATCGGGATGACCGAAACCATCTCGGCGTATCTGATGCCGTCGCTGATGTCCGCCATTTCGCGGCGGTTCGGCAACCTGGGCGTGAGCATCGTCGAAAACGAACGCGAAGCTATCGAGGAGATGCTGGCCGACGATCGCCTCGATATTGCGCTGCTGCTGGTGTCGAACACCGCGGAAGTCGACGACCTGAAATACGAGACGATTCTTCGTTCGCCGCGCCGGTTGTGGACCCATCCGGATCATCCGCTGCAGGACGCCCGTCGCGTCACCCTCGAAGACGTCGCGCGCGAGAACTATCTGCTGCTGGACATGGACGAGCACCTGCGAACCGTCGGCAAGTACTGGGGAAGCTACGGGATCACGCCGAACGTCTGGATGCAGAGCAAATCGATCGAGGCCGTGAGAAGCCTCGTCGCACTCGGGCACGGGGTGACCATCCTCTCGGACCTCGTGTACCGGCCCTGGTCCCTGGAAGGCAACCGGATCAGCCGCCGCAATCTCAGCGTGACCGTGCCGACGATGGACGTCGGCGCGGTGTGGCGACGGGGCGGGGCGACGTCGACGCCATGCCGTGCGCTGCTGGATCTGTTCCGCTCGTGGAAAAGGACGGTCGAGTAGGGCAGGGCCTTCGGGTATCACGGTCGTGCCGGATGCGGATCTCGAGCCGGCGGACGACCGCGCGAAAGTCGGCTGCGGTAAACGTTCGCCCCGTCCGCGATCGCATGGTGTGTGCCCGCGGCCTTTCCGGTGCCGGCCGGTCCACGTGTCCCCGTCGTACCGGCACCCCGACGCCGATGCATACCAGTCGGCCGAACTGGTTCTATTTCGGTATCGTTTCCATCCCTCCAAACCCGGCAAACCCGGCGCTTGAACTGTCCCCTTGCATACCAATCCGGGTAAATCCCTATCCCGCATCGCGTTGTAAACAAAGGATTTCTCGCTACTAAAACGCTTGCCGGGCAAGGCTTTCGGCGATTTCCGCGTCGCTAATACCAGTTCGTTGACTGGTATTATGGTGGTTATATAATGCCCTCACTTTCGACGGCCCGAGGTCGTCGTCCGACACCCGGAGGCACATGGAAACCGGCTGGTCCGAACTGGCGCCCGATCCCCTCAGCGATACGCCGCTCTATCTGCAGCTCGCCCGCAACCTGGCGAGCGCGATCCACGCCGGCGCGTGGCGGGCCGGCGAGGCGCTGCCGTCGGAGCGGCTGCTGTCGGTGTCGGTCGGCGTATCGCGGATCACGGCCCGTCGCGCACTCGCGCTGCTGGTCGAGCAGGGGCTGATCAAGCGGGCGCGCGGGGCGGGCAGCTTCATCACGCCGCGCGTCGCCGATCCGCTGTCGCGCCTCGTCGGCTTCACCGCGAAGATGAAGCAGCGCGGCTTCGTGCCCGATTCGGTGTGGCTGTCGCGCACGCTGCGCGCCGCGAGCCGCGACGAGATCACGCATCTCGGCCTCGCCCCCGGCGCGACGGTGGCGCGGCTCGAACGGCTGCGCCGCGCGGACGGCATCGTGATGGCGGTCGAGCACTCGACGCTGCCGGCCGCGGTGGTGCCCGATCCGCAGGCGCTCGGTGCGTCGCTGTACGAGTACCTCGACGCGCGCGGGATGACCGTCGTGCGCGCGCTGCAGCACTTTCGCGCGGCGAACGCGACCCACGCGATCGCGAAATGGATGGCGGTGAAGCCGGGCTCGGCGCTGCTGGTGATCACGCGGATCGGCTACGGTGCCGACCAGCGCGCGATCGAAGTGAGCGAAACGTATTGCCGCGACGATTACTACGACTTCGTCGCCGAACTGAAACGCTGACGCGCGAGACTCGCCCGCGCGCGACAGCCGTGAAGCAACGACACGGAATTGCAAATCACGACGCGGATACCCGCGTCACCAGATCATCAAGAGAACGTCATGCTGACTGGAAACATCCTTACCCCCGACGGCTGGATTCACGGTTCGCTCGATAGCGAGAACGGCCGCATCACGACACTCGACGGCACGCCCGTCGATCCCGCGAAGAACGACGCGCCTTACATCCTGCCCGGCTTCATCGACCTGCACGTGCACGGCGGCGGCGGCGCCGACGTGATGGAAGGCGGCGACGCGATCGAGACGATCGCCCGCACGCACGCGCAATTCGGCACGACGAGCCTGCTCGCGACGACGATGACCGCGCCGCGCGACGAACTGATGAAAGTCGTCGGCAATCTCGGCAGCGTCGCGCGTACCCGCACGCCGGGCGGCGCGCGCGTGCTCGGCGTGCACCTCGAAGGCCCGTACATCAACCCCGGCAAGCTCGGCGCGCAGCCCGACGCGGCCGTCTCGGCCGTGCTCGACGAAGTGCTGAAGTACCTGTCGATCGCGCCGATCCGCGTCGTCACGCTCGCGCCGGAAATCGCCGGCCACATCGAGATCATCGGCGAGATGGCCGCGCGCGGCGTGCGCGTGCAGCTCGGCCATTCGCTCGCGACCTACGACGACGCGGTGGCCGCGCTCAAGCACGGCGCGTGCGGCTTCACGCACCTGTTCAACGCGATGTCGCCGCTGCATCACCGCAACCCCGGCCTGGTGGGCGCGGCGCTTGCTCATGCCGAATACGCGGAAATCATTCCCGATCTGCTGCACGTGCACCCGGGCGCGATTCGTGCGGCGCTGCGCGCGATCCCGCGCCTGTACGTCGTGACCGACAGCACGTCCGCAACGGGCATGCCCGACGGTGAATACCGGCTCGGCAGCCAGCACGTGACGAAGTGCCTCGGCGGCGTGCGTCTCGCCGACGGCACGCTCGCCGGCAGCACGCTGACGATGGACCAGGCGCTGCGCAACCTCGTGTCGCTCGGCCTGCCGATCGCCGATGTGTCGAACCGGATGTCGCGTTATGCGGCCGACTACCTCGGCATCGCCGATCGCGGCCGCCTCGAGCGCGGCGCATGGGCCGACCTCGCGGTGTTCGATCGCGACCTGAACCTCACCGCGACCTACGTCGAAGGAGAATCGATTGTCGAATATGCTTAAGGAAGCGCGCGAGTCCGCCCAGGTCGTCGCCGCGCAGATTGCCGACACCACGCGCGTCGAAGCGCTCGCCGGCCAATTGCTGGATCACCCGCCGGCCGTCGCGCTGACGGTCGCGCGCGGCAGCTCGGATCACGCCGCGAGCTATTTCGCGAGCCTGACGATGAGCCGCCTCGGCGTGCCGGTCGCGTCGCTGCCGATGTCGGTCGCCACGCTGCAGCAGGCGCCGCTGAAGGTGCAGGACCAGCTCGCGATCGCCTTCTCCCAGTCGGGCAAGAGCCCCGATCTCGTCAACACGATGGCCGCGCTGCGCGAAGCCGGCGCGCGCACCGTCGCGGCCGTGAACGTGCTGCCGTCGCCGCTCGCCGACGCGTGCGAGCACCAGTTGCCGCTGCTCGCCGGCCCCGAATTGTCGGTCGCCGCGACGAAGAGCTATATCGCGATGCTGTCGCTGTCCGCGCAGATCGTCGCGTACTGGCAGCGCGATGCCGCGCTGATGACCGCATTGCGCGGCCTGCCCGACGTGCTCGCGCAGGCCGGCCGGCTCGACTGGTCGCAGGCCGTCGCCGCGCTGGCGGGGGTCGAGCGGATGATCGTGATCGGCCGCGGCCTGGGCCTCGCGATCGCGCAGGAAGCCGCGCTGAAGCTGAAGGAAACCTCCGGTATCCAGGCCGAGGCGTTCTCGAGCGCCGAAGTCCGTCACGGCCCGATGGAGCTGATCGACCGCGACTATCCGCTGCTCGTGTTCGCCCCGCCGGGGCCCGAGCAGGCCGGCCTGCTGCAGCTCGCGCAAGACATGCGCGCACGCGGCGCCGCGGTGCTGCTCGCGGCGCCCGCCGGCACGCCCGGCGCGACCTTGCCGCTCGCGCAGTCCGCCCATTCGGCGCTCGACCCGATCGCCGCCATTCTTTCGTTCTACGTGATGGCGGCGGATCTCGCCGTCGCGCGCGGCCGCAACCCCGACACGCCGCGCCACCTGAACAAAGTCACCGAAACGCACTGATAGCCGAGACAGCCGATGAGACGCGCCGAGGAGTCCCAGTTGAAGAGTTCCACCCATGATCAGATCGTCCTGCTCAGTCCCTTGACCGGGCCGATCGTCGCGCTGGCCGACGTGCCCGATCCGGTGTTCTCCGGCGGGATGTTCGGCGACGGCATCGGCATCGACCCGCTCGCGGGCCAGCTCGTCGCGCCGTGCGCGGGCGTCGTGTCGCATCTCGCGCGCACCGGCCACGCGGTGACGATCACGACGCCGCAAGGCGCGGAAGTGCTGCTGCACATCGGCATCGACACCGTCGAGCTGAACGGGCAGGGCTTCACCGCGCACGTCGAGGCCGGCGCGCGTGTCGAGGCGGGCGCGCTGCTGATCGAGTTCGACCAGGATGCGGTGGCGCGCAGCGCGCATTCGCTCGTGTCGGTGATCGCGATCGCGAACTCGGATGCGTTCGAGGTCGTCGATCGTGCCAGCGGCTTCGCGACGGCCGGCAAGACGCCGCTGCTCGCGCTGCGCGGCAAGGGCGAAGCGGCTGCGCAGGCGGCACAAACCGGCGCAGCGGCGCATCACGAAGTGCGCCGTGAAATCGTGCTGGCCCAGCCGGGTGGCCTGCACGCACGGCCGGCCGCGCGTGCGCGCGAAGCCGTGCGCGGGTTCGACGCGACCGTCGACGTGCTGTTCGACGGCCGCAAGGCGTCGATCGCGAGCGTCGTCGGCCTGCTCGGCCTCGGTGCGGGCGAAGGCGCGACGGTCGAACTGGTCGGCCGTGGCGCGCACGCGCAGCAGGCCGTCGATGCGGTCGAGCACGAGCTGCTGCGCGAAGCACACGGCGAAGTCGAGGAAAAGCCGGCACGGCTGAGGTCGCCCGCGCCGCAGACGGTTGCGCGCAACGTCGGCGCACCAATCGACCCGAACACGCTCGCGGGCGTGTGCGCGGCACCCGGCATCGCGGTCGGCACGCTGGTGCGTCTCGACGATGCGGAGATCGTGCCGCCCGAGCAGGCCGCCGGCACGCCCGCGTCGGAAAGCCGCCAACTCGACCAGGCGCTGAAGGCCGTCGACGCCGAACTCGACGAAACGGTGCGCAACGCATCGGCGCGCGGCGCGGTCGGTGAAGCGGGCATCTTCGCGGTGCACCGCGTGCTGCTGGAAGACCCGACACTGATCGACGCGGCGCGCGACCTGATCAGTCTCGGCAAGAGCGCGGGTTTCGCATGGCGCGCGACGATCCGCACGCAGATCGACACGCTGTCGAAGCTCGACGACGCGCTGCTCGCCGAACGCGCGGCCGACCTGCGCGACATCGAGAAGCGCGTGCTGCGCGCGCTCGGTCATGCGAACGGTGCCGCGCGTGCGCTGCCCGACGAAGCGGTGCTCGCGGCCGAGGAATTCACGCCGTCCGACCTGTCGTCGCTCGATCGCCAACGCGTGACCGCGCTCGTGATGGCGCGCGGCGGCGCGACGTCGCACGCGGCGATCATCGCGCGCCAGCTCGGCATTCCGGCGCTGGTGGCGGTCGGCGATGCGCTGTACGCGATCCCGGACGGCACGCAGGTCGTCGTCGATGCGAGCGCGGGCCGGCTCGAACACGCACCGACCGCGCTCGACGTCGAGCGCGCGCGGCACGAGCGCCAGCGCCTGGACGGCGTGCGCGAGGCGAACCGGAAACTGGCGGGGGCTGCGGCCGCCACCGTCGACGGGCGCGCGATCGAGGTCGCCGCGAACATCGCGACGCTCGACGACGCGAACACCGCGGTCGACAACGGCGCCGACGCGGTCGGCCTGCTGCGTACCGAGCTGATGTTCATCCATCGCCAGGCCGCGCCGACGGTCGTCGAGCACCAGCAGAGCTACCAGTCGATCGTCGACGCGCTGCAGGGCCGCACGGCGATCATCCGCACGCTCGACGTCGGCGCCGACAAGGAAGTCGATTACCTGACGCTGCCGCCCGAACCGAACCCGGCGCTCGGCCTGCGCGGCATCCGTCTCGCGCAGGTGCGCCCCGACCTGCTCGACGATCAGTTGCAGGGCCTGCTCGCGGTGAAGCCGTTCGGCGCGGTGCGCATCCTGCTGCCGATGGTGACCGACGCGGGCGAGCTCGTGCGCCTGAAAAAGCGCATCGACGAATTCGCGCGCGCCCAGGGCCGCACCGAGCCGGTCGAGGTCGGCGTGATGATCGAGGTGCCGTCGGCCGCGCTGCTGGCCGACCAGCTCGCGCAGCACGCGGATTTCCTGTCGATCGGCACCAACGACCTGACGCAGTACACGCTCGCGATGGACCGCTGCCAGGCCGATCTGGCCGCGCAATCCGACGGCCTGCATCCGGCCGTGCTGCGCCTGATCGACATCGCGGTGCGCGGTGCCGCGAAGCACGGCAAGTGGGTTGGCGTGTGCGGCGCGCTCGGCGGCGATCCGCTCGCGGTGCCGATCCTGGTGGGCCTCGGCGTGACCGAGCTGTCGGTCGACCCCGTATCGGTGCCGGGCATCAAGGCGCGTGTGCGCCGTCTCGATTACCAGTTGTGCCGTCAGCGCGCGCAGGATCTGCTCGCGCTCGACTCGGCACAGGCGGTAAGGGCAGCAAGTCGCGAGGTCTGGCCGCTCGACTGAGCGTCGACGGCAGGTTCGCGACCCGTATTACGACGAAGGCAATCAGCTCAACGACGATTAACGACGCTTAACGACGAGACAAGGATTGGAGGACTGAATGAACGGGAATCCGTTTCTGAAAATACAGGGCCTGGGCCGGGCGCTGATGCTGCCGATCGCGGTATTGCCGGTCGCCGGCATCCTGCTGCGACTCGGCCAGCCGGACGTGTTCAACATCAAGATGATCGCCGACGCCGGCGGCGCGATCTTCGACAACCTGCCGCTGCTGTTCGCGATCGGCGTGGCGGTCGGTTTCGCGAAAGACAACAACGGCGTGGCGGCACTCGCGGGCGCGATCGGCTACCTGATCGAAACCGCGATCATGAAGGACATCGATCCCAAGCTGAACATGGGCGTGCTGTCCGGGATCATCGCGGGTGTCGTCGCGGGCCTGCTGTACAACCGCTACAAGGACATCAAGCTGCCGGACTACCTTGCGTTCTTCGGCGGCAAGCGGTTCGTGCCGATCATCACGGGGCTGGTGTGCGTGGTACTCGGCATCGCGTTCGGGTACGTGTGGCAGCCGGTCCAGCATGCGATCGACGCGGCCGGCCAGTGGCTGACGACGGCGGGCGCGATCGGTGCGTTCGTGTTCGGCTTCCTGAACCGCCTGCTGCTCGTCACGGGCCTGCACCACATCATCAACTCGCTGGCGTGGTTCGTGTTCGGCAACTTCACGCCGCCCGCCGGCGGCGAGATCGTGCACGGCGACCTGCACCGCTTCTTCGCGGGCGACCCGACCGCGGGCACCTTCATGGCCGGCTTCTTCCCGATCATGATGTTCGGCCTGCCGGCCGCGTGTCTCGCGATGCTGCACGAGGCACCGAAGGAGCGCCGCGCGATGGTCGGCGGCCTGCTGTTCTCGATGGCGCTCACGTCGTTCCTGACCGGCGTGACCGAGCCGATCGAATTCAGCTTCATGTTCCTCGCACCGGTGCTGTACGTGATCCACGCGGTGCTGACGGGGCTGTCGCTCGCGATCTGCCAGATCCTCGGCGTGAAGCTCGGTTTCACGTTCTCGGCCGGCGCGATCGACTACGTGCTGAACTACGGGCTGTCGACGAAGGGCTGGATCGCGATCCCGCTCGGCATCGCGTACGGCGCCGCGTATTACGGGCTGTTCCGCTTCTTCATCCGCAAGTTCAACATGGCCACGCCGGGCCGTGAGCCGGCATCGGCCGACGCGGCCGCGGAATCGTACGCATCGGGTGGCTTCGTCGCGCCGGCGGCGGGCGCCGCTGCGGCTGCGCCGCGTGCGCAGCGCTACATTGCCGCGCTGGGCGGGGCCGGCAACCTGTCGGTCGTCGACGCATGCACGACGCGCCTGCGCCTGACCGTCGTCGATCCGGAGAAGATCTCGGAGCCGGAACTGAAGTCGATCGGCGCGCGCGGCGTGCTCAAGCGCGGCGGCAACAGCGTGCAGGTGATCATCGGGCCCGAGGCGGACATCATTGCCGACGAGATGCGTGCCGCGATCGGCAGCGGCGCGACCGGTGCCGCGTCGACGGCGACGGCCGCCGCGGCGCAGCCCGTCACGGGGGCGGCCGCCGGTCCGCTCGATCCGGAGCCGGCGCGCTGGCTCGCGGTGTTCGGCGGCGCGACCAACGTCGTGTCGCTCGACGCGGTCGCGACCACGCGCCTGCGTGTGGTCGTGCGCGATCCGTCGGCGGTCGATCGCGATCGTCTCGGTGCGCTCGACGTCGCATGGGTGTCGCTCGACACGTTCCACATCGTCTGCGGCAATGCGGCGGCGCGTTATGCCGAACAGCTCGGCGCGCGCCTGCCGCCGTCGGGCAGCGGAGCGGCCGCGCAGCCGGCCTGATGTGATCGGGCCGGCCCGATCCGCGACGCGGATTCGGCCCGGCCGGCAAAACGAAAACGGTTTGCGATCCTTGCGTCGCAAGCCGTTTTTTTTGGTGCGGGCGATGGCGCGATGCACGTGTTTGCATCGCGCGTCGCCCGGGCGTTCAGCCGATCACGGATTCGTCAGCGTGAAGGTCGGCTTCCGGTAGCCGACACCGGCCCGGTCGAGCTTCGGCAATTCGCGTTGCGTGAGCAGCGTCGCGAAACCGGCCCAGTCGCGCTGCAGCGCGGCCGTGTCGACGTGATGCGTGTCGCCGCGCTTGAAGCGCACGCCGGCCGCATACGGCAGCTCCCAGTCGGCGCGGTGCCAGGCGCGCTCGGCGAGCGCGAGCAGCCGCGGATAGGCCATGTATTCGAGGAAGGTGTCGTTGCGCATCACCTCGCCCCATGCCTGCCCCTGCATGCCTTCGATGCGCGGCGCGGGGCCTGTTCCCGTGACCTCGAACGGGTTGCCGTCACGGTCGCCCATCACTTCGGCGTTCTGCGGCAGGTTCTCCGGTGCGAGCGAGAACACCTTGTACTCGTCCGTCGCGTGCGAGCCCCAGTAGTAGCCGCGCTCGCGTGGGTTGAGCGTGTACGGGAAGTCGAAGTACAGGTAGTCGGGCAGCGCGAGCACCGTCAGATAGCCCTTGCCGCTCAGGTCGCGCGCGCTGTCCGACGCCCCCCAGAAGATCGTGTCCCACAGCGACACCATCACGTGGCGCGTGCTGAAGTCCTGCGGCCCGTTCGCATGCTTGATGCCGTCCTGCCACGCGGCCATCGTGTCGATCCCGTTCGCGCCGACCGCCGCGCTCACCTGCTGAGCGAAACGCGTCGGCAGCTCGTCGATCGACTTGATCTCGCCGCGCTGGAGCAACGCCGTGCATGCGGGCGAACGCGCCCACGGCTTGTCCTGCGCGGCGAGATCGATGCGCCCCTTGTTCGGATCGGTGCCGTTCAGCGGCTGGAAGCCCGCGCCGAGGAAGATGTTCTTCGCCTCGTCGCCGCCGTAATGCCAGATGTGCAGCGGCGCCTGCGCATCCGCATGCATCGCCGCGATCTCGCGGATCACCTTCGATGCGAAATTGAGCGCGCCCGGCACGCACGGGTTCAGGTCGCTGCGGCGGTCGTAGAACTGCACCGTCGTCAGGTTCGACGTGTCCTGCGGATCGAGCAGCCGGTATGCGTTCGCTTCCTGCTCGCGCCCGGCCGCATGCAGCCGCCGGTAACGTGCCTCCATCGTCACGACGGCCGCGCGCGCATGCGCGGGCATGTCGATCTCGGGGACGATCTCGACGAAATGCGCGGCCGCGTAGCGCACGAGCGCCACGTAGTCGTCGCGGGTCAGGTAGCCGCCGCCCGAGCGGTTGTCCGGGCCGGAGCCGAGCTGTGGCAGCAGGCAGCGCGTCTCGCTCGGGTCGTGGCAGCGGCGCGAGCCGATCCCGGTCAGTTCGGGCAGGCCGGGAATCTCGATGCGCCAGCCTTCGTCGTCCGACAGGTGCAGGTGCAGGCGATTGAGCTTGTACGCGCTCATCTGGTCGATCAGGCGGCGCAGCGTCGCCGGGTGCTTGAAGTTGCGTGCGAGATCGACGTGCATCCCGCGATGCGTGAAGCGCGGCGCATCCTCGACGAGCATCGCCGGGATCGGGCCGCCGCCGGCCGGTGCGAGCGAGTAGAGCGTCTGCACGCCGTAGTAGAGGCCGGCGCGATCGTAGCCCTCGATCAGCACGCCGCGCGGCCCGATCGCGAGCCGGTAGCCGCCCGGCGTCGCGATGTCGGCCGGCAGCCGGCGCGGCGCGACGGCGCCCCGCACCGGCACGCGCGCGCCGTCGAGCCCGAGCGTCGTCGCGCGTTCGCGCAGCGCCGCGACCTGCGCGTCCGGCAGATCGGGCAGGGCGAGCTCGACACCGCGCAATTCGAGCGTGCCGGGCAGCGGCTGCTCGCGCTTCACGCTCGGCAGCGCGCGGCTCGGGTCGGGCCGTGCGGCCACGGGCGGCGCGTTGCCTGTCGAGTTGTTCTGCGCGTCAGCCGGCAGCGATTCGACGTAGCGCAGCTCGTCGTCGGTGTCGTCGTAGCGGAGCACGGCGGGCGGCGCGCCCTCGACGACCACGTACGGGCGCGGGATCACGTCGCTGTAGCGCAGCAGCCAGTATTCGGCGACGAACGGCAGGTCGATGCGTTCGCCCGGTGCCAGCCGCACCGAGCCGAGTTGCGGTGTCAGTTCGTACAGGTCGCCGGTGAGCCGCCGCAGCGCGAAGCCGGGGCGATCGATTCGCAGCAGGCGGCGGATGCTGTGCAGGTAGAGCTTCCAGCCGCCGTCGGCGATCGCCTGGTGGCCGCGGTTCTGCAGGATCAGGCGGCCCGTCGCGCAGGCCGCGCCGTCGGCGCCGAGGTCGGCGCACGGCACGCCGGCCGAGGCCGCGTGATTGTTGTCGACGGCGACGCGCAGCGCGAGGCCGTTCGACAGCCGTGCCGCGAGATCGGCCGGCGGCACGGGGGGACGGACGGCACCGGCCGCCGCGACCGCCGCACTCGACGCGGGCAGCGCGCCAAGCGCGACCGGCGGCAGTGCCGCGATCAGCACGCCGGCAAACAGGGTGGACAAGGTTCGGCTCATGCGGACTCCTGAGAAAAAAGGGGGCGTAGCGGCGTCACGGGACGACGTCGCTGCGGGCGGGTCTTTCAACGGAGCTGCGGGGACAACAATGTGCGCGGGCGATGCGGCTGCCCTGCGCGCAGTCGGCACGCGGATGCGTGCGTTACGGAACGGGTGGCGGGCAGGCGTGCCGGTCGGATCGGCGCGGGCGGGTGCGTGTCCTCATCGGCCGGGCACGATGGCGGCCGCGGATGACGCTGACCCTGACGCGGTGGCGACGCGCCCGGTGATAACGGCGCGCGCGTGACCGGCGCGCACGACGGCGGCGCAGGTCGCGGACGAAGCGCGACCGGCCGCCGCGCGGCGACGGCGAGACGGCGCGCACGCGCGCGCCGTATACGGGATTCGCATGTCTCCCCCACCCAGATGGATTCGGCCTGTCAGCGGCCGTGTCCAAAGATCTTATGAAACCTTTTATTGGTATTCAAGTGGTATCAATCTGGCGCTAAATTGGCATCGGCGTGTCCGACTTGTCCGGCGTGCCGGAGCGAAAAAAACCTCGCGCGAGGCGAGGTTCCTTCCGGGCGGCGGCCGGCCGATCGGCCGAACGCGTCAGTTGCGGGTTACGCGTGCTTCCTGCGTTTTCTGCCGTGCTTCGAGCCACATCGCATTGACGATGCCGAACGACAGCGCGACGCCGATACCGAGAATCCAGCTGAAATACCACATGATCCGACTCCTTGCGAAACGGGGGGCGGCGGGGCGCTTGCGCGCCCCGGCCGGGTTCAATACATCGAATGCGTGTTCTCTTCGAGCACCTCGCGCGTGACCTTGCCGCGCATCACGCGATACACCCAGCTCGTGTAGAGCAGGATGAGCGGCAGGAACACGATTACCGCGAACAGCATCACCTGCAGCGTCATGTGGCTCGACGTCGAATCCCACACGGTCAGGCTGCTCTTCGGGTCGAGCGACGACGGCATGATGAACGGGAACATCGAGAAGCCGGCGGTCAGGATCACGCCGACGATCATCAGCCCCGTGCAGAAGAAGGCTGTCTTCTCCTGCTTCGAGCCGGCGAGCAGCATCGCCAGCAGGCCGCCCGCGATCCCGACGACGGGCGCCGCGATCATCCACGGGAATTCGCCGTAGTTCGCGAGCCACAGGCCCGAGCCCGCGGCGACGTCCTTGAGCAGCGGGTTCGCGACCGTATCGGTCGGCGCGGCGTGCGTGATGTGGAAGCCGCCGATGGTCGACGCGATCAGCACGCCGGCCAGCACGAACAGCACGACCGCGAGGAACGACGCCACGCGCAGCGCGACCGACGCGCGGCGTGCGATCACGCCTTCCGTCTTCATCTTGATGAAGGCCGCACCGTGCGCGACGAGCATCGTGAGGCTGACGAGCCCGCACAGCAGCGCGAACGGGTTCAGCAACGCCCAGAAGCCGCCGTAGTAGGTCACGCGCAGGTCGCTGTCGAACTTGAACGGCACGCCTTGCAGCAGGTTGCCGAACGCGACGCCGAACACGAGCGCCGGCACGAAGCCGCCGACGAACAGGCCCCAGTCCCAGCCCGCGCGCCAGCGCGGGTCAGGGCGCTTGCTGCGGTAGTCGAAGCCCACCGGCCGGAAGAACAACGCGAACAGCACGAGCAGCATCGCGAAGTAGAAGCCGGAGAACGACGCCGCGTAGACGAGCGGCCAGGCCGCGAACATCGCGCCGCCGGCCGTGATCAGCCACACCTGGTTGCCTTCCCACGTCGCACCGACGGTGTTGACGATGATGCGGCGTTCCTCGTCGGTCTTGCCGAGGAACGGCAGCAGCGCGGTCGCGCCCATGTCGAAGCCGTCGGTGACGGCGAAGCCGATCAGCAGCACGCCGACGAGCAGCCACCAGATCAGCTTGAGAGTTGCATAGTCCATAGCGATTCCTTGTTCCGTTTCGGGTGCGTGCTCAGGCCGTGGCGCGCTCGCTGGCGGCCGCGAGTTCGTGGTGATAGCGGCCGGTGTGCAGCGACGACGGGCCGAGGCGCGCGTACTTGAACATCAGCTTGATCTCGATGACGAACAGCGCGGTGTAGAACGCGATGAAACCGGCGAGGCTCAGGTACAGGTCCGTCGACGTCAGGCTGGACGCGGACAGATGCGTCGGCAGGATGCCCGCGATCGTCCACGGCTGGCGGCCGAGCTCGGCGACGACCCAGCCGAATTCCGCGGCGAGCCACGGCAGCGGGATCGCCCAGACCGCATAACGCAGGAACCAGCGGCGGTTGTCCTGCAGCAGCTGCCGGCGCGCGCAGAGCCAGAACGCGGCGACGAAGGTCGCGAGGAACAGGAAGCCGAGGAACACCATGATCCGGAACGAGAAGAACACGGGCGCGACCGGCGGGATCGTCTTCTTCGCGGCGGCCTTGATCTGCTCCGGCGTCGCATCGACCACGTTCGGCGTGAACTGCTTGAGCATCAACCCGTAGCCGAGATACTGCTTGTGCTGGTCGAACAGTGCGCGGGTCGCATCGCTCGTGTCGCCTTCCTTGATCTTCTGCAATGCGCCGTACGCGACCATCCCGCTCTGGATGTGCTCCTCGCTGCGCTTCGCGAGTTCGCGCAGGCCGATCACCGGCTCGTCGATCGAGCGCGTCGCGATCAGGCCGAGCGCGTACGGGATCTTGATCGCGTAGTCGGTGCGCTCTTCCTTCTGGTTCGGGATGCCGATCAGCGTGAACGAGGCCGGCGCCGGCTGGGTTTCCCATTCCGATTCGATCGCGGCGAGCTTCATCTTCTGCACTTCGCCGGTCGTATAGCCCGACTCGTCGCCGAGCACGATCACGCAAAGCGTCGACGCGAGACCGAAGCCGGCTGCGACCGCGAACGAGCGCAGCGCGAAGTCGGTGTCGCGCTTCTTCAGCAGGTACCACGACGAGATGCCGAGCACGAACATCGCGGCCGTCACGTAGCCGGCCGACACGGTGTGCACGAACTTCACCTGCGCGACCGGGTTGAACAGCACGTCGAACAGGTTCGTCAGCTCCATGCGCATCGTCTGGTAGTTGAACTCGGCGCCGACCGGGTTGTTCATCCAGCCGTTCGCGACGAGGATCCACAGCGCGGACAGGTTCGAGCCCAGCGCGACGAGGAACGTGACCATCAGGTGCTTGACCTTCGACAGGCGGTTCCAGCCGAAGAAGAACAGGCCGACGAACGTCGATTCGAGGAAGAACGCCATCAGGCCTTCGACCGCGAGCGGCACGCCGAAGATGTCGCCGACATAGTGCGAGTAGTACGACCAGTTCGTGCCGAACTGGAATTCGAGCGTGATGCCGGTCGTCACGCCCATCGCGAAGTTGATCCCGAACAGCTTGCCCCAGAACTGGGTCATGTCCTTGTAGACCTGTTTGCCGGTCATCACGTAGACGGCTTCCATGATGACGAGCAGCCAGGACAGGCCGAGCGTCAGCGGCACGAACAGGAAGTGGTAGAGCGCCGTGATGCCGAACTGCAGACGCGACAGATCGACGACTTCGCTACTTATCATGGTGGTCTCCCTCGGTGGGTGCAGGCGCCGGCACCGAGAGCAGCTTCTCGGCGACGGCGGCAGGCGGAAGCGACATGTGCTCGGCCTGCGGATGATTGAAGAATGCGTATTTGAGCGACATCAGGAGGATCAGCTTGACGATCAGCACCAGGCTGATGTCGCGGGCGAGGGTCGGGCCGCGTGCCCATGCGGCGATGCGCGCACGCCAGCCGATCGTGCCGGCCGGCCGCGGGGGAGGCGGCGCAGGCTCTTTATTGATCGAGATCAAGGCGATTATCCTGAATCGATTTACGTCGGATTGGGGGCGACTTTACGTCGGATTTATGACGGCCGTGAAGCTGTTTTAATCCTTTTGCGCCTGACATGCCAATTTTAAAAGGACTGCTTTCCGATGCCGAGTGCTGCGCTGCGGCAGACCGTCGCGAAACACGGGCCGAAACTTGAGGCAGATCAAGGTTATGCGGAAGGGGCCCGCGAACCGTCCAATACCTGATTAAACAGGTCAATTGATCGACGGAGAAATGAGCGAAGAAGCGGGCGGAGAGGCGAGGGATAAACCGGCTAAAAACCGGTGAAAAAGTCGGGCGAAAAAAAACCGCTGCCGGTCAGGCAGCGGTTTTCGATGAAGCTTTCCGAATCGCCGGTATTTATGCGTATTCGGCGAGGGCGGTGCGCATCTTCTTCATCGCGCTCGCCTCGATCTGGCGGATGCGTTCCGCCGACACGCCGAACTCGGCGGCGAGATCGTGCAGCGTCGAGCCGCCCGAGCCGTCGTCGTCGACGTGCAGCCAGCGTGCCTCGATGATGCGGCGGCTGCGCGCGTCGAGCGCGTCGAGTGCCTGCGCGATGCCGTCCGTCTGCAGCGAGTCGCGCTGACGCGCGGCGAGCACGGCGGTCGGTTCGTTGTGCGAGTCGGCCAGGTAGGCGATCGGTGCGTACGACTCCTCGCCGTCTTCGACCTGCCCTTCGAGCGCGATATCGCCGCCCGACAGGCGCGTTTCCATTTCGGTCACGTCTTCGCGCTTGACGTTGAGCTCTTGTGCGAGGCCGTCGATTTCCTCGGGCGTCATCGCCTGCATGCTCTTCTTGTGGCTGCGCAGGTTGAAGAACAGCTTGCGCTGCGCCTTCGTCGTCGCGACCTTCACCATGCGCCAGTTGCGCAGGATGTACTCGTGGATCTCGGCCTTGATCCAGTGGATCGCGTACGACACGAGACGAACGTTCTGGGCCGGATCGAAGCGCTTCACGGCCTTCATCAGGCCGATGTTGCCTTCCTGGATCAGGTCGCCGTGCGGCAGGCCGTACCCGAGATAGTTGCGCGCGATCGACACGACGAGCCGCAGGTGCGACAGCACGAGGCGGCGTGCCGAGTCGAGATTGTTGCTTTCGCGGAATTCGGTCGCGTACTGGCGTTCCTCTTCTGCCGTCAGCAGCGGAATGCGATTGACGGCCTGGATATACGCGTCGATGTTGCCAAGCTGGCCCGGCAACATCGATTGAGCTGCGAGCGCCAGCGAGCCTGCCGATTCGGCCTTGGCCGGCGCCGGGCTCAGGGTGTTCGGGAGGGTCAGGGCGTTGCTCACTAAAAACTCCTTTGGAATCAGGGACAAACCCCCGGTCTCGAATGAGATTCCGTGGGGCATCTTAGCACTCCCGCAAGCTGAGTGCTAATTCCTTAGAGCAAGCGTGGGCATCGGAGTTCCCGTTTTTCTATCGAGTTAGTCGAGTCGATAGTCTATTCTGCGACAGGGGAGGCGACGCGAAGTTCCGTAAGCCGTTGTTTCAGATGGTAATCAGTAGACGATTTCAATTTTTGTTGTTTTGGAAGGAAGCCATTTCGCTTCGTGATGCCGATCCGAAAAGTCCTTTACCATACCATTCACTTCGCTCGAGCCGGCCGAAGCGGCAGGTTCCATTCAACCCACAAAGTTGGAGTGTCAGATGAACAATAAGAAGAATCGCCGGCCCCGCAGCCGGCTTGTCCTGCACGCGATGCTGGCGGCGTCCCTTCTGGGAGGATCGGGTGCGGCATTCGCGGATCGATGGGGGATTCAGGCGGGCGGCGGTTTTTCGGATCGCCACGGGGTCGACAAGGGCGATCTCGGCGTGGTGTGGGATCCGGGCTGGAACTGGTGGGAAATGGGCGGTTGGCACTTCGCGTTCGTCGTGGAAGGGCACGCCGGCTACTGGCACACGGGCGGCAACGTTCACGGCAGCATCGGCGAATTCGGCGTGACGCCGTTGTTCCGCTTCATCAAGAGCGCCGGGGAGATTCGCCCGTTCATCGAGGCTGGCGGCGGCGTCCGGCTGCTGACGCACCCGACGATCTCGGATCATTTCTCGCTGGGAACCGCGTTCCAGTTCTCGCCGACCGCGGGGGTGGGCGTGCAGTTCGGCCAACGACAACAGTATCAGGTCGGCTACCGTTTTGAACATGTGTCTAACGCGGGTATCAAAGAGCCGAATCCTGGTATAAATTTCCACCAGTTCTACGTGCAGTACAACTTCTGATCCGCACGCCCGCGCACGGCGTGCGCGTTGCCGAGGAGTCAGGCGATGGCGAAGGTGATCGATGCGATCCGCGCGCTCGAGCGCGATCGGTTCCGGGCGATGGTGGACGGCGACGGCGAGGCGCTCGGCGCGCTTTTGTCGGACAAGGTGTTCTTCGTGCACACCAACGGCAAACGCGAAACCAAGCAGCAGTTCATCGACGCCATCGTCGCCGGCCGCCGCCGCTATCGCCAGATCGAAATCCAGTCGCAGGACGTGCTGCCCGTCGGCGATGAAACCTGCGTCGTCACCGGGCGTGCGTTGATCGAGATGGAAACGAACAACGGCGGCCTGGTCTTCCCGATTGCGTATACCTCCGTCCACACCCACGAACAGGGCCGCTGGAGCCTGTTCGCGTGGCAGGCGACGCGGTGCGCGACCGAGACATGAGCGCGCGTGGCGCCCGTTTTCATGTCCCGATCGAAGCGGCCTTCTGGGCCGCTTTTTGCTGCCTCGTGCGGCGCGGATCGCGCGGCGCACGAGCGGTCACGCACCGCTCGCTGACGTTTGAACCCTGAAGCGGAACCGTCCGTCAGGCCGCCGCGCGGCGATCCGCGCAGTGCCAGGCCGAGCGGTTGATCGCGCTGACGAGCGCATCGAGCGCGGCGCCCGCCGCATCGGCGTGCAGGCCGACGCCGTGCCGCAGCGGCGCATCGCCGACCCGGCAACCCACCGATACCGCGATCCGCCCGTCCGTCGTGCGCGCGTGTTCGCACGAAGCGATGTCGATCGCGACGCCGGCGGCGGCCGCGAATGCCGCGGCCAAACGTCGCACGGCATCGTCGGGTGCGATATCCGCCGCGGGCGCCGTCGCGATCTCGCGGTTCTGCCAGCGCGCGCCGTTGCCATGGCGCGCGGCCGGGCCGTCGGTGTCGAAGAATTCGCGCGCGAACAGCGCGCAGATCGCGTCGCCCGTCACTTCCTCTCCCGACGCGTCGGCAAGCGTCTGCACCGCGTGGCTGAATTCGATCTGCACGCGCCGCGTCGGCGTGAAGCCCATCCCGCGTTCGAGCAGGAACGTCGCGCCGCCCTTGCCGGACTGGCTGTTGACACGGATCACCGCGTCGTAGCTGCGGCCGAGGTCGGCCGGGTCGATCGGCAGGTACGGCACTTCCCACGGCGCGTCGGGGCGCTGCTGCGCGAAGCCCTTGCGGATCGCGTCCTGGTGCGAACCGGAGAACGCGGTGAACACGAGGTCGCCCGCGTACGGGTGGCGCGGATGCACCGGAATCTGGTTGCAGCGTTCGACGACGCGGCGCACCGCGTCGATGTCGGAGAAATCGAGGCCCGGATCGATGCCCTGCGTGTAGAGATTCAGCGCGAGCGTGACGAGATCGACGTTGCCGGTACGCTCGCCGTTGCCGAACAGGCAACCCTCGATGCGGTCGGCGCCCGCGAGCAGCGCGAGCTCGGCCGCCGCGACCGCCGTGCCGCGGTCGTTGTGCGGATGCACGGACAGCACGATGCTGTCGCGATACGCGAGGTTGCGGTCCATCCATTCGATCTGGTCGGCGAACACGTTCGGGCTCGCGGCTTCGACGGTGGCCGGCAGGTTGACGATCATCTTGTGGTCGCGGGTCGGGCGCCAGGTTTGCGCGACCGCGTCGCAGATCTCGCGTGCGAACGTCAACTCGGTCATGCTGAAGGTTTCCGGCGAGTACTGGAAGGTCCACTGCGTGTCGGGGCGCGCGGCAGCGTGCTCCTTGATGATGCGCGTGCCGTCGACCGCGAGCGCCTTCACGTCGGCCTTCGACATCCCGAACACGATGCGGCGGAACGACGGGCAGACCGCGTTGTACAGGTGCACGATCGCGCGCGGCACGCCTTCGAGCGCGTCGAACGTGCGAGCGATCAGGTCTTCGCGCGCCTGCACGAGCACTTCGATCGTCACGTCATCGGGAATCCGCTTGTCGTCGATCAGCTTGCGGACGAAATCGAAGTCGGTTTGCGACGCCGACGGAAAACCGACCTCGATCTCCTTGAACCCGATCGCGACCAGCATCTCGAAGAATTCGAGCTTCTGCTCGATGCTCATCGGCTCGATCAGCGACTGGTTGCCGTCGCGCAGGTCGGTGCTCATCCAGACGGGCGCGCGCTCGATGGTGCGCGACGGCCATTTGCGGCCATTGAGGCGGACGGGCTCGAACGGACGGTACTTGTCTTGCGGATTGCGCTGCATCTTCTGGACCTCGGGTCTCAAGTCGCGAGCGAAGACGGGCGGCATGGGCGACGGTTGGCGCTGCCTCGCTCCGCGGCACGCGAGCGCGCTGCGGATGCGGATGATCTTCGCGAATCGGCCGACGGATAGACGGACGAATGCTGACGACTTCGGGTTGTAAAAACTGCGAGAGGGGTACTGCGAGGAACTGCTGGGAGGGACCGTGCGGACAGCACACGGCGCTACGACAGCCTTAGGCTAGTCGTAGCGATAGCGGCCGCGCTAGGCGGCCGGAGGTAATTCGGAGGGTGTTCGGAAAGGAACGCATGACGGCAACTCTATGCCAGGATGCGCCCGCGTGTCAAATGCCCGGCGCGCGGGGCCGGTTCGCGGGCGTGCCGTCAGCGCGCGATGCGGGTGATCTGCACGATCGTCGCGACCTGGCGGGCGACGGTGTCGGGCACCGGCACCTCGCCGCGCAATACGGCGTCCGTCCACGCGGCCGTCGTGGCTGCATCGCGCGATTCGGGCAGGGCGACGGGGGGCGCATCGGTCGACGAGCGCTCGGCCTCGATCAGCGTGTCGCACACGCCGTCGTGCAGCCAGTCGACCTGTACCTGGCGCCGCGTGTCGGCAACGGCTTCGCCCTCGGTGCCGCGCGCGAGCAGCGCGCCGCCGAGCGCGGCGTCGGGATGGTCGCGGAACAGCTGCGCGAGGCTGTCGCGGTACGGCGGGTGCGTGTAGTTGACGAGCCGCAGGCCGGCCGGTGCGAACGGCTGCAGGATCTTCACGAGCGTGTGCGTCGAATTGCGCACACCGAGCACGCGGCGCATCGACAGCAGGCGCGCGATGCGCGGCGCCAGCACCTCGATCGACGCGAACGCGACGCGGCGCTCGGCAAGCGTGTCCTCGATCGCATCGTGCGACGCCGACGGAGCAAGCGACAGCGCCGAGAAGATCTCGGCGCTCGTCACGCGGCCCGGATCCTGCTCGACACCATGCACGAGCACCGGCACGCCTTCGCGCGCGAGCAGCAGTGCGAGCAGCGGCACGAGGTTCGGCTGCTTGCGCGCGCCGTTGTAGCTCGGGATCGCGACGGGACGGAACGCCGCGTCCTGTACGTGCACGGGCTCGAACGACGCCTGCGCGGCGGCGAGCATCGCGGCCAGCTCGTCGGCGGATTCGCCCTTCAGCCGATAGGCGATCAGGATCGCGCCGAGTTCGACATCCGACACGCGCGCGTCGAGCATCGCGCGATAGAGCTCGAACGTGTCCTCGGCGGACAGCGCGCGTGCGCCGTTCGGGCCGCGGCCGATTTCCTTGATGAAGCGGGCGCACGGGAACGGAACGGCGGCGGGATCGTGGGAAGCGGTCATCGGGGCGTGGGGCGGGCGGCCGGCATCGGGCCGCGCTGTGAGCGGTGAGGAATGCCCGAGTATCGCACGGGCGCGGACGACGCAAGCAAGGGGGGCGCATCGCGGCGCGCTACACTCTGCTTCCCGGCGGTGCGCGCGCCGGCTGCGCCGCGCCCGTGCCGTTGCCGGCCGAATACGACTACGAGAGACATCCCATGAAGCTTTACAGCTATTTCCGCAGTTCCGCGTCGTACCGCGTGCGGATCGCCCTGAACCTGAAGCAGCTGTCGTTCGACTATGTTCCCGTGCACATGCTGCGTGACGGCGGCGAGCAACTGAAGGACGCGTACCGCGCGCTGAATCCGGACGCGGTCGTGCCGACGCTGACCGACGGCGACGCGACGCTGCAGCAGTCGCTCGCGATCATCGAATATCTCGAGGAAACCCATCCGGAACCGGCGCTGCTGCCGAAGCAGCCGGTCGATCGCGCCTATGTGCGTGCGGTCGCGCTGCAGATCGCGTGCGAAATCCATCCGCTCAACAACCTGCGCGTGCTGAAGTACCTGAAGCACACGCTGAAGGTGCCCGAAGAAGCGAAGAACGCGTGGTACCGGCACTGGATCGAGGCGGGCTTCGAATCGCTCGAGACCCGTCTCGCGAGCGATCCGCGCACCGGCAAGCTGTGTTTCGGCGACACGCCGACACTCGCCGACGTGTGCCTCGTGCCGCAGGTGTTCAACGCGAACCGCTTCTCGATCGACACGACGCGTTATCCGACGATCCAGCGGATCGTCGACCATGCGTCGACGCTCGATGCGTTCAAGGCCGCCGAGCCCGGCGCGCAGCCCGACGCCGAATGAGCGCGGTGCGCCCGGCATGCATGACCGGGCGCGCATGAAAAAGGGCGCCCGAAGGCGCCCCGTGCGATGCGTGCCGGCGGTGTTCAGCCGAGCAGCGCGTCCGCGAATTCGACCGCGCTGAACGGCTGCAGATCCTCGACCTTCTCGCCGACGCCGATGAAGTAGACCGGCACCGGGCGCTGCCGCGCGATCGCGGCGAGAATCCCGCCCTTCGCGGTACCGTCGAGCTTCGTGACGATGAGGCCGGTGAGGCCGAGCGCGTCGTCGAATGCCTTGACCTGCGTGAGCGCGTTCTGGCCGGTGTTCGCGTCGATCACCAGCAGCACTTCGTGCGGCGCGCCGTCGTGCGCCTTCGAGATCACGCGCTTCACCTTCTTCAGCTCTTCCATCAGGTGGAGCTGCGTCGGCAGGCGGCCGGCCGTGTCGGCCATCATCACGTCGATCTTGCGCGCGCGCGCGGCGCTGACCGCGTCGAAGATCACCGCGGCCGGATCGCCGCTTTCCTGCTGCACGACCGTCACGTTGTTGCGCTCGCCCCAGACCGCCAGCTGTTCGCGCGCAGCCGCGCGGAACGTGTCGCCTGCGGCCAGCAGCACCGACTGGTCGAAGCTCTGCAGATGCTTTGCGAGCTTGCCGATGCTGGTCGTCTTGCCCGCACCGTTCACGCCGGTAATCATCATCACGAGCGGTTGCGCGCGGCCGAGCATCAGCGACTTCTCGAGCGGCGTCAGCAACTCGACGAGCAGGTCGTGCAGCGCGGCCTTCACCTGCTGCGGGTCGGTCAGGCGACCCGCGCGCACCTTTTCGCGTAGCGCGCCGAGCAGGTACTCGGTCGCGTCGACGCCCGCGTCGGACATCAGCAGCGCGGTTTCGAGCTCCTCGTACAGATCCTCGTCGATCTTCGTGTTGACGAAGACGCCGGTGATGCTCGAGCCCGTCTTGGCGAGCCCCGTTTTCAGGCGGGCGAGCCACGATTTCTTCGCGGTGGCGTCCTGCAGCGGCGGCGGAACGATTTCGACCGTCTCGACGACTTCGTCGCGGCCGTCGTTGGTCGGCGTGACCGTCATCACGACGGCCGGCGCGGCCGGTTGCGCGGCCGCTTGCGGCACCTCGGCCGCAGGCGGGGCCTCGACCGCGGGCGCATCGGACGGTTCGTCCGTTTGCTGCGCGTCGGCCGATTGCGATTCCGCCGGATCGGGCTCCTGCGTTTTCTTGAATCGTTTGAAGAAGCTGAACATGGTCTGACGTCGGGAAGAGGGCGGGCCGCCGCCGGAAGCGGGGCACCGGACGGGCCGTCCTGCGTTCGCGCGGGCGCGGCGCACGGCGGCCGAAACCGTGCATTTTATCAGTGCGGCGTGGCGCTCGCGTCAGTGCGCGCCGCCGCTGTGGTAACGTGCGCCTGTTTGGCGGTGCGCCCCTGCGCGCGCCCGGTCCCTCCGTCGTCGATATTCCGTATGTCCCGTTCCTCTTCCGGCCGCCCGGCGGCCCCCTCCAGCCGCGGCAAGCCGCACACGATCCGCATCATCGGCGGCGACTGGAAACGCACGCCGCTCGCGGTGCTCGATCTCGACGGCCTGCGGCCGACGCCCGATCGCGTGCGCGAAACGCTGTTCAACTGGCTCGGCCAGGATCTCGAAGGCCGGCGTTGCCTCGACCTGTTCGCGGGCACGGGCGCGCTCGGTTTCGAGGCCGCGTCGCGTGGCGCGGCGAGCGTCGTGATGGTCGAGCGCCACCCGCGCGCCGCGCAGCAGCTGCGTGCGATCAAGGACAAGCTCGGCGCGCGTGCGGTCGAGGTCGCGGAGGCGGACGCGTTGCGGCTCGCGGCCGGGCTCACGCCGGGCGCGTTCGACGTCGTGTTTCTCGATCCGCCGTTCGGCGAACCGGCTGTGCTCGATCGCGCGGTCGCACTGGCGGCGCCGCTCGTCGCGGCGGGCGGCGCGCTGTACGTCGAAACGGGGGCGGAGCTCGACCCGGCCGCGCACGATGCGCTCGCGGGCTGGGAGGTGGTGAAGCACGGCAAGGCCGGTGCGGTTCACTATCATTTGCTGCGGCGCGAAAATGATGAATAATGCGCGTTCCATACGAGGCGGCGCGCTGCAAAGGCGACGCATGCCCATCTCGGCAGTCGCGTGCGCATGGCACCGCTGCCATCCCGTTTGCGTGATGACAGGAGGAGCGACATGGTAGTCGCCGTGTATCCCGGTACGTTCGATCCGCTGACGCGCGGGCACGAAGACCTCGTGCGGCGTGCGTCGAGCATTTTTGATACGCTGGTGGTCGGTGTGGCCGACAGCCGCGCGAAAAAGCCGTTCTTCTCGCTGGAAGAACGTCTGACGATTGCGAACGAGGTGCTCGGCCATTACCCGAACGTGAAGGTGATGAGTTTCACCGGCCTCCTGAAGGACTTCGTCCGCACCAACAACGCACGCGTGATCGTGCGCGGCCTGCGAGCCGTGTCCGATTTCGAATATGAGTTCCAGATGGCGGGGATGAACCGCTATCTGTTGCCCGACGTCGAGACGATGTTCATGACGCCGTCCGACCAGTACCAGTTCATCTCGGGCACGATCGTGCGCGAAATCGCGCAGTTGGGCGGTGATGTCAGCAAGTTCGTGTTCCCGTCCGTCGAGAAGTGGCTGACCGAGAAAGTGACGGCGATGGGAGGCCCTGCCGCGTGACGCGGCGCCGGCCGGTTTCGTCGCGAAGCCGGCCGCCGGCCTGAAGAAGTGAGATCAGTATGGCTTTGATGATTACCGACGAGTGCATCAATTGCGACGTATGCGAGCCCGAGTGCCCGAACGGCGCGATTTCGATGGGCCCGGACATCTACGTGATCGACCCGAACAAGTGCACCGAGTGCGTCGGCCATTTCGACGAACCGCAGTGCCAGCAGGTGTGTCCGGTCGAATGCATTCCGCGCGATCCGCAGCATGACGAATCGCACGCGCAATTGATGGAGAAGTATCACGCGTTGATCGCCGTGAAAGGCGACGACGCGTCGTGACCCCGCGGTGACGCGCGCGCCCGGGGTCTTCGGCACGCACGTCACGCATCCGGATCGGCGCCGCCTGGCGCCGATTCCTTCATGTCAGGCCAGCAGCTCGCGCAACGCCGCGACGAGCGCATCGCATTCGGCATCGGTGCCGACGGTGATGCGCAGGTGCTGGTCGATTCGCGGCAGCCCGAAGTGCCGCACGAAAATTTCCCGTTCCTTCAGTTTGGCCGCGATGGCGCCCGCGTCGTGCGCGGGATGGCGCGCGAACACGAAATTCGCGGCCGACGGCACGACGTCGAAGCCGAGCGTGTCGAGCGCGTGCGTGAGCCGCGTCCGGCTATCGATCACGCGCCGGCAGGTTGCGCTGAAATAATCGGTGTCTTCGTACGCCGCCTGCGCGGCGACTTGCGCGAGCCGGTCGAGCGGGTACGAGTTGAAGCTGTCCTTCACGCGGTTCAGCGCGTCGATCAGCGCGGCATCGCCGAATGCGAAACCGACGCGCATGCCCGCGAGCGAGCGCGCCTTCGACGTCGTGTGCACGACGAGCAGGTTCGGGTAGCGATCGATCAGCGCAATCGCGGACTGCGCGCCGAAGTCGACATAGGCTTCGTCGATCACGACGACCGACGACGGATTCGCGGCTGCGATCCGCTCGACATCCGCGAGCGGCAGCGCGCGCCCGGTCGGCGCGTTCGGGTTCGGAAACAGCACGCCGCCGGCGTCGTCGAGATAGTCGTCGACGCGGATCGAGAAGTCATCCGCGAGCGGCACGACCGTCGTCTCGACGCCGTACAGGCGTGCATAGGTCGGATAGAAGCTGTACGTGATGTCGGGGAAGCGCAGCGGCCGGTCATGCTTGAGCAGCGCCTGGAATGCGTGCGCGAGCACCTCGTCGGAGCCGTTGCCGACGAACACCTGCTCGGGCTGGATGCGGTGATGGGCCGCGACCGTCTCGCGCAGCGCGCGTGCAACCGGGTCCGGATAGCGGCGCAGCGTGTCGCCGGTCGCGCCGAGTTCGCGTGCGATCGCCGCGACGACGCGCGGCGACGGCGGATAGGGATTCTCGTTGGTGTTCAGCTTGACCGGGTGTGCGAGCGCGGGCTGCTCGCCCGGCACGTAAGGCACGAGTTGCTGAACGACGTCGCTCCAGTAACGGCTCACCGCTTGGCTCCTGTCGGGCAAAGCGACCAGATTACCCCAAGTATGCGCAGGATGGGGCGGGCGGGGCCGCCCGGCGACGCCGGGCGGCGCGATGGATCGTCGCGGGGCGCTGCGGTCAATTGCGATGCAGCTGCATCGTCGCGCGGTCGAGTTCGCCCTTGACGACCATCGGCATCACGGCGAGCGCGCGCTCGATCGACGCGTCGATCACGTCCTGTTCCTCGCGGCGCGGCGGCTTCAGCACGAAGTTCGCGACATCGGGCTTCGCGCCGGCGCGGGCGCTTTCCGGAATCAGGTCGCGCGGATGGCCGATGCCGATCCGCAGCCGCCAATACTGTTGCGACGACAGGTGTGCGGTGATGTCCTTCAGGCCGTTGTGGCCGCCGCTGCCGCCGCCGAGCTTCAGCTTCACGGTGCCGGGCGGCAGGTCGAGCTCGTCGTGTGCGACGAGGATCTGGTCGGGCAGGATCTTGAAGAACTGCGCGAGCGCGACGACCGACTGGCCGGAGCGGTTCATGTAGGTTTGCGGCTCGAGCAGGTGGACTTCCTCACCGTGCAGGCGCGCTTTCGCGTAGAAGCCATGGAAGCGGCGTTCGTCGCGCAGCGTCGCGCCTGCTTCGCGGGCGAGCTGGTCGATCAGCCAGAAGCCGGCGTTGTGGCGCGTCGCGGTGTATTCCGCCCCGGGATTGCCGAGGCCGACGATCAATTTGATCATGACGTTTCGAAGGCGGCAGCCGCCGCCTGGGCGCAGAAAAAGAAAAACCCGCCGGGCAAGCCGCGGCGGGTTGCGTCGACCGTTTCGTGAAACGGATCGATGAGAGGCGCGTAGGCGGCCGCTTAGGCAGCCGGCGTTTCGCCTTCGGCTGCGTCCGACACGGCACCAGCCGGGACCGTCGCCGATGCGACAACCGGGTTTTCCGCGTCGACGTGCGCGACCAGCGCGACGCCCTTCGGCAGTGCGATGTCCTTCGCGTGCAGCGATTGACCGGCTTCGATCTTCGACAGGTCGACTTCGAGGAACTCCGGCAGGTCAGCCGGCAGGCACTCGATTTCGATTTCCGTCGCGACGTGCGAAACGACCGCGCTCGACAGCTTCACGGCCGGGCTGATTTCAGCGTTCAGGAAGTGCAGCGGAGCCTTCGTGTGCAGCTTCTTCTTCGCGTCAACGCGCTGGAAGTCCACGTGCAGCACCAGTTGCTTGAACGGGTGGTATTGCACGTCGCGCAGCAGAACCTGTTGCGACTGGCCAGCCACTTCGAGGTCGAGGATCGACGAGTGGAAAGCTTCCTTCTTCAGGGCGTGCCACAGGGCGTTGTGATCGAGTTCGATCTTTTGCGGGGCTGCTTCGCCACCGTAAACGATACCCGTGGTCTTACCGGCGTTGCGCAGGCGGCGGCTCGCACCCGTACCTTGCTGTTGGCGCTCGAAAGCGACGACTTTCATATGATTCTCCAATGGCTGCCCGCGACCAGGCAGTAAAACGGGGCCGTCAAATGTCGGCCCCCGATGAAGCGGACGGGGTTTCGTCTATCCCGTCCGATTGTGCAAAAAGCGAAGCGTTGCCGCTTCGCTTTCTGCGCATACTTTGTTCAGTCGATTCGCGATCAGGATTCCGCGAACAGCGACATCACCGAATCGCCGCGGCGGATCCGCGAGAACGTTTCGGCCAGCAGGCTCGCGCTCGTCAGTGCACGGATCTTCGAGCAGCCGAGCGATTCGGCGGACAGCGGGATCGTGTCGGTGACCACCAGCTCGTCGAGTGCCGACGCGGCGATGCGATCACCCGCGCCACCCGACAGCACCGGGTGCGTCGCGTAGGCGAAAACCTGTTTCGCGCCGCGCTCCTTCAGCACTTGCGCGGCCTTGCAGAGCGTGCCTGCCGTATCGACCATGTCGTCCATGATCACGCAGGTGCGGCCTTCGACTTCACCGATGATGTTCATCACTTCGGAGACGTTCGCCTTCGGGCGACGCTTGTCGATGATCGCGAGATCGCAGTTGAGCTGCTTCGCGAGTGCCCGGGCACGCACCACGCCGCCGACGTCCGGCGACACGACGAGCAGATCCGGGTAGTTCTGCTTGCGCAGGTCACCCAGCAGGATCGGCGTTGCGTAGATGTTGTCGACCGGGATGTCGAAGAAGCCTTGAATCTGGTCGGCGTGCAGATCCATCGTGATGATCCGTTCGACGCCGGCGATTTCCAGCATGTTCGCGACGACCTTCGCCGAGATCGCAACACGCGCCGAACGCGGGCGGCGATCCTGACGGGCGTAGCCGAAGTAGGGGATGGCTGCAGTGATCCGGCCGGCGGATGCGCGCTTGAGCGCATCGACCATGATCATCAGTTCCATCAGGTTGTCGTTCGTCGGTGCGCACGTGGATTGCAGGACAAAGACGTCCTTGCCGCGCACGTTTTCCTGGATCTCGACCTGGATCTCGCCGTCGGAGAAACGGCTGACCATTGCTTTGCCGAGGGGGATACCAAGGATATTGACGACTTCCTGGGCGAGCGCGGGATTCGCGTTGCCAGTAAAGACCATCAGGCCATCATGGCTGTGGCTGCTCATCGTGCACCTGCTTCAGGCTTGGGCGGGAAATGCGGGAAAATTTTTTGGCAGGGGAGGAAGGACTCGAACCCTCGCATGCCGGAATCAAAATCCGGTGCCTTGACCAACTTGGCGACTCCCCTACACTTAACTGACTGCTTTACCGAACTCGTGTAGGCCGTTCGGCAAAGTAAAACTTCATGACGCGAAAGCGAAGAGCGGATGCTCGTCCAGACTCTCGGCAACTGCACCATTCCAACTGGCGGGCAGCTTGGCTTTCGCCGCTTCTGCCTCGTGCTTGCTGTGAAACGCTGCAAACACGCTTGCTCCGGAGCCGGTCATCCTCGCGGGGGTCAAATCATACAACCATTTAACCGCCTGCGCAACTTCCGCGTACTTCCTTGTTACAACTTCCTGCATGTCGTTCCGGCCGAAACTGTCTGGCCATCCCGCATCGCTGGTTTGCTGTGCAAGAAAGTCAGCAATTGTGACGGGCTTCGTATCTCTTGTCAACAACTCATCTGAAAATATTTCAGCGGTCGGGACATGAACGCTTGGCGTCACAACCAAGAACCAGCGAGTCGGCAATTGTACCTCAGCTAATTCTTCTCCGATACCCTCTGCGAACGCATTTTTTCCAAAAATAAAAAACGGGACGTCTGCGCCGAGTTTGACCGCGAGCGACTGAAGCTCGGCGCGCGGCAGGTCGAGTCGCCACAGGCGGTTCAGTGCGAGCAGCGTCGTTGCGGCGTCGGAGCTGCCGCCGCCAAGGCCGGCCCCCATCGGCAGGCACTTGTCGATCTCGATGTCGACGCCGTGCGCGGTGCCCGTATGTGCTTTCAGCAGGTTGGCTGCGCGCACGACGAGGTCGCTTTCCTCTGGCACGCCGGGCACGTCGGTGACGCGCGCGACGCGACCGTCGTCGCGCAGCGTGAAATGCAGCGTGTCGCCCCAGTTCAGCAACTGGAACACGCTCTGCAGATCGTGATAGCCGTTCGGGCGGCGGCCGGTGATGTGCAGGAACAGGTTGAGTTTCGCGGGCGCAAGGCAATTGCGCAGCGAGCGGGTCGAATCGGTCATGCGTATGTCTGGGCTGGGCCGGTGCTCACTGGTCGAGCACGAGCTTGATGTCGAGCGGCGGGGTCGCGCGCACGAGGTTGACGCGTTTGACGCCCGTGGCCGGGGCATCCGCGTAGGCAAGGTAGTCGATCGTCCAGCCGTCCTGGCGGATCTGCTTGACGCGCGTGCCGTCGGCCGGGTCGCGCACCGTTTCCGCAGGGGTCGCGGGCGCGGCCGTGGGCAGCAGCCAGTAGCGCAGGCCCGCGAGCGGCAGTTCGAAGCCGAGCGTTTTCTGCATCAGGTCGCCGACGTCCGGCGCATATTGCGTCGGACGGTTCGGCAATTCGAGCGATGCCGCCTGCGGCGTCGATTTCACGACCGCGAGCGTCTGGCCGAGCGGGCTGCGCAGCTCGAGCGACACGTCGTCGCCGTGCTCCTGCCAGTCGAAGTTGCCGTACACGTTCTGCTGCTTGCCGAGACGGTCGTCGTACTGCACCGCAAAGCGGCCATGGTAAGCGTGCGCTGCGGCGGTCTGCAGCGGCGCGCCCGTCGGCACGCCGGCCGACGGCGGCGTGCTCGCGCAGCCGGCGAGCGCAAGCGCCGCGCCGGCTGCGGCCAGCGTGCGCTGCGCGCGGGAGGACAGGGAAAACGTCGGGAACATCTGCATCAGAGGCCGTTGATCTGGAGGCGTTTCAGCGTCTGCACGAGCGTGTCGTTGTCCGGCTCGAGCTTCTGCGCGTCACGCCACGCGGAACGCGCGTCGTCCTGCGCGCCGCTCTTCCACAGCACTTCGCCGAGATGCGCGCCGATTTCGGCGTTCGGCTGCAGTTCGTACGCGCGCCGTAGCACCTTCGCCGCGCCGGCCGTATCGCCCATCCGGTACTTCACCCAGCCGAGACTGTCCATGATGTAGGCGTCGTTCGGCGCGAGCGTCATCGCCTTGTCGATCAGCTTGCTGGCTTCGGGCAGCCGCTGGTTGCGGTCGGCGAGCGAATAGCCGAGCGCGTTGTACGCCTGCGGATTGTCGGGCTGCGTGCGGATCAGCTCGCGCAGCTGCTTTTCCATCGTCGTGTAATGACCGGTTTTTTCGGCCGCCATCGCGTAGTCGTAGCGCAGGTCGGGATCGTCCGGGAAGTCCTGGACCGCCTGCCCGAGCCGGGCCTCGGCTTCCGGGTAGCGCTTCGCGGTGAACAGGATCGACGCGTCGGTGCGAGCGACCACGGCGGCATCACGCGGATCCGTGATCGGCAGGTTGTCGAGCACCTTGCGCGCCTCGTCGGTCTTGCCCTGTTTCTGCAGCAGTTGCGCGCGCGTGATCTGCGCGGGGAGATAGTGCTGGCTCGTCTGGTCGACCTTGTCGAGCCATTGCGACGCCAGCGCGTCGTTGCTCTGGTCGATCGCGATCTGCGCGAGGTAGATGTAGCCCTGGCCGACGTCGAGGTTCGGCTGCTTGTCGCCGAGCTGTACGTACTGCTTCAGGTAGGCGGTGGCTTCGTCGAGCTTCTTCTGCTGGATCTTGATCAGCGCGAGCGCCATCAGCGGCGTCGGATCCTTCGAGTCGAGCTTGCGCATCGTCTCGAACTGCTTCTGCGCGTCGTCGAGGCGATCGTCGGCGAGATAGAGCTGCGACAGCGCGAGCCGCGCATCGCGCGACTTCGGATTCTGCTGAACATACTTCTCGAACGACGCGATGCCCGCCGCGCGTTCCGCAGGCCCCATCTGCGACAGCATCAGGGCCGCCGGCAGGTAGTCGGGGCGGATCTGCAGCGCCTGCTTCAGCGACTGCGCGGCGCCGTCCTTGTCGTCGACCGCAAGCTGCTGGCGCGCGATCGCGAGCTGAGCCTCGGGCCGGTTCAGGTCGTTCTTCAGCATGTCCTTCAGCACCGCGAGGCCGCCGACGCGGTCGGGGCCGCGCACGAGCAGCGCCTGCAGCGCGAGGATCGCCGGGCCGCGCGTCTCGCCGGTCGCCCGGGCCAGCTCGCGCGCGAGCATCGGCTGCGCGTCGGCCGGCTTGCCGGCGAGCACCAGCAGCGCGGCGTCGACTTGCGACGCCCGGTTCGATTCCGGTGCGTACTGGCGCCACAGGTTCGCGGCGGACAGCGCGTCGGCCGGGCTCTGCGCACCGAGCGCGATCTCGGTCGCGCGCTGGGCCATGCGCGGATCGCGCGTGTCGCGGGCAAGCGCGAGGTAGGTCTGGTAGGCCGGCGCGGGCTGGTTGCGCTGGAGCGCGACCTCGGCGGCGAGCACCTGGTAGACGATCTGGCTCGTCAGCGGAACGCCGGGGAGATTCTTCTGCTCGTCCGGCATCACGTGCTCGAACGCGCCCTGCGGTTCCGCGTCGTCCGATGCCGGATCCTGCGCGTGAGCCGGGAAGGCGGTGAGGGTCCAGGCGGCGAACAGCGCGGCGCCGAGCGCACGGCGGACCGGGAAGGCACGCGCGCCGCGCACGGCGGCGGGGCGCTTCAGAAGCAGCTTCGAGGGCAGGGTCATGGAAATCCGTTCGATGTTTCAACCGATTGTAACGCGCTCGCTACAATACACGCACGATCGTGAATCCAGCCTCAGACCCGTAAAACATGCCAGAGTTGCCAGAAGTCGAAGTCACGCGCCGGGGCATCGAGCCCTTTGTCGCAGGCCGCCGCGTCGAGCGAGTCGACGTCCGTACCGAGATGTTGCGCTGGCCCGTGCCGGCAGGGCTCGCCGAGCAGTTGCGCGCGCGCGAGGTGCTCGCCGTCGAGCGTCGCGGCAAGTACCTGCTGTTCGAGGTCGACGCAGGCTGGTTCATCGTCCATCTCGGCATGACGGGCACGCTGCGCGTGCTGCCCGCCGACGGCGTGCCGGTCGCCGCCAAGCATGACCACATCGACTGGATCTTCGACGAATTCGTGCTGCGGTTCCGCGATCCGCGCCGCTTCGGCGCGGTGCTGTGGCACCCGCGCGAAGCAGGCGACGTGCATGCACATCCGCTGCTCGCGAGCCTCGGCGTCGAGCCGTTCTCGCCGGCGTTTACCGGCGCGCTGCTGCACGCGCGCACGCGCGGCCGCACCGTGTCGGTCAAGCAGGCGCTGCTCGCGGGCGACATGGTCGTCGGCGTCGGCAACATCTATGCGTCGGAGAGCCTGTTTCGCGCGGGCATCCGGCCGACGACGGCCGCCGGCAAGGTCTCGCTGCCGCGCTACGAGCGGCTGGCCGACGCGGTGCGCGCGACGCTCGCCGACGCGATCGAGCGTGGCGGCAGCACGTTGCGCGATTTTGTCGGCAGCAACGGCGAAAGCGGCTATTTCCAGCTCGACTGCTTTGTCTACGACCGTGCCGGCCAACCCTGCCGCGTATGCGGCACACCGATTCGCCAGATCGTGCAGGGCCAACGGTCGACTTATTTTTGCCCGACCTGCCAGCGTTGAAACCTCAGCGTTGAAACCTTATTCCCCGATCAGATAACTTGAAGCCGCCCCGCATCGCCCCCGCTCCGTTCCCCGTCACGCCGCTGCATCGCACGTTCGCCACGCGCCTGGTCGCATGGCAGCGCGAGCATGGCCGCCACGACCTGCCGTGGCAGAACACGCGAGATCCGTACCGGATCTGGCTGTCGGAAATCATGCTGCAGCAGACGCAGGTATCGACCGTCATCCCGTATTACACGCGCTTTCTCGAACGCTACCCGGACGTCGCCGCGCTCGCGGCTGCGCCGACCGACGACGTGATGGCGCTGTGGGCGGGGCTCGGTTACTACTCGCGCGCGCGCAATCTGCACCGCTGCGCGCAGGCCGTCGTCGCCGAGCACGGCGGCGCGTTTCCGGCGACGCCCGACGCGTTGGCCGAACTGCCGGGCATCGGCCGTTCGACGGCCGCGGCGATTGCGTCGTTCGCGTACGGCGCGCGCGCGACGATCCTCGACGGCAATGTGAAGCGCGTACTTGCGCGGGTTTTCGGCGTCGAGGGCTTTCCGGGCGAGAAGCGTGTCGAGAACGACATGTGGGCGCTCGCCGAATCGCTGTTGCCCGACGCCGCGAATGCGGCCGACGTGAGCGCGTATACGCAGGGGCTGATGGATCTCGGCGCGACACTGTGCGTGCGCGGCAAGCCCGATTGCGCGCGTTGCCCGTTCGCGGGCGATTGCGTTGCGCAATCGACGGGCCGCCAGCGCGAGCTGCCGGCCGCGCGGCCGAAGAAGGCGGTGCCGACACGCAAGACCTGGATGCTCGTGCTGCGCCACGGTGATGCCGTGCTGCTCGAGCGCCGGCCGCCGACCGGCATCTGGGGCGGGCTGTGGAGCCTGCCGCAAGCGGACGGCGACGCCGCGCTCGCGGAACTCGCGCGCGGCTTCGGCGGCGGCGGCACGGTGCCGCTCGCGCCGCTCACGCACACGTTTACGCATTTCCGGCTCGAGATCGAGCCTCGGCTGAGCGACACGGCCGACGGTGGCGGCCTGCCTTCGGGGGCGCGGGATGCGGATACCGCGTGGGTCCCGCTGAGCAGGCTCGACGCGTACGGCGTGCCGGCGCCCGTGCGCAAGCTGCTCGATGCGCTGAGCGGGCCGCTGTTGTAACGAACGGGAAGGGCGCGGCGCGGGCTGCGTTCGGGAAGGCGCCGGGATACCGCTTGCGGGAAAGGTCTTCCGGCGGGTGCGACGCGCGACGGAATCGGCCGCGGTAGTTACAGCCAGCCGTGCCGGTCGAGCACGTGGTGCACGGCATCGATGCGCGCGCCGACGTCCGGAAACTCCATCAGCTTCTGCCGCGCGCGCAGGTCGAGCGGCAGCAGTTCCGCGAGGCGGTTCGACACCCAGCTCGGATCGTCGAGGCGGAACGGTTCGCCGAACGGCATTTTCTCCGGATCGGACTTCTTCAGCGCGTTGATGATGCGCTCGAGCACCTCGGCGCACGAGCCGAATTGAGCGAGCGCCTGCTCGCCTTCGAGCGGGATGTCGTCGGGCAGCGGCTCAGCGATGCCGACCAGCAGCCCGTTGCCTTCGACGCGATACGACAGCAGCTCGAAACGCTGCGTGCCGACGGCCTGCAGATAAAGCATGCCGAATTCGCCGGTATCGCACTCGGTGATGCGCGCCATGCAGCCGATGGTCTCGGGCACCGACACGGCGCCGTCCTGTGCGACTTCGGGCCCGCTCTTCAGCAGGCACACGCCGAACGGCGCGTTGTCGCGCAGGCACGCGCGGGACATGTCGAGATAACGCGCCTCGAACACCTTGAGCGGGAGCAGCCCCCCCGGAAACAGCACCGTGTGCAGCGGAAACAGCGGCAGGTCGATCAGGGTGGTCGATAGGGAGGACATGGCGCGCGGGCGTTGGGGCGTGCGTCGCTAGGGTCGGTCGACCTCGGAGACGAGCCGCGACGACGCGTCGACATCCACTGGCGCGTCACGATGCCGCACGATCACGTTCGCCTCGCGCGCAAGGCGCGCGGCAAGCGTTTCCGCGATGAACACCGAACGATGCTGCCCGCCCGTGCAGCCGATGGCGACGGTCAGGTAGCTGCGGTTGTCATCGCGGAAGTGCGGCAGCCATTTCATCAGGAACGCATGGATGTCGTCGATCATCTGGTGGACGATCGGCAGTGCGTCGAGAAAGGCGATGACCGGTTGGTCGAGCCCGGTGAGCGGGCGCAACTCGTGGTCGTAGTACGGGTTCGGCAGCGCGCGCACGTCGAACATCAGGTCGGCGTCGAGCGGCACGCCGCGCTTGAAACCGAACGATTCGAACATCACCATCAGGTCGTTGTTCTTCTGCTCGATGAAGCGCTTGACCCACGTACGCAGCGCGTTCGCGCGCAGCGTGCTCGTGTCGATCTGGTGGCCGAATTCGGCGAGCGGCGCGACGAGGTGGCGTTCGCGCTCGATCGCTTCCTCGAGCGACGACAGCAGGCCGACGTCCGCATCGTGCGACAGCGAGCCGGACAGCGGATGACGGCGGCGCGTTTCGGAGAAGCGCTGGATCAGCGACTGGGTGCTCGCGTTGAGGAACAGCACGCGCACGTCGTGCTCGCGCGACAGCTCGCGAATCAGGCCGGGCATTTCGTCGAGCGATGCGCTCGAGCGCGCGTCGATCGCGACCGCGAGCCGGTGCTGGCCATCCTCCGCGAGGTAGCGGGCAAGTTCGGGGAGCACGTGCGGCGGCAGGTTGTCGACGCAGTAATAGCCTGCGTCTTCGAGCGCGTTCAGCGCGACGGACTTGCCTGAGCCGGAGATGCCGGTGATGAGGACGATGCGCATGGGAAGCAGAGAATCCTGACGTTTCATCATAGCACCGGCTCGACGCGTCGGCGTTGCGTGGCCGGCGCGTGCGGGTTACACCAGTTTGCCGGGGAATTGACTGTCGGGATCTTGCATCGCGAGTCGTTGCCGATCCATGAAATCGCGCAACGTGTCGATTCCGCGCAACTGCAGGATCGTGTTCCGGACGGCTGCCTCGACGAGCACCGCGAGGTTGCGGCCGGCCGCAACCTGGATCGTGACCTTGCTGATCGGCAAGCCGAGCACGTCGACGGTCTGGCTTTCGAGCGGCAGGCGCTGGAATTCGCCGTCGGGGCGCCGCACGAGCTGGACGATCAGCTTCAGCTTCATTTTCCGCCGCACGGCGGTTTCGCCGAAGATCGTCTTGATGTCGAGCAGGCCGAGGCCGCGCACTTCGAGCAGGTTCTGCAGCAGCGGCGGGCAGCGCCCTTCGACGAAATCGGGGCCAAGTCGGACGAAATCGACCGCGTCGTCGGCGACGAGGCCGTGGCCGCGGCTGATCAGCTCGAGGCCGAGTTCGCTCTTGCCGAGGCCCGAATCGCCGGTCAGCAGCACGCCCATCCCGAGGATGTCGATGAACACGCCGTGCAGCGTCGCGCGCGGCGCGAGGATCCGCGACATGTAGAGCCGCAGGCTGTCGATCACCGCAGCGGCCGACATCGGCGTCGTGAACAGCGGGGTCGACGAGCGTGTACAACGCAGCACGAGTTCGGGCGGGGCGGCGGCGCCGCCCGCGACGACGAGGAACGGCGGTTCGAGGGCGATCAGCTCGGCCATGTGGCGCGAGCGGTCTTCGTCGGTCTGCCGCTGGTAGTAGTCGATTTCGGCTTCGCCGAGCACCTGGATCCGGTTCGGGTGGATCAGGTTCAGGTGGCCGACGAGGTCGGCGCTCGAGGTTGCATTGCCGACGGTGTCGGCCGAAAAGCCGCGTTCCCAGCCTTCATGCCCCGTCAGCCAGCTCAGTTTCAGCGTGGCCGCGTTGTCGTCGAAGATGCTCTGGGCGTTGATGCTGGACGTATCCATGACTGCTCCGTCACTCCAATGGGCCGGTGCATGCGCGCGGCGACGGACGTCGCCATGCCGGGCCGGCGCCGGGCGGCCCTGGACGGCGGCGTGCGCCGCCTCGTACGGGAAAATAATCCGCCCGGATCAACTCAAGGTTGCCACTGAGTGAGCAGGCGATGCAACTCGGCGATGTCCGTTTCGTTGTGCAGACGCTCGCGCGCGTCGCGATCGGACAGCAGTTGCGCGATTTCCGACAGGATCTCGAGGTGTTGCTGGGTGGCTTGCTCGGGCACGAGCAGGAAGATCAGGAGGCCGACCGGCTGGCCGTCGGGGGCTTCGAACGGGATCGCATCGGCGAGCCGGACGAACGCGGCGAGCGGGTGCTTGAGACCCTTGATGCGTCCGTGCGGAATCGCGACGCCTTCGCCGAGCCCGGTCGAGCCGAGGCGCTCGCGCGCGAACAGGTTGTCCGTGACGGTGCTGCGGGCGATGCCGTTCTGATTCTCGAACATCAGCCCGGCTTGTTCGAACACGCGTTTCTTGCTGGTGACTGAGAGGTCGATGACGACGTTCTCTATGGGCAGGATTTTGGCTAGGCGATTCATGTTGGCAGGCGATTGGGCGGCCTGGGGTCTCCTTGCGGCGGCAGACTGATCATCCATGTTCGGCGATATCAAGGCGTTCTGCATCGGCAATCTGCAAGGCAGCTACCGCATCCAGCGCCCCCCGGCGATAACCGGAACATTATAGAGCACAGCTGCGTGCGTGGCGCAGCGTGGACGGACCGGTTGCACCACCGCGAGGATTCGCAAAAAAAACGCCCGGCGAGCCGGGCGACGTGTGTGTTGCGGTGAAGGTTACTGCGGCGGCAGTTCGATCTGGTCGATCGACGGTTGAAGCTTGATCGGGTCGTGCGCGTGCGTTTGCAGGCGCTCCATGTGCTTGACGACCTGACGGTCCAGCTTGTCGATCAGCAGGTCAATCGCCGCATACAGGTTACCGTTCGCGCTTTCGACGAAGATGTCCTTGCCCTTCAGATGCAGATTGATTTCCGCGCGCTGCTGCTTGTCCTTTTCCTTGTGATTGTCGACCGAGAGGATCACAGTGCCATCGATCACCTGATCGCTATGCCGTAGCACCCGGTCCAGCTTGGTGATCACGTATTCGCGAATTGCAGGCGTGACTTCGAGATGATGTCCACTGATCTTCAGGTTCATAGTGCTTCTCCAAGCGAGTGACCACCCGGCCGCATCGAGGCGGCGCTCCGGTCGACTTGCCCGTGCCGCACGAGGCGGCGTATCGCGGACAGGTCGCCCGGCCTGTTCCCCGTGTGCGCGGTGGCCGGAACACGCCTGCCGCCGGGCAGGCAGCAGGCTTAAAGAGACTTGCGCAGATTCACTGCCGGGATCTTGAGGGCTTCGCGATACTTCGCAACCGTGCGGCGCGCGACCACGAACCCCTGTTCTGCCAGCAGCTCGGCAATGCGGCTGTCCGAAAGTGGCGATTTTGGGTCTTCAGCTCCTATCAGTTGCTTGATGAGGGCTCGGATGGCGGTCGACGAGGCGGCGCCACCGGTGTCGGTCGAAACGTGAGATCCGAAGAAGTACTTAAATTCAAGCGTCCCGAACGGGGTCAGCATGTACTTCCCGGTTGTCACACGGCTGACAGTCGACTCGTGTAGGCCCAGCGTATCAGCTATTTCCCGCAAAACCAAGGGGCGCATGGCAATTTCACCGTGCGCAAAGAAGTTCTTTTGACGCTCGACAATCGCCTGCGCGACACGCAGGATCGTGTCGAATCGCTGCTGGATGTTCTTGATCAGCCAGCGTGCTTCCTGGAGCTGCTGCTTGAGCGAGCCGGCCGACGGATCGCCGCGGCTGTTGCGCAGGATGTTCGCGTAGAGGTTGTTGATCCGCAGGCGCGGCACGACCTCCGGATTGAGCTCCGCGAGCCATCCCTGGCCGGCCTTCTTCACGATGATGTCGGGCACGACGTAGTCGGCCTCGGCCTTGCCGTATGCGGCGCCGGGGAACGGCTCCAGCGAGCGGATCAGCGTGTGCGCGTCGCGCAGCGCGTCGTCGCTCGCCTTCAGGTGCTTGCGCAGCCGCGTGAAGTCGCGGGCGGCGAGCAGTTCGAGATGCTGCGACACGATCTCGAGTGCGAGCGTGCGTGTCGGGGACGGATCGAGGCGCAGCAACTGCAGCTTCAGGCATTCGGATGCCGAGCGGGCGCCGACCCCGGCCGGGTCGAAGCTGTGCAGCAGCGCGAGCGCCGCGTTCAGTTCGTCGCAGTCGATTTCCAGCTCGGGCGGCAGGTCGGCGAGCACTTCGTCGAGCGTGGCGGTCAGGTAGCCGTCGTCGTCGAGCGATTCGATCAGGAACATCACGAGCGCGCGATCGCGCGGGCTGGCCTGCGTGACGCGCAACTGCGCGGACAGGTGGTCGCGCAGCGACGTCGCCGCTTCCTGCACCTGCAGCGGCGGGAGGTCGTCGTCGTCGGACGCGCCGCTCGCGCGGCCGAATTCGTCGAGATTCCACTGCGGGCCGTCGTTGCCGTCGCCGGACGCGTAACCGTCGTATTCGTCCGCGCCGGCCGGTTCGTCGCGCTCGGCGCGCTCGCTCGACGAACTGCTGCTGTTTGTCGCAGCGGGCTCGGTGTTCTGGGCGGGAGGCGTCTGCGCGATCAACGATCCGTCCGCTGCGACACGCAGCGGGCTCGCTATCCATTCGTCGTCGTTCTCGAGCAGCGGGTTCTGCGCGACGGCCATCGCGACTTCCTGCTGCAATTCGAGCGTCGACAACTGCAGGAGCCGGATCGACTGCTGTAGCTGGGGCGTCAGCGCCAGATGTTGCGACAGGCGGAGTTGAAGGCTGGCTTTCATGGCAAGGAGGGAGTCATACCGGCAGTTTGCCACGACCCAGGCGCGTTGAGCCATCCGCGATTACGCGCGGCGCGCCGCCCGGCCGCGGGCACGGCCGCGGGCGTGGTTGCAAAGCAGGACGCGGCCCCGCGCGGCGATGCCGGGCGGGGTGCAGCCAGCCACGAAGGGGAGTTACATCCGGAAGTGTTCGCCGAGGTACACGCGGCGCACGCTTTCGTTTTCGATGATTTCGCTCGGCGCACCGGCGGCGAGCACCGAACCGTCGCTGATGATGTATGCGTGGTCGCAGATGCCGAGCGTTTCGCGGACGTTGTGATCGGTAATCAGCACGCCGATGTTGCGCTGCTTCAGGAACTTGACGATCTTCTGGATCTCGAGCACCGCGATCGGGTCGACGCCGGCGAACGGTTCGTCGAGCAGGATGAAGTTCGGGTTGGTCGCGAGCGCGCGCGCGATTTCGACCCGGCGCCGCTCGCCGCCCGACAGCGACAGCGCGGGGTTCTCGCGCAGGTGGCCGATCTGCAGCTCGTCGAGCAGCGCTTCGGTGCGCGACGCGATCGCGTCCTTCGACAGCCGCTTGCCGTCTTCGCCGTGCTGCAACTCGAGCACCGCGCGGATGTTTTCCTCGACGGTCAGCTTGCGGAACACCGACGCTTCCTGCGGCAGGTACGACAGGCCGAGCGATGCGCGCTTGTGGATCGGCAGCAGGCTGATCGAGCTGCCGTTCAGCGAGATCTCGCCCGCGTCGAGCGGCACGAGGCCGACGATCATGTAGAACGACGTGGTCTTGCCGGCACCGTTCGGGCCGAGCAGGCCGACGACTTCGCCGCTCTTCACGTCGAGCGACACGTCCTTGACGACCGTGCGCGAGCCGTAGCGCTTCTTCAGGTTGCGGACCACGAGCGAGCTCGTGGTGCCGGCCGGCTGGCGGTTCGGTAGTGCGTTCATTGGCCCGGCGCCCCCTGGATCGTGGTCGACGGCGACAGCTTCGCCGGCGCGCCGTTCAGCGGCGCGGGGCCGCCGTTCTTCGGCGACAGCATCGCGCGCACGCGGCCGTTCGGGTTGCCCGGTGCGGCGACGTCCTTGCCGCCCTTCGCGGTGTAGAAGTCGCGCTGGCCGTCGTACGTGATCACGCTGCCGTGCACGGTATCGGCGACGGTCGACGTGCCCTGCAGGCGGCGCACGGTCGCGGCGGTGGTCAGCGTGGTCAGGTCCTGCTTGCCGTCGTAGTCGATGCGCTCGGCGTCGCCGTCGATGTACTCGTCGAGGCCTTCGCGCTTCTGGCGGAACGTCGCGTGCTTCTTGCCGCTGCCGAACGAGGTGGCGTACTGATAGCCCTCCGGGTCCTGGCGCACTTCGACGCGATCGCCCTTGATGATGATCGTGCCCTTCGTGATCACGACGTTGCCGGTCGCGACCGTGACCTGCTTCAGGTCGTCATAGGTCAGGTTGTCGGCCTCGACGTTGATCGGCTTGTTCTGGTCGGCCTTCTCGGCATGGGCGAGCGGCGCCAGCCCGGCCAGCGGGAGCGCCACGAGCGCCGCGGCAAGCGCGGCGCGGACGGCGCGCGCAGCGCCGCCGGAATTCTGTCGAGGGAACGGTTCGTTCATGCAGTCACGTGAGGGATGCGTCACTTGGGTTGACCTTTCGAGCCGCCGGACGTGTCCGCCGCGGCGATCGTGCCGCGCACGTTGCCGTAAAGCTCGATGACCCGGGTGACGTTGTTGTACTTCATGCCGTCGGTCGCGTTGACGAGCGACAGGCCGCGCTGAAGTTTAACCGGCTTTTCGGTCTGGATCACATCGTCATTGACGAAGATCCGGAAATGCTGGGAATCGGCCTGCATCTGCGGATCGCCGCCGCCGGCCGCGCGCAGGATGCGCGCGTCGTCGTACAAGTCGACGATCGACACGTCGCCGTTGACGATGCCGCGCTTCGCGGTGGTCGTCACGACCGGCTTGCCGGGCTGGAACGCGCGCATGGCCGGATCGGTCAGGTCGCTGTTTTCGGTGTCTTCGTAGTGGATCAGCTTCGCGGCCGTCAGCCGGTACTGGGTCGTGCCGGACTGGTCGAGCTCGGTGACCGAGAAGTTGTCCGCGAAATAGTCGGGCGTATGGCGCTTCGGCTGCGCGGTGCCCTCGCCGGGCGGCGGCAGCGTGGCCTGCAGCAGCCACCAGGTGATGCCCGCGAGCGCGGCGACCGCGACGAGCGGCAGCAGCTGGGTCCAGCGGAAATGCGTGTTCATCCGTCAGGCTCCGCAGGCGGCCGCGAGCAGCGCGTCGTAGCGGCGCTGCGCGCGCAGGATCGCGTCGCAGACTTCGCGTACGGCGCCCTGGCCGCCGCGGGCCTCGGCCACCCAGTGCGCGCGGGCGATCACCTCGGGGTGCGCATTCGCGGGGGCAGTCGCGAAGCCGCAGCGCAGCATCACGGGCAGGTCGGGCCAGTCGTCGCCCATGTAGCCGCATTGGTCGGCGGCGAGGCCGAGCGATGCGATGAGATCGGCGAACACGGCAAGCTTGTTCTCGACGCCCTGGAACAGGTGCGCGATCTTCATTTCCTTCGCGCGTGCCGCGACGATTTCCGAGCGGCGGCCCGTGATGATCGCGGTTGCGATGCCGGCTTCGCCGAGCAGCTTCACGCCGTGGCCGTCGAGGGAATTGAACGACTTCATCGTGTCGCCGGCCGCCGTAAACAGCAGGCCGCCGTCGGTCAGCACGCCGTCGACGTCGAAAATCATCAGCTTCACGCGGCTCGCGCGTTCGGCCGCAGTCAGCGCTGCGCTCATCAGATCACCTTCTTCGAAAACAGGTCGTGCATGTTCAGCGCGCCGATCAGCACGCCGTCGGCATCGACCACCAGCATCTGGTTGATCCGGTGGCGCTCCATCAGTTCCACGGCCTCGACCGCCAGGTGATCCGGTGCGATCGTGCGCGGGTCGCGCGTCATCACGTCGGTGATCGACAACGTGCGGAAGTCGCCGTCGCGCGCGAGCACGCGGCGCAGGTCGCCGTCGGTGAAGATGCCGGCGACCTTGCCGTCGGCGTCGACCACGGCGGTCATGCCGAGGCGCTTCGCGGTGATCTGGAACAGCGCGTCCGACAGCGTCGCGTCGAGCCCGACGGACGGGACGTCGTCACCCGAGCGCATCACGTCGCGCACGTAGGTGAGCAGGCGCCGGCCGAGCGCGCCGCCCGGGTGCGAGCGCGCGAAATCTTCCGAACCGAAGCCGCGCGCGTCGAGCACCGCAACGGCGAGCGCGTCGCCGAGCGCGAGCGCGGCGGTCGTGCTCGCGGTGGGCGCGAGGTTCAGCGGGCAGGCCTCTTTCGAGACCGCGGCGTTCAGGTTCACGTCGGCGAGCGTGCCGAGGCTCGATCCCGCGCGGCCCGTGATCGCGATCAGTTTCGCGCCGATCCGCTTCACGAGCGGCAGGATCGCGACGAGTTCTTCCGATTCGCCGGAATAGGAGATGCCGATGAAGACGTCGTCGGAGGTGACCATCCCGAGGTCGCCGTGGCTGGCCTCGGCGGGGTGGACGAAGAAGGCCGGCGTGCCGGTGCTGGCCAGCGTGGCCGCGATCTTGCGGGCGATATGCCCCGATTTGCCGATACCGGACACCACCACGCGGCCGCGGCAGCCGAGCAGCAGCGCGACGGCCTGGACGAAGCCGCCGTCGAGCTGGTCGCGCAGCGCGCGCACGGCGTCCGCCTCGATGTCGAGCACGTCGCGGGCGAGCGCGAGCGCCCGATCATCATTGATTTTCGCTATCATGCGCGGAGTATAGCAAAGGCGTTTGTTCGCCGCGCCGGGCCTTCGGACTCGTCCGATGTCGCCTGTCCACCGCCACCCTGCCGCGCCCGCTTTCCCGTGGCCCCGACGAACGAGGACGCTTTGCCCGTGATTTCCCCGCTCGAAATGACGCTCCTGCTGCTGCTGGCATCGGTGGTGGGCGTCGTCGTATTCCGCTCGCTGAACCTGCCGCCGATGCTCGGCTACCTGACCGTCGGCATCCTGGTCGGCCCGCACGCCTTCGGCATCGCGGCCGACCTCGAGCGCGCGGAGCATCTCGCGGAATTCGGCGTGGTGTTCCTGATGTTTTCGATCGGCCTCGAGTTCTCGCTGGCGAAGCTGAGGGCGATGCAGCGGCTTGTGTTCGGGCTCGGGCTGCTGCAGGTCGTCGCGACACTCGTGCTCGCGCTCGTGCTCGGCATGCTGTTCGAGCACTGGGTACACATCACGTGGCAGGGCAGCATCGCGCTCGGCGGCGCGCTCGCGATGTCGTCGACGGCGATCGTGTCGAAAATGCTCGCCGAGCGGCTCGAGATCGAGACCGAACACGGCCGCAACATCTTCGGCGTGCTGCTGTTCCAGGATCTCGCGGTGGTGCCGCTGCTGATCGTGATCGCCGCGTTCGGCGCCGAATCGTCGAAGGACCTCGCGCTCACGCTCGGCTTCGCGGCCGTCAAGATCGTCATCGCGCTCACGCTGCTGCTGGTCATCGGCCAGCGTTTCATGACGCGCTGGCTCAACGTCGTCGCGCGGCGCCGCTCGCAGGAGCTGTTCGTGCTGAACCTGCTGCTCGTCACGCTCGGCGCCGCGTTCATCACCGACCGCTTCGGCCTGTCGCTCGCGCTCGGCGCGTTCATCGCGGGGATGCTCATTTCCGAGACGCCGTTCCGCCATCAGGTGGAAGAGGACATCAAGCCGTTCCGCGACGTGCTGCTCGGCCTGTTCTTCGTGACGACGGGGATGCTGCTCGATCCGCGCGTGATCTGGGAGCACCCGTTCCTCGTGCTCGGTTTCTTCGTCGGGCAGATCCTGTTCAAGGGGACGATGATCGCCGGGCTCGCACGGCTGTTCGGCGCGACGCCGGGTGTCGCGATGCGCACCGGCATCGGGCTCGCGCAGGCCGGGGAATTCGGCTTCGTGCTGCTGAACCTGATCCTCGACCGGCATCTCGTCGATTCGACGCTGCTGCAGGCGATCCTCGCGTCGATGCTGCTGTCGATGCTCGCCGCGCCGTTCCTGATCCAGAACGCCGACCGGATCGTGATGCGGCTTTCGTCTACGGAATGGATGCAGCAGTCGCTGCAGATGACGCGGATCGCGACGCAAAGCCTCAAGCAGCGCGGCCACGTGATCATCTGCGGCTATGGCCGCGCGGGCCAGAACCTGGCGCGGATGCTCGAACAGGAAGGCATTTCGTACGTCGCGCTCGACCTCGACCCCGATCGCGTGAGCGCGGCGGCGACGGCCGGCGAATCGGTCGTGTTCGGCGACGCGGCGCGCCGCGAGTCGCTGCTCGCGGCCGGTATCCATCGCGCGGCGGCGGTGGCGATCACCTATGCGAACACGCCGTCCGCGCTGCGCGTGCTTCACCACGTACACGAACTCGAGCCGACGCTGCCCGCGATCGTGCGTACCGTCGACGATGCCGATCTCGAGAAGCTGCTCGCGGCCGGTGCGACCGAGGTGATTCCGGAGATCGTCGAGGGCAGCCTGATGCTCGCGTCGCACACGCTGGTGCTGGTGGGCGTGCCGATGCGCAAGGTCGTGCGGCGCGTCGAGGAAATGCGCGACGAGCGCTACAGCCTGCTGCGCGGCTATTTCCGCGGCGCGGACGATGCGGACGACGACGACCACGAGCAGGTGCGGCTACAATCGGTGCCGGTCGATGCGCGCGCGGACGCGGTCGGGCGTTCGCTGGAAGAACTCGGGCTGTATGTACTCGGGCTCGAAGTCACGGCGATCCGCCGGCACGGCATCCGCGGCGTCGAACCCGATCCGCAGACCAAGCTGCGCGCGAGCGACATCGTCGTGCTGCGCGGGCTGCCCGAGGCACTCGCGCTCGCGGAGGAGCGGCTGTCGCGCCATCGGCGCGATCCGCCGGCCGCGGCAGCCTGAGCCGCGCATGGATTGATAACCTGACCCGTATTTATTCGAAACGGTGCCCGATCTTCGCGCACCGTTTTTTTCGGAGAGTTTCATGCCGCATTCGTCGTCGGGCGCACCGCTCGATCCGGTCGCCTTCATCCACAGCCAGATCCGCACGGTGCCCGACTGGCCGCAGCCGGGCGTGATGTTCCGCGACATTACGACGCTGCTGCAGAGCCCGAAGGCGTTGCGCATCCTCGTCGACCTGTTCGTCGAGCGTTATGTCGATGCGAAGCTCGACTACGTCGCGGGTCTCGACGCGCGCGGCTTCATCATCGCGCCGATCGTCGCGTACGAGCTGAGCGTCGGCTTCGTGCCGATCCGCAAGGTCGGCAAGCTGCCGTACAAGACGCGCTCGGAATCGTACGACCTCGAATACGGCAGCGCGACGGTCGAGATCCATGAAGACGCGTGCCGCCCCGGCGACCGCGTGATCATCATGGACGACCTGATCGCGACCGGCGGCACGATGATGGCGGGGCGCAACCTGCTGCAGCGGCTCGGCGCGGAGGTCGTCGAAGGCGCGGCGATCATCGACCTGCCCGATCTCGGCGGCTCGGCGCTGCTGCGCAACGCGGGATTGCCGGTTTATACCGTCACCGAATTCGCCGGCCACTGAGCGCCGGCACGCCTGATTCCACGTCACACAGCGAGGTCTCGATGCCCAACTTCATGCTGTTTCTCGCCACGTCGATCGCGATTACGTTCGCGCCGGGTCCCGACAACCTGCAGGTGCTCGCACGCGGCATCTCGCAGGGCCGCGCGGCCGGTTTCGTCGCCGCGCTCGGCTTCACCGCCGGGATCCTGTTCCACACGACGCTCGCGGCGCTCGGCGTCGCGGCCGTGCTGCGTTCGTCGCCGGTCGCGTTCGAGATCCTGAAGCTCGCGGGCGCCGCGTACCTCGTGTGGATCGGCATCAAGGCGCTGCGCAGCCAGGGCCTCGCGAACGCGCACGAGCGCCCGCCGCAGCCGCTCGGCACGATCTTCCGGCAGAGCGTGATCGGCAACCTGATGAACCCGAAGGTCACGCTGTTCTTTGTCGTGTTCCTGCCGCAGTTCGTCGATCCGCACGGCGGGCAGGGCGTGACGTTGCAGATGTTCGAACTCGGCGCGCTGTTCATGCTGCAGACGGCCGTGGTGTTCTCGCTGTTCGGCGTCGGCGCGGGCATGATCGGTGCGTGGCTGAAGCGCCGCCCGAAGGCCGGCGTGTGGCTCGACCGGATCGCCGGTGCGACGTTCATCGCGATCGGCATCCGCGTGGCGCTGAAGGACTGACGACGATGACGTTTCCGTGCATTGCGGCCGCGCGCCGTTTCGACCCGGCCGCGCACCTGCGTTTCGAGATGGCCGGCCAGGCGGTCGGCTGGGTGCGCCGCCAGGATGTCGCGATGCTCGCCCGCTGGCCCGACGTGTTCGAGCTGACCGACGAGCGCGTCGTGCTGGCGGCGCGCTACGACTCGGTCGACGCACGCAGCATGGCGCTGGCGAGTGCCATCGGCGCGCTCGCGGCCGAAGGCGCGATTCCCGGCTGGCGCGACGAGATCTACGCGATCCGCAACCGCTTCGACGATCCGCCGCTCGCGTACATCGAGCGCGCCGCGTCGCGCTTTTTCGGCACGCAGACTTACGCGGTGCATCTGAACGGCATCGTAGAATATGCGGCTGCGCCGGGCGAGCCGCCCGCCGCGGCCGTCCCGCAGATGTGGCTCGGCCGCCGCAGCGAGACCAAGGCAACCGACCCCGGCATGCTCGACAACGTCGTCGCGGGCGGGATCGGCTGGGGCCTGGGCGTTCACGAGACGCTCGCGAAGGAATGCTGGGAAGAAGCCGGCATTCCCGCCGAACTGGCCGCGCGCGCGATCGCGGGCCGCGCGGTGCAGGTGCTGTGCTCGCTGCCGGAAGGCACGCAGTCCGAACTGATCTTCGTGTACGACCTGCCGCTGCCGCGCGACTTCGCGCCGCGCAACCAGGACGGCGAAGTGGCCGAGCACCTGCTGGCCGGCGTGCCCGAGGTGATCGGCTGGCTGCGCGCCGGCCGCGCGACGATGGATGCGAGCCTCGCGACGCTCGACACGCTGCTGCGCCACCGCTGGATCCCGGCGGCCGACGCGGCGGGCATCGACGCCCTGTTCGCACCGGCCGCGTGACGCGTGCCGCGCACGCAGTCCGGCGGCGCGAACGGGCAATTTGACGAATACGGAAACGAAGGGAGTAGCGGTCATGCCGACCGATCACAGCTTTATCTTGAAACTGTCGTGCCCCGACCGGCACGGCATCGTCCATGCGGTCTCGGGCTTCCTGTTCGAGCGCAGCAACAACATCCTCGATTCGGCGCAGTTCGGCGACAGCCGCACCAGCGAATTCTTCATGCGCGTGCACTTCGAGCAGGACGGCGGCGGAGCGGATGCCGCGACGGCGCTCGACACGCTTCGCAAGGAATTCGCGCCGCTCGCCGAGCAGTTCTCGATGCGCTGGGAGCTGCATGACGCGGCCGTGAAGCCGCGCGTCGTGATCATGGTGTCGAAGATCGGCCACTGCCTGAACGACCTGCTGTTCCGCTATCGCACCGGCCAGCTGCCGATCGAGATCCCGGCGATCGTGTCGAACCACAAGGAGTTCTACCAGCTCGCCGCGAGCTACAACATCCCGTTCCATCACTTTCCGCTGATCGGCGGCTCGTCCGATGCCGCGAAGGCCGCGCAGGAAGCGCGCGTGCTGGAAGTGATCGACGAGCACCAGGCCGATCTCGTCGTGCTCGCGCGCTACATGCAGATCCTGTCGCCGAACATGTGCGAACAGCTCGCCGGGCGCGCGATCAACATCCACCATTCGTTCCTGCCGAGCTTCAAGGGGGCGAAGCCTTATTACCAGGCGTTCGATCGCGGCGTGAAGCTGATCGGCGCGACCGCGCACTACGTGACGACCGATCTCGACGAAGGCCCGATCATCGAGCAGGAAGTCGAGCGGGTCGACCACAGCATGACGCCCGACCAGCTGACCGCGATCGGCCGCGACGTCGAGTGCGTGACGCTCGCGCGCGCGGTGAAGTGGCACGTCGAGCACCGGATCGTGCTGAACGGGACGAAGACGGTCGTGTTCCGCTGATTCGCCGGCGCAGGCCCGGACAAGCAAAAACGCCGCACCCTTTACGGGGTGCGGCGTTTTTTGTTGCCTGAGCGCGCAGGCTGCTTCAGATCAGCCGCAGCAGGTACAACTCGCGCTTCAGGTACGCGTAGAAGATCGGCGCGGCGATCACGCCGGGCAGCCCGAACGCGGCTTCCATGATCAGCATCGCGAGCAGCAGCTCCCACGCGCGCGACTCGATCTGGCCGCCGATGATCTTCGCGTTCAGGAAATATTCGAGCTTGTGGATGACCACGAGGAATGCAAGCGACGCGATAGCGGTGCCCATGCTGACCGACAGCGACACGGCGACGATCAGCGTGTTCGAGATCAGGTTGCCGATCACGGGCAGCAGGCCGACGATGAACGTGACGAGCACGAGCGTTTTCGACAGCGGCAGCCGCTGGTGGAAGATCGGCAGCGCGACGAGCAGGTAGATGCCGGTGAACACCGCGTTGATCGCCGAGATCTTGATCTGCGCGAACACGATCCGGCGGAATGCGTCGGCGAAGCGCGACACGCGCGTGACGAGCGCGGTGGACAGCGGCCGGCGCACCTTGCCGTGCTCGACGCCGATCGCGATCATCGCGCCGATGATCATCCCGAACAGCACGTGGCCGAACCCGCGCGCGACGCTCTTGCCGCTTTGCTGAAGCTGGTCCATGTGCGAGTGCATCAGCACGGCGGCCTTCGTCTTCATCTGCTCGACGTCGACGGGCAGCAGGTTCGCGATCCAGGCCGGCGTGCGCGCGCGGGTCTGCTCGACGATCTGCATCAGCTGGTCGAGCAGGCTCTGCAGGTTCGGCACCGTGCGTTCGAAGTGCTCGATGATGCCGATCGTCAGGCCCGTCAGCGCGCCGACGATCGCGATGGCCAGCAGCACGACGGCGACCCAGCGCGCGCGCATGCTCGTGGTGTGACGTTCGATCACGGGGGCGATCGTGTGGATCAGCTGGTAGACGAGCAGGCCGGCCAGCAGCCCGCCGAGCAACTTGAGCTCGATCACGAGCCACATCGCGAGGATCGCAACCGCATAGCTGCCGATCTCGAGTGCCGACAGCTTCGGCAGGCTGAAGTCGCTCGTCAGCCGCACGCTGCGCAGGTGCGGTTCGCGATTCTGCGTATCGCGAGACGAGTCTGGTTGCTTCTCCATCGTGGATTCCTGTCGTTCGTGTGTCATGCCGCGGAATGCGCGGCAGAGCCGTGTTCGCCCGGCGCCGCACCGGATTGGTGCGTACGGCGAACCTTACGACCGTAAAGTATAGCCGCCATTATGGGCCGCAACGGGGCCGTTTGGCGCATGGTGTAAACGCAGAAGGGAAAACGAGAGGAGGCCGGTTGCGCGGTGCGCGCAGGCGCGCGCGGCCGGGCGGCCGCGCGCGGGAGGGACAGGGCGGCGCGAAGCGTCAGCCCGCCGCGACCTTGCGGGTCGGGCGCTTGAGCAGCGGCGCGAGGTACTTGCCGGTAAAGCTCGCTTTCGTCTTCGCGACCTGCTCGGGCGTGCCCTGCGCGATGATCTGGCCGCCGCCGGCGCCGCCTTCGGGGCCGAGGTCGATCACCCAGTCGGCCGTCTTGATCACGTCGAGGTTGTGCTCGATGATCACGACCGTGTTGCCCTGGTCGCGCAGCCGGTGGATCACTTCCAGCAGCAGCGCGATGTCGTGGAAGTGCAGGCCGGTGGTCGGCTCGTCGAGGATGTACAACGTGCGGCCGGTGTCGCGCTTGGAGAGTTCGAGCGACAGCTTCACGCGCTGCGCCTCGCCGCCCGACAGCGTCGTGGCCGACTGGCCGAGGCGGATGTAGCCGAGGCCGACGTCGAGCAGCGTCTTCAGCTTGCGCGCAATGACCGGCACCGCATTGAAGAACGCATACGCGTGCTCGACGGTCATGTCGAGCACTTCGCTGATGTTCTTGCCCTTGTACTGCACTTCGAGCGTTTCGCGGTTGTAGCGCTTGCCGTGGCACACGTCGCACGGCACGTAGACGTCCGGCAGGAAGTGCATCTCGACCTTCAGCACGCCGTCGCCCTGGCACGACTCGCAGCGGCCGCCCTTCACGTTGAACGAGAAGCGGCCCGGATCGTAGCCGCGTTCCTTCGAGGTCGGCACGCCCGAGAACAGCTCGCGGATCGGCGTGAACAGGCCCGTATAGGTGGCCGGGTTCGAGCGCGGCGTGCGGCCGATCGGCGACTGGTCGACGTTGATCACCTTGTCGAAGTGCTCGAGGCCCTCGATCGCCTCGTGCGGCGCCGGTTCGGCCGACGAGCCGTACAGGTGGCGCGCGACCGCGTGATACAGCGTGTCGTTGATCAACGTCGACTTGCCGGAGCCCGACACGCCGGTGATGCAGGTCAGCAGGCCGACCGGCAGCTCGAGATCGACGTGCTTCAGGTTGTTGCCGTGCGCGTCGACGATGCGCAGCATCCGCTCGGGATCGGGCGCGAGCCGCTCGTCCGGGTACTCGATCGTGCGCTTGCCGACCAGGTACTGGCCGGTGAGCGACTGCGGATTCGACTGCACCTGCTTCGGCGTGCCTTCGGCCACGATCACGCCGCCGTGCTCGCCGGCGCCCGGGCCCATGTCGACGACGTAGTCGGCCGTGCGGATCATGTCCTCGTCGTGCTCGACGACGATCACCGAGTTGCCGAGGTCGCGCAGGTGCTTGAGCGTCGCGATCAGGCGGTCGTTGTCGCGCTGGTGCAGGCCGATCGACGGCTCGTCGAGCACGTACATCACGCCCGTCAGGCCCGAGCCGATCTGCGACGCGAGCCGGATGCGCTGCGCCTCGCCGCCCGACAGGGTCTCGGCGCTGCGCTCGAGCGACAGGTAGTCGAGGCCGACGTTATTCAGGAACGTCAGGCGCGCGACGATTTCCTTGATCACCTTGTCGGCGATCTCGCGCTTCGCGCCTTCGAGCGTCAGGCCGTCGAAATAGCCGAGCGCGTCGCGCAGCGGCCAGCCGCTGATTTCATAGATGCCGCGCGCGTGGTCGCCGGTGCCGATGCGCACGTGGCGCGCCTCGCGGCGCAGGCGTGTGCCTTCGCACGACGGGCACGGCTGGTTGTTCTGGTACTTCGACAGCTCTTCGCGCACCGCGACCGAATCGGTCTCGCGGTAGCGGCGCTCGAGGTTCGGGATGATCCCTTCGAACACGTGCTCGCGGATCGTCGTGCGGCCGCGCTCGTTGATGTACGAGAACGGGATCGTCTGCTTGCCCGAGCCGAACAGCAGCACCTTCCGGATCTTTTCCGGCAGGTCCTCGAACGCGGCGTCGATGTCGAATTCGTAGAAGGCCGCGAGACTCTGCAGCATCTGGAAGTAGAACTGGTTGCGGCGGTCCCAGCCCTTCACGGCACCGGCCGCGAGCGACAGCGACGGGTGCGCGACGACCCGCTTCGGGTCGAAGAACGTGATCTGGCCGAGGCCGTCGCATTCCGGGCACGCGCCCATCGGGTTGTTGAACGAGAACAGGCGCGGCTCGAGCTCCTGCAGCGAGTACGAGCAGATCGGGCACGCGAACTTCGAGCTGAACAGGTGCTCGTGGTCGGTATCCATTTCCAGCGCGATCGCGCGGCCGTCGGCGAGGCGCAGCGCCGTCTCGAACGATTCGGCGAGGCGCTGCTTCATGTCCGGCCGCACCTTGAGACGATCGACGACGACGTCGATCGTGTGCTTGTCGTTCTTCTTCAGCTTCGGCAGCGACTCGACCTCGTAGATCTTCGCGACGCCTTCGTTCGCGGCGCCGCCGCCCGAGCGCACGCGAAAGCGCACGAAACCCTGCGCCTGCATGTCCTCGAACAGCTCCGCGTGCTCGCCCTTGCGGTTCGCGATGACGGGCGCGAGGATCATCAGCTTGGTGTCCTCGGGCAGCGCGAGCGCCGCGTCGACCATCTGCGACACGCTCTGCGCTTCCAGCGGGATGTCGTGATCGGGGCAGTACGGCGTACCGACACGTGCGTACAAAAGTCGCAGGTAGTCGTGGATTTCCGTGACCGTGCCGACGGTCGAACGCGGGTTGTGGGACGTCGCCTTCTGCTCGATCGAGATCGCGGGCGACAGACCCTCGATCAGGTCGACGTCGGGTTTCTCCATCAGTTGCAGGAACTGGCGGGCATACGCGGACAGGCTTTCGACGTAGCGGCGCTGGCCCTCGGCATAAAGGGTGTCGAACGCGAGCGACGACTTGCCCGACCCGGACAACCCGGTAATCACGATCAGCTTGTGGCGCGGCAGGTCGAGATTGACGTTTTTCAGGTTGTGGGTACGTGCCCCACGGATACGGATCTGTTCCATGAACCTGGCGAAAATGGAGGGAACCAAACCTGCTACTATAACGGCTTTTCGAGGCCGTCGTTTGGGGCCCCCGGCCTTGGCCGCAGGTGGCAGCAAGGCGGCGCCTGCGCCGGGAAAGCGGCCGCGCCGCGCGGTTCCGGGTGGCCCGCGGGCTGCCTGAATCCTTCCCCGACGTGTCGCCCGCCAAGCCTCCCGGGCCGCTGGTCCTGATCTTCCGCCGCCCGGTGTCGGGCGGTCATCCCGATCATTCGAAATACATTCCCGATGTCCAATCCGTCTGCCACGTCTTCCCGCATGACTGCGCCCGAATTGCGCGCGACCACGTCGCTCGCGGCGATCTTCGCGCTGCGCATGCTCGGCCTGTTCATGATCATGCCGGTGTTCTCGGTCTACGCGAAAACCATCCCGGGCGGCGACAACGTGCTGCTCGTCGGCATCGCGCTCGGGGCCTACGGCGTCACGCAGTCGCTGTTCTACATCTTCTACGGCTGGGCGTCGGACAAGTTCGGCCGCAAGCCGGTGATCGCCACGGGCCTCGTGATCTTCGCGATCGGCAGCTTCGTCGCCGCGTTCGCGCACGACATCACGTGGATCATCGTCGGCCGCGTGATCCAGGGGATGGGCGCGGTTTCGTCCGCGGTGCTCGCGTTCATCGCCGACCTGACCTCCGAGCAGAACCGCACGAAGGCGATGGCGATGGTCGGCGGCTCGATCGGCGTGTCGTTCGCGGTCGCGATCGTCGGTGCGCCGATCGTATTCCACTGGGTCGGGATGAGCGGGCTGTTCACGATCGTCGGCGTACTGTCGATCCTCGCGATCGGCGTCGTGCTGTGGATCGTGCCCGATGCGGCGAAGCCCGTGCACGTGCCCGCGCCGTTCGCCGAGGTGCTGCACAACGTCGAGCTGCTGCGCCTGAACTTCGGCGTGCTGGTGCTGCACGCGACGCAGACGGCGCTGTTCCTCGTCGTGCCGCGCCTGCTCGTCGACGGCGGCCTGCCGGTCGCCGCGCACTGGAAGGTTTACCTGCCGGTGATGGGGCTCGCGTTCGTGATGATGGTTCCGGCGATCATCGTCGCGGAAAAACGGGGCAAGATGAAGCCGGTGCTGCTCGGCGGCATTCTGGCTATCCTGATCGGTCAATTGCTGCTGGGCAGCGCGCCGCATACCATCCTGATTGTGGCGGCGATTCTGTTCATCTACTTTCTCGGTTTCAACATCCTGGAAGCGTCGCAGCCGTCGCTCGTGTCGAAGCTCGCGCCCGGTTCGCGCAAGGGTGCGGCCACGGGTGTCTACAACACCACGCAGTCGATCGGGCTCGCGCTCGGCGGCATCGTGGGCGGCTGGCTGCTGAAGCACGGGGGCGCCAACACGGTGTTCTACACGTGCTCGGGGCTCGTTGCCGCGTGGCTTATAATCGCGGCCAGCATGAAAGCGCCGCCGCGCAAGGCCTGAACTTACTTCGGGCAGGCACCGGCGGCGTTCGCCGGCTTGCCCGGCGGGCCGCACCGGCAGCGTGAGCGGGCGGCCCGGCATCGAATTTACTGGAGAAACACATGGCATCCGTCAACAAGGTCATCCTCGTCGGCAATCTCGGCGCCGATCCTGAAGTCCGTTACCTGCCGAGCGGCGACGCGGTTGCGAACATCCGTCTCGCGACGACCGACCGCTACAAGGACAAGGCAAGCGGCGATTTCAAGGAAATGACCGAGTGGCATCGCGTCGCGTTCTTCGGCCGTCTGGCGGAAATCGTCAGCGAATACCTGAAGAAGGGGTCGTCGGTCTATATCGAAGGCCGCATCCGCACGCGCAAGTGGCAGGGCCAGGACGGCCAGGATCGTTACTCGACCGAAATCGTCGCCGACCAGATGCAGATGCTCGGCGGCCGCGGCGGTGCGGGCGGCGGCGGTGGCGGCGGTGACGAAGGCGGTTACGGCGGCGGCTACGGTGGTGGCGGCGGCGGTGGTCGCGGCGAACAGATGGAACGCGGCGGTGGCGGCGGCGGTCGTGCCGGCGGCGCGGCGCGTGGCGGTGCTGGCGGCGGCGCGCAAAGCCGTCCGAGCGCACCGGCAGGTGGCGGCTTCGACGAAATGGACGACGATATCCCGTTCTGATCGGCACGCCGGTATCCCGCGTCACGATGGGCCCGAATGTCCGAGTCAAGCCGGTTGCTTGGCCCGGGTCTTCGGGCCTTATTTCGTTTACGTCGATCTTTCTTGCACGCCAGGCAAATCGTGGCTGACGAACTTCCCGACCTCATCGCGGAGCATCTCGACGTGCTGTTCTGCGGGATCAACCCCGGCCTGACCGCGGCCGAGACCGGGCATCACTTCGCCGGGAGGAGCAACCGCTTCTGGCGCGTGATCCATCTCGCGGGCTTCACGCCGGCGGAAATTTCGCCGCAGGACGATCGCGCGATACTCGGCCATGGCTGCGGCCTGACGGCGGTGGTGAAGCGGCCGACCGCAAGCGCCGATCAGCTTTCTCGCGCGGAATTCATGGCCGCGGCCGCGGGGTTCGAGCAAAAGGTGGCGCGTTATCGGCCGCGCTTCGTTGCCTTTCTCGGCAAGGCGGCGTACTCGGCGCTTTCCGGCCAGCGTGAGGTCGGGTGGGGCTTGCAGCCGGCCCGCATGCAGGGGGCAGGTGTCTGGGTGCTGCCCAATCCCAGCGGGAGAAATCTCGCGTTCGGCCTCGACGATCTGGTCGATGCCTACCGTCAACTGCGTCTGCACGCGAAGGCCGGTTCCGGTCTTCAACCGGAGAGGCGGGATGCGGCGCAGTGAACCCGCGCCTGCGTGGCCGGGCGCCGTGCTGCCCCGCGCGTTCTTCGACCGCACGGCCACCGACGTCGCGCCGCAACTGCTCAACAAGATCCTCGCGGCCGCGGACGGCCGGGCAGGGCGGATCGTCGAAGTGGAAGCCTATGCCGGCGCGATCGACCCGGCCGCGCATACCTATCGCGGCAAGACGCCGCGCAACGCGACGATGTTCGGGCCGCCGGGGCACCTGTACGTCTATTTCACGTACGGCATGCACTGGTGCTGCAACTGCGTGTGCGGCCCGGACGGCACGGGAACGGGCGTGCTGATCCGTGCGCTCGAGCCGGTGCACGGGATCGAACGGATGCGCGCGGCACGGCCGCCGCAGACGCGCGATCGCGACCTGTGCCGCGGGCCGGCGCGGCTGACGCAGGCGATGGGCATCGGCGGTGCGCAGGATGGCGTCGATCTCGTCGCTGCGCGCGAAGGGTTCGCGATCGTCGACGACGGCACGCCGCCGCCCGCGAACCTAGCGGGCGGGCCGCGCATCGGCATTCGCGTCGGCATGGACTTCCCGTGGCGGTGGTGCGTGCCCGGCAGCCGGTACGTGTCGGGGGCGCTGCCGCGCACCTGATGCGTGCCGTATACAAATCGCACGCAATTCGACCTGCGTCACGCGGTCGCCATTATTGACCGGCTAAGCTGCTCTTTTCGACGTTCGATCGAGGGGGCACCATGCGGCGGGTCGTATTCAACCAGAAGGGCGGCGTGGGCAAGTCGACGATCGTCTGCAACCTGGCGGCGATCAGCGCGAGCGAAGGATTGCGCACGCTCGTCATCGACCTCGACGCACAGGCGAACTCCACACGCTACCTGCTCGGCGACGCCGCGGCCGACGCGCAGCCGGGTGTCGCCGATTTCTTCGAAACTGCGCTGACCTTCAACTTTCGTCCGGTCGACGTCGCGTCGTTCGTCCATCCGACCCCGTTCGAAGGGCTCGACGTGATGCCCGCGCATCCGGATCTCGACACGCTGCATGGCAAGCTCGAATCGCGTTACAAGATCTACAAGCTACGCGACGCGCTGAACGAGCTCGATGCCTACGACGCCGTGTACATCGACACGCCGCCCGCGCTGAATTTCTATACGCGCTCGGCGCTGATCGCGGTCGAGCGCTGCCTGATTCCGTTCGACTGCGACGATTTTTCACGTCGCGCGCTGTACACGCTGCTCGAGAACGTGAAGGAGATCCAGCAGGACCACAACGCGGCGCTCGAGGTGGAAGGGATCGTGATCAACCAGTTCCAGCCGCGAGCGAGCCTGCCGCAGCGGCTCGTCGACGAACTCGTCGAAGAAGGGCTGCCGGTGCTCGCGTCGAGGCTGTCGGCCTCGGTGAAGATCCGCGAGTCGCATCAGCAGTCCAGGCCGGTGATCCATCTGGAGCCCGGGCACAAGCTCGCGCAGGAGTTCCTCGCGCTGCATCGAGAACTGGCCGGCTGATCTTCCCTGCCTGCCTGACCAGCACGCGGCCGCATCATGCGGCCGTTTTTTTATTGCGACCCGCAATTCGTCCGATCATTGATTTTGTCATTAATAATCCCGAAAACGATTTCATAATAAATCCGCAAAAAACGATTACATAAGCGACTGCTCCATTTTCAATGTGCGCCGGTTTTCTAATAAACGGAATAATGAATTGGTAAATGTTGCGCGACGTCATGATCGGCTATCCTGTAAAAAGGTAGAAATGCATTGCGGGACAGAGTGAAGCGCCGTCTCGTCTGCGATGTCGGCGCATCACGGGTTCCAGCGGTCGCCCGGAATTAAGATAAGGGTTTACACCTAGTATTAATGCCATTTAATTGACAATTAATCGATCTAGAATGGGCTCCTTCAACTTCCCGTACTCAAACAAGTGACGGGTTGTCAATAAGGAAGTCTGCTGTCGAACCGGCTTCCGATTTTCCTTACGTCGTCTCTCGCATTGCCAACAGGAGCGTGCCCGATGTCCGTATTTGCCCCCGAAAAACTCAATGCCGATTATCAGTCCGGTATCGCCGCGTGGTTTGCGATCGCCCGTCCGGCTATCCAAGGTTTCGAGGCTGTCGTCGAACTCAACCTGCAAGCGGCCCGGACGGCGCTCGATGAATACGAAGACAAGCTGAAGAACGCGTTCAACAGCAGCAATCCGGCCGTGGGCTTCGCGCAGCAGATCGCCGTGCCGCAGGAAGCGGCCGGCAAAGCCGTGTCCTACGGCCGCCACCTGTTCGACATCGCGGTGTCGACGCAGTCCGAATGGGCAAAGGTCGCGCAAGCCCAATACGAACAGAACGACAAGCGCCTGAAGGACGTGCTGGGCGAGCTGTCGAAGCACGCGCCGGCCGGCTCGGCGCCGGTGGTGGCCGCGCTGAACTCGGCGCTGTCCGCGGCGACCGCCGCGGCCGACTCCGTACGCGCAGCGACGGGGCAGGCGATCGAAGCCGCCCAGAGCGGTTTCGACGCGGTCACCGAAACGGCAACGCGTGGCGCGAAGCAAACGGCCGCCGCCGCGCGCAAGGACGCCGCGGCCGCCCGCGAATCGGCTGCATGATCGCTTAGCCGCGCAAGCATGTGTCGCGCACGGGCGCGACACGATTGATCGGCGCCGGATGGCACTGGACGCCGCGTGTGCCGCGCGGTGCCCGGCTCACGTCCGGTTTGCCGCAGCGCGCCGGTGCCCGGCGAGCCGTGCGGGTGTGCCGCCCGTGCGGACGGGTGCGGTTCGCCGTACGGAGGCATGCGACCGCTACCGCGCCGGATGGCCCGGGGAGCGCGTTCGCCGGCCGAGACCGGCTCGCACCGGCGTCGGAACGACGAACTGATTTCAATGCAGGAACTGGACATGACGGACGTAGTGATCGTATCGGCCGCGCGGACCGCGGTCGGCAAATTCGGCGGTTCGCTTGCGAAGATTGCAGCACCCGAACTGGGCGCGACGGTGATCCGCGCAGTGCTGGAGCGCGCGGGCGTGAAGCCCGAGCAGGTGAGCGAAGTGATCATGGGCCAGGTGCTGACGGCCGGCTCGGGCCAGAACCCGGCGCGGCAGTCGCTGATCAAGGCCGGGCTGCCGACGGCAGTGCCGGGGATGACGATCAACAAGGTGTGCGGCTCGGGCCTGAAGGCCGTGATGCTGGCAGCAAACGCGATCGTCGCGGGCGACGCGGACATCGTGATCGCGGGCGGCCAGGAGAACATGAGCGCGTCGCCGCACGTGCTGCCGGGCTCGCGTGACGGCTTCCGGATGGGCGACGCAAAGCTGGTCGACACGATGATCGTCGACGGCCTGTGGGATGTGTACAACCAGTACCACATGGGCATCACGGCGGAGAACGTCGCGAAGGAATACGGGATCACGCGCGAGGAGCAGGATGCGTTCGCGGCGCTGTCGCAGAACAAGGCGGAAGCCGCGCAGAAGGCCGGCCGCTTCGACGACGAGATCGTGCCGGTGTCGATCCCGCAACGCAAGGGCGAGCCGCTGCAGTTCGCGACCGACGAATTCGTGCGTCACGGCGTGACGGCGGAGTCACTGGCGGGGCTGAAGCCGGCGTTCTCGAAGGACGGCTCGGTGACGGCGGCGAACGCGTCGGGGCTGAACGACGGCGCGGCGGCGGTGCTGGTGATGTCGGCGCAGAAGGCGGCGGCGCTGGGTCTGACGCCGCTGGCGAAGATCAAGGCCTACGCGAACGCGGGTGTCGATCCGAGCGTGATGGGGATGGGCCCGGTGCCGGCATCGCGCCGGTGCCTGGAGCGCGCGGGCTGGACGCCGGGCGACCTGGACCTGATGGAGATCAACGAGGCGTTCGCGGCGCAGGCGCTGGCGGTGCACAAGCAGATGGGCTGGGACACGTCGAAGGTGAACGTGAACGGCGGGGCGATCGCGATCGGTCACCCGATCGGTGCGTCGGGCTGCCGGATCCTGGTGACGCTGCTGCACGAGATGGCCAAGCGCGACGCGAAGCGCGGGCTGGCGTCGCTGTGCATCGGCGGCGGGATGGGCGTCGCGCTCGCGGTCGAGCGCGCCTGAGCGGGGCCTGACGATTCGTCCCGCTGCGGCGCCGGTGGGCGCCGCACGCGGGTGAAGCGGTTTTCGCGCACGACAAGTGGCCAACAACAAGCGCGAGGTGCCGGTGCGTGCCGTGCCCGCGACGCGGGCGGCTGCGCATCGAAGCGGTGGGGCGGCAGCATGTGCGATGCCGTCGCCCCGCTTTCATCGATTACTTTTTTGTCGGTAATTTACAGGATGACTAAGCGAATTGCAGTTGTGACTGGTGGAATGGGCGGCCTCGGCGAAGCGGTCAGCATCAGGTTGAACGACGCGGGCCACCGGGTAGTCGTCACGTATTCGCCGAGCAACACCGGCGCGGACCGCTGGCTGACCGAGATGCATGCGGCTGGCCGCGAGTTCCTCGCGTATCCGGTGGACGTGGCCGACCACGATTCGTGCCAGCAATGCATCGAGAAGATCGCCCGGGACGTCGGCCCGGTCGACATTCTCGTGAACAACGCGGGCATCACGCGCGACATGACGCTGCGCAAGCTCGACAAGGTCAACTGGGACGCGGTGATCCGCACGAACCTCGATTCCGTGTTCAACATGACGAAGCCGGTCTGCGAAAGCATGGTCGAGCGCGGCTGGGGCCGTATCGTCAACATCTCGTCGGTGAACGGCTCGAAGGGTTCGGTCGGCCAGACCAACTACGCGGCCGCGAAGGCCGGCATGCACGGCTTCACGAAATCGCTCGCGCTCGAGATCGCGCGCAAGGGCGTGACGGTGAACACCGTGTCGCCGGGCTACCTCGCGACGAAGATGGTCACGGCGATCCCGCAGGACATCCTCGACTCGAAGATCCTCCCGCAGATTCCGGCGGGCCGGCTCGGCAAGCCCGAGGAAGTCGCGGCGCTGGTCGCTTACCTGTGCTCGGAGGAGGCCGGCTTCGTGACGGGCTCCAACATCGCGATCAACGGCGGCCAGCACATGCACTGACGCACGGCGGCCCGGACGGCGTACAGCCCGTGCCGGGCCGTGTTCCGCTGGTTCCAGTGCCGCAGCGGCACAGGTGTGCCGGTGCGGCCCCGCATTCCGGAGAAGGCATGAGCGACACCTGGATGGGACTCGCGATCGGCTGCGCGGCACTGGCCGTCGCGCTGGCGATGGCGATCTCGCTCTTCTGGCTCGAGCGGCGCCGCGCGCGGCTGCTGCGGAACTTCGATCATCGCGATTGCTGGCTCGTCGCTTACGGCAAGTGTTTCGCGCGCGTGCGGGCCAGGCCGGCACGCCGCATGCGCGGCGCGCGTTGACGGCAGCGGCATGGCGGCAGTCATGCGTCACCGTCGACGCGCGGCCACGCATCGCGTGCATGCCGCAAGGCGGTGCGCGCGATGCCCGTCGTCAATCGCTCAATCGCTCTTTTCGCTCTTTCCACCCGACTCGCCGGAGCCGTTCTTGTGGAAGATCCGCTTCGTCGTGCGCTTGGTGGCATCCCAGCCTTCGCGCGACGCATGCGCGACCCCGTGCCCGACCGCCTTCGCGGCACTCGCGGTCGCGTGGCCGAAGCTGCGGGCCGCCTCGCCGGTCTTGTGCGCGGCTTCCTTCGAATCGCGCTTGATGTCCTGCTTCACTTCCGACATGTCCGCGTGCGCGATCGGGCTGATCAGCGCCAGAACGAGCGCGGTACCAATGAACTGACGAACTTTCACGACCTGGTTTCCTTCCGTTGAACAAGCCTCTTCAGCGAGGATTCGCATCGCCGGCGGGCGCCGGGCGAAACACGCCGGCCGCCGATGCGTCGAGCATCACCGCGGCGCGGCCGGACAGCAGCACGCGCTCGCCGCAGCGCAGCGCGAAGCCGTACAGCACCGAGCGGGCGTCGCCGCTCACGCGTTCCGCTTCGACGACGAGCGGCTGCGCGAACGTGTCGAGCCGGTCGACGAACGCGTCGACGTTGCGCACGCTCGCCAGATAACCGACGCGCGGGCGCGCTTCGTGCGCACCGAGCAACGCGCCGTGCACGGCCATCGCCTGCGCCGCATATTCGATCCCGCAGACGGACGCGAGCCGGCCGTGCGCGCGCAGCGGGTTGTGCGGATCGCGGTGGCTCGTCGCGGTGCAGCGGATGCGGGCGGCATCCCACGCATCGACCGTATCGAGCACGCACATCGCGCCGTCGTGCGGAATGTGCGCGGCGATCCACGCGTGGTCGAGCGGCGGCGCGAGCGGGATCGTCGCGGTCATCACGCACGCTCCGCGAACGTATCCGGCATCGCGACATCGACCTGCACGCGTGTATCGGCCAGGTAGTCGAGCACGACGCGTGTCGAACGCCGTGCGGCGAGCGCCTCGAGCAGCGGCAGCACGCGCGCGGCCGGATTGCCGGCGCGCAGCGCGTCGAGCCCGGCGTGCGCGAGCGTCGTGGCGGGTGTGTCGGTGAGTTGCACGTCGATGCGGGCGAGCGCGTGTTCGCTTGCTTCCGGCGCGAGCACGAGCGCGACGCCGAACGCATCGTCGATCGGCCGCACCGCGCGCAGCGGTTCCGGATAGTCGGTGTCGTACGCGATCAGCAGCGTCGGCACGCGATCGACGACGACCTGGCACAGGCTCTCGAGCAGCCCGGCGGCAAAGCTGCCGTCGTGCGCGCACAGCACGTTCGACGTCGCCATCGCGCGGGTCGCGATGCTCCAGTAGCCGGCCGGCGCGTTGTGCACGGAGTTGTGGAAGCGGGTCGGCGACAACTGGCGATCGTCGCCGGCGAGGGTTTCGCAGATCGCGTGGCAGTTCTGGCCGTCGCCGCCCGACGCGCTGAACACGGTCGCGAGCGTCGCGGCGTCGCGTGCGCTCGCGGCCACCGCTTCGTGGCCGGCCGCGAGCGCCGTGCGCACGACGGGGCCCGTGCGGCGCCGCTCGGCCGACGGCAGGCCGGCCGGCGGCGGCAGCTCGGTGCGGGCGGGCGCATACGGCGCGCGGCCCGCGAGCACGTCGGCCGCGTGCGGCCAGCCGTTCAATCCCGGGCCGACGAGGCCGATGCTTTCGATGAAGGCGGTCAGTGTCATGGCGGGCCTCAACGGCGGGCGTGGTCGGCGCGGCCGAGGATCAGGCTGCAATTCGTGCCGCCGAAGCCGAACGAATTGGAGAGGACGGCGCGCACGCGCGCATCGCGGCTCGCGAGCACGTAGTCGGCGACGAGTGTCGGGTCGGGCTGCGTCGTGTTGACGCCGGCCGGCACGAACTGTTCGCGCAGCGCGAGCGCGGCGACGACTGCCTCGAGCGCGCCCGCCGCGCCGAGCGTATGGCCGGTCGCGCCCTTCGTCGAGCTGCACGGCGTGCCGGCGAACAGCGCGCCGATCGCGCGGCTTTCGGCCGCGTCGTTGCTCGGCGTCGCGGTGCCGTGCAGGTTCACGTAGTCGATGTCGTTCGCGCCGAGGCCGGCGGATGCCAGCGCCTGCTCGATGGCGACGCGCGCGCCGAGCCCGTCCGGATGCGGCGACGACATGTGATGCGCGTCGCTCGATTCGCCGATGCCGAGCAGCAGGATCGCATCGGCGTCGAGCGGGGCGGGCGGGTCGGGCACGCGTTCGACGAGCGCGAACGCGGCGGCCTCGCCGATCGAGATGCCGTCGCGCGCGACGTCGAACGGACGGCACGGCCGGCGCGACAGCAGTTCGAGCGAATTGAAGCCGTACAGCGTCGTCAGGCACAGCGAATCGACGCCGCCGACGACGGCCGCATCGATCAATCCCGCCTCGATCATGCGGCGCGCGGAGCCGAACACTTTCGCGCCGGACGAGCATGCGGACGAGATCGCCATCGCCGGCCCGCGCAGCGCGAAAAACGCGCGCACGAACGCGGCCGGCGAATACGGGTTGTGCGTGTGGGCGTAGCGGAAGTCGGCGGGCAGTGCGCCGCTCGCCGGATCGCGGCGCTGGTATGCATGCTCGGTCTCGAGGATGCCGGCCGTGCTCGTGCCGACGAACACGCCGACGCGTGCCGCGCCATGGCGCGCGACGGCCGCCGCGACGCGTGCGTCGAAGCCGTCCTGCGTGAGGCCGAGCTGCGCGAGGCGGTTGTTGCGGCACTCGAAGTCGGCGAGGTCGGCGCGCACGGGCTGCGCATCGACGCCGTCCACCGCGCCGATCCACGTGTCGAGATCCGCACGCTCGAAGTCGCAGGGCGTGAGCCCGCCGCGCGCGTGGCGCAGTGCATCGAGGGTCGCGTCGAGGCCGCGGCCGATGCAGCTGGTGGCGGTGAAGTGCGAGAGCAGGAGAGGTTTCACGAGGGTCGCATCCGGTGGCCGGAACGGGCGCCGCAGCAGGGCTGGCAGGCGCGCCGCTCGAGGTCAGATTTTATCAAACGGGGGGGCCGAACCGGCCGGCTCGCGTGGCCCGGCCGGCGGTTCGGGCGCGAGCGCCGCGCGCAGCGTGACCCAGTGCAGCTGCGCGTCGGCGGCCGCGCGCAGCACCGTTTGCAGCACGTCGAGCACGACCGGTTCACCGCGCGCGTCGCGCGCCGCGTGGCCGTCGTGCACGAGCAGGATGTCGCGCGGCGCGAGACCGTGCAGCAGGCGGCGCGTGACGGTCGCGGCATCGTGCGTGCGCGTGTCGAAACCGCGCCGCGTCCAGCTCGCCAGCTGCAGGCCGAGCTCGCACAGCACCGGTTCGAGGAACGGATTGCGCAGGCCGGCCGGCGCGCGGAAGAACAGCGGGCGCGTACCGGCGATCTCGGTCAGCGTCCGTTGCGCGGCCGAGATCTCGCGCCGCAGCGCGGCGGGCCCCGACAGCGAGAACGTATGCCGGTGCCGCTGGCTGTGGTTCTCGATCGCGTGACCACGCGCGACGATCGCCTCGATCCAGCGCGGATGACGGCGCGCGAGATCGCCGATGCAGAAGAACGTCGCGCGCGCGTCGTAACGGTCGAGCAGGTCGAGCACGCGCGGCGTGACGTCGGGGTCCGGGCCGTCGTCGATCGTCAATGCGATGCGGCGGCCGGCGCCGGGCGGCAGGCGCGTCCAGTTCGGCCCGAGCAGTGCGCTGCGCGGCCACAGGCCGGCGGCGGTCAGCGCGAGATGCGACGCGACCACGCCGCCGACCGCCCACGGCCACACGGCCGGCTGCGCGACGACGGCGGCTGCCGCGCCCGCGTGCAGCGCGGCGGTGCCCGCGATCAGCGGCGCGGGCTGCCAGCGGCGCGCATCGCCGGGCTGTCGGTGCGGAATGGACGACGGTGCATTCATGCGCGGCTTCCTTGATGACGGTTGCCGGCTGCGGCCGCGCGCGGCGCGAGAATCGCCGCGAACGCGAGCGCGAGCATCGCGCCCGGGCCGACGGTCAGCCCGAAGGTTTCGAGCAGCGGCACGCGCGACAGCGCCAGCAGCCCGAAGCCGGCGACCGTCGCGAGGTTCGCGATCAGCAGCGATACGAGCGTGTGGGGCGTGACGGGCTGCGCGTCGTCGCGCTTGCAGAAGAACAGCGCGTAGTTCGAGCCGACCGCGACGATCAGCAGCATCCCGACGAGGTGCAGGATCGTCAGCGGCACGCCGGCGAGCGCGAAGCCGGCCGTCACGACCAGCACGGCCGCGACGAGCGGGGCGAGTGCGCGCACGACACGGCGCGGCGAGCGCAGGGCGATCAGCAGCAGCACGGCGATCGCGGCGAAACCCGCGAGCGACAGCCGGATGTCCTCGTGCACGTAGCTCACGTACAGGCGATCGGCTTCGGCCTTCATGTCGACGAACAGCGCATCGGGCACGCCCGCGCGCGCGACGGCCGCGCGGATCGGTGTCGCATCGAGACTCGATGCCGGTTGCGCGGTGCGGGCGGCGTCCGGCGCGCGCAGCGGCAGCATCGCGCTCCAGCGGCCGTCGCGTTCGGTCAGCAGCGCATCGACGGCGAGCGCCATCGACGTGCCGCGCAGGTCCGCGCGCTTCAGCAGCCGCGCGTGGCGCGCGGCTTCGACGTCGGCGATGAACGGCGCGAACAGGTCGGGCCTGACCGCGATCGGCTGGTTCGCGACGGCGTCGCGCATCCGCGCGGCGAGCGCATCGGCATCCGGCAGGCTCGCGAGGCGCGCGCGCTGCGCGGCGTCGCTCGGCAGGAAGCGCGTGGGGGTTTCGAAACCCGCGAGCGCGCCCCGGTCGACGAGCGGCTGCAACTGCGCGGCGACCCGTTCCGCGCGTTCGAGCGCGGCCTGTTCGGTCGGCGCGGCAATTACGACGAGGTAGCGCACGTCGGGCGCGCCGACATCGGCGCGCAGCCGTGCGTCGAGCGCCTGCGCTTGCGCGGGCACGGGGCTCAGCGCGGCGAGTTCGCGGCTCCACAGGCCGTCGCGATGCAGCACGAGCGTCGCGCCCGCGGCGATCACCAGCACGGCGAGCGGCCAGCGCAGCCGCGGCGCGGCGTCGGCCGCGCGCGCGAGCACGGCGCCGATGCGCGACACGTCGCGGATCGCGACATGCTCGCCGCGCAGGTGCGGCAGCACGAAGCGCGTGACGAGCGCGGCGGCCGTCAGCCCGACGATCGAATACAGCCCGAGCTGCACGAGGCCGGGGAACCCGGAGAACAGCATCGACGCGAAACCGCACACGGACGTCAGCACGCCGAGCCGGATCGTCGGCCAGTACGCGGCGACCCAGGCGCGCGTCGCGTCGGCCGGTCGCGCCGCGCCGCGCGTGCCGGCCTGCGCCGATTGCACGAACAGGTAGATCGAATAGTCGACGGCTTCGCCGATCAGCGTCGTACCGAAACCGAGCGTCAGCCCGTGGACCGTGCCGAACGCGACGCTGACCGCCGCGATTCCCGCCGCGACGCCCGTCAGCACCGGCAGCAAGCCGAGCGCGAGCGTGCGCGGCGAACGGTACAGCGTCAGCAGCAACGCGACGATCAGCACGACGCTCGCCGTCGACAGCCGTTCGACGTCGTGCCGGATCGTGTCGCGCGTGTCGACCGAGAACACGCCGGGGCCTGTCATCGCGAGCGTGGCGGCGGCGGCGTTCGGCATGGCCTGCTTCGAGGCCTGCTTCGAGGCGGCGAACGCGCGGCGCACCGCGTCGATCGCACGGGCCTGGGCATCGGTATCGGAACCGGCGGCGGCCGTCTGCACGACGAGTACCGCGCGGGTGCCGTCGCGCGACGCCCACACGCCGTCGCGGCTCGCCGGTTGCGCCGCGCCGTCGAGCTGGTCGACGAGCGCGGCGACTTCGCCGGTCGGGTCGCGCGGCAGCAGCGCCTTGGCCACGAGGCCGGCCGACGAGCTCAGCAGGTCGAGGCTGTCGCCGAGCGCCTGGTGCAGGCCGTCGGCGCTGAAGCGCTGCGGCGTGACGGCCGGGCTCAGCAGATAGCGGTGATCGAAGATGAACTGCCGGTCGCGCGCGTCGTTCGCCGCTTCGCCGTTGTGAACCGCGGCGAACTGCGGATCGGCGCGCAGCGTGCCGGCCACGCGCCGCGACAGCGCGGCGCGCGTGGCTGCATCGCCGCCGTCGATCGCGACGAGGATCAGCCGTGACACGATGCCGTCGCGCAACTGGTCGACGAGCACGCGCTGCCCGGCGCTCGGCGAACTCGGCAGGAACGCGGACAGGTCGGCCGTGAAGTGCGCGCGCCCGATTGCGATGCCGCACGCGACGAGCGCGAGCAGCCACACGAGCACCGCGCGCTGCCGCAGCGCGTGCAGGCGGCGGGCGACCGGCGAAGACGGGGGCCGGGTGCGTTCGTCCATCAGTTCGGGTTCGCCGGAACGGGTTGCAGGCGCATCACCGAACGGTCGCCGTCGGCCTGCCGGATCGCGACGCTGCGCAACAGGTCGCGCGTGCCGTCGAGCGTGATCGTGCTGACGACCTTCAGCATCCGCGAGTCGAGCGGCGTGAGCGTCAGCGTCCAGTCGTCGCCGCGCCCGGCGAGTGCGACCTTGTAGACCTGTTCGAGCGCGAAGCGGTTGCCGGCGAGCGTCGCGCGGATGCTGTCGATGAACGCGCCGAGTTCCGGATAGCGCGCGAGCGCGAGCGTGTACTTGCGGCTGTTGCGCTCGACGGTGAGCATGTCGCCGTCGACGACGAGGTGTTCGGGCTTCGGGCTCAGCGTGTGCTTCTCGAGATGGTCCGGCGCGACGAACACGAGTTCGCCGGACGATTCGACCGGCTGCGTCGCGATCGACAGGTACTTCGTCTCGGTGAACGTCGCACGCCCCGACTTGTGCTGCGCGAGCGTCGACATCAGCCGGTCGAGGGTCCACGCCGGCGCCGCGTCGGCCGCCCGCGCGGGCGCGGCGGCCAGCGCGATCGCGGCGGTGCTTGCGGCGACGGCGATGGCGGCGGCCAGCGTGCGGACGGCGCGACGCAGGGCGGGCGTGAGCGTGGGCAGGCGGCGAACGGCGGTCATGCGTCGGAATCCCTCGTGGCGGACAGGCCGGCACCGGCGCACGCGGCGTCGCCGCGCGCGACCGCGGTCGCGGCATCGCCGCCGTGCCAGAAGTCGAAATAGTTGAACCAGTTGTACGGTGCCGAGCGACAGTACCTGTCGAGCAGCGCGACGTAGCGCGCGAGTGCCGCGTCGACGGCCGCCGCGCGCGCGTCGCGCCGCACGTCGGAGAAATCGGCGAGCGTCTCGAAGTGCACGTCGTAGCGGTTGCCGTCGCGATAGAGGCCCGTCATGAAGATCACCGGGCGCCGCAGCATCGCGGCCATGTAGAGCGGCCCGAGCGGGAACGCGGCCGGCGCGCCGAGCAGCGGCAGCCGCCGCAGCGACGCGGCCGCGTCGTCGAGCAGCGTGCGGTCGGCGAGCATGCCGACCATGCAGTTCGCGTCGAGGCGCTCGCGCACCTTCAGCATCGAGTCGACTTGCCCGAGCGGAATCACTTCCGGCTGCGCGGCGGGGTTCACCGCGGCGAGCGTCGCGTTGATCTTGCGCGCGTTCTTCTCGTACATCGTCACGACGACGCGCAGGTCCGGGTGCGTGCGGCCGATCGCGCGCACGACCTCGAAGCTGCCGAGATGCGCGCCCATCAGGAACGCGCCGCGTCCGCCCGCGAGCGCTTCGTCTACCAGCGTCTCGCCGTGCAGCCGGATGTCGAACAGGTCGAAGCGCCCGTTCATCAGGTAGATGCGGTCGTGGATCGTCGCCGCGAACGTGAACACGTGCCGGTACACGTCGCGCCAGCGCGCGGGGCGGCCGAGCACGCGGCGCAGGTAGTCGCGCGACGCCGCGCACGCGACCGGCGAAAACAGCACGAAATACGTCGCGATCAGGTGCAGCACGACGCGCGCGCGCTGCCGGCCGAAGCGCAGCGAGATCCACGTCATCGCGCGCAGCAAGCCCGCATTGCTGCGCTCCTGGCGTTCGGCCCACGCGGTGCGCTTCATGGCTGCGCGCCGTCCTGCGCGGCCGGCGGCGCGGACAGCACGCCGCTCGCGACGTCGCGCGCCCCGGCGCGCAGCGTGAAGCGGATCGCACCGCCGGCCGCGGCGTCGTACGCGAGATCGAGCGGCTCGCCGGGCGCGACCGGGCTCAGGAATTTCGCGGACCCGAGCCGCCACGCATGCAGCGGGCGGTTCAGCGCGGTGCCGAGCGCATGGATCGCGTGATCGAGCAGCACGACGCCCGGCACGACCGGATGGCCGGGGAAGTGGCCGGGCAGTGCCGGGTGATCGGCGGGGATCGTGAACCCGAGTGCGGGCGTGCCGGCCGGATCGGGCACGGGCACGGGCACGGGCACGGGCACAGGCACGGCCGCGGGGCGCGCATGTTGCGCAACGAGTGCGGCGAGCACGTCGCGCGGCAGCTTGCCGGTTTCGTTGCGCGGCAGCGCGTCGACGAACACGAGCGGGCGCGGCATGAACGCGGGATCGATCCGCTCGCGCAGCGCGCGCTGCAGACCGGCTGCCGTGAGCGTCGGCGCGACGACGAGCGCGACGAGGCGCGTGACCGGCTCGAGGCGGGTGTCGTCGTGTGCCGCCGCGGCTTCGTCGGGCATGAAGAATACGCCGTCGACCACCTGCGGAATCGCGTTGAGCTGATGGTTCAGGTACGCGAGCGACGTGCGCTTGCCGGCGATGTTGACGAGGTCGGCCTTGCGGCCGTGCAGCAGGAACCGGCCGTCGCCGAGCAGTTCGAGTGCATCGCCCATCGGCACGGGTGCCTCCACATGTCCGCCCGACACCCACACGGTCGGGCCGCTGTCGTCGTCGTCCGGTTCGGCGCGCGCGTCGAGGCGGATGTCCGGGAACAGTTCCCATGCCGCGCCCTGCGACGTGCGGCGGGTGGCGATCTGGCCGGTCTCGGTGCTGCCGTAGATCTCGACGAGCGGCGCGTCGAGCGCGGCCTCGGCTTCGCACGCGAGCTTTTCCGACAGCGGCGCGGTGGCCGACAGCACGAGCGCCGCGCGCGGCAGCGCATGGCCGGCCGCCAGCAGCGCACGCAGGTGGATCGGCGACGTGACGAGCACGCGCGGTTGCGGGATCGCGTCGAGTTCGTCGCGAATGTCGACCGGGTAGAACGGCTGGCGGTTGCTGAACGCGAGGCCGCCGATCAGCGCGAGCAGCACCGTCGACTCGAAGCCGTACATGTGCTGCGCGGGCACCGTGCCGATCAGCGTGGCCGCGCGGCCGTCGAGTAGCCCGAGGCGGTCGGCCGCCGCGCGCACGCAGCCGACCAGGAAGCCCCAGGTCTTGCGGTGCGGCACCGGCGCGCCGGTCGAGCCGGACGTGAACACGTAGGCCATGATCCGCGCCGCATCGATCTGCGGCACGGCGAACGGCGCATCGTCCGCGAGTGCGCCGGGGGCGGCATCGGGGTACGCGAAGCGCGGCAGGTCGATCGTGCAGTCGGGCGCGTCGTGCAGGCAGAACGCGTCGGGCGCGAACGACGCGAGCTGGCGGACCATTTCCGGCGTATGCGTCGACGGCAGCAGGCTGACCTTGCCGGCAACGAGCGCGGCGCACAGGCTGACCGCGAAGCGGTAGCGGTCGCGGCACACGTTGAACACGTGCGCGCCGGCGGGCAGCGCGGCGGCCACGCGCGCGACGTCGGCGACGAACGTGCGCACGGTGACGGGCGCGCCGTCGCGCCAGGCGATCGTCTGGTCGGGCGACGAATGGAAAACCAGCGGGTGAGTCGGCATAAATCGGTCGAAACAGGAGCGAAGGCCGGCGCGGCCGCGTTGCGGCGCCGCGCCGGCCGTGAATTCATCGTGATGCCTGCGACGCGTGTGTCGTCGCGCGATACGCGCGCACCGCGTCGACCATGCGCGGCCGCGGTTCGTGCGGCAGGGCGAAGCGTCGGCACGCATGCTCGGCCGCGAACATCACGGCGACGAGCGGCAGCGACAGGTAGTTCGCGAACGTCGACCACGTGACGATCGGCGCGGTCGCGAACAGCAGCGTCGACACGGCGGCGATCGCGACGAAGAACAGCGTCCACGCGAGCGTGATCTGCCGCGTGTAGTGCGCGACGGCCGGCGTGATCGCGCCGTGGATCATCGTCGCGAAATGCGTGCACAGCGGCACCTTGCCGGCCGCGAGCGTACGGCCGAACAGCAGCGCCATCGCGAGGTTGAAACTCGCGTGTTCCAGGTACAGGCCCCATTCGAAGTGCCGCGCGAGCGGCACGCGCGCGGCCCACAGCGCGGCGGCGGCAAGCAGCCATGCGGACACGAACCCGATGCGGTGCGGCGAGCGCAGCGCCGCGCCGAGCGCGAGCAGCAGCGGCGGCACGAGCGCCATCGCGAGGCCGAGGCCGTGCGCGCCGGGCGTCGCGGCCGCGTAGTGCGCGCCGGCCTGGTATGCCGCGACGGCGCCGACCGCGGCGATGCCGCGTGCGACAGGCAGCAGCCGGCTCATCGGCGGCCTCCGCGCGCACGGCGCGGGTACCCGTCACCGGCGGCCGGGCGGCGGCGGGCGGACGGGCGAACCGGAACGGAGCGGAAGGACGGGCGCGGCATGACTGGCGACATCGGGCGGATCGTGGCCGGACGCGAGGGTCGGGCCGTCAAACATCAGATGAAAGGCGGCCGGGACAGGTCCGGGCCGGTGGTCGGGCACGCTCATTTTAGGGCCGCGGCACCGCGTGTTCGGAGCGGACGCGAACGGGTTTTGTAACCGATTGTATGGCGCCGGACGAACGGTTTCGCGGGGTCGGTCCATTTCCATCCAAAGCGGCTCAAGCATCTGGTGCATTCGGGTCCCGCAACGGGGCGCCGCGCCGGCCCGCCAGTCTGTAACCATTGGCGGTATACGGCCCGATACCCGTTCGTCTAGAATCCGCGTAACTTTTACAAACGATCCCCAAAAAACGCAGGCGGGGAAGCCGGCAGACGCCGGAGGGACGGAGATTCGCACGCGCCGGGCGTGCATGGCGATTGCCGTTTCCGGGCGCCTTCCGCTGCCACGGGCCGCCTGCCCGCACGCATGATGAACGCACTGGAACAAGAGCTCGCCACGCTGATCATCGGCGAACTGAATCTCGAAGACGTCCCGCTCGAAACAGTGACGGCCGACACCCCGCTGTACGGCGAGGGTTTCGGGCTCGACTCCATCGACATCCTGGAAATCGCGCTGCTGATCTCGAAGAAATTCGGCTTCGAGCTGCGTTCGGACAATCCGGACAACCAGAAGATCTTCGCGACGCTCGGTGCACTGGCTGCGTACGTCGCCGCGCACCGCACGAAGTAACGGCGTCGCGCACGGGCGCGGCGCGCAGATGAGGACGGCACGCGGCCGCGATCGGCAGACGATACGCGGCCGCGTCGATCGAGGTGAAACGCGATGAACGGAGCAATTCGATGCGGGCGCTCGTGACGGGCGGCAGCGGCGCACTCGGGCAGGCGATCTGCACGGCGCTCGCGCAGGCCGGCCATGAAGTGTGGGTGCATGCGAACCGCCATCTCGCGCAGGCGGAAGCGGTCGCGCAGCAGATCGTCGCGGCCGGCGGCACCGCGCGCGCGATCGCGTTCGACGTGACCGACGCCGATGCGACGCTCGCCGCGCTGGCGCCGCTGGCCGACGATGCGCCGGTGCAGATCCTCGTCAACAACGCGGGCATTCACGACGATGCGCCGATGGCCGGCATGTCGCGCCGGCAGTGGCACAGCGTGATCGACGTGACGCTCAACGGCTTCTTCAACGTCACGCAGCCGCTGTTGCTGCCGATGATCCGCACGCGGCGCGGACGGATCGTCAACATCGCGTCGGTGGCCGGCGTGACCGGCAATCGCGGGCAGGTCAACTACGCGGCCGCGAAGGCGGGGCTGATCGGCGCGACGAAGTCGCTGTCGCTGGAGCTCGCGTCGCGCGGCATCACCGTGAACGCGGTCGCGCCCGGCATCATCGAATCGCCGATGGCCGAACAGGCGTTTCCCGTCGAACGCATCAAGCAGCTCGTGCCCGCGCAGCGCGCGGGCCGGCCCGACGAAGTCGCGGCGATGGTCGCGTACCTGGTGTCCGACGCCGCGGCCTATGTGACGGGGCAGGTGCTGTCCGTCAACGGCGGGCTCGCATGACGAGGCGCGCGGCGTCGGCGTGACGTAATGCAACGCGGCATGACGCAACGCAGCGCATGCCGCGAGGTTGCGCGGCCAGCGCCGCATAGTGAGGAAATCGAAGTGTCCGTGCATCCAGTCGACGCCGAACGGCGCCCGTGTTCCCTGTCGTCCTCTGCTGCGCCGTTCGCGCGCGGGCAGGCGGCGGCCGGGCCGGCCGCATCGCGACCGGGCGTGCCGCTCGCGCACGACGAGGGCCGCGCGCTGCGGCTCGTCCGGATGAGCCATGCCCGGCTCGCCGCGTTGCTGCACGATGCACGCGGCCGTGGCGACGGATTCGACCGCGTGTTGCCCGGCGCACTGGGCGCGGTGTGCATCGGCGCGGGCGAGCTGCAGCGTGCATCCCGAACCGGCTCGCACGCGGACGCGGCGGCGCGGATGCTGGCCGAAGTCGTGCCCGACCTGCCGGTCGCGCCGGTGCCGATGGCGCTGCTCGGCGCCGGCATCGCGCCGGACGACGCCGTCTGCGAAATCTGGCAATGCCATGCGCGCGACCTGCGCAGCGAACGACACGGCGCGCTGCACTATCGCTACAGCGAAACGGCGGGTCTCGTGTTCGGCAGCATCGTCGTGCACGAGCACGACACGCCCGACGCGCATCGCGACGGCGGCACGCCGCTCGAACGCGCGACGCACGATGCGTACCGCGCGCTGTTCGACGTGCTCGATTCGCTCGGCATGCCGCATCCGCTGCGCATCTGGAATACGGTGCCGGCGATCAATGCGGTGCAGTTCGGGATCGAGCGCTATCGTCAGTTCAATATCGGCCGCCAGCATGCGTTCGACGCGTGCCGCCGCGCGCTGACGGGCGGCGTGCCGGCCGCATGCGCGCTCGGTTCGGTCGTGCCGGTCGCGGGCGATGCATCGCCCGCCGCGCCGCTCGCGATCCATTTCCTCGCGAGCCGCACGCCGGCCGATCCGGTCGAGAACCCGCGCCAGGTCAGCGCGTATCACTATCCGGCGCAGTACGGCCCGCGGGCACCGACGTTCGCGCGTGCAGCCGCATGGCCGGCGGGCGATGGCGCGCCGGTGCTGTTCGTGTCGGGCACCGCGAGCATCGTCGGGCATCGCACCGTGCATCTCGGCGACGTCGTCGCGCAAACGCGCGAGACGGTCGCGAACCTCGCGGCCGTGCTCGAGCAGGCCGCGCGCCAGGGGCACGGCCCGTTCACGCTCGCCGACCTGAGCTATCGCGTCTACGTGCGCGACGCCGGCGATGCCGCGGCGCTGGCCGCGATCGGGCAGGTGCTGCGCGATGCGGCTGGCCCCGGCGTGCGGCCGCTCGTCGTCCATGCGGACGTGTGCCGCGACGACCTGCTGGTCGAGATCGAGGCCAGCGCGGGTCATGAGGAGGCGTGGCTGTCATGAAGCGCGAGAGCCTCACGATCCGGCAACCGGCTCCGCATTCGGGCGGCGTCGACAAAGCCTGCCGGCGTTCGCCGGCAAGTCATACACTTTTGTCAGGACCCCCGTCTTCGCAATCGGCCGTTTCCATGTCCAAGCAGCACGCCTCGTCCACCCATCTCGTCCTGATTCCGAGCTACAACCCGGGCACCAAGGTCGACACGACCGTGCGCAATGCGCGAGCGCAGTGGAATCCGGTGTGGGTCGTCGTCGACGGCAGCACCGACGGCAGCGCCGAACGGCTGCAGGCCATGGCCGAACGCGACCCGGGGTTGCGCGTGATCGTGCTGCCCGAGAACCGCGGCAAGGGCGCGGCGGTGCTCGCCGGGCTCGACGCGGCAGCCGCGAGCGGCTTCACGCATGTGTTGACGATGGATTCCGACGGCCAGCATCCGGCCGACCTGATTCCCGCTTTCATGGCCGCGTCGCAGGCCGCCCCCGACGCGATGGTGCTGGGCGTGCCGAAGTTCGATGCGAGCGCGCCGCAGTTGCGCGTGCAGGGCCGCCGGCTGTCGAACGCGTGGGCCGACCTCGAGACGCTGTGGGCGGGAATCGGCGATTCGTTGTACGGGTTTCGCGTGTACCCGGTCGCGCCGCTGGCCGCGATCATGCGCCGCCAGCCGTGGATGCGCGGCTTCGACTTCGATCCCGAGGCGGCCGTGCGGCTGTGCTGGGCCGGCGTGCGTCCGATCCGCATCGACGCGCCGGTGCGCTATTTCGGCCGTCACGAGGGCGGCGTCTCGCACTTCCACTACGGCCGCGACAACGCGCTGCTCGCGTGGATGCACCTGCGTCTTTTCACCGGCTTCGTGGTGCGGCTGCCGATGCTGGTCGCGCGACGGTTGGCGCGACGCCACGATCAGACGGCCTGAGCACACCCGATTTCCATGCCGATCGTCGCCCGGTCGCGGCGATTGCCCCGTTTTTTGTCGTCAATCCCGCGCCGGCGCACCGCTTCATTCCAGTTCGCTGAGTAATGAACGTGTCATCCGATGTAAACATCTGGTAATTTTCTGCCGGATTATGCAAAATCGCCGCTCCCAAATAAAACTATCGAGGGATCCGGGATGCAACTCAAGAAAGCGGTGGCAGCGTGTGGCGTGGCGTTTCTGTTGAGCGCGTGCGGCGGGGTACAGAGCCTTGACGCGAACAGCCTGACGTCGGCGGGGACGAGCCTGTACAAGGCAGCGACGTTGTCGGATGCCGACATCGCCGCGCTGTCGAACGATTCGTGCAAGTCGAGCGATGCGGAATCGAAGGTCGCGCCGGCGAACAGCGCGTACTCGAAGCGTCTGACGAAAGTGATGAAGGGCTTCGGCGACATGACGCTGAACGGCCAGAAGATCAACTACAAGGTCTACATGACCAAGGACGTCAACGCGTGGGCGATGGGCAACGGCTGCGTGCGCGTGTACAGCGGCCTGATGGACATGATGAACGACGACGAGCTGCGCGGCGTGATCGGCCATGAAATGGGCCACGTCGCGCTGGGGCACTCGAAGAAGGCGATGCAGACGGCTTACGCGGTCAGCGCGGCGCGCACCGCGGCCGGCGCGGCATCGCCGGGCGTGGCGGCGCTGACGAGCTCGCAGCTCGGCGACATCACCGAGAAGTTCATCAACGCGCAGTTCTCGCAGACGCAGGAAAGCGCGGCCGACGACTACTCGTTCGACCTGATGAAGCAGAAGAACATGAACCAGAAGGGTCTCGTCACCGCATTCCAGAAGCTCGCGCAGCTCGATGGCGGCAAGAGCTCGATGATGAGCTCGCACCCGTCGTCGTCGAGCCGGGCGCAGCACATCCAGGATCGCATCGCGAAGGGCAGCTGATCGCCGCCCGATGCGCCGGCTCCGTCCGGCGCCCTGGATGAACGAAACCCCACGCTTTGCGGCGTGGGGTTTTTGTTTTTCGGGGAACCGGAAAACGGCCGATCGCTTGCTTACGGCACCATCCCCGGCAACACGTACGCCTGCACGAGCGTGATCACCCCGACGATCACCGCGAACAGCAGGCTGTGCCTTACCGTGAAGCGGAACAGCTCCGACTCCTTGCCGACGAGGCCCGTTGCCGCGCAGGCCACCGCGATCGACTGCGGCGAGATCATCTTCGCGGTCACGCCGCCCGTCGTGTTCGCGGCCACCGCGAGCGTCTCGGGTACGCCGAGCTGGTGCGCGGTGGCCTGCTGCAGCGAGCAGAACAGCGCATTCGACGACGTGTCCGAGCCCGTCAGGAACACCCCGAGCCAGCCGAGGAACGGCGAGAAGAACGGGAACGCGGCGCCGGTCGCGGCGAGCATCAGCGCGAGCGTCGACGACATCCCCGAATAGTTCGCGACGAACGCGAATGCGAGCACGAGGCCGATCGACAGGATCGGGCGGGTCAGTTCCTTCAGCGTCTCGCCGAACGTGACGAGCGCGTCGCGCGGCTTCATCCGCAGCAGCACCATCGAGATCAGCGCGGTCACGAGGATCGCGCTGCCCACTGCCGACACGAGATCGATCTTCAGCACGGCGTCGAGCGCCTTCGGCGTCGCGGCGATCGGTGCGGTCTTCACGACGAGCTGGTCGAGCCCTGCCACGTGGAATTTCAGCACGGTCGACGCGAGCGCGCCGTGGGCGGCGAACAGCGCCTTGAACGGCGCGATGCTCCACACGGTGACGACGGCCGTCAGGATCAGGAACGGCGACCATGCGCGCACGGTCTGCGCGAGCGTGTATGGCGATGCCTGCCGGCTGGTGCCCGCGCCGAAGCCGTTGCGCGAGCCCGCGCCGCCGAAGCCCGCGAGCGCGGCGCCGCCGCCCGACGCGACGACGCTGCCGGCCGTCTGCTTCGCGGTGCGCGGCTGCCAGACCTTCAGGAACGCGGCGAGCGCGACGAGGCTGACGAGCGACGACGTGATGTCCGGCAGCTCGGGCCCGATGTGGTTCGACGTGAAGTATTGCGTCACCGCGAAGCTGCCGCCCGCGACGAGCGCGGCCGGCCAGGTCTGCCGCACGCCGCGCAGCCCGTCCATCATGAACACGAGCCAGAACGGCACCGCGAGCGACAGCAGCGGCAACTGGCGGCCGGCCATCGCGCCGATATGGAATGGGTCGATGCCCGTCACCTGTCCGGCGACGATGATCGGGATCCCCATCGCACCGAACGCGACCGGCGCGGTGTTTGCAATCAGACACAGTCCAGCCGCGTGCAGCGGCTTGAAGCCGAGCCCGACGAGCAGCGCGGCCGTGATCGCGACGGGCGCGCCGAAGCCGGCCGCGCCTTCGAGGAACGCGCCGAACGAGAAGCCGATCAGCAGCATCTGCAGGCGCTGGTCGTCGGTGATCGACAGCACGGACGCGCGGATGATGTCGAACTGGCCGGTCTTCACGACGATCTTGTACAGGAACACGGCCGCGACGATGATCCACGCGATTGGCCACAGGCCGTATGCGAAGCCGAAACCGGCTGCCGCGAGCGCCTGCGGCACGGGCATCCCGTATGCGAGGATCGCGACACCGAGCGACAGCAGCAGCGTGATCGCCGCGGCGACGTGCCCCTTGAGCCGCAGCGCGGCCAGCGCGACGAAAAAGAAAATGATCGGGATTGCGGCGACGAACGCCGACAGCCCGAGGCTGCCGAGCGGCGTATAGATCTGGTGCCAAACCTGCATGGGTGTCTCCTCCATCTGTGTCTGTCTATCTATGGGTATGGGTGGGTAAAGCGGGGGCTACTCGGGCTGGCCGCGTGCGCGCAGCAGGTCGGACAGGCTGCGCGGTGCCGGTTCGAGCGGCGTGCGGTGCTGCGTCCAGCCCATCTGTTTCGCGGGTGTCAGCGCACGCAGGCGCGTCGCGGTCCAGCGGAACGCGCGGTATGCGCGCGGATGCGCGAACGCGCCCGACCAGAAGCGCCACACGAGGTCTTCCGCGCGGGTGTAGTTCGCGCCCTGGCCGCGCAGCGGATGCGCGACGGGTTCGTCGGGCTGGCGGTTCGCCTCGGTACGCAGCCGCACGAGCAGTTGCGGGATCGGGATCCGCACCGGGCACACCTCGCCGCATGCGCCGCACAGCGTCGACGCGGTCGGCAGGTCGGCCGTCGCGTCGAGGCCGAGCAGGTGCGGCGAGATGATCTTGCCGATCGGGCCCGGATAGGTCGTGCCGTACGCGTGACCGCCGATGCGCGTGTAGACGGGGCAGTGGTTCATGCACGCGCCGCAGCGGATGCACTGCAGCGTCGCGCGCAGCTGTTCGTCCGCATAGGCCTGCGTGCGGCCGTTGTCGAGCAGCACGAGATGCAGCTCGCGCGGGCCGTCGCGTTCGCCGTCGCGGCGCGGGCCCGAGATCAGGTTGAAGTAGGTCGTGATCGCCTGGCCGGTGGCCGAGCGCGTGAGCAGGCTCGACAGCGGCACGATGTGCTCGAGTTTCTCGACGACCTTCTCGATTCCCATGATCGCGACGTGCGTGTCGGGCACCGTCGTCGACAGGCGGCCGTTGCCTTCGTTCTCGACGAGCCACAGCGTGCCGGTGTCGGCCGCCGCGAAGTTCACGCCGGACAGGCCGATGTCCGCATCGGCGAACGCGCGCCGCAGGGCGCGCCGGCCGGTCTGGATCAGTTCGTCGACGTCTTCCGTGTAACGCGTGCCGGGGATGTGTGCCTCGAACAGTTCGGCGATGTCGCCGCGCGTCTTGTGGATCGCCGGCATCACGATATGCGACGGCTTCTCGCCCGCGAGCTGCACGATGAATTCGCCCATGTCGGATTCGATGCAGTCGACGCCGTGCTCCGCGAGGTAATGGTTCAGCTCGATTTCCTCGCTCGCCATCGACTTGCCCTTGATCACGCGGCGCGCCTTCTTCGCCTGCGCGATGCCGAGCACGATCGCGTTCGCGTCGGCGGCCGTCTCGGCCCAGTGCACGTGCACGCCGGCCTCGGTGAGCTTCGTCTCGAGCCGTTCGAGCAGCGCGGGCAACTGCGCGAGCGCGTGCTGACGTACGGCTTCGCCGAGGTCGCGCAGCTGCTGCAGCTCGGCGTCGTCGGGGAACTGCGTCGCGCGCTTGCCCTGCAGGAAGTCCATCGCGCCGCGAAAGCTCCGGCGTAATGCGGGATCGTCGAGCGCGGCGCGCGCGCGGGCCTTGAAGTCGCCGGGGGCGACGAAGTGCAGCGTGTGGTCGCTCATTGCGGGAGGTCCTCGCGGGCGGTTGCAGCCGGCCGGGCGGCGGAATCGGTGACGATCACGACCCACAGGCGGCGCGGGCCGTGTGCGCCATAGGCGAGCGTCTGCTGGATGTCGGACGTCTTCGACGGGCCCGACACCAGCACCAGGTTGGTCGGCATGCCGGCGTGCCAGCGCTCCGCGTGGACGGCCGCGTGCAGGTCGGGATGCAGCGTGCTCGCATGGACGAGCGCGACATGCAGCGGCGGCACCAGCGACACCGTGCGCGGCGTGCCGGCATCGGGGGCGAGCACGACGGTGCCGGTGGCCGCGATGCCCGAACGCGCGACGGTGAAGCCCGCGTCGATCGTGTCGAACAGGTCGGCCTTCCACGCGTCGATCGGCCGGTCAAACGGCACGGGCGCGACCGTGTCGGGCAGCGCGCGGGCGAGCGCCGCGGATTCGGCGCGGGCCGGGTCGAGCAGCAGCCGGCGCACGCCGGCTTCGGCGAGCCGCGCGGCGAGTTGCGCGGGCCATGCGTCGCCGGTCGCGCACCAGGCGTCCGCGTGCGACGCGGCGAGCGCGGCCTGCATCGTGCGGGCGAGCGTGTGCGGATCCGCGGTCCCGGCCTGCGAGCGGCGCGTGTCGTAATGCGTGTCGATGCGTGCGTCGAGCGTGCGGCCCGACGTTGCGGCGACGCCCGGCGCGGCGGCGCGCAGCCGCGCGAGGATCGAGTCGCGCGCGCTCATCGCTGGTCTCCGCGCAGCGACGGGGCGTTCGCGGTGCGCCGCCACAGGAAGCTGGCGAGGTGTTCGACCGGCAGCGGCGCGCCGGCCTTGGCTGCCGCGTGGCCGATGTTCAGCAGGCAACCGCAGTCGGCGGACACGAGCCGGTCGCAGCCCGTCGCGCAGGCCGACGCGACCTTGTCGCGCACCATCGCGCCGGAGATGTCGGGATGCTTCAGCGAGAACGTGCCGCCGAAGCCGCAGCATTCGGATTCGCGTTCGTGTTCGACGCGCGTCACGCCCGGCAGTGCGTCGACGAGCGCGACGCCGTGCCCGCGCGTGCCCATCTCGCGCCGCGCCGCGCACGACGTGTGCAGCACGACGCGTTCGTCGGGCCCGGCGCCGGCCGTCGCCGCGTCGAGCCGCACGTCGAGCACGTGGACGAGGAATTCGGCGAGTTCATAGGTCCGCTCCGCGATCGCGCGGGCTTGCGGGCCGTACACGGGGTCGTCGGCGAACAGCGCCGGCCAATGGTGGCGGATCATCCCCGCGCACGAGCCGGAGGGCACGATCACGGGCCACGCTTGCGCGAACAGGTCGAGCTGCGCGGCCGCGACGCGGCGCGCTTCGTCGGGATTGCCGCTGCTGTAGGCCGGCTGCCCGCAGCAGCTCTGGCCGCGCGGATAGTGGACGGTCAGGCCTTCGCGTTCCAGCAGGCGGACCGCGTCGAGCCCGGCTTCGGGGACGAACAGGTCGACCAGGCAGGTCGCGAACAGATAGACGTGCGCGGGGGCGGCGGCGGGGTATTGCCTTTCGTTCATGTCTCGCTCCAGTGGCGACGGCCCGGCATGCGGATGCGGGACGACGATTTCGCTGCATAATTCCCGCGACGGCGCTGCGGCTCAAATTGGTTGGGCCAATCGGCGCGGCACGCAATGAGCGGGGAGACGCGAAGATGGCAGCGATGACGGCACGGGGCCGAACCGAAGGGGTGATGCGCAAGATCGAGACGGCACTGCTCGACGGCACGTGGCCGGCCGGCGCACGCCTGCCGGCCGAGCGCGTGCTCGCGCAGCAGTACGGGGTTGCGCGCAATACGGTGCGCGAGGCGACCCAGCGGCTCGTCGCGCGCGGGCTGCTGCAGAGCCGGCGCGGCGCGGGCGTCTACGTGACGGACCAGTTGCGCGCCGGCATCGCGTCGCCGTGGGGGCAACTGGTCGCCGATCACCCCGCGCTGCGCGACGACATCCTCGAATTCCGCCGCGTGCTCGAGGGCGCGACCGCGTATTTCGCCGCGCTGCGCGCCGACGCACACGACCGGCGCCGGATCCGTGCGCTGCTGCGCGAGCTCGAAACCGCGCACGCGAACGGCGCGGCGGCCGTCGAAGCCGCGACCGACGCGAAGCTGCACGAGGCGATCGCGCTCGCGTCGCACAACACGATGTTCCTGCACCTGCATACGAGCGTGATCGGGATGCTGCGCGAGCACATCTCGATCAACGTGGCGGGCATGACGACGCACGACGAGCACGCGTCCGAACTCCTGCTGCTGCAGCACCGCGTCGTGTGCGACGCGATCTGCGCGCAGCGGCCCGAAGAGGCGCGCACCGCGATGCAGACCCATATCGACTACGTGCGCAGCCATTTCGAGCGCAGCGGCGACGAGGCCTGAGATTGGTCGGACTACTTCGGTGCGAGGCCCGCCCGGCGGGCACTTTCGGTGCGGCGGGTCTCGATGCCCGGCACGCGCGCACGCCTGCGGTTCGAGGCCGTCGGTGCCGCCCGCGCGATTGACCGGTTCATCGGGCGCCTACTAGAATCGGCCGGAACCGCGCGCCAGCCGCGCGCCGCGGCGCATGCGGGCCCTGTGTTCCGCCAGTCGAGGAAGTCTTCGTGTTCACGTCCCTGATCCGGCGCGCACCGGCCGCGCTGTCGTGGCGCGCCGCATGCCGCCCGGCCCGCGCGCTGGCCGCCGGCGTACTCCTGTCGCTCGTCGCCGCGTGCGCGACGCATCCGCCCGCCACCACGCTCGATCGCCCGGTCTCCCATGCGTTGCCGCCCGATACCGCGACGCCGTTGCGCGATGCGCTGGCCGCGCCCGAGGCCGCGCATCCGGGCCAGTCGGGTTTCCGGCTGCTGGCCGACGGCGCGCAGGCGTTGCAGATGCGCATCGCGCTCGCGCGCGCCGCGACGAAGACGCTCGACATGCAGTACTACATCGCGACCGAGGACACGACCGGCAAGCTGCTGCTCGCCGCGGCGCTCTACGCGGCCGATCGCGGCGTGCGCGTGCGGATGCTGGTCGACGACCTGAATTTCCGCGACATCGATCGCGTGATGGCCGCGCTGAACACGCACCCGAACGTCGAGATCCGCGTGTTCAACCCGTTCGGCGCGTCACAGGGGATGGTCGAGCGCACGGCCAACTTCTTCACGCGCATCGACAGCTTCACGCGCCGGATGCACAACAAGGCGATGATCGCGGACAACCAGATCGCGATCGTCGGCGGCCGCAACCTCGGCGACGAATACTTCAGCGCGAGCCAGACGCTGCAGTTCCGCGATCTCGACGTGCTCGCCGCGGGGCCCGTGACGAACGACATCTCGGCGAGCTTCGACACTTACTGGTCGAGCGCGAGCAGCTATCCGCTGCGCGTGCTGAATCATCAGTCGTTCGATACGAAGGATCTCGACGCGATGCGCGACGAGCTGCGCGACCACTGGCGCAAGAATGCCGATCCGTACAACGCGAAGCCGCTGAACGCGACGCCGCTCTCGCGGCAGATCGCGCGCGACGAGCTCGGGCTCGTGTGGGCGCCGGCCGAGTTCACGGCCGACGCGCCCGACAAGGTCGCGCAGCCGACCGACGCGTACGTGAGCCCGCCGATGCAGCGCCTCGTCGAACTCACACGCGGTGCGCAGCGGGAATTCCTCGCGTTTTCGCCGTATTTCGTGCCGCACGACGCGGGCGTGAAGATCCTCGGCGACACGACCGCGCGCGGCGTGCGTGTCGCGATCCTGACCAATTCGCTCGCCGCGACCGACGCGGTCGCCGTGCAGGCCGGCTACGGACCGTACCGTGTGCCGCTGCTGCAGCACGGCGTCGAGTTGTACGAGTTCAAGGCGCAGCCGGGGCGCCAGCGTCCGCGCCTGTTCGGGTCGCGTTCGCGCGCGAGCCTGCACGCGAAGGCGTACGTGATCGACCGGAAGATCCTCGTGATCGGCTCGATGAACCTCGATCCGCGTTCCGCGCACCTGAACACCGAACTGGCGCTGGTGATCCATAGCCCGGCGCTCGCCGAGCAGGTCGCGCAAATCTTCGCGCGCGCGACGCAGCCGGACGAAAGCTACCGCGTGAGCCTCGTGACGCCGGCGGGCGGCGGCACGCCCGAACTCGAATGGACGGGCACGGACGACGGCAAGCCGGCCGTCTATCACGTCGATCCGCACGCGGGGCTGCTGCGCAACCTGATGACCGGCGTCTTCATGCTGCTGCCGGTCGACGACCAGCTTTAGGGGCCGGAAGCGCTCCGGCTAAACCCGCGTTTCCGGTGCGCGGGCAAAGGTGATATGGTTGTGCGCGCAACGAGTGTGGCGCGCAGGGCGCCGCCGCCGGGCGGCCCGCGCCACGCGGGCCGCGCACATCCGCAACCGGAGTTCCCCCATGCAACGTGTCCCGAACCAGCCGTTCACGCGTCCCGCCCGTTTCTCCGAAGCCGAATGGCAGGCGCGCGTGCAGCTCGCGGCGGCGTACCGCATCTTCGACCATCTCGGCTGGACCGAGCTGATCTACAACCATATCTCGCTGCGCGTGCCGGGCGAGGACGGGCATTTCCTGATTAACCCGTTCGGGCTCCATTACCGCGAGGTGTGCGCGTCGAACCTCGTGAAGATCGACATCGACGGCAACGTGATCGGTCATTCCGACTGGCCGATCAATCCCGCCGGCTTCACGTTCCACAGTGCGATCCATGCGGCGCTGCCCGATGCGCACTGCGTGATGCACGTGCACACGACGCCGACGATGGCCGTGTGCTGTTCGCGCGACGGGCTGTCGTTCTCGAATTTCTATTCGGCGCAGCTGTACGGGAAGATCGCGTATCACGACTTCGAGGGCATCACCGTGCATCTCGAAGAGGGGCGGCGCATCGTCGAGAGCGCGGGCGGGCGGCCCGTGCTGCTGTTGCGCAACCATGGGCCCGTGACGATCGGCGCGACGCTCGCGCAGACGTTCTCGCTGATGTGGCTGCTCAATCGCGCGTGCGAGGTGCAGGTCGCCACGCACGCGATCGGCGACGCACTGCCGATCGCGCCGCCCGTGCTCGAAGGGTGCGTGCGCGATTCGCTGAATTTCGATCCGAAGCATGGCGCGGGGCAGGATGCGTTCGACGCGCTGCAGCGTATCGTCGATCGCATCGATCCCGGCTATCGGGCGTGACGCGGGGCGGCGTGATCGCTTCGTCGTGCTCGATGCGGCAGGCTCCGAATCTGGCGGCGGGCAAAAAAAACGCGGCCGGGTGGCCGCGTGAATACTCGCAGACTCCTTCGGACGAAGGAAACAAGCAACTGTGAGATGAAGTGTAGCGAAAGGCCGCACGCGGATTCAGCCGTCAGGCTGCAAAGGTCCATTCCAGCCTGAGGCAGACTGGCCTGCCGAGCGCGCTGCGGCGTTTTGCGGCATGGCCGTTCGACGGGCTCCCGGATCGGCGGCGATCGACTACCATCATGTGTGGCGCCGCCGTTCGGTCGGCGTACAACGTCGTACAAGGAGAGTCCATGCTCAAGCTGCGTTTGCTCCAGGTCGCGTTACTCGCGGGTGTGCTGGCCGCCGGCACCGCCGCCGCCGAAACGGTGCGCCTGTCCGCCAATCTCCAGCCGTCGAGCGAGGTGCCGCCGACGGCGACCAAGGGCTCGGGCGACGTCGAGGCCACCTACGACACGGCAACGCACATGCTGCAGTGGATGGTCCGTTACGAACACCTCACCGGCCCGGCCACCGCCGCGCATTTCCACGGGCCCGCGCCGGTCGGCCAGAACGCGGGCGTGCAGGTGCCGATTCCAAAGGACGAGCTGGCGAGCCCGATCAAGGGTTCGAAGGCACTCACCGACGCGCAGGTCACCGACCTGATGGGCGGCAAGTGGTATTTCAACGTCCATACGAAGGAGCACCCGGCCGGCGAGATCCGCGGCCAGGTGATGCCGGCGAACTGAGCGCCGGCGTTTGATATGGCGGCACCCGTCGAGCGGTGCGGGAACGATCGCACGTACCGTCGTCACACTGCGAATACGGAGTGCGTCCGATGAGTTGGCAAAGCAAGTTCGCCTGCTGGCTGCTGCGCTGGCAGTTCCGTCCCGAGACCACGCGCGAGGTGCTCGATCCCGCCCGCGCACGGCGCTTTACCGACCTGCGGATCATGGTGCCGCGCCGCGTGCCGTCGGGCTACCGGTTGCGCCGGTGCTACGGCGCGGGCGACGCGCCGCTGCGCGGCGAATGGCTCGAGCGCACCGACGCGGGCGCGGGGCGCGGGCCGGGCCGCACGCTGCTGTACTTCCATGGCGGCGGCTATTACTTCTGTTCGACGAAGACCCACCGGCCGCTGGTGTTCGGCCTGACGAAGCGCGCGGGCGTGCGCTCGTTCTCGCTCGACTACCGGCTTGCGCCCGAAAACCGTTTCCCGGCCGCGCTCGACGACGCGCTGGCCGCGTACCGCCAGCTGCTGGCGCTCGGCACGCCGCCCGAGTCGATCGTGCTCGGCGGCGATTCGGCGGGCGGCGGCCTCGCGCTCGCGACGCTCGTTGCGCTGCGCGATCGCGGCGAGCCGCTGCCGGCCGGCGCGATCCTGTTCTCGCCATGGACCGACCTGGCCGCCACCGGCGCCACGCTGCGCACGAACGACGGCGCCGATCCGATGTTCGCGGGCGCGGCGCTGCCGAAGGCCGCGAAGCTGTACCTCGGCGACGAGCCGGGGACGAATCCGTACGCGTCGCCGCTCTATGCAGATTTCGCGGGCCTGCCGCCGCTGTATATCCAGGTCGGCAGCACCGAGGTGCTGCTCGACGATTCGCGCCGCGTCGCCGAGAAGGCGAAGGCCGCCGGGGTGGCGGTGGAGATCGAGGTGTGGCCGGACATGCCGCACGTGTGGCAGCTGTACGCGCCGATGGTGCCGGAAGCACGCGACGCGCTCGACCGCGCGGCCGCGTTCCTGCGCCGCGTCGCGGTCGAGCGCGCGGTTCAGCGCGCCGGCGAGACGTCGATTGCCTGATAGGCGGCCTTGACGGCCGCCGAGCCGTACTTGCGCTCGAGCCGGCGGACGGTGAAGTGGCCGTGCGCCATCTGCTGGAAGTGGTCGATGAACAGCGTATTGACGGTCGCGCCGAGCACGGCGCCGATCGCCGGAATCGACTTCGCGGCCATCTGCTCGGTCACTTGCACCGAGAAACGCGACGCCACCGTCTGCACGAGCTTGAACACGGCCGCCGAGCTGTGCGCGGCGATGCCCTTCGTCGTGATGTCGGACGATGCCTTCGAGATCGCCTGCGCGAGCGCGCCGCGCAGCACGAAATAACCGAGATCGGCGTCCTCTTCCTGCTTGTCCGGGTTGCCGCCCATGCCGAGCACGGCCAGGCATTGCAGTTGCGTATCGACCGAGCCCAGGTCTTCACCCTCGCTGCGCGCGATGTCGCACACGGAGCGGAAGATCAGCGTCGTCGTCACCGGCAGCTCAACCGGCAGCGCGAGAAAGCCGAACGCGCCGCCCGCCGCGCCGGTCGTCGCGACCGCGAGTTTGTGCAGCAGGTTGCTCGGCTTGTCGGGTTCGGCGTCCGGCGCGGGCGGCTTGCCGAGCGTGCGCAGCGCGATGTTCAGGCACTTGCGCAGCGCGAGCTGCGTCGCGTCGTTGATCTTGCCGGTCGCGAAATCCGGCAGCCGGGCGATCATTTTCTCGACCGGTGCGCCCAGCATGCCCGTCAGCTTCATCGTCAGCGACGGGCTTTCCAGCACCTGCTTCGCGCGCCACAGCGCGTCCCGATCGTCCTGCGACAGCATGGTGGCGGGGGGAATTGAAATCGGTTCCATCTTTCTCCTTGGCGGTCTGGGCCGGTTTGACCGTCGCCAGCCTAGATTACTCCCGCATGCTAGAATTTTGAGATTGTTTGACTCGTCAAAAGTTGCGCCAACAAAAAATGGCCGTCCATACCGCCGCCCACCATTCGAGCGGGCAAGTCCTGCCGTTCCGCGAATCGCTGCTGGCGATGATCGGGATCTCGTTCGTCACCATGCTCGTCGCGCTCGACCAGACCGTCGTCGGCACCGCGTTGCCGACCATCGTCGCCGAGCTTCGGGGGTTCGACCTGTACGCGTGGGTCGCGACCTCGTACCTGCTCAGTTCCGTGATCACGGTGCCGATCTTCGGCCGGCTCGGCGACTATTACGGGCGCAAGCCGTTCGTCATCGTGTCGATCGTCGTGTTCACCGGCGCGTCCGTGCTGTGCGGGATGGCGAACGACATGCTGATGCTCGTGCTCGCGCGCGGGCTGCAGGGGATCGGCGGCGGAATGCTGGTCGGCACCGCGTTCGCGTGCATTCCCGACCTGTTCCCCGATTCCGTCGTGCGGTTGCGCTGGCAGGTGCTGATGAGCTCCGCGTTCGGCATCGCGAACGCGGTCGGCCCGTCGCTCGGCGGCGTGCTGACCCAGTCGTTCGGCTGGCGCTCGGTGTTCTACGTGAACCTGCCGATCGGCCTGCTGTCGCTGCTGTTCGTGTGGCGTTACCTGCCGCACCTGCGCCACGTCGAGCACGATCGCAAGATGCGGCTCGACTGGCCGGGCGCGCTGCTGATCGCGCTGTCGCTCGGCGCGCTGCAGCTGTTCGTCGAATGGCTGCCGAAGTACGGCGTCGCGAGCTGGGCGTCGCTGCTGCTCGTCGTCGCGGTCGCGGCCGGTTTCGGCCTGTGGCACTGGGAGAAGCGCTGCGCGCAGCCGATCTTGCCGTTCGACATGTTCGGCAACCGCGCGCTGTCGGCGCTCTTCGTGCTGGCGATCCTCGCCGGCTTCTCGATGTTCTCGCTGCTGTTCTACGCGCCGCTGCTGTTCCAGGGCGGCTTCGGGATGTCGCCGAAGGAGGCGGGGCTCGTGATCACGCCGCTCGTCGTGTTCATCACGATCGGCAGCATCATGAACGGCCGTGTCGTCACGCGCATCCGCAATCCGAATGCGATGCTGCACGTCGGCTTCGTGCTGTTCGCGATCACCTGCGCGGGCGTCGTCGTGTCGACCCACACGACGCCGAAGTGGCTGCTGATGGCGCTGATGGTCGCGGGCGGCATCGGGCTCGGCTTCGTGCTGCCGAACCTCACCGTATTCGCGCAGCAGACGGCCGGCCGCGAGCACCTCGGCATCGCCACGGCGCTGCTGCAGTCGCTGCGGATGGTCGGCGGGATGATCGGCACCGCGCTGACCGGCACGCTCGTCAACCAGATGTACTCGGCCGGCGTGCGCGATGCGCTGTCGGCCGATCACGCGATGCAGTGGCACGCGCAGCTCGCCGATCCGCAGATCCTGATCGATCGCGCCGCGCAGGGCGGCCTTGTCGCGGAGCTGACCCGTGCCGGGCATAATGGCGCGCTGCTGCTGGAAGCGGCCCGCGAATCGCTCGTCGGCGCGATTCACGTGGGTGTCGCGATGGCGGCCGTCGTCGCCGTGGTGTCGGTGTGGCAGTGCCGCCGCGTGCCGCCGATCGCGCTGCGGCGCAAGATCGAACCGCATGTCGCGGCCGATTGAACGATTGAACGAGTAGAACTGAGCGCATGGAAGAACAGGACCGCGTCGCGATCTTGCAGCAATTCGGACGGACGTATCGCGCGTTCATGACCGCATTCGAGACGCACGTCGGGCAACCGATGCCGCGCTGGCGCATCATGGTCGCGTTGCACACGATGGGCGGGCATTCGTCGCAGAAGAAGCTCGTCGAAGTGCTGCGCATCGATCCGGGCGCGCTCACGCGCCAGTTGAAATCGCTCGACGCGCTCGGCTGGATCGAGCGCGAGTCCGACGCACGCGACAATCGCGTGACCAACGTGACGCTGACGGACGCCGGCCGCGCCGCGTTCGACGCATGCCTGCCGCGCCGCAAGGCGTTTCTCGAACAGACGATGGCGCAATTGCCGGACGACGTGCTGAATGCGCTGTCGGGCGCGCTGGCGATGCTGGAGTCGCGGATCGCGGACGTCGGCTCGACGCCGGCCGCGCGTTGAAGCACGGGGCAGGGCGGCGCCGGTCGGCGTGAATACGCCGCGCCGCCCCGGCACTTCATCTCATCTCGATTCCCTGCGGGTTCAAAGCTCGATGCGCGTGCCCAGCAGCGCGAGGAACTGCGCGAGCCAGGCCGGATGCGCGGGCCACGCGGGCGCGGTGACGAACGGCGCGTCGGTCACGGCCGCGTCGACCGGGATGTCCGCGTATTCGCCGCCCGCGAGCTTCACCTCGGGCGCGCAGGCCGGGTAGGCCGAGATGCGCTTGCCGCGGATCACGTCGGCGGCCGCGAGCAGTTGCGCCGCGTGGCAGATCGCGGCGATCGGCTTGCCGGCTTCGGCGAACTCGCGCACGAGCGAGATCACCTTCGGATCGAGTCGCAGGTATTCGGGGGCACGGCCGCCCGCGATCGCGAGCGCGTCGTAGCGCGAGGCGTCGACGTCGTCGAATGCCGCGTTCAGCGTGAACTGGTGGCCGGGCTTCTCGGTGTAGGTCTGGTCGCCTTCGAAATCGTGGATCGCGGTCTTGATCTTGTCGCCCGCGCGTTTGCCCGGGCACACTGCATCGACGTGGTGGCCGACGGCCTGCAGCGCCTGGAACGGCACCATCGTTTCGTAGTCTTCGGCGAAATCGCCGGTCAGGAACAGGATCTTCTTCGCGGCCATGGCTTTCTCCAGTGGAGCTGCGTTGAGGGCCCGCCGCGGATGACGAATGCCATGCCCGCCCGGGGCCCCGAGGACGAAAGCGCAGTGTACTCCGGCCGCTTGAAGCGCGCGTGACGGCCGCCCCGCGCGCGCGGCGGGGCGGTGCGCGCGACCTGCGTCAGAAGAAGGTTTCGACGACTTCCGTCACGCGGAACTGCGGATCGAGCACGAGCACCTGGCGCCACTTGTCGAACGTCAGGCACGGGTGCGAGATGTCGAACGCGACCATGTCGCCGACCTTCACGTCCGCGCCCGGCGGGATCTGCAGGTACGCGTGCTGGTCCATCATTCCGGTGACGGCCCAGCCTTCGGCGGCGGCGACGTCGCGCGGGGCGGTGTCGCGGCCCGGGCGGAAGTGGCGCGCCGGCTCCGGCAGCCCCGCGTCGAACGCCGCGTCGCGCTTGCCGAGCGCGACGATCGCACGGTCGGCCTCGGGCACCGACTGCACGTAGGCCCACAACTGCAGCGCGGGCAGCAGCCCTTCGCCCATCGTGCGTGCGATCGGGTTGCGCGCGAACACGTCGGTCTGCGCCTTCTTGTAGATGCCGACATCGTGCGTCAGGTAGCAGCCCGGACGCAGCACGACTTCCGCGAAGCCCGCGTCGGACGCCTTCGCGAATTCTTCCGCGACCACGTCGTACCACGCCGAACCGGCGCCGGACAGGATCGCCGGCGTACGCGCGAAGCGGCCCGCCTCGGCCAGTTCGCGCGTGAGCGCGACCGCTTCCTGCAGGAACGTGCGGATCTCGCCTTCCTCCTTCAGCACGCCTTCGTAGAGTTCGATGCCGGCCAGCTTCAGCGTGTCCGGATAGCGCGCGATCGCGGCGAGCACGGCCTCGCGCTGCGCGGCATCGCGCACGCCCGCGCGGCCGCCCGGCACGCCGAGCTCGAGCAGCACGTTCAGCGGCTTCTTCAGTGCGCCGAAGAAGCGGCCGAGCTGGTCGACGCTCTCCGCGGAATCGACGAGGCAGAAGAATTCGAAGTCGGGATCGGACAGCAGCCCCGCGATGATCGTCATGTTCTGGCGGCCGACCAGCTGGTTCGCGAGCAGCACGCGCCGCACGCCGCCGTGATACGCGGCCTGCGTCTGGTGCGCGGTCGCGAGCGTGATGCCCCACGCGCCGGCGTCGAGCTGGCGGCGGAACAGTTGCGGCGCCATCGTCGTCTTGCCGTGCGGCGCAAACTTGACGCCGTACTTCTGGACGAATGCCTGCATCCAGTTCAGGTTGTGTTCGATGCGATCCTCGTAAAGCACGGCGGCCGGCAGGCTGACGTCTTCCGCGAGCAGGTTCCACTCGAGGCGGCCCGCGTCGCCGAGCGGCACGCTCGCGCTCGGCAGATTGCCGAGGCCCTTGCCGAACGGATCGATCGTCGCTTCCTGATAGTTTGTAACTTTCATGTCATCCCGCTCCATCATCACTATGCATTGCACTGAAGTTGACACGCAGATGGTACAGAAAGTAGCATCTGCGCGGTGATGTTATTTAGTAACATCGAGCTTCGCACCCTTTTCCGCAGATGAATACGCCCGCCAATCCGTCCGCTCCGCACGCGGCCGAGCCCTATCCGGCATCGGCCGCCCCGCCGGTCCTCGACATCGTCGCGCGGATCGCCGAATGCGCGCCCGAGCTGCGCGAAGCCGAGCGCAAGGTCGCCGCGTTCATCCTCGCCGATCTGGCGCGCGCCGCACATGCGAGCATCGGCGCGCTCGCGCGCGACGCGGAGGTCAGCGTCGCGACGGTCACGCGTTTCGCGAAGGCCGTCGGCTGCCGCGACGTGCGCGAACTGAAGGTGCTGGTCGCGCAGGCGGCGGCCGTCGGCCAGCGCTTTCTCGTGCCGTCCGACGACGCGCCGGCCGACGATACGAGCCCCGCGTCGATGGTCTACGACGAGATCCGCGTGGCGCTCGCGCACAACCACCAGTTGCTGCGCAATACGTCGTTCGAGGAAGCGGCCGACCTGCTCGCCGGCGCGAAGATGACCTATGTGTACGGGCAGGGCGGCGGCTCGACCGCGCTCGCCGACGAGCTGCGTTTCCGGCTCGTGCGCTTCGGCCGGCCGGTCGCGAGCTACCAGGACAGCCTGCTGCAGCGGATGGTGGCCGCGACGCTGTCGCGCGACACCGTCGTCGTCGCGCTGTCGGTGAGCGGGCGCGTGCCCGAGCTGCTCGAGAGCTGCCGGCTCGCGAAGCGCTACGGCGCGAAGCTGATCGCGATCACCGCGCCGGCCTCGCCGCTCGCGAAGCTGGCCGACCACCTGATCCCGGTCGTAGCGTTCGAAACCGATTTCATTTACAAGCCGTCGACATCGCGCTACGCGATGATGATGGCGATCGACGTGCTCGTCACCGGAGTCGCGTTGCGGCTCGGCGATGCGGGCCGGGAATCGCTGCGTCGCATCAAGCACGCGCTCGATGCGCACCGCGGCGGCGGAGACCGTCAACCGGTAGGAGACTGACCATGCATTCGCATCCCGAAGCCGCCGATACGCTGATCGTCGGCGCGCAGCTTTACGACGGTACCGGCGCGCCGCCCGTCACGCGCGACGTCGCGATCCGCAACGGCGTGATCGCGGCGATCGGCAACCTGTCGAACTGGCTCGCCGAGACCGTCGTCGATGCGAACGGCCGTGCGCTCGCGCCGGGCTTCGTCGACGTGCACACGCACGACGACACGCACGTGATCCGCGCGCCGCAGATGGTGCCGAAGATCTCGCAGGGCGTGACGACCGTGATCGTCGGCAACTGCGGGATCAGCGCGTCGCCGGTGACGCTCGCGGGCGATCCGCCCGATCCGATGAACCTGCTCGGCGAGCGCGGCGCGTTCCAGTACCCGACCTTCGCCGACTACGTCGCGGCCGTGAACGACGCGCGTCCGGCCGTGAACGTCGCGGCGCTCGTCGGCCATACGGCGCTGCGCAACAACCAGATGGACCGCCTCGACCGCGCGGCGACCGACGGCGAGATCGCCGGGATGCGCGCGCAGCTCGAGGAGGCGCTCGCGAACGGCGCGCTCGGCCTGTCGTCGGGCCTCGCGTACGGCTCCGCGTTCGCGGCGCCGACCGAAGAGGTGATGGCGCTCGCCGAGCCGCTCGCGAACGCCGGCGCGTTGTACACGACGCACATGCGCACTGAATTCGACGCGATTCTCGACGCGATGGAAGAGGCGTACCAGGTCGGCCGCCATGCGCGCGTGCCGGTCGTGATCTCGCACCTGAAGTGCGCGGGCCCGTCGAACTGGGGGCGCAGCACCGAAGTGCTCGCGTCGCTCGAAGGCGCGCGCCGCTACCAGCCGGTCGGCTGCGACTGCTATCCGTACAGCCGCAGCTCGTCGACGCTCGACCTGAAGCAGGTGACGGGCGACATCGACATCACGATCACCTGGTCGGAGCCGCACCCGGAAGTGGCGGGCAAGCTGCTGAAGGCGATCGCGGCCGACTGGGGCGTGACCGAGCAGGAAGCCGCGCAGCGCATCCGCCCGGCGGGCGCCGTGTACCACAACATGTCCGAGGAGGACGTGCGCCGGATCCTGTCGCACCCGGCGACGATGGTGGGCTCCGACGGCCTGCCGAACGATCCGCTGCCGCACCCGCGGCTGTGGGGCGCGTTTCCGCGCGTACTCGGCCACTACGTGCGCGACACGAACCTGCTGCCGCTCGAGGAGGCGATCCGCAAGATGACGTCGCTGTCCGCGCGCCGCTACGGCATCGCGCGGCGCGGCGAGGTGCATGTGGGCTACCACGCCGACCTCGTGCTGTTCGATCCGGCGCGCGTGATCGACGCCGCGACGTTCGAGAAGCCGCAGCAGCCCGCGCACGGAATCGACGCCGTGTGGGTGAACGGCGTGCTGACCTGCGAAAACGGCCAGCCGACCGGCGAGCGCGCCGGCGGCTTCGTCGCACGCGGCGAGCGTGTGCCGGCGAGTGCCGACGCCGCGTTCTGAACGCGGTTGTCGTTCCGATCTGCCGCGCGCGCCGTCGTCGGTGCGCGCATCCGCAACCGTGCGTTGCATGGGACCGGCGCCGGCGCTGAAGCGTCGAGGCGGTCGACAAACAAGGAGTGAAACGATGAAGCGATATGGCGTAGGCGAAGCGAAGGGGACGGGCGGCCAGGTGATGCCGTTCGCACGCGCGGTCGAGGCCGACGGCTGGCTGTACGTGTCGGGCCAGACGCCGATGGTGAACGGCGAGGTCGTCGAAGGCGGGATCGTCACGCAGTCGAAGCAGACGATCGAGAACGTGATCGCGATCCTGAAGGAAGCCGGCTACGGCCTCGAGCACGTCGTGCGCTGCGGCGTGTGGCTCGACGACGCACGCGATTTCGCGTCGTTCAACAAGGTGTTCGTGTCGTACTTCGGCGAGCATCCGCCGGCACGCGCGTGCGTGCAGTCGAGCATGGTCATCGACTGCAAGGTCGAGGTCGACTGCATCGCGTACAAGGCACCGGCGAAGTAACGCCGCAACGGCGAGCCGCTCCAGAACGGGCCCGGCGCATTCACGTGCTTCCCGCGCAATGAAAAACAGCCCGGCCGGTTGATTCCGGTCGGGCTGTTGTATTTGGGGTGGCGGCCGCGCGTCGCCGGCGGCAAAAGGCAAGCTGCGGCGGCCACCCGCCGCCGTCACTGCCGCGCGTTGCGCGCGTTGTCCGGCATCGGCTGGTTGTAGTTCGTGCGGAACGGGTTGATGTCGAGCCCGCCGCGGCGCGTATAGCGCGCATACACCGCGAGCTTCACCGGTTTGCACGCGTGCAGGATGTCGAGGAAGATCCGCTCGACGCACTGCTCGTGAAAGCCCGTATGGTTGCGGAACGAGATGATGTAGCGCAGCAGGCCCGCGTGGTCGATCTGCGGCCCGACGTAGTGAATCTGCACGCTGCCCCAGTCGGGCTGGCCGGTGACCGGGCAGTTCGAGCGCAGCAGGTCGGACACGAGCGTCTCCTCGACCGGCGCTTCGTCGACGGCCGCCGACAGCAGCGACGGATCGGGTTCGTACACGTCGGTGTCGAGGTCGAGCCGGTCGAGCGACAGCCCGTCGAGTTCGTCCATTTCGAGCTTGCCGAAATCGTGCGGCGACACGAGCTGCACGGCGACGCTCGCCCCGCACGCGGCCGACACGTCGCGCTTCAGCGTGTCGCGCACCGCGTCGATCGAGTCGAATTTCGTCTGCGCGAACGAGCCGAGATACAGCTTGAACGACTTCGATTCGACGATGTTCGGCGATTCGGCCGGCACGTAGAAGGTCGCAACCGCAATCTGCGGCTTGCCGCGCGCGTTGAGCCAGGACAGCTCGTATGCGTTCCAGATGTCGGTGCCGAAGAACGGCAGCGCCGACGCGATGCCGAGCTGCTCGCGCGCGCCGGCGCGCGGGATCGGGAACAGCAGCGACGCGTCGTACTGGGCCGCGTAGACGGTGGCCTTGCCGAGCGGGGAATGTTCGGGATTCATGCGTGACGCCTTTACGACAGGAAGAGGCGGTAAGCCGGATTGGCGCTCTCCTCGACATACGGATAGCCGAGTGCCGCGAGGAAGCGTTCGAATTCGGCGCGATCGGCCTGCGGCACCTGCAGCCCGACGAGGATCGAGCTGTAGTCCGCGCCCTGGTTGCGGTAATGGAACAGGCTGATGTTCCAGTCCGGCGCCATCGACGACAGGAACTTCATCAGCGCGCCCGGCCGTTCCGGGAACTCGAAGCGGAACAGGCGCTCGTCGAGCGCGAGCGGCGAACGGCCGCCGACCATGTAGCGGATGTGTTCCTTCGACAGCTCGTCGTGCGTCAGGTCGACGGACTTGAAGCCGTGCGATTCGAAGTTCGCGGCGATCTCGGCCGATTCGCCGCGGCGCTTGATCTGCACGCCGACGAAGATGTGCGCGGCCTGCGCATCGGCGATCCGGTAGTTGAACTCGGTGACGTTGCGATCGCCGACGAGCGAGCAGAACCGCTTGAAGCTGCCGCGTTCCTCGGGGATCGTGACCGCGAACACGGCTTCGCGCGCCTCACCCACTTCCGCGCGCTCGGCGACGAAGCGCATCCGGTCGAAGTTCATGTTCGCGCCGGACGTGACCGCGACGAGCGTCTGGTTCTCGATGCCTTCGCGTTCCGCGTAGAGCTTCGCGCCCGCGACCGCGAGCGCGCCGGACGGCTCGAGCACGCTGCGCGTGTCCTGGAAGACGTCCTTGATCGCCGCGCACAGCGCGTCGGTGTTCACCGTCAGGACGCCGTCGAGGTATTCGCTGCAGAGCCGGAAGGTTTCCTCGCCGACCAGCTTCACGGCGGTACCGTCCGCGAACAGGCCGACCTCGCTCAGCTCGACGCGCTTGCCCGCGTCGAGCGACTGCGCCATCGCGCACGAATCCTCGGCCTGCACGCCGATCACCTTGATCTCCGGTCGCACCGCCTTCACGTAGGCCGCGACGCCGGACGCGAGCCCGCCGCCGCCGATCGGCACGAAGATCGCGTGGATCGGGCCCTGGTGCTGGCGCAGGATCTCCATCGCGATCGTGCCCTGGCCGGCGATCACGTACGGATCGTCGAACGGATGGACGAACGTGAGGCCGCGCTCCTCTTGCACCTTGACCGCGTATGCGTATGCGTCGCTGTACGACTCCCCGGCCTGGATCACCTCGACGCTCGGGCCGCCGTGCGCGCGCACCGCATCGACCTTCACCTGCGGCGTCGTGACGGGCACGACGATCACGGCCTTGACGCCCATCCGGGCCGCCGAGAACGCGACACCCTGCGCGTGGTTGCCGGCCGATGCCGTAATCACGCCGCGCGCGAGCGCGTCCGCCGGAATGTGCGCCATCTTGTTGTACGCGCCGCGCAGCTTGAACGAGAACACCGGCTGGTTGTCCTCGCGCTTGAGGTAGACGGCGTTGCGCAGCCGGGCGGACAGGTTGCGGGCGGATTCGAGTTCCGTCTCGATCGCGACGTCGTAGACGCGCGCGGTGAGGATTTTCTTCAGGTAATCGTGGGATGCCATGGGCGCTCGCGTGCAGTGCGGTAGCAGACGGTAAAGGATCAATGATAGCGCCAAGGGTCCGCCTGTACGCAAGCGGCATGCCGGGCGCACGCTCGCGGGGCCGTGCGGACGGTGCATCGGCGACGTTGCGCGGCCTCTTTTACCGGCTTAACCGCATGGTTACCGACCGGACGGACGGCGAATGGTCGCGTGAAATCGCGCCGAGCCAGGCCTGGCGCGGCTCGCGGCGATAGCCCCACGACCTGTCCGACGTGTCACGCGTGGCCCGATCATGGGTTAGAATTCCGTTTTGAATCAAGGATTCGGAAGATGCAGAGGCACCCTCGGATCGCACCGTTGAAGCCGACGCCGCGCGCAGCCAGCCCCGCGGCGGAACGGCATGCGCGCCGCGCGCGATCGTGCTGATGATCGAGTGCCGCCAGGCCCTGTCGCCGGCCAGGAGGGGCGAATCTCCGCCCGCTCCGGCCCCATGAAGGACAGCCGCGCGCCTGGTAACAGAACAGATTTCCCCAAGATTGCGCCCACGCGCTTGCCGACGCCCGTGCACGGTGTATCGGCCCTCCGAGTCGTCCGAACATGAACGCACCACAAGTTTTCGATCCGCATGGCGCGGCAGCCGCCGTCGCCGCCGACCCCGCGCCCCGGTTGCGCGAGATTCCCTACAACTACACGTCCTTCTCGGATCGCGAGATCGTGATCCGCCTGCTCGGCGAAGAGGCGTGGTCGGTGCTCGACGAGCTGCGCGCCGAGCGCCGTACGGGCCGCTCGGCACGGATGCTGTATGAAGTGCTCGGCGACATCTGGGTCGTGCGCCGCAACCCGTACCTGCAGGACGACCTGCTCGACAACCCGAAGCGCCGCGCGCTGCTGATCGAGGCGCTGAACCACCGGCTGACCGAAATCGGCAAGCGCCGCAGCGCGGATCTCACCGAGCACCGCGACGACGCGGGCCGCGAACGCGCATCGCGCGTCGAGATGCTCGAAACCGCCGCGCAGCGCGCGGTCAACGAGTTCGCCGACGAATTCGAGAAGATGGCCGACCTGCGCCGCCGCGCGACCAAGGCGCTCGGCCGCTGCACGCAGAAGGACAACATCCGTTTCGACGGACTGTCGCGCGTGTCGCACGTGACCGACGCGACCGACTGGCGGGTCGAATACCCGTTCGTCGTGCTCACCCCCGATACCGAAGCCGAGATCGCCGGCCTCATCAAGGCCTGCTTCGAGCTCGGCCTGACCGTGATCCCGCGCGGCGGCGGCACCGGCTACACGGGCGGCGCGGTGCCGCTCACGCCGTTCTCCGCGGTGATCAACACCGAGAAGCTCGAGCAGCTCGGCGCGGTCGAGCTGACCGAGCTGCCGGGCGTCGCGCACAAGGTGCCGACGATCTTCTCCGGCGCGGGCGTCGTCACGCGCCGCGTGACGGAAGCCGCGGAAGCGGCCGGCTACGTGTTCGCGGTCGATCCGACCTCGCTCGACGCATCGTGCATCGGCGGCAACGTCGCGATGAACGCGGGCGGCAAGAAGGCCGTGCTGTGGGGCACCGCGCTCGACAACCTGGCCTGGTGGCGGATGGTCGACCCGGACGGCAACTGGCTCGAAGTCACGCGCCACGAGCACAACCAGGGCAAGATCCACGACATCGCGGTCGCGCGTTTCGAGCTGAAGTGGTTCGACGGCGCATATGCGCCGGGCGAGAAGCTGCTGAAGAGCGAGATGCTCGAGATCGAGGGCCGCCGGTTCCGCAAGGAAGGCCTCGGCAAGGACGTGACCGACAAGTTCCTGGCCGGCCTGCCGGGCGTGCAGAAGGAAGGCTGCGACGGGCTCATCACGTCCGCGCGCTGGGTGCTGCACAAGATGCCCGCGCACACCCGCACCGTCTGCCTGGAATTCTTCGGCCAGGCGCGCGAGGCGATCCCGAGCATCGTCGAGATCAAGGACTACCTGTTCGAGACGTCGAAGCAGGGCGGCGCGATCCTCGCGGGCCTCGAGCACCTCGACGAGCGCTACCTGCGCGCGGTCGGCTACGCGACCAAGAGCAAGCGCAACGCATTTCCCAAGATGGTGCTGATCGGCGACATCGTCGGCGATGACGCCGACGCGGTCGCGCACGCGACGTCCGAAGTGATCCGGATGGCGAACGGCAAGAGCGGCGAAGGCTTCGTCGCGATCAGTGCGGAGGCGCGCAAGCGCTTCTGGCTCGACCGCAGCCGCACGGCCGCGATCGCGAAGCACACGAACGCGTTCAAGATCAACGAAGACGTCGTCATCCCGTTGAACCGGATGGGCGAGTACACCGACGGCATCGAGCGGATCAACATCGAGCTGTCGCTGAAGAACAAGCTGCAACTGGTCGACGCGCTGGAAGCGTTTTTCCGCGGCGGCAACCTGCCGCTCGGCAAGACCGACGACGCGAACGAGATCCCGAGCGCCGAACTGCTCGAGGATCGCGTCCAGCAGGCACTGGAGCTGCTCAAGCGCGTGCGCGCGCGCTGGGAGTTCGTGCGCGACCGCCTCGACCAGCCGCTGCGCGAGGCGCAGCACTACCTCGTGCAACTCGGTTACGAGGCGCTGGCCGAGAAGTTCGCGGACCGCGCGGACGAGCAGCCGGGCGCGACCGTGTTCCACGTCACGCAGGACCGCACGGTGCGCATCTCGTGGAAGCAGGAGATCCGCGCGGAGCTGCGCGCGATCTTCAACGGCGGCGCGTTCAAGCAGATCCTCGACGAAGCGCAGGCGATCCACAAGCAGGTGCTGCGCGGCCGCGTGTTCGTCGCGCTGCACATGCACGCGGGCGACGGCAACGTCCACACCAACCTGCCGGTCAACTCCGACAACTACGAGATGCTGCAGGACGCCCACGCGGCGGTCGCGCGCATCATGACGCTCGCGCGTTCGCTCGACGGCGTGATTTCCGGCGAGCACGGCATCGGCATCACGAAGCTCGAGTTCCTGACCGACGACGAGATCGCCGAATTCCGCGCGTACAAGCAGCGCGTCGACCCGAACGGCCGTTTCAACAAGGGCAAGCTGCTCGAAGGCGCCGATCTGCGCAACGCCTATACACCGAGCTTCGGGCTGATGGGGTACGAGTCGCTGATCATGAAGCAGTCCGACATCGGCGCGATCGCCGATTCGGTGAAGGACTGCCTGCGCTGCGGCAAGTGCAAGCCGGTGTGCGCGACGCACGTGCCGCGCGCAAACCTGCTGTACAGCCCGCGTAACAAGATCCTCGCGACGTCGCTGCTGGTCGAGGCGTTCCTGTATGAGGAACAGACGCGCCGCGGCGTGTCGATCAAGCACTGGGACGAGTTCAACGACGTGGCCGACCACTGCACGGTATGCCACAAGTGCGCGACGCCGTGCCCGGTGAAGATCGATTTCGGCGACGTCACGATGAACATGCGCAACCTGTTGCGCAAGATGGGCAAGAAGAAATTCAACGCCGGCAATGCGGCGGGCATGTTCTTCCTGAACGCGACCAACCCGCAGACGATCAACGCCGCGCGCAGCGTGATGATGGGCGTCGGCTACAAGGTGCAGCGCTTCGCGAACGACATGCTGAAGAACGTCGTGAAGAAGCAGACGCAGCACCCGCCGGCGACGGTGGGCAAGCCGCCCGTCGTCGAGCAGGTGATCCACTTCGTCAACAAGAAGATGCCGGGCAACCTGCCGAAGAAGACGGCACGCGCGCTGCTCGACATCGAGGACAACAAGATCGTGCCGATCATCCGCAACCCGAAGTCGACGACCGTCGATTCGGAAGCGGTGTTCTACTTCCCGGGCTGCGGCTCCGAGCGTTTGTTCTCGCAAGTCGGCCTCGCGACGCAGGCGATGCTGTGGGAGGCGGGCGTGCAGACCGTGCTGCCGCCGGGCTACCTGTGCTGCGGCTATCCGCAGCGCGGCTCGGGCCAGTACGACAAGGCCGAGAAGATCGTCACCGACAACCGCGTGCTGTTCCACCGGGTCGCGAACACGCTGAACTACCTCGATATCAAGACGGTGGTCGTGTCGTGCGGCACCTGCTACGACCAGCTCGCCGGCTATGAATTCGACAAGATCTTCCCGGGCTGCCGGATCATCGACATCCACGAGTTCCTGCTCGAGAAGGGGATGAAGCTCGACGGCGTGACGGGCACGCGCTACATGTATCACGACCCGTGCCATACGCCGATCAAGACGATGGATCCGGTGAAGCTCGTCAACGAGCTGATGGGCGCGGAGAAGGACGGCTACAAGATCGAGAAGAACGACCGCTGCTGCGGTGAGTCGGGCACGCTGGCGGTCACGCGGCCGGATATCTCCACGCAGGTGCGTTTCCGCAAGGAAGAGGAGATCCGCAAGGGCGCCGCGAAGCTGCGTGCGATTCCCGTGGTGGCCGGCGCTGCGTCGGCGCCGGCCGCCGCGGCCGCGAACGGCCCGGACGTGAAGATCCTGACGAGCTGCCCGTCGTGCCTGCAGGGCCTGTCGCGCTACGGCGAGGATGCGAACCTCGAAGCCGACTACATCGTGGTCGAAATCGCGCGCCAGGTGCTCGGCGAGAACTGGATGGCTGATTATGTCGCACGCGCGAACAATGGCGGGATCGAGCGCGTGCTGGTCTAATGCGGGCATGACGACCGCCCGACCGGGCTGGGGATGAGCGGGCGCCGGCGCGGCAATGCCGGCGCCCGTCCACATGGGAGCGACGATGGAATGCGTGTTTTGCCGTGAAGACGGCGGCGAGGTGCTCTGGCAGGACGATGCGCTGCGCGTCGTCCTCGCGACGGGCGAGCACGAGTATCCGGGCTTCTGCCGGGTGATCTGGGGCACGCACGTAGCGGAATTCTCCGATCTCGGCGAGCCCGAGCGGGCCCACCTGATGCGCGTGGTCTACGCGGTCGAGCGGGCCGTGCGCCGCGTGATGCAGCCGAACAAGGTGAATCTCGCGAGCCTCGGCAACATGGTGCCGCACGTGCACTGGCACGTGATCCCGCGCTTTTCCAACGACGCCCACTTCCCGCAGCCCGTCTGGGCGCCGCGCCAGCGCAGCGTGTCCGAGGCGCTGCTGCGCACGCGCGCGGCGCAGGCCTCGCTGCTGCACAATGCGGTGCGCGAGGAAATTCAACGCATGACCGATTCGAGGCAGCCATGAGCGGTTTGACTTCCACGACGCCGATTCCGTCCGGCGTCGTCGTGCACGCGGTATCGCGCGTGCTCGAATTGCAGTACCCGAACGGTGAAAGCTACCGGATTCCGTTCGAGCTGATGCGCGTGTATTCGCCGTCGGCCGAGGTGCGCGGCCACGGGCCCGGCCAGGAGACGCTGCAGACCGGCAAGCGCGAGGTGACGATCACCGCGCTCGAGGGCGTTGGCAACTACGCGCTGCAGCCGACGTTTTCCGACGGCCATTCGACCGGCATCTACTCGTGGGACCTGCTGTACGAGCTGGCCACGCAGCAGGACGCGCTGTGGCGCGACTATTTCGACAAACTGAAGGCGGCGGGCGTCGAGCGCGACGCCCCGATGCAGGCGGCCTCCGCGTCGCACGGCCACTGCCACTGAAATTCGACGGCGCCCGCTCGGCGCCGTCTTGCCATTTACTGAGGATCAACGCGATGAGCAAAACCCACTTCGGCTTCGAAAGCGTCGAGGAAAACGAAAAAGCGAAGAAAGTGGCGGGTGTGTTCCATTCGGTCGCGAGCAACTACGATCTGATGAACGACCTGATGTCGGCGGGCATGCACCGCGCGTGGAAGGCGTTCACGATCGCGCAGGCGAACGTGCGTCCCGGCTTCAAGGTGCTCGACATCGCGGCCGGCACCGGCGACCTGACCAAGGCGTTCGCGAAGGCAGCCGGGCCGACGGGCGAGGTCTGGCACACGGACATCAACGAATCGATGCTGCGCGTCGGTCGCGACCGGCTGCTCGACAAGGGCATCGTGACGCCGTCGCTGCTGTGCGACGCGGAGAAAATCCCCTTTCCGGACAACTACTTCGATCTGGTCACGGTCGCGTTCGGGCTGCGCAACATGACGCACAAGGATGCCGCGCTGGCGGAGATGCGTCGCGTGACGAAGCCGGGCGGCCGCGTGATGGTGCTGGAATTCTCGAAAGTCTGGGATCCGCTGAAAAAGGCGTACGATCTGTATTCTTTCAAAGTATTACCGTGGCTTGGCGACAAGTTCGCGAAAGATGCTGAAAGTTACCGGTATCTTGCTGAATCTATCCGGATGCACCCCGATCAGGACACGCTGAAGACGATGATGGAACAAGCGGGCCTCGATGCCGTCAAATATTACAATTTGTCAGGTGGCGTGGTAGCTTTACACATGGGAGCCAAGTACTAAGGGGCTCTTCCCATACATTTGTCTTACATCTGGAGAAGCTGATGTCCGAAACGCGTTCGTTGTTCAACCGTAGCAAGCCGTCGAAGCCGTGGGCTCGACGAGTCGGCACACTGCTGATGGTCGGCCTGCTCACGGCCGGCACGTTCGCATCGCTCGACGCTGAAGCCAAGCGCATGGGCGGCGGGCGCAGCATCGGCCGCCAGAATTCCACCGTCACGCAGCGTCAGGCCACGCCGCCTGCGCAGCAGCCGATGCAGCAGGCCGCGCCGTCGCAGGCGCAGCGTGCGAACCCGGCCGCGCCCGCGCCGGCCGCGCAGCCCAACCGCTCGCGCTGGCTCGGGCCGATCGCCGGCCTCGCGGCCGGTCTCGGCATCGCGGCGCTGCTGTCGCACTTCGGCCTGGGCGGCGCATTCGCGAGCATGATGGCGAACGTCATCGTGATCGCGCTGCTCGCGATGGTCGGCATCTGGCTGATCCGCAAGTTCATGAACCGCCGTCGTCCGCAGGAGCCGGCATACTCGGTCGGCGGCTCGGCGTCGTCGTCGGGCGGCTACTCGCAGAGCCCGTCGTTCCAGCAGGGCGGCACCGGCAGCAACTATGCGGGTAGCGGCAGCAGCTACGCGAACGAAGCGCAAGGCGTGTTCGGCGGCGGTGCCGCGGGCGCAGGTGCGGCAGCGGCGGCGGCAGCACCGCTCCAGGTGCCGGCCGGCTTCGACACCGAAGCGTTCCTGCGCAGCTCGAAGGTTTATTTCGTGCGCCTGCAGGCTGCGTGGGACCAGGGCAACCTGGCCGACATCCGCGAGTTCACGACGCCCGAAATGTTCGCCGAGATCAAGATCGACCTCGATTCGCGCGGCAACGAGTCGAACCAGACCGACGTCGTGCAGCTCGACGCGGAACTGGTCGCGATCGAGGATCGCGGCATCGAGCAGTCGGCGAGCGTGCGTTTCCACGGGCTGATCCGCGAATCGGCGAATGCGTCGGCCGCGCCGTTCGACGAGGTGTGGAACCTGTCGAAGTCGGGCAGTCAGGGCTGGCTGCTCGCGGGCATCCAGCAGATCAACACGCACTGAGCGTGTCCGGCGGCCACGCCGCCGGACACCCGGGCAACGGCCGCCGCACTGCGACCGCTTGCCGCCCGGGTGTGCGGTCAGGCACGGCCTGCCGACGATCCGACGTTACAATAGAAACCCGCGTGGGCGCCCGGCCTGCGCGGGTTTTTTCTTTCCCAGCCCGATGACCTTTGCCGCCAAGCCTTTTGCTGCTGCTGTCAATCACCTGCTCGCCCGCGAATCGTGGGCGCGCGACCGCCTGATTCCGTATGCGGGCAAGACTGCCCGGATCGACGTGCCTCCCGTTACGCTCACGCTGCTGGTGCAGCCCGACGGCTATCTGTCGGCCGTCGACGCGCACGATGCGCAACAGGTCGACGTGTCGATCGCGCTCGCGGGCGACACGGTCGCCGCGTTCCTGCAGGGCGGCCAGGCGGCCGTGATGAAGCACGTGAAGATCGAGGGCGATGCGGAGTTCGCGACACAGATCGCGAAGCTGGCCGAGCACCTGCGCTGGGAACCTGAAGAAGATCTCGCGAAGCTGGTCGGCGACGCGGCGGCATACCGGATCGCGACGGTCGTGCGCGACGCCGGTGCGCGCGCGCGACGTACCGGCCGCAACGTGCTCGATTCCGTTGCCGAATACTGGCTCGACGAGAACCCGCAAGTCGTCCGGCGCGCGTCGCTCGGCGGCTTCGACGCCGAACTGGCGCGCGCACGCGATGCGCTCGCGCGGGTCGAAAAGCGGGTCGAGCGACTCGAACAAAAAATCGGCGCGCGCACGGGTTCCGGCCCGCGCGGCGCGCACTGAGGGCCGCAGGGCATGCGCATTTTCCGTTTCATCAAGATTGTCTACACCGTCATCCGCTTTGGTCTCGACGAAGTGATGCTGTCCCGGATCGACGACCGGCGCGTGAAGCTGCTGCTGCGGATCACGACGATCGGTCGCCGTTATTCCGATCCGCCGGCGGTGCGGCTGCGCCATGCGCTCGAAAGCCTCGGCCCGATCTTCGTCAAGTTCGGCCAGGTGCTGTCGACGCGCCGCGACCTGCTGTCGGTCGATTTCGCGAACGAACTCGCGAAGCTGCAGGATCAGGTGCCGCCGTTCGATTCGGCGGTCGCGATCGGGATCATCGAGAAGTCGCTCGGTGCGCCGGTCGACGAGCTGTTCGACGAATTCGAGCGCGAACCGGTCGCGAGCGCGTCGATCGCGCAGGTGCATTTCGCGAAGCTCAAGCAGGGCCAGCACGCGGGCAAGGCCGTCGCCGTCAAGGTGCTGCGCCCGAACATGCTGTCCGTGATCGATTCCGACCTCGCGCTGATGCGCGACATCGCGATCTGGACCGAGCGCATGTGGGCCGACGGCCGGCGCCTGAAGCCGCGCGAGGTCGTTGCCGAGTTCGACAAGTACCTGCACGACGAACTCGACCTGATGCGCGAGGCCGCCAACGGCAGCCAGCTGCGCCGCAACTTCGCGGGCCTCGACCTGCTGCTCGTGCCCGAGATGTTCTGGGATTTCTCGACGTCGCAGGTGCTCGTGATGGAGCGCATGACCGGCGTGCCGATCAGCCAGGTCGAGACGCTGCGTTCGGCCGGTGTCGACATCAAGAAGCTTGCGCGCGAAGGCGTCGAGATCTTCTTCACGCAGGTGTTCCGCGACGGCTTCTTCCATGCGGACATGCACCCGGGCAACATCCAGGTGAGCCTCGATCCGAACACCTTCGGCCGCTACGTCGCGCTCGATTTCGGGATCGTCGGCGCGCTGTCCGATTTCGACAAGAACTACCTCGCGCAGAACTTCCTGGCGTTCTTCAAGCGCGACTACCACCGCGTCGCGACGCTCCATCTCGAATCGGGCTGGGTGCCGCCCGAGACGCGCGTCGAGGAGCTCGAAAGCGCGATCCGAGCGGTGTGCGAGCCGTATTTCGATCGCGCGCTGAAGGACATCTCGCTCGGTCAGGTGCTGATGCGCCTGTTCTCGACGTCGCGCCGCTTCAACGTCGAGATCCAGCCGCAGCTCGTGCTGCTGCAGAAGACGATGCTGAACGTCGAGGGGCTCGGCCGCTCGCTCGACCCCGAGCTCGACCTGTGGAAGACCGCGAAGCCGTACCTCGAGCGCTGGATGACCGAGCAGATCGGCCTGCGCGGCTGGTACGAGCGTTTCAAGGTCGAAGCGCCGCAATGGAGCAAGACGCTGCCGCAACTGCCGCGCCTGATCCATCATGCGATGGCGGCGCGCCACGACGCGCCGCGCGCGGCGAGCGAGGACCTGATGCGCCAGATTCTCGTCGAGCAGAAGCGGACGAACCGGCTGCTGCAGGCGTTGCTGATCTTCGGTCTCGCCGTCGGCGTCGGGGCGCTCGTCGCGCGCGTGCTGCTCGCGCTCGCGTACGGCACATGACCGAAAGGAGCAGGGCGATGTCCGATCCGAAGCAACCGGCCACACCGGCAGCCGCCGATTTCACGACGCGCGATCCCGGCAACGCATCGTTCTGGGACGAACGTTTCGCGCGTGGCGTGACGCCGTGGGAATTCGGTGGCGTGCCCGACGGGTTTCGCGTGTTCGCGCACCGGCTCGATCCGTGCGCGGTTCTGATTCCAGGCTGCGGCAGTGCGCAGGAGGCCGGGTGGCTCGCGCAGGCCGGCTGGCCCGTGCGTGCGATCGATTTCTCCGCGCAGGCAGTGGCAGTTGCGAAAGCGCAGCTCGGTGCGCACGCGGAAGTCGTCGAGCAGGCCGATTTCTTTTCGTACCGGCCGCCGTTCGACGTGCAGTGGGTGTACGAGCGCGCGTTCCTGTGCGCGCTGCCGCCGGCCATGCGCGCCGGCTACGCGGCACGCATGGCCGAGCTGCTGCCCGTGGACGGATTGCTGGCGGGTTATTTCTTCCTGATGGCGAAACCGAAGGGGCCGCCGTTCGGAATCGAGCGTGCCGAACTCGATGCGCTGCTCACGCCGCACTTCGAACTGATCGAGGATTTGCCCGTGACCGATTCGCTGCCCGTGTTCGAAGGTCACGAGCGCTGGCTGACGTGGCGCCGCCGCTGATGCGCGGGTGTCGCGGCCATTGCCGGAGCGCGGCGGGGTTTCAGCTATAATTCAAGGTTTTGCAAGCCGTTTCCAGTTTCCGCGGGAAAAATATCATGCCGATCTACGCCTATCGATGCGAAGCGTGTGGCTTCGCGAAGGACGTGCTCCAGAAGATGAGCGATGCGCCGCTGTCGCAGTGTCCGGAATGCGGGAAGGATGCATTTCGCAAGCAGGTCACTGCGGCGGGCTTCCAGCTGAAGGGTTCGGGTTGGTATGTCACCGATTTCCGCGGCGGTTCGGGCGGCACCAGCGCGCCGGCGACGGCGTCGGGCGACGCAGCGCCGGCCGCACCGGCGGAAGCCGCGCCCGCCGCGGCCGCGCCGGCGGCATCGAGCAGTTCCGAAAGCACGACGACGAGCGCTGCGCCTGCCCCGGCAGCCGCGCCCGCCGCCAGCAGTTGACCGTCGCGGCCCGGCCGGGCTGCGACCAACCCGCGCCGCCGGCGCGGTTCATTGACGGCAGATGATGAAAAAGACGACCCTGAAATCGGTGTTTCTGACCGGCCTGCTGGTTCTCGTCCCGCTCGCGATCACGCTGTGGGTGCTCGGTCTCATCATCGGCACGATGGACCAGACACTGCTGCTGCTGCCCGAATCGTGGCAGCCCGAGCGGATGCTCGGCTTCCACTTGCCGGGGATCGGCGCGGTGCTGACGCTCGCGTTCATCTTCGTCGTCGGGCTGGCTACGCAGAACTTCATCGGCCAGAAGCTCGTCACGGGGTGGAACGCCGTGGTGCGTCACATCCCGGTCGTCGGGCCGATCTACACGAGCGTCAAGCAGGTGTCGGACACGCTGCTGTCGAGCAGCGGCAATGCGTTCCGCAAGGCGCTGCTGATCGAATACCCGCGCCGCGGCTCGTATACGATCGCGTTTCTGACCGGCACGCCGGGCGGCGACGTGCTCAATCATCTGACGGAAGAATACGTGAGCGTCTATATTCCGACGACGCCGAACCCGACGTCGGGCTTCTTCCTGATGCTGCCGAAGAGCGAAGTCATCGAACTCGACATGTCGGTCGATGCCGCGCTCAAGTACATCGTCTCGATGGGCGTGGTGGCGCCCCCGGCGCCGGTTCCGGCGCCTGCGCGCCGCCCCGTCGAGCCGCCGCTGTAAGTAAAGAATCATCGCCCGGGCCGCGCGTTGCGGCACCCGTTGATCAAACCGAACGAAAGCAAACATCATGTCGATGCGTACTGAATACTGCGGTCTCGTGACCGAACACCTGCTGGGCCAAACCGTGTCGCTGTGCGGCTGGGTGCAGCGCCGCCGCGATCACGGCGGTGTGATCTTCATCGACCTGCGCGATCGTGAAGGCCTCGTGCAGGTGGTGTGCGACCCGGATCGCGCGGAAATGTTCGCGACCGCCGAAGGCGTGCGCAACGAGTTCTGCGTGCAGATCAAGGGCCTCGTGCGCAACCGTCCGGACGGTACGGTCAACGCCGGCCTGAAGAGCGGCAAGATCGAAGTGCTGTGTCACGAACTGAACGTGCTGAACGCGTCGGTCACGCCGCCGTTCCAGCTCGACGACGACAACCTGTCGGAAACGACGCGCCTCACGCACCGCGTGCTCGACCTGCGCCGCCCGCAGATGCAGCACAACCTGCGCCTGCGCTACCGCGTCGCGATCGAAGCGCGCAAGTACCTCGACGAGCAGGGCTTCATCGACATCGAAACGCCGATGCTGACGAAGAGCACGCCGGAAGGCGCACGCGACTACCTCGTGCCGTCGCGCGTGAACGCGGGCCAGTTCTTCGCGCTGCCGCAGTCGCCGCAGCTGTTCAAGCAGCTGCTGATGGTCGCGAACTTCGACCGTTACTACCAGATCACCAAGTGCTTCCGCGACGAAGACCTCCGTGCTGACCGTCAGCCGGAATTCACGCAGATCGACTGCGAAACGTCGTTCCTCGGCGAGCAGGAAATCCGTGACCTGTTCGAAGACATGATCCGTCACATCTTCAAGACGACGATCGACGTCGAACTCGACGCGAAATTCCCGGTGATGCCGTACTCGGAAGCGATGGCGCGTTTCGGTTCGGACAAGCCGGACCTGCGCGTGCAGCTCGAATTCACCGAGCTGACCGACGCGATGAAGGACGTCGACTTCAAGGTGTTCAGCACGCCGGCCAACGCGAAGGACGGCCGTGTCGCGGCGCTGCGCGTGCCGAAGGGCGGCGAGCTGTCGCGCGGCGACATCGACGGCTACACCGAATTCGTGCGCATCTACGGCGCGAAGGGCCTCGCATGGATCAAGGTCAACGAGAAGGCGAAGGGCCGTGACGGCCTGCAGAGCCCGATCGTCAAGAACCTGCACGACGCGTCGATCGCGGCGATCCTCGAGCGCACCGGCGCTGAAGACGGCGACATCATCTTCTTCGCGGCCGACCGCGCGAAGGTCGTCAACGACAGCCTCGGCGCGCTGCGCCTGAAGATCGGCCATTCGGAATTCGGCAAGGCGAACGGTCTGGTCCAGGCCGGCTGGAAGCCGCTGTGGGTCGTCGACTTCCCGATGTTCGAATACGACGACGAAGATGCGCGCTACGTCGCTGCGCATCACCCGTTCACGAGCCCGAAGGACGAGCACCTCGAGTACCTCGAGACCGACCCGGGCCGCTGCCTCGCGAAGGCCTACGACATGGTGCTGAACGGCTGGGAAATCGGTGGCGGCTCGGTGCGTATCTATCAGGAGGAAGTGCAGAGCAAGGTGTTCCGCGCGCTGAAGATCGGCGCGGAAGAGGCTCAACTCAAGTTCGGCTTCCTGCTGGATGCACTGCAGTACGGCGCGCCGCCGCACGGCGGTATCGCGTTCGGTCTCGACCGCATCGTCACGATGATGGCCGGCGCCGATTCGATCCGCGACGTGATCGCGTTCCCGAAGACGCAACGTGCGCAGGATCTGCTCACGCAGGCACCGAGCCCGGTCGACGAGCGTCAGCTGCGCGAACTGCACATCCGCCTGCGTCAGCCGGAACAGCCGAAGGCGTAACGCGCTTCGCATCCCATCGTGTGTGCGTTCGCGCGCACACGACGCTCATGAAAAAGGCGCAGCGATGCGCCTTTTTCGTTTTTTGCGGTACAGTCGCAGCACTTGCCGCCCGTTCCGAGCCTGTGCCCGGCGCGCGGCCCCGTGCTGCATGAAACAAAGATGACGAAGCCGCCGAAAATCCCCGAATCCGTTCTTGTTGTGATCTACACGCCCGACCTCGATGTGCTCGTGATCAAGCGTGCCGACCAGCCCGATTTCTGGCAATCGGTGACCGGCTCGAAGGACGCGCTCGACGAGCCGCTCGCGGTCACCGCCGCGCGCGAAGTGGCCGAGGAAACCGGCATCGCGATCGGCACCGCGGATGTGCCGGCCAGCGCGCTCGTCGACTGGCGCCACCGGATCGAGTACACGATCTATCCGCAATACCTGCACCGCTATGCACCGGGCGTCACGCGCAACACCGAACACTGGTTCGGCCTGTGCGTGCCGCATCGCGTCGACGTGACGCTGTCGCCGCGCGAGCACGTCGACCATGCGTGGCTGCCGTTCCGCGAGGCGGCCGCGCGCTGCTTCTCGCCGTCGAATGCCGAGGCGATCCTGCAATTGCCCGCGCGCGTGGCACTCTCGCGCGCGCCGCACGGCTCGTCCGCATGACGGCGGAAGCCCGCAAGCGCTTCGCGCAATTGCGGCAGATGTTCCTGCAGGAACGCGGTTCCGCGTCGCGGCTCGCCTTTACGTCGGGCAACACCGTGCGGCTGTGCGAGGGCGGCGGCGCATTCTTCCGGGCGCTGATCGAGCGGATCGATGCCGCCCGCGAGCAGGTGATGCTCGAAACCTACATCTTCTGCGACGACGCGGCCGGCCGGCCGGTGTCGGACGCGCTGATCCGCGCGGCGCAGCGCGGCGTGCGCGTGCGCGTGATCACCGACGGCATCGGCACCGCGCGCCTGCCGCTGTTCGACACGTGGGTGGTGGCCGGCGTCGAGCACTGCATCTACAACCGTTTCCTGTTCGGCCGCTTCGGCTTCTCGCGCACGCATCGCAAGCTCGCGGTGATCGATCACGCGGTTGCATTCTGCGGCGGCATCAATATCGTCGACGACTACGCGCAGGGCGGCACGACGCTGCCGTTTCCGCGCTGGGATTTCGCGGTCGAGATGGCGGGGCCCGCAGTGTCGGACGTGCGCGCCGCGTTCGAATTGCAGTGGCACCGGATCATGTTCGGCCACAAGCCGTATGCGCAATATGCAGCCGGGCTGCATGGCGGGGAAGCGTTCCCCGACATGTTCCGGCGCTGGATGCGCAGCCATCGCTGGATCAAGGCCGGCGCGCTGCGGGTCGTGACGGAGCCGAGCGTCGCGTTCGTCGCGCGCGACAACGTCGTGAACCGTCGCGCGATCGAGAAGGCGTATCTCGCGGCGATCGGCCAGGCACGCCAGCGGATCCTGCTGGCCAATCCTTACTTCATGCCGGGGCGCAAGCTGCGCCGTGCGCTGGCGGGCGCCGCGCGGCGCGGCGTCGACGTGCGGATCCTGATCGGCCGCAAGGAATTCGCGGCACTCGATACGGCCGTGCCGTTCCTGTATCACGCGCTGCTGCGCGCGGGCGTGCGCGTGGCCGAGTACGACAAGACGATGCTGCACGGCAAGGTGGCCGTGATCGACGACAACTGGGCGACGGTCGGTTCGTCGAATCTGGACGCGCTGAGCCTGATGTTGAACAATGAGGCGAATGTCGTGCTGGTGCGCTACGATGCTGTCACGAACGAACTGCGCGACGCGATCGCGGCCGCGTTTGCCGACGGCCGGGAAATCGACCCCGCCCGATTCGCCGCGCGCCCGCGCATCGAGCGCATGCTGAACTGGCTCGCCTATACGGCGTATCGTGTCGTGATGAAGGCGCTGACGGTCGGTGGTTACGACTGACGCAGACTAAGCGTTCGCTTCAAAAATCTGTCCGCACGTTCGTGCGGAAAAGCCGCTCCGGTCCCGCCGGAATCGCGCAAAATAGCGGCTCGGTTAGACACCGGTTTCTAATAATTTCCTTGTTTCGCGAGCGGCCGCACTCAATAATAGTACGGCCGTTCGATTTTATTCGAACCCCCGAACGGTTACAGAAATAGCTATGCGAAAAGGCGAACAGACGCGTGCCGCGATACTTGAAGCTGCTTTGGACCTCGCCAGCCGTGACGGGCTGGAGGGGCTGACGATCGGCCTGCTGGCCGAGCGCATGCAGATGAGCAAGAGCGGCGTGTTCGCGCACTTCGGATCGCGCGAGGACCTGCAGGTCGAGGTCGTCCGCGAGTATCACCATCGTTTCGAAAACGAGGTGTTCTTTCCGAGCCTGCGCGAACCGCGAGGCTTGCCGCGCCTTCGGGCGATGCTGGCCCGCTGGACGGAGAAGCGCATCCAGGAGGTGACGACCGGATGCATCTACATCAGCGGGGCCGTCGAGTACGACGACCGGCCTGACAGCCCCGTGCGCGAGCAGTTGATCGCGAGCGTGACGGCCTGGCGTGCCGCGATGCTGCGGGCCATTTCGCAGGCGAAGGAAGAAGGCCATCTGCGTGCGGATACCGATCCGGACCTGATGCTCTTCGAGTTGTACAGCTTCACGCTCGGCCTGCATCACGACGCACGTTTCCTGCATTCGCCGGATGCCGTGCGCCTCACGTGGGCCGCGCTGGAAAAGACGATTGTTTCGTATCAGAGCGAGAGCCGTTAGCGGCGCGTGATCCGCCCGCCAGGAGCTCGAGCCGTTTTGCCCACCTTTGGAGAGAGTCATGGGACAGTACGCCGCGCCGCTGCGCGACATGCAATTCGTGTTGCACGAGCTTCTGAACGTCGAAGCCGAAGTCAAGCAAATGCCCAAGCATGCGGACCTCGACGCCGACACGATCAACCAGGTCCTCGAGGAAGCGGGCAAGTTCTGCTCCGAGGTACTGTTCCCGCTGAACCAGGTCGGCGACCGCGAAGGCTGCACGTATGAAGGCGACGGCGTCGTGAAGACCCCGACCGGCTTCAAGGAGGCCTACCAGCAATACGTCGAGGCCGGCTGGCCGGCGCTCGGCTGCGATCCGGACTACGGCGGCCAGGGCCTGCCCGCGTTCGTGAACAACGCGCTCTACGAAATGCTGAACTCGGCGAACCAGGCATGGACGATGTATCCGGGCCTGTCGCACGGCGCGTACGAATGCCTGCACGCGCACGGCGCGCCGGAACTCCAGAAGCAATACCTGCCGAAGCTCGTGTCGGGCGAATGGACGGGCACGATGTGCCTGACCGAGCCGCACTGCGGCACCGACCTCGGCATCCTGCGCACCAAGGCCGAACCGAACGGCGACGGCTCGTACTCGATCAGCGGCACGAAGATCTTCATCTCGAGCGGCGAGCACGACATGTCGAAGAACATCATCCACCTCGTGCTCGCGCGCCTGCCGGACGCGCCGCAGGGCACGAAGGGGATCTCGCTGTTCATCGTGCCGAAGTTCATTCCGGACGCGTCGGGCGAGCCGGGCGAGCGCAACGGCATCAAGTGCGGCTCGATCGAGCACAAGATGGGCATCCACGGCAACTCGACGTGCGTGATGAACCTCGACGGCGCGAAGGGCTGGATGGTCGGCGAGCCGAACAAGGGCTTGAACGCGATGTTCGTGATGATGAATGCCGCGCGTCTCGGCGTCGGCATGCAGGGCCTCGGCCTCACGGAAGTCGCGTACCAGAACTCGCTCACGTACGCGAAGGAACGCCTGCAGATGCGTTCGCTGACGGGCCCGAAGGCACCGGACAAGCCGGCCGACCCGATCATCGTGCATCCGGACGTGCGTCGCATGCTGCTCACGCAGAAGGCCTATGCTGAAGGCGCGCGCGCGTTCACGTACTGGTCCGCGCTGCAGATCGACAAGGAACTGTCGCACGCCGACGAAGCGGTGCGCAAGGAAGCGGCCGATCTCGTCGCGCTGCTCACGCCGATCATCAAGGCGTTCCTGACCGACAACGCGTTCGAGTCGACCAACCACGCGATGCAGATCTACGGCGGCCACGGCTTCATCTCCGAGTGGGGCATGGAGCAGTACGTGCGCGACGCGCGGATCAACATGATCTACGAAGGCACGAACTCGATCCAGTCGCTCGACCTGCTGGGCCGCAAGGTGCTCGGCGACATGGGCGCGAAGCTGAAGAAGTTCGGCAAGCTCGTGACGGAATTCGCGGAAGCCGAAGGCGTGAAACCGGAAATGGCCGAGTTCATCAACCCGCTCGCCGACATCGGCGACAAGGTGCAGAAGCTGACGATGGAAATCGGCATGAAGGCGATGCAGAACCCCGACGAAGTCGGTGCCGCCGCCGTGCCGTACCTGCGCACCGTCGGCCACCTGGTGTTCTCGTACTTCTGGGCGCGCATGGCACGCCTCGCCCTCGACAAGGAAGCGTCGGGCGATCCGTTCTACAAGTCGAAGCTCGCGACGGCACGCTTCTACTTCGCGCGCCTGCTGCCCGAGACGGCGTCGACGATCCGCGCCGCACGCGCCGGTTCGAAGACGCTGATGGAAGTCGACGAATCGCTGTTCTGATGCGAGTCCGGGCAGGGCGCGAGGCGCGCCGCCCGGATGCATCGGTTCCTGGTACTCACTTCTCCGTGCAGCCCCAACCTCCGCGCTGCACGACACTATCCGGAGACATCCCGTGAGCAATTTCCTGATTCGCAAGGTCGCCGTGCTGGGCGCCGGCGTGATGGGCGCGCAGATCGCCGCGCACCTCATCAACGCGCGCGTGCCGGTGCTGCTGTTCGACCTGCCGGCCAAGGAAGGCCCGAAAAACGCGATCGCGCTGAAGGCGATCGAGAACCTGAAGAAGCTGTCGCCCGCGCCGTTCGGCGTGAAGGACGACGCGAAATACCTCGAAGCCGCGAACTACGAAGACGACATCGCGAAGCTCGCCGAGTGCGACGTCGTGATCGAAGCGATCGCCGAGCGGATGGACTGGAAGCACGACCTGTACAAGAAGGTCGCGCCGCACATCGCGCCGAACGCGATCTTCGCGACCAACACGTCGGGCCTGTCGATCACGAAGCTGTCCGAAGGTTTCTCGGACGAGCTGAAGTCGCGCTTCTGCGGCGTGCACTTCTTCAACCCGCCGCGCTACATGCACCTCGTCGAGCTGATCCCGACCGCGCATACGCGTCCGGAGATCCTCGACCAGCTCGAAACCTTCCTGACGAGCATCGTCGGCAAGGGCGTCGTGCGCGCGAAGGACACGCCGAACTTCATCGCGAACCGCGTCGGCATCTTTTCGATCCTCGCGGTGATCACCGAGGCCGCGAAGTTCGGCCTGCGCTTCGACGAAGTCGACGACCTGACGGGCAGCCGCCTCGGCCGCGCGAAATCGGCGACGTTCCGCACTGCGGACGTGGTCGGCCTCGACACGATGGCGCACGTGATCAAGACGATGCAGGACAACCTCGCCGACGATCCGTTCTTCCCGGTCTACCAGACGCCCGCCGTGCTCGCCGAACTGGTGAAGCAGGGCGCGCTCGGCCAGAAGACGGGCGGCGGTTTCTACAAGAAGGAAGGCAAGGCGATCAAGGTGCTCGACGCGAAGACGGGCACCTATGTCGACTCGGGCGCGAAGGCTGACGAAACCGTCGGCCGCATCTTGAAGCGCCCGCCGGCGGAACGCCTGAAGTTGCTGCGCGAGACGGACCATCCGCACGCGCAGTTCCTGTGGTCGATCTTCCGCGACGTGTTCCACTACATCGGCGTGCATCTCGAATCGATCGCCGACAACGCGCGCGACGTCGACCTCGCGATCCGCTGGGGCTTCGGCTGGAACGAAGGCCCGTTCGAAGGCTGGCAGGCCGCCGGCTGGAAGCAGGTCGCCGAGTGGGTGCAGGAAGACATCGCGGCCGGCAAGGCGCTCGCGAACGTGCCGCTGCCGTCGTGGGTGCTCGAAGGCGCGGTTGCCGAGAAGGGCGGCGTGCACACGGCCGAAGGCTCGTGGGCTCCGGCTGCGAAGCGCTTCGTGCCGCGTTCGGACCTCGCGGTCTACGCCAAGCAGGTATTCCGCGCGCCGCTGCTCGGCGAAGCGGGCGCCGATCCGAAGACGTACGGCAAGACGCTGTTCGAGACCGACGCGGTGCGCGCATGGGTCGACGATCGTGCGGGTGAAGACGACGTCGTGATCGTGTCGTTCAAGTCGAAGATGAACACGATCGGACCGAGCGTGATCGACGGCCTCGTGCAGGCGATCGAACTCGCGGAGAAAGACTACAAGGGCGTGGTGATCTGGCAGCCGACGTCGCTGAAGCTCGGCACGCCGGGCGGCCCGTTCTCGGCCGGCGCGAACCTCGAAGAGGCGATGCCCGCGTTCATGATGGGCGGCGCGAAGGGTATCGAGCCGTTCGTGAAGAAGTTCCAGGAAGGCATGCTGCGCGTGAAGTACGCGAACGTGCCGGTCGTCACGGCCGTGTCGGGCATCGCGCTCGGCGGCGGGTGCGAGCTGATGCTGCACAGTGCGAAGCGCGTCGTCCACGTCGAGAGCTACATCGGCCTCGTCGAAGTGGGTGTCGGCCTCGTGCCGGCGGGCGGTGGCCTGAAGGAAGCGGCGCTGCGCGCAGCGGACGCTGCGACGGCCGCGAACGCGACCACCGACATCCTGAAGTTCGTCACGAAGTCGTTCGAGAACGCGGCGATGGCGAAGGTCTCGGCCTCCGCGCACGATGCACGTGCGATGGGCTACGTGAAGCCGTCCGACACGATCGTCTTCAACGTGTTCGAACTGCTCGACACCGCGAAGAAGGAAGCGCGTGCGCTGGCCGCCACCGGCTACCGCGCACCGCTGCGTGCGAAGGACGTGCCGGTCGCTGGCCGCTCGGCGATCGCGACGATCAAGGCATCGCTCGTCAACATGCGTGACGGCCGCTTCATCAGCGACCACGACTACCTGATCGCGAGCCGCATCGCCGAAGCCGTGTGCGGCGGCGACGTCGAAGCCGGCAGCCTCGTCGACGAGCAGTGGCTGCTCGCGCTGGAGCGCCGCGCGTTCGTCGAACTGCTCGGCACGCAGAAGACGCAGGAACGGATCATGGGCATGTTGCAGACCGGCAAGCCGGTGCGTAACTGAGCGAGCGATAAGGCAAGGAGTCTCAAATGAGCAAACAATTGCAAGACGCATACATCGTCGCCGCCAGCCGCACGCCGATCGGCAAGGCTCCGCGCGGTGTCTTCAAGAACACGCGCCCGGACGAGCTGCTGGTCCACGCGATCAAGTCGGCGGTTGCGCAGGTGCCGGGCTTCGACACGAAGCTGATCGAGGACGCGATCATCGGCTGCGCGATTCCGGAAGCCGAACAGGGCCTGAACGTCGCGCGGATGGGCGCGCTGCTCGCGGGCCTGCCGCAGACGGTCGGCGGCGTGACGGTCAACCGCTTCTGCGCGTCGGGCATCACGGCGCTCGCGATGGCGGCCGACCGCATCCGCGTCGGCGAATCGGACGCGATCTTCGCGGGCGGCTGTGAATCGATGAGCATGGTGCCGATGATGGGCAACAAGCCGTCGATGTCGCCGCACATCTTCGATCGCAATGAAGACTTCGGCATCGCATACGGGATGGGCCTGACGGCCGAGCGCGTCGCCGAGCAGTGGAAGGTGAGCCGCGAAGACCAGGACGCGTTCTCGGTCGAATCGCACCGCAAGGCGCTTGCCGCGCAGCAGGCCGGCGAGTTCAACGACGAGATCGCCGCGTACACGATCACCGAGCGTTTCCCGAACCTCGCAACCGGCGAAGTCGACGTGAAGACGCGCGAGATCAAGCTCGACGAAGGTCCGCGCGCGGATACGTCGCTCGAAGGCCTCGCGAAGCTGCGCACGGTATTCGCGAACAAGGGCTCGGTCACGGCCGGCAACAGCTCGCAGACGTCGGACGGCGCGGGTGCGCTGCTCGTCGTGTCGGAGAAGGTGCTGAAGGAGTTCAACCTGACGCCGCTCGCGCGCTTCGTGAGCTTCGCGGTGCGTGGCGTGCCGCCGGAAATCATGGGTATCGGCCCGAAGGAAGCGATTCCGGCCGCGCTGAAGGCGGCCGGCCTGAAGCAGGACGATCTCGACTGGATCGAGCTGAACGAAGCGTTCGCCGCGCAATCGCTGGCGGTGATGCGCGATCTCGGCCTCGACCCGTCGAAGGTCAACCCGATGGGCGGCGCGATCGCACTCGGCCACCCGCTCGGCGCGACCGGCGCGATCCGCGCGGCGACCGTCGTGCACGGCCTGCGCCGCCGTAACCTGAAGTACGGGATGGTCACGATGTGCGTCGGCACCGGCATGGGTGCCGCGGGCATCATCGAACGCCTGTAAGCAGGACACGACGCAAAGCGACGACGGTGCGCGGGCCACAAGCTTGCGCACCGTTTTTTCGTTCCGGTAGAGGAAAGTCAAAGGAGACGGTTGTGGCTGAAATTCAAGTGGAACGCGCCGAAGGCGTGATGACGATCACGATCTCGCGCCCGGCGAAGAAGAACGCGCTGACGGCGGCGATGTACCAGACGATGGCCGATGCGCTCGCCGACGCGCAGGAAGACAAGGCGATCCGCGTGATCCTGCTGCGCGGCAGCGACGGCAATTTCACCGCGGGGAACGATCTCGAGGATTTCATGAAGGCGCCGCCGAAGGACGACACCGCTCCGGTGTTCCAGTTCCTTGCGCGGATCAGCACCGCGAGCAAGCCGATCGTGGCCGCCGTGCCGGGCCTCGCGATCGGCGTCGGCGTGACGATGCTGCTGCACTGCGATCTGGTGTACGCAGCCGACACCGCGACGTTCTCGCTGCCGTTCGCGCAGCTCGGCCTGTGCCCGGAAGCTGCGTCGAGCGTGCTGCTGCCGCGCCTGGCCGGCCATCAGGTCGCCGCCGAGAAGCTGCTGCTCGGCGAGGCGTTCGACGCGCTGGAAGCGCACCGGATCGGCATCGTCAACCGCGTGCTGCCGGCGGCCGAGCTCGACGCGTTCGCGGCGAAGCAGGCGGCGAAGCTCGCGGCGCTGCCTGCGGCGTCGCTGCGCGTGACGAAGGCGCTGCTGAAGGATACGGGCGGTGTGGCGACGTCCGCGCGGATGGCCGAGGAGGCGGGCCACTTCGCCGCGATGCTGCGCGCGCCCGAAGCGCGCGAGGCGATGACGGCGTTCTTCGAGAAGCGCAAGCCGGATTTCCGTCAGTTCGACTGACGGAGCAGGCCGTGCCGGCGATGGCTCGCCGGCGCGCCGCCGCGAACGCGATCAGGCCGTGCCGTAGTCGACGTGGCCGGTTTCGCGGCAGAAGCTGACGAGCCGCAAGCCGGCCGCTTTTGCGATTTCGATCGCGAGCGACGACGGCGCGGAGATCGTCGCCACCATCGGGATGCCGACCCGTGCGGCCTTGCGCACGAGCTCGTAGCTCGCGCGGCTCGACAGGAACACAAAGCCGTCGGTCGCGTCGGCGCGCGACAGCACGAGCGAGCCGATCAGCTTGTCGAGCGCGTTGTGGCGGCCGACGTCCTCGAACGCCATCCGGATCGCGCCTGTTGCGTCGCACCACGCGGCCGCGTGCAGGCCGCCCGTGAGCCGCGTGAGCGCCTGATGCGCCGGCAGCGCCTGCGCCGCGCGCGTCAGCGCGTCGGGGGCGAGGCGCGCGAGAAAGCCTGTATCGGGCACGCGTTCGGGCGCGAGGTCGAGCAGGTCGATGCTTTCGATCCCGCATACGCCGCAGCCGGTGCGCCCCGCGAGCGCGCGGCGCCGGTCCTTCAGCGCGGCGAACGCCTGCTGGACGACCTCCAGGTGGACTTCCGCATGCGGCAGCGGGGAGTCGGCGTGCAGGATCACCTCGATGTCCTTGATGTCGCTGCCGCGCGCGACGATCCCTTCCGAGATCGCGAAACCGACCGCGAATGCTTCGAGGTCGCACGGCGTACACATCATCACCGCGTGCGAGATGCCGTTGAAGACGAGGGCGACGGGCCATTCCTGGCCCACGTAGTCGTGCGCGGTCTCGACGGCGCCGCCGCGCGTGCGGCGCACGGACAGTTCGATCGCGCCGCGCGGTTCGTCGCGCATTTCACCGGATTCGGTCGGATTCACGAGCACTCCCGTTGATTCGGCGCGCGGGCGGCGGCATTCGTATCCGCCGCCCGCGCGCAGAGGTTCTAAAATACCCCAGGCAAGCCGGCCGCGCCGGCATCCGCCACATCAGGTAACGATCATGGGACTCAGCGACGCTCCACTGCTATTCGCCTTCGAACACGAATCGTCGGAAAACTTCACGTACATCCCGATGATCGTGCGTTTCAATCTCGACCGTTTCGGTCTGCGGATTTCGCTCGAGCAGTGGCAACTGCTGCCGCTCGAGGACCGCAAGCTGCTCGCACGCTTTCCGGCCGACGACGACACCGCGATCGAGCCCAACTTCGATCACGCGCTGTTCGAAATGCTGCGTACGCACGCGGATCTGGAGCCCTCGTGGTTCCAGCCGGACGAGCAGCCGGCCTGGCGTGCCACCGACATCGTGCCGGAGTCGCTCGTGCAGCAGAGCGCGCTGGCCGGGCTGACGGCGCCCGGGCTCGCGCAGTGGCAGCGGCTTGCGCCGTTCCAGCGCTACGTGCTGGTGAAGCTGTCGCGCAAGCCGAAGCTGAACCACGATTTCCTGCCCGCGATGCGGGAGTTCGGGCTGACGGCCACGCACTGAGGTGGCCGCAGCCGGGTGGAGGGCGAGCGCCGCTCGGCGCTCGTCCGTCAGAGCGGCGGCAGTTGCCGCGGCTTGCGGTCGGGGCCGGTCGCGACGTAGGTGAGCGTCGCTTCGGTGACCTTCACGATTTCACCCATCAGGCGCATGCGCTGCGCGTACACCTCGACGTCGACCGTGATCGACGTGTTGCCGGTGCGCATGATGGTCGCGTAGAAGCTCAGCAGATCGCCGACGAACACCGGCTGCTTGAACACGAACGAGTTGACCGCGACCGTCGCGACGCGACCGTTCGCGCGCTGGCTCGCGGGGATCGAGCCGGCGATGTCGACCTGCGACATGATCCAGCCGCCGAACACGTCGCCGTGGACGTTCGCGTCGTGCGGTTGCGGGACGACGCGCAGCGCGGGCTGTTTTTGCGGGAGTTCGAGGGTCGAATCGGTCATGGCGGGGGCTTTCATCCTGTAAGAAACATACCGCCGCGCGCAGGCCGGCCGGCGAGGGCGCCGGCAGCGGCGCGAAGCGGCTTCTGCGACAATACAACGTTCGCAAATTGTACGAGAAAGTGAGCGAGCCGGCCGCCGATCACGCGCCCGGCACCGCCGCCGATCCTTCCCCTCATGCGCCGATTTCCTGCTTCCGGCGAGCCCGCGCCGGCTTCGACCGGGCCCCGCAACGACTGGCAGACCATCCGGTCGCTGCTGCCGTACCTGACCACCTACAAATGGCGCGTCGCGCTCGCGCTCGGCTGCCTGATCGGCGCGAAGGTCGCGAACCTCGGCGTGCCGGTCGTGATGAAGCGCATCGTCGACCACCTGTCCTACGTCCAGCAGATCACCGCGCTCGGCCGCGCCGAACAGTCGGCCGGCATCGTGCTCGCGGGCGGCGTCGGGTTGCTGGTCGTCGCCTATGCGCTCGTGCGGCTGTCGACGTCGCTGTTCACCGAGCTGCGCGAGATCCTGTTCTCGAAGGTCACCGAGAGCGCGGTGCGCCAGCTCGCGCTGCAGGTGTTCCGGCACCTGCACGGGCTGTCGCTGCGGTTCCATCTCGAACGCCAGACGGGCGGCATGTCGCGCGACATCGAGCGCGGCACGCGCGGCATCCAGCAACTGATCTCGTATTCGCTGTACAGCATCCTGCCGACGCTCGTCGAGGTCGGGCTCGTGCTCGGCTTCTTCGTGGTCAAGTACGAGGCCTATTACGCGTACGTGACGTTCGCGGCGCTGGTCACGTACATCGTGTTCACGGTGAAGGTCACCAACTGGCGTACGCATTTCCGCCGCACGATGAACGAACTCGATTCGCGCGCGAACTCACGGGCGATCGATTCGTTGATCAACTACGAGACGGTCAAGTATTTCGGCAACGAGGAGTGGGAGGCGCAGCGCTACGACGAGAATCTCAAGCGCTACCGGAAGGCCGCGATCCGCTCGCAGAATTCGCTGTCGGTGCTGAACTTCGGCCAGCAGGCGATCATCGGCACGGGGCTCGTGTTCATCCTGTGGCGCGCGACGCAGGGCGTGCTCGCGGGCAAGCTGACGCTCGGCGATCTCGTGCTGATCAACACGTTCATGCTGCAGCTGTACATTCCGCTGAACTTTCTCGGCGTCGTCTATCGCGAGCTGAAGCAGAGCCTCACCGACATGGACCGGATGTTCGGGCTGCTGTCGGCCGCGAAGGAAGTGGCCGACCTGCCCGATGCGCGGCCGCTCGCGGTCGCCGGCGCGCAGGTGCGCTTCGAGCACGTGAATTTCGCGTACGAGGCGTCGCGGCCGATCCTGCACGACGTGTCCTTCACGATCGACGCGGGCACGACGACCGCGGTGGTCGGCCACAGCGGCTCCGGGAAGTCGACGCTGTCGCGGCTGCTGTTTCGTTTCTACGATCTCGACCGGCAGGTGGGCGGCGCGATCCGGATCGACGGCCAGGATATCCGCGACGTCACGCAGGATTCGTTGCGTGCGTCGATCGGGATCGTGCCGCAGGACACCGTGCTGTTCAACGACTCGATCTACTACAACATCGCGTACGGCCGACCGAGCGCGACCCGCGACGAGGTGATCGCGGCCGCGCGCGCCGCGCACATCCACGATTTCATCGAAAGCTTGCCGAAGGGTTATGACACGCCGGTCGGCGAGCGCGGGCTGAAGTTGTCTGGCGGCGAGAAGCAGCGCGTCGCGATCGCGCGCACGCTGTTGAAGGATCCGCCGGTGCTGCTGTTCGACGAGGCGACTTCGGCGCTCGATTCGCGCTCGGAGCGGGCGATCCAGCACGAGCTCGACCAGATCGCGCGGCATCGCACGACGCTCGTGATCGCGCACCGGCTGTCGACGGTCGTGCACGCGCAGCAGATCCTCGTGATGGATCACGGGCGGATCGTCGAGCGCGGCACGCACGACGAACTCGTGCGCGCCGACGGGTTGTATGCGCAGATGTGGGCGCTGCAGCAGCAGCGCGCGGCGGCGGGCGGGGAAGAGGCCGAGGCCGCGTAGGCTCGGGTATTGCGCGGTGCGCGGCAGGAACGGGCGGTGTGGTGCCGTCAGGGCCGGGTGACTCGGCGGAGCGTCGGCGACATCGGATCCTGGAGCTTGGTCCGGCGCCGGTCGGTCGCGCGGTCGTTGACGAGTCGGGGTATCGACCGCCGAACCGCCGAACCGCCGAACCGCCGAACCGCCGAACCGCCGAACCGCCGCTCAGCCGCTCAGCCGCTCAGCCGCTCAGCCGCTCAGCGGCTCAGCCACCCAGCCACCCAGCCACCCAGCCACGAAACGATCAGCCCGCGGCGCGCAGCCGCGCGTCGAGCTCGCCGAGCTGCGCGGGCGTGCCGACGTTCTCCCAAATACCTTCGTACAGTTCGCCGCTCGCGCGGCCGGCTTCGATCGCCGCGCGATAGTACGGCGTCAGCGCGCGCCGCGTGCCGGGCGCGAGATCGCGGAACATCCGCGTGTCGTACAGGCCGATGTTGCCGAACGTGAAGCGCGCGGCGCCGTCGAGCGCCAGGCGGCCGTCGTCGCCGAGCGCGAAGTCGCCGGCCGGGTGGAACGGCGGGTTCGGCACCATCACGAGGTGCATCGCCGGCGCGTCGAGCGCGGCCATCCGGGCGGCGCGCGGCGCGAGCGTCCGGTAGTCGAAGGCGCAGTACACGTCGCCGCTGACCGCCGCGAACACGGCCGGTTGTCCGTCGCGCTCGAGCAGCGGCAACGCCTGCGCGATGCCGCCCGCGGTTTCCAGTGCCTCGCCTTCGGCCGAGTACGCGAGCCGTACGCCCCAGCGCGACCCGTCGCCGAGCGCAGCCTCGATCTGTTCGCCGAGCCACGCGTGGTTGATCACGATCGTCTCGATACCCGCGCGTGCGAGCGCTTCGATCTGCCACGCGATCAGCGGCTTGCCGCCCGCTTCGAGGAGCGGCTTCGGGCGGGTGTCGGTGAGCGGGCGCATCCGTTCGCCGCGCCCGGCGGCGAAGATCATCGCCGTCGTCAGGGTGTTGCTCATGTTCGGCCGGGTGTCAGGAGAGTCGGAACGATCAGAACGTATAGCCCACGTCGGCCGGCGCGTTGCCCTCGAGCTCGTCGAGCAGCTTCGCGAACGGCACGAGCGGGCGGTAGCGCAGCGCGACCTTGCGCGCATACGCGATGAAGCGCGGCAGGTCGTTCAGGTAATGGGGCTTGCCGTCGCGGTAATTGATGCGCGCGAACAGGCCGAGCACCTTGATGTGGCGCTGCAGCCCCATCCATTCGAGCTGGCGGTAGAACTCGCCGAAATCGGGATCGACCGGCAGCCCGGCCTTTTTCGCCTTTTCCCAGTAGTACGCGAAGCAGTCGAGCTCGAACTCCTCGTCCCAGCTGATGAAGGCGTCGCGCAGCAGCGACACGACGTCGTACGTCAGCGGCCCGTAGACGGCGTCCTGGAAGTCGAGGATGCCCGGGTTCGGCTCGCACACCATCAGGTTGCGCGGCATGAAGTCGCGCAGCATGAAACCCTGCGGCTGCGCGTGGGCGCTCGCGACCAGCAGCGCGAAGGTGCGGTCGAGCGTGCCACGCATCGCGTCGGTGACGGGCTTGCCGAGGTGGCGGCCGACGAACCATTCGGGCATCAGCTCCATCTCGCGGCGCAGGAACGCCTCGTCGAACGGCGGCAGCACGTCGGGTTTCGACGTGAGCTGGAAGCGGATCAGCGCGTCGAGTGCTTCGCGCATCAGCGGTTTCGCGGCGGCCGGGTCGGCCGGATCGAGCACCGAGATGTACGGCGTGCGGCCGAGATCGGTCACGAGCATGAAACCCGCGTCGAAATCGTGGGCCAGCACGTCCGGCACGTGGTCGCCGGCCGCGGCGAGCAGCTGCGCGACCTGGACGAACTCGCGGCACTTCTCGGGCGGCGGCGCGTCGACGGCGATCAGCGTGCCGCCGGCGCTCGTGGCCGACGCAATCCGGAAATAGCGGCGGAAACTGGCGTCCGACGATGCGGGCGCGAGGGTCGACAGGTCGAGCGCGTAGCGCTCGGCGAGCGGGTGCAGCCACGCGGTGAGCGCTTCGAGGCGGGCGTCGGGCTGGGATGCGGCGGATGGGGGCGTCATGAAACTCGGAGGAGGGGGGAACGTCTTGCCATATAATACCCCACGACTTTTTTGACGCACCCCGCGTCAGCTTTCCGCCGTGCAGGCCCGCCGCCTGTCGCGCCGCCACCCGATCGCCTCCCCGGTTTGCGCTCAGCCGCAGTCGCGGTGCGACGGCGCGGCCCGCCGTGCGCGAATGTGCCGCGACGGCGCGGCTGACAAGGGGCGATTCGCCAAACGATAGATGCCGCCCAAACCGCTATTCCCGAATGTTTTCCCCGGTGACGGGGTGCCGCGCAAACGGCGGCTCGCGCTCGCGCTCCTGGCCGTGCCCGGCCTCGTGCCGGCCGTGTCGTACGCGCAGCTGTCGGGCGCGGCCGCGCAGCCGCAGCCGCTCGACTCGCCGTGGGATCTGCGTCTCGCGCCCCAGCTCGAGGATCGTCCGCTGAAGGAGGGCGCGAAGCCGGCCGCCTTCGTGATCGCCGACCACACGAGCGGCACCGCCGAGCAGGATCTCGCCGCGAAGGGTTCGGCCGAGCTGCGGCGCGGTGACGCCGTCGTGAAGGCCGACGCGATCCACTACGATCAGGATACCGACATGGCCGATGCGTACGGCCAGGTCAGGGTGATCAATTCCGGCACGTCGTTCGCGGGCCCCGAGGCGCACCTGAAGATCGAGGCGAACCAGGGCTTCATGACGGCGCCGAAGTATCACTTCAACGTGACGGGCGGCTCGGGCAGCGCGGAGCGTGTCGACATGGTCGACAACGAGCGCTCGGTGTTCGTCAACGGGACCTATACCGCGTGCCAGTGCTCGACGAACCCCGCGTGGTACATCAAGGGCAGCCGCTTCGACTTCGATACGGGCGCCGACGAAGGCACCGCGCGCAACGGCGTGCTGTTCTTCCAGGGCGTGCCGATCTTCGCGAGCCCGTGGATGACGTTCCCGCTGTCGGGCGAGCGGCGCAGCGGCCTGCTGCCGCCGACGTTCTCGGTGAACTCGAGCAACGGCTTCGAGCTGACGCTGCCGTACTACTTCAACATCGCGCCGAACCGCGACCTGACGCTCACGCCGCGCATCATCTCGCGGCGCGGCGTGATGACCGAGGCGACGTTCCGCTACCTGTCGCCGTCGTATTCGGGCACGTTCACGGCCAATTACCTGCCGGATGACCGGCTCGAGCACCGCAACCGCTACGCGATCTACTGGCAGCACCAGCAGAACTTCGGCGGCGGTTTCGGCGGCTACGTCTACTACAACAAGGTCTCGGACAATCTGTATCCCGAGCAACTGGGTTCGTCGAACCAGTTCATCAACGGGACGCAGACGCTGTACCAGCAGGAAGCGGGCCTCACGTACAACAACGGCCCGTGGTCGGTGCTCGCGCGCTACCAGCACTGGCAGACGCTGCCGCCGTCGATCGCGCCGTACAGCCGCGAGCCGCAGTTGAACGTGAAGTACACGAAGTACAACGTCGGCGGCTTCGACTTCGGCGCGGAAGCCGACTATTCGCGGTTCCGCATCACGACGGCCGACGCGACCGAAGGCGACCGGGTCGTCTTCAACCCGTACATCGCGTACGGCGTGTACGGCCCCGGCTACTTCGTCGTGCCGAAGGTCCAGTACCACTTCGCGTCGTACGACCTGAACTACCTGTCGTCGAAAACGCCGAACAGCCCGAAGCGCTTCACCGAGTCGATCCCGACCGTGAGCTTCGATTCGGGCCTGATCTTCGACCGCTCGGTGCGCCTGTTCGGCCAGGATTTCATCCAGACCCTCGAGCCGCGCCTGTACTACGTGTACACGCCGTATCGCGACCAGTCGAACGCGCCGCTGTTCGACACCGCGGAATCGGACTTCGGCCTCGCGGAGATCTACCAGCCGAACACGTTCGTCGGCAACGACCGGATCGCCGATGCGAACCGCATCACGGCCGGCCTGACGTCGCGCTTCATCGATCCGCGCACCGGCGACGAGCGTGCGCGTTTCGTGATCGCGCAGCAGTACTACTTCGCCGATCAGCGCGTCACGCTGAATGCCGGGCAGAGTGCGGTGCTGGCGCGCCACTCGGACCTGATCGTCGGGGCCGCGCTGAAGCTCGGTTCGGGTTTCATGTCCGAGACGGCGTTCCAGTACAACCAGAACAACAACCAGCTCGTGAAGTCGAGCGTCGGTTTCGGCTACAGCCCGGGCGAGCGCCGCGTGATCAACGTCGGCTACCGCTATACGCGTGCGAACACCACGCTCGACAACCAGCCGATCAACCAGTTCCTGGTGTCCGCGCAATGGCCGCTCACGCGCCGCCTGTATGCGATCGGCCGCTTCAACTACGATCTCGCCGGCGATCGCGTGGTCGACGGTCTGGTCGGCTTACAATACGACGCGGATTGCTGGGCGCTCGGGGTCGGGGTGCAGCGGGCGGCGAACGGCATCAATTCGTCCGGACAGCAGAATTCGTCGACGCGCTTCATGATGCAGCTCACGCTCAAGGGCCTGTCGACCGTCGACAACGGCCTCGTGTCCGCGTTCCGCGCCGGGGTGCCGGGCTACACGCCGCTGCCGCCGCCGCCGCCGCCGATGTCCCGCTTCAGCAACTACGAGTAACGCCGGCTTGTCTGCACCGGTCAGCACGATTTCAATGGAGTTCCAGTGGCAATGAAGAAAACCCTTCGTTTCGCGGCAGTCGTGTCCAGCCTCGCTGCGGCGGCCGCGCTGCTCGCCTCTGCGCCGGCCGCGGCGCAGGCGCTCGGTTCGCAAGGTGCGCAGCTCGCCGACGAAGTCGTCGCGGTCGTCAACAACGACGTGATCACCGGCCGCGAACTCGACCAGCGTGCCGGCCTGATCGCGCGCCGGCTGCAGCAGCAGAACGCCCCCGTGCCGCCGACCGACCAGTTGCGCGCGCAGGTGCTGAACCAGATGGTGCTCGAGCGTATCCAGGTGCAGAAGGCCAAGGACGACGGGATCCGCATCGACGACGCGACGGTACAGTCCACGCTGCAGCGCCTCGCGCAGGCGAACGGCATGACGCTCGACCAGTACCGCGCGCGTCTCGAGGCGCAAGGCGTGCCCTGGAGCATCTTCACGAGCGATGCGCGCACCGAACTGATGCTGTCGAAGCTGCGCGAGCGCGAGGTCGACGGCAAGATCACCGTGTCGGACGCCGAGGTCGCGAACTACATCGCGAGCCAGCGCGGGCCGAACGCGTCGCAGCAGCAGGACCTGCGCTTCCAGCACATCTTCATCAAGGCACCGACCAACGCGCCGCAGGCCGACATCGAAGCCGCGCAGAAGAAGGCTGACGCGCTGCTGCAGCAGGCGAAGTCGGGTGCCGATTTCGAGAAGCTCGCGAAGAACAATTCGGAAGCGAACGACGCGAAGAAGGGCGGTGACCTCGGCTTCAAGTCGCCGAGCGCGCTGCCGGCCGACGTCGTCGACGCCGCATCGAAGCTGCGCCCGGGCCAGGTCAACCCGACGCTGATCCGCGTGCCGGACGGCTTCGAGATCGTGCGTCTCGTCGATCGTCGCCAGAGCCAGGGCGCGTCGGCCGCGGCACCGAAGATCGTCCAGACGCACGTGCGCCACATCCTGTTGCGCGTGGGCGAAGGCAAGTCCGAAGGCCAGGCGCGCCAGCAACTGGCCGACATCCGCAACCAGGTCGAGGCCGGCGGCGATTTCGCGAAGTTCGCGCGCACGTATTCGCAGGACGGTTCGGCGTCGCAGGGCGGCGATCTCGGCTGGATCAGTCCGGGCGAGACCGTGCCGGAATTCGAGCGCGCGATGAACAACCTGCAGGACGGCCAGATCAGCCAGCCGATCCGTACCGAGTACGGCTATCACCTGATCCAGGTGCTGGGCCGCCGCGAAGCGGAAGGTTCGGTGCAGCAGCAGATGGATATCGCGCGTCAGGCGATCGGCCAGCGCAAGGCCGAGCAGGCGTATGCCGACTGGCTGCGCGAGCTGCGCGATTCGTCGTACGTACAGTACAAGATCGGCGGCGTCGGCCCGGCGAACTGAGCGAGCTTCCGATGACCACGCCCGCGCTGCAGATCGCGATCACGACCGGCGAACCCGCGGGGGTCGGCCCGGAACTGACCGTGCAGGCGCTGCGTGATGCCGCGCAGCGCTGGCCCGACGCGCATTTCACCGTGCTCGGCGATGCGGCGCTGCTCGACGCGCGTGCGGCGGCCGTCGGCGCCGACCGGGCCACGCTGGCCGGCAGCGGGCCGGTGTCGGTCGCGCATCACGCGCTCGCCGTGCCCGCGCAGGCGGGCAGGCTGGACGCGGCGAACGGCCCTTACGTGCTCGGGCTGCTCGACGCGGCAATCGACGGCGCGCTGGCGGGCCGGTACGACGCGATCGTCACCGCGCCGTTGCAGAAGAGCACGATCAACGATGCGGGCGTGCCGTTCACCGGCCATACCGAGTACCTAGCGGAGCGCACGCATACGCCGCGTGTCGTGATGATGCTGGCCGGTACCGGCCACCGGCCGCTGCGCGTGGCGCTCGCGACCACGCACCTGCCGCTGAAGGACGTGTCGGCCGCACTGACGGTCGACGGGCTCGTCGAGACGCTCGCGATCATCGATCGCGACCTGCGGCGCGACTTCGGTCTCGCCGCGCCGCGCATTCTCGTGACGGGCCTGAACCCGCACGCGGGCGAGAACGGTTATCTCGGCCGCGAGGAGATCGACGTGATCTCGCCGGCACTGGCCCGCGCGAACGCGCAGGGCATCGACGCGCGCGGCCCGTATCCGGCCGACACGCTGTTCCAGCCGCGTCACCTCGCCGATGCCGATTGCGTGCTCGCGATGTTCCATGACCAGGGCCTGCCCGTGCTGAAGTACGCGACGTTCGGCGAGGGCATCAACGTGACGCTCGGGCTGCCGATCATCCGTACGTCGGTCGATCACGGCACGGCACTCGATCTGGCCGGCACGGGCCGCGCGGATCCGGGCAGCATGATCGCCGCGCTCGACACGGCCGTCACGATGGCGCGCCATCGCCGCACCGCCTGAGGCGGCCCGGCTTTTACCTCATTCGTCGTATTTTTCGTTTTACTCAGTCGATGTCGAACAGCAGACAGCACCAAGGCCATTTCGCGCGCAAGCGCTTCGGGCAGAACTTCCTCGTCGATCACGGCGTGATCGACTCGATCGTCGCGACGATCGGCCCCGCGCGCGGCCAGCGCATGGTCGAGATCGGCCCCGGGCTCGGCGCGCTGACCGAGCCGCTGATCGCGCGCCTCGCGACGCCCGAGTCGCCGCTGCATGCGGTCGAGCTCGACCGCGACCTGATCGGGCGCCTGCAGCAACGCTTCGGCGCGCTGCTCGAACTGCATGCGGGCGACGCGCTCGCGTTCGACTTCCGCTCGCTCGCGGCACCCGGCGACAAGCCGTCGTTGCGGATCGTCGGCAACCTGCCGTACAACATTTCCAGCCCGCTGCTGTTTCACCTGATGACGTTCGCCGACGCGGTCATCGACCAGCACTTCATGCTGCAGAACGAAGTCGTCGAACGGATGGTCGCGGAGCCGGGCACGAAGGCGTTTTCGCGTCTGTCGGTGATGCTGCAGTACCGCTACGTGATGGAAAAGATGCTCGACGTGCCGCCGGAATCGTTCCAGCCGCCGCCGAAGGTCGATTCGGCGATCGTCCGGATGATTCCGTACGAGCCGCACGAACTGCCGGATGTCGATCCCGGGCTGCTCGGCGAAATCGTCACCGCGGCGTTCTCGCAGCGCCGCAAGATGCTGCGCAATACGCTCGGCGACTATCGCGAGACGATCGATTTCGATGCGCTCGGCTTCGATCTCGCGCGCCGTGCGGAGGATGTGAGCGTGGCCGAGTACGTCGGCGTGGCGCAGGCGCTGGCGAAGGTGCGCAAGGCCGCGGAGTAACGGCAGCGCGTGCGTCATGCGCGCGTCGCACGCCGGCTCGAGGTTCACGAGGCTGCCCTGGCGGGCAGCCTTTTTCATTTTCCCCGCGTCGTTTTCGTCGATGCCGGGCCGCGACCGGGTGTCGTTACGCGCGCCGACGCGGCGGCGCGTTGACGAGCGCGATGCCCGTCAGCACGAGCGCGGCCGCCGACATGAAGCGCCAGCCGACCGATTCGCCGAGCAGCAGCACGCCGAACGCAACGCCGAACAGCGGCGACAGGAACGTGAAGACGGACAGTCGTGACGCGCTGTAGCGCGTCAGCAGCCAGAACCACGACAGGTAGCTGACGAACGCGACGATCACCGACTGGTACGCGAGGCTCGCGACCGCGACCGGCGTGACGTGCGCGAACGACACCTGGCCGAACAGTGCGGCCAGCGCGACCAGCACGACTGCCGATACCGCGAGCTGGTAGAACAGCGTCTTGCTCGCGCTCGCCCGTGCGAGCGCCGTCGAGCGTACGACGACGGTCGTCGCGGCCCACATCGCGCCGCCGAGGATCCCGAGCGCGTCGCCGGCGAGCCCGGCCAGCACGGATGCGCCGGGGGCGCGCGGCTTCAGGAAGCCGTCCGCGAACGCGAGCGCGATGCCGGCGAATGCCAGGCCGACGCCGGCCCACTGCGTGCGTTGCAGCCGTTCGCCGGGTGCGAACAGGTGCAGGCCCAGCGCGGTGAAGCACGGCGCCGTGTACAGGAAGATCGCCATGTGCGACGCGCTCGTCAGCGTCAGCCCGAAGAACACGCAGATGAATTCGCCGGCGAACAGCGCGCCGGCCGCGAGGCCCGCGCCGAACGTGCCGTCCGCCTGAAACAGCGGCGTACCGCGCGAACGGGCCCAGCCCCACAGCAGCGCCGCCGCGATCACCGAGCGCAGCCCGGCCTGGAACATCGGCGCGATCGCGGCGTTCGTGCTCTTGATCGCGACCTGCTGGAAGCCCCAGATCGCGCACAGCAGCAGCATCAGGCCGACGGCGCGCATGTCGAGCGCGCGGCGCACGGGGGCAGCGAGTGCACTCATCGGCGAACCTCGCCGGTTCGGTGCGGCGGCTGCGAGATCGGGAGGGGGGCGCATCCGGCGCGCTCGAATCGGCGGTGTCGCACGGCAGTGTGGCGGTAGGGGGAGTGGGTGGTCGCGTTCGGGCGGTGGGTCGCATGCCCGCTTTTGGTGCGAGGTGGAAGGATGTTACCCGATCCGCTCGGTAGCCGGCGAGCAGGGGCGTGCTGTTTTCCGCGTTGCCCTTGCGCCGGCAGGCGTTACCCGCCGGGCGTCCCCGGCCAGGCGCCCCGAGCTGGGCGCCCCCGGCGAAGTTCACCCGACTCTGGTAGAGTTCCCGGTTCTGGAAAGTCCCCACAGGAGTACAACACATGCGATTGCTGCATACGATGCTGCGAGTCGGCGATCTCGACCGCTCGATCAAGTTCTACACCGAATTGCTCGGCATGAAGGTGCTGCGCCGCGACGACTATCCGGAAGGCAAGTTCACGCTCGCATTCGTCGGCTACGGCGATGAAAGCAACAACACGGTGATCGAACTGACCCATAACTGGGATACCCCGTCCTACGACCTCGGCACGGGTTTCGGCCATCTGGCGCTGGAAGTCGACGACGCGTACGCGGCCTGCGACAGGATCAAGGCGCAAGGCGGCAAGGTCACGCGCGAAGCGGGCCCGATGAAGCACGGCACGACCGTGATCGCGTTCGTCGAGGATCCGGACGGTTACAAGATCGAGTTCATTCAGAAAAAGGCGCACTGAGCGCCGGATGAACCGGGCCGTGGCGTGCGATGTGCGCGGCGGCAAAAAAGGGCGATGCGGAATGACCCGCATCGCCCTTTTTCGTGGGCGGCGAAGCCGTGCGCGTCAAAGCGACGGCAGCAGCTCGGGCGGGTGATGCTTGAGCGTGTGGCGCGCTTCGCGGAACTCGGGGAAGATCGACTCGACGGTCTGCCAGAAGGCCGGGCTGTGGTTCATTTCGCGCAGGTGCGACAGCTCGTGCGCGACGACGTAGTCGATGATCGACATCGGGAAATGGATCAGCCGCCAGTTCAGGCGGATCTTGCCGTCGCTCGAGCAACTGCCCCAGCGCGTCGCGGCCGACGACAGCGCATACATCGAATACGTGACGCCGAGCTTCTCCGCGTACACCGCGAGGCGTTCACCGAAGATCCGCCGGGCTTCGCCCTGCAGCCAGCCCTGCACGCGATCCTTGATCTGCTGCATGTCGGCCTGCACGGGCAGCGGCAGCGAGAGCCGCAACGCATCGGCGTCGAATGCGACGGCGCCCGCGCCGAGCGCGATCGTCACCGTCTTGCCGAGATAGGGCAGCTGCGCGCCGTCGCGCCAGTCGATCTGCGGCAGCGCGCGCTGCTCGGTGCGCGTCTTCCACTCGGCGAGCTTCGCGAAGATCCAGCGTTGTTTCTCGGCGATCGCGGCTTCGATGTCGGCGAGCGTGACCCAGCGCGGCGCGGTGATCGACAGCCCGCTGCCGTCGATCGTGAAGCCGATCGTCCGGCGCGCCGAGCGCTTCAGGCGGTATTCGAGCACGCGGCTGTCGAGTGCGAACGTCCGCACGCGCGAGCGGTCGGGCGCGGGGCCCGGATCGAGGGGCGCAGCGGGGGCCGCTTCGGTCGGCGCGGGCGGGGCAGCGGGCGCCGACGGCGCGGCGGCCGGCCCGTCGAAGAGCGGCAGATCCATCTGGCGATGATCGAGGGCCACGACGGCAGGCCGTGGCCGCGGACGCTGTTTCATCAGTTCGCTTCTTTTTGTCGTACGCAACGGCTGCCACCCGGGGGCGTCAGACACGCGCGGCATCGCGCGTGCCGGCGTTGCCCGCCTGGCGATACGAATCCGGATCGATCCGGCGCATTTCCGCTTCGATCCATGCTTCGACCTGCGAGTTCAATGCATCGGGCGTCAGCCCCTCGCTGGGAATCGGCTTGCCGATCGACACGGTGACGACGCCCGGGAATTTCGTGAACGAGTTGCGCGGCCACACCCGGCCTGCATTGTGCGCGATCGGTACGACGGGTGCGCCGGTTTCGATCGCGAAGCGCGCGCCACCCGTCTTGTACTTGCCCTGCTTGCCGACCGGCGTGCGCGTGCCTTCCGGGAACATGATCATCCATGCGCCTTCCGACAGGCGCTTCTTGCCCTGGCGGATCACCGACGTGAACGCGTTCTTGCCTTCCTTGCGGTTGATGTTGACCATGTGCAGCAGCCCGAGCGCCCAGCCGAAGAACGGCACGTACAGCAGCTCGCGCTTGAACACGTAGCAGAGCGGTTTCGGCATCAGCGCGGGAAACGCGAGCGTTTCCCATGCGGACTGGTGCTTCGACAGCAGCACGGCCGGGCCGTCGGGCAGGTTCTCGTAGCCTTCGATCCGGTAGCGGATGCCGTTCAGCCAGCGCACGACCCACAGCGTGGACTTGCACCAGCCGGCCGCCATCCAGTAGCGCGCGTCGGCGCGCATGAACGGAAAGGCGATGAAGCACGCGGTGGCGTACGGCACCGTGTACACGACGAAGTAGATCAGCAGCAGCAGGGAGCGGACGAAGCGCATCGGCGTAAGTCTGGCGTTAGGGAGGATGCGCGCGGCGGCCGCATCACTCGTGTTCGTGTGAAAGGAAATCGAGCGCGAACGCGCGCAGGTCGTCGTGGACCTTCGTGCCGGGCGGCAGGTTGCCGGCGGCGAGCGTCTTCTTGCCCTTGCCGGTGAGCACGAGGTACGGCTGGAAGCCGACCGCGACGCCGGCCTGCAGGTCGCGCAGCGAATCGCCGACCACCGGCGTGTGATCGGGATCGATCTCGAAGCGCTCGGCGATCATCTGCATCATCCCGGGTTTCGGCTTGCGGCAGTCGCAGTGATCCTCGGCCGTGTGCGGGCAGAAGAACACCGCGTCGATCCGCGCGCCGACCGCGGCCGCCGCGCGATGCATCTTCAGGTGCATCTCGTTGAGCGCGGCCATGTCGAACAGCCCGCGACCGATGCCGGACTGGTTGGTCGCGACGACCACGCGATACCCCGCGTGGTTGAGCCGGGCAATCGCCTCGAGGGCGCCGGGCAGCGCGATCCATTCGTCGGGCGTCTTGATGAACGCATCCGAATCGACGTTGATCACGCCGTCCCGGTCGAGGACGACGAGCTTTCGGTTGGGGCTGGTCGGCATCGTGCGGCCCTTATGCGGCGAGCTTCGAGATGTCGGCGACGCAGTTCATCTGCTGGTGCAGCGCGGACAGCAGCGCGAGACGGTTCGCGCGCAGTGCCGGATCTTCCGCGTTGACCATCACGTCGTTGAAGAACGTGTCGACCGGTGCGCGCAGCGCGGCGAGCGCCGACAGCGCGCCCGTGTACGCACGCGCCTCGAGCTGCGACTGCACGTGCGGCGTCACGGCCGCGAGCTGTTCGTGCAGCGCCTTCTCGGCGGCCTCGACGAGCAGCGTCGGCTGCACCGCACCGTTCGCGCCGCCGTCCGACTTCTTCAGGATGTTCGAGATCCGCTTGTTCGCGGCCGCGAGTGCTTCGGCTTCCGCGAGGTGCGTGAATTCGCGCACCGCGTCGAGGCGCGCGACGAGATCGTCGACGCGCGTCGGGTTCAGGCTCAGCACCGCATCGATTTCGCCGGCCGAATAGCCGCGCTCGCGCAGCAGGCCGCGCAGGCGATCCATGAAGAACGCGAGGATCGCGTCGGTCGATTCGGCGACGCCCGGCACGCCTTCGAAGCGTGCATGGGCCGTGCGCAGCAGCGACACGAGATCGAGCGGCAGCTGCTTCTCGAGCAGCAGGCGCAGCACGCCGAGTGCGTGGCGGCGCAGCGCGAACGGATCCTTCTCGCCGGTCGGCGCGAGGCCGATCCCCCAGATGCCGACGATCGTCTCGAGCTTGTCGGCGAGCGCGACGGCAGTCGACACGGGCGTGGTCGGCAGTGCGTCGCCGGAGAAACGCGGCTGGTAGTGCTCGGCGCAGGCGAGCGCGACGTCGTCGGCTTCGCCGTCGTGGCGCGCGTAGTACGTGCCCATCGTGCCCTGCAGTTCCGGGAACTCGCCGACCATGTCGGTCAGCAGGTCGGCCTTCGCGAGGCGCGCGGCGCGCTTCGCGTGCGCGGCGTCGGCGCCGATCGCGGGGGCGATCTCGCCGGCCAGCGCCTCGAGGCGCTCGACGCGCGCGAGCGCCGAACCGAGCTTGTTGTGATACACGACGTTCGCGAGCTGCGGCACGCGGTCGGCGAGCGGCTTCTTCTTGTCCTGCTCGAAGAAGAACTTCGCATCGGCGAGGCGCGGGCGCACGACGCGCTCGTTGCCTTCGATGATCTCGCCCGGCGTCTTCGTCTCGATGTTCGACACGATCAGGAAGCGCGAGCGCAGCTTGCCGCCGACGTCGGTCAGCGCGAAATACTTCTGGTTCGTCTGCATCGTGAGGATCAGGCATTCCTGCGGAACCTGCAGGAATTCGTCCTCGAAGCGGCACGGGTAGACGACCGGCCATTCGACCAGCGACGTCACTTCGTCGAGCAGTGCTTCGGGCATCACGACGGTATCGCCGTTCGCGTGTTCGTTCAGCTGCGTGCGGATCGTTTCGCGGCGATCGGCGAAGTGCGCGATCACGCGGCCCTTGTCGCGCAGCGTGTCGGCGTACGCGCGCGCATGCTGGATCGCGACGAGGCCGTCGGACAGGAAGCGGTGGCCGAGCGTCGTGTCGCCGGCGTCGACGCCGAATGCGGTGACGGGCACGATGCGGTCGTCGTGCAGCACCGTCAGGCGATGCACCGGGCGCACGAACTTCACGTCGGAGCCGTCCGGGCGCTGGTAGGTCATCACCTTCGGGATCGGCAGCTTCTCGAGCGTTTCGTCGAGCGCGGCCTGCAGGCCGTCGGCGAGCGTCGCGCCGGCTGCCGAATAGTTGATGAAGAACGCTTCGGCCTTGCCGTCCTGCGCGCGCTCGAGATCGGCGATCGACAGGTTCGGGTGGCCGAGCGCCGCGAGCTTCTTCGCGAGCGGGGCGGTCGGCTTGCCTTCGGCGTCGAGCGCGACCGACACGGGCAGGACCTTTTCGCGGACCTGCTTTTCAGGCGCGACGGCGCGCACGTTCTGCACGACGACAGCGAGGCGGCGCGGCGTGGCGTAGCGTTCGAACACGAGTTCGCCGTCGACGAGGTCGCGTGCCGCGAGGCGTTGCGCGAGGCCTTCGGCGAATGCGTCGCCGAGGCGCGCGAGGGCCTTCGGCGGCAGCTCTTCGGTCAGCAGTTCGACGAGCAGGGGGGCGGGATGATTGTGCGTCATGTCTGGATTGAATCTCGTCTCGTCAGTCCTGATCGATCTTGCGTTCGACCTTGAGCGGCGGCGCCCATGCCGGCTGGGCGGCGTCCTGGGCGTCGGTGGTGAGGCCCGGCACGCCCGGCGGGTTGCCGAGCATCGGGAAGCCGAGCTTCTCGCGCGAGTCGTAGTAGGCCTGTGCGACGAGACGCGACAGCGCGCGGATGCGGCCGATGTATGCCGCGCGTTCGGTGACCGAGATCGCGCCGCGCGCGTCCAGCAGGTTGAACGTGTGGCCGGCCTTGAGCACGAGCTCGTACGCGGGCAGCGCGAGCTGCGCGTCGATCATCTTCTTCGCTTCCGCTTCGTAGCTGTTGAAGAACGTGAACAGCAGGTCGACGTTCGCGTGCTCGAAGTTGTAGGTCGACTGCTCGACCTCGTTCTGGTGGTAGACGTCGCCGTACGACAGGCGGCGCAGCTCGGGGCCGTTCGGGCCTTGCTCTTCCCACTCGGTCCACACGAGGTCGTACACGTTCTCGACCTTCTGCAGGTACATCGCGAGGCGCTCGAGGCCGTACGTGATCTCGCCGAGCACCGGCTTGCAGTCGAGGCCGCCGACCTGCTGGAAATACGTGAACTGCGTGACTTCCATCCCGTTCAGCCACACTTCCCAGCCGAGGCCCCACGCGCCGAGCGTCGGGTTTTCCCAGTCGTCCTCGACGAAGCGCACGTCGTTCTGCTGCAGGTCGAAGCCGAGTGCCTCGAGCGAGCCGAGGTACAGGTCGAGGATGTTTTCCGGTGCCGGCTTGAGCACGACCTGGTACTGGTAGTAGTGCTGCAGGCGGTTCGGGTTCTCGCCGTAGCGGCCGTCCTTCGGGCGGCGCGACGGCTGCACGTACGCGGCGCGCCACGGCTCGGGGCCGACCGCGCGCAGGAACGTGTGCACGTGCGACGTGCCTGCACCGACTTCCATGTCGATGGGCTGGAGCAGGGCGCAACCCTGCTTGTCCCAGTAGGACTGCAGCGTCAGGATGATTTGCTGAAACGTAAGCATGAAGAGCCTTCGTGGCGCTGGCGCTCCGTTGCGGCCGACTCTCCGGGCGGGGCCCGGAGAGTCGGCTCGCGCGGCGGCGCGGCTTGTTAGTGTGCTGAAACGCGTAATTTTACCGGATCGGCGAGCGGATGCGGCCGGAACGCGGGCGGGCGTGCCGTCGGCCCCGTCCGGGCGGCCTGCGCGGGCGCGGCCGGCGCGCATCGGGCGGCCGCGCGCGGCAGGTCGCGACGCGCGTGCCGCACGGCTTCGCACGGGCGTTAAGATGCGCGTATTGCGGTGCGCGCGGCGCGTGCCGCGCCACCGCTTGCCGATCCCGACTGCATGGACGATCCGACCGACATCCTCATTCCGCTGCTTCCGCCCTTCCTCGCGCTGCTCGGGCAGGCCGCCGACGCGCAGGCGCGCGGCGAGGCCGCCGCGCACGATCTGTGGCTGGCCGCCGCCGCGCACCTGCATGCGGTCGACGCCGATGCGCTCGCGCAGCTCACCGGCGCGCTCCTCACGCGGCAGCGCACGGCCGATGCGGTCGCGCTCGCCGAATGCGCGGCGCGCGTGCAGCCGGGCGCGACCGCGTACTTCAATCTCGGCTACGCGCTGCAGATGGCGGGTCGTCACGCGGACGCCGTGGCGCCGTATCGCGCGGCGCTGGCGCTCGACGCCGAGCGGCCGTCGCTGCGCAACAACCTCGCGATCGCGTTGCGGCTGTCGGGCAGCGACCGCGCGGAGGAGATCGCGCTGCTCGACGCGGCCGTGCGCGCCGATCCGCGCGACGCGCAGGCATGGATCAATCTCGTCGTCGCGCGGATCGCGACGCACGACCTGGACGGCGCGCTCGCGTGCGCCGCGCGGCTCGTGGAGCTCGCGCCCGACAACGCGCTCGCGATGAACAACGTCGCGATGGCGATGAAGGAGGCGCAGCGCTGGGACGATGCCGAGCGCTTCGCGGCGCGCGCGTGCGAGCTGGCGCCCGACGACGCGTCCTACCGTTTCAACCTGGCGATCATCCAGCTCGTGCGCGGCAACCACGCGGCCGGCTGGCGCGGCCACGAGGCGCGCTGGGACGGCGCGGGCGAGTTGCGCGGCCGCCGGCCGGTGCTGCCGGGCCCGCGCTGGCAGGGCGAGCCGCTTGCCGGCAAGACGCTGCTCGTGTGGGGCGAGCAGGGGCTCGGCGACGTGCTGCAGTTCTGCCGCTTCGTCGCGCCGCTCGCCGAGCGCGTGCATCGCGAGGGCGGCCGGCTCATATGGAATACGTTCCCGCAGGTGGGCACGCTGATGCAGCGCAGCCTCGGCGCGCATGCGGATGCGTTCAGCGCGGGCGGCGGCGTCGACGTGCTGCCCGCCTTCGATTACGAAATACCGCTGATCGGCCTGCCGCTGATGCTCGGCATGGAAGCGTCGACGCTCGCGTCGTCGGTGCCGTACCTGCATGCCGATCCGCTCGCGCGCGACGCGTGGCGCGCGCGGCTCGCGGGCGACAGCCGGCTGAAGGTCGGGCTCGTGTGGACGGGCAGCGCGGGGCACCAGCGCAATCCGTTCCGGCGCGTCGGGCTCGAGCGTTATGCCGACGCGTTCCGCGGGATCGACGGCGTCGCGTTTCATTCGCTGCAGCCGGGTGCGCAGGCGGATGTCGCGGCGGCGCGCGCGGCCGGTTTCGCGATCGAGGACTTCACGGCGGAACTGACGAGCTTCGACGATACGGCCGCGTTCATCGGCGCGCTGGATCTGGTGATCACCGTGTGCACGTCGGTCGCGCACCTGGCGGGCGCGCTCGGCGCGCGCACGTGGGTGCTGCTCGACGTGAATCCGCACTGGCCTTGGCTGCTCGAACGCACGGACAGTCCGTGGTACCCGACCGCGACACTGTACCGGCAGCCGGCGTTCGGCGCGTGGGAGCCGGTGATGGAGAAGGTGAGCCGCGACCTGCGGCGCCTTTCTGCGCAGCCGGTTCAGGCGGCAGTGTCGGCGGAGTCGGCCCGGCAGGGCTGAGCGGCCGGCCGGTTCGCGCTCGAGGGCCGCTGCATGCGGCGGCCGCCACTACGCGCTGCGCAGCGGCGGCGTGCCGCATCATTGCTGCGGGGCGTCGCCGTTGTTCCGGCCGTTGCGCCGGCGCAGCCCGGGGCCGAACGTGAAGCCGAACGCGAGCAGCACGAACGACACCGCGAGCACGATGTTGTTGCCGCTCGTCACGTAAGGCGTGAAGCCGCTCGTGCCTTCGATCCGCACGTCGAGCGAGCCGATCGTGAACGGCTTCAGCTGGCCGAGCACGCGGCCGCGCGCATCGATCGCGGCCGTCATCCCCGTGTTGGTCGAGCGCAGCATCGGCCGGCCCGTCTCGAGCGAGCGCATCCGCGCGATCTGCAGGTGCTGGTCGAGCGCGATCGTGTCGCCGAACCACGCGAGGTTCGTCACGTTGACGAGCACGCCCGGCGGCTGCGGGTTGTCGCGGATCGTCGCGGCGATTTCCTCGCCGAACAAGTCCTCATAGCAGATGTCGGCCATCACCGGCTGGTTGTGCACGAGGAACGGCTTCTGCACCGGCGCGCCGCGCGCGAAGTCGCCGAGCGGCATCTTCATCAGGTCGACGAACCACCGGAAGCCCCACGGGATGAATTCGCCGAAGGGCACGAGGTGGTGCTTGTCGTAGTGATAGATATCGCGCGAATTCGGCGTCACGCCGTACAGGCTGTTCGTATAGTCGACGTAGTGGCCGTCCTCGGTCACCGATGCGCCGACCGCGCCGAACAGCACGGCCGAGCCCGTCGTGTCGCTGAACTTGCGGATCGCGACGGCGAACGGCTCGGGCAACTCCTGGATCATCACCGCGATCGCGGTTTCGGGCGTGACGATCAGGTCGGCCGGCTTCTCGACGATCATCTGCGTGTACATCTTGATCGCCGCGTCGATGCCCGCTTCCTCGAACTTGATGTCCTGCTTCACGTTGCCCTGCAGCAGCCGCACGGTGAGCGGCGCGTTCGCGGGCACGGTCCACGTGACCTGCGACAGCCCGAGACCGGCCGCGATCAGCGCGACCGCGATGCCGGCCGGCGCGGCGATGCGCACGCGCGCATTGCCGGCACGGGGTTCGGCGAGCGGCGACGGCCGGGCGGCGGCGAGCGCCTGCACGACGAGCGCGGCGAACAACGCGAGCACCCACGCGATCCCGTACACCCCGGCGACCGGCGCGAAGCCCGCGAACGGGCCGTCGACCTGCGGATAACCGCTTGCGAGCCACGGGAAGCCGGTGAAGACGGTGCCGCGCAGCCATTCGCCGAGTGCCCATGCGCTCGCGAATGCGAATGCGCCGTGCCAGGTCGGCGAAAACGGCCGCGGGTCGGGCGTGCGGCGATGCCACGCATGGCCTGCGCAGAACGACCACAGCCCGGCGGAGAACGCCGGGTACAGCGACAGGTACAGCGAGAACAGCACGAGCGCGCCGCCCGCGAGCGGCGCGGCCATCTCGCCGTAGACGTGCATGCTGATGTAGAGCCACCAGATGCCGCTGATGAAGTTGCCGAAGCCGAACGCGCCGCCGGTGAGCGCGGCGCTGCGCCAGCTCGCGGTGCGCGTGAGCTGCGCGAAAAACCAGACGAATACGACGAGTTGCAGCCAGCCGCCATGCGGCGTCGGCGCGAAGCTGAGCGTATTGGCGGCGCCGGCGAGCAGCGCGGCCGGGTAGTGCCAGCGCGGCAGCGCGCGCCCGGGAGGCGGCGCGAGAAGGCCGCCAGCCGGGCGGGACAGGATCGGATCGTCCATGTGAAGCGAAAGTGGGCGAGCGGTTGTGGAACGCGCGGCTGGCGCGCGACGGTCAGTCCTCGTGCGAGGTTTCGGCGCGACGGCTGGCGAGCGGGTTGCGGCGCACCAGCAGCACGTGGACCTGGCGCGCATCGCCGCGCTGGATCTCGAACACGAGGTTGCCGAGCTGCAGCTTCTCGCCGCGATGCGGGACGCGGCCGAAATGATGCGTGATCAGCCCGCCGATCGTATCGACTTCGTCATCCGGGAAATCGGTGCCGAACGTCTCGTTGAACTGTTCGATCTCGGTGAGCGCACGCACGCGGTAGCGGCCGTCGGGCCCCGAGATGATGTTGCCGGCTTCCTCGTCGAAATCGTATTCGTCCTCGATGTCGCCGACGATCTGCTCGAGCACGTCCTCGATCGTGATCAGGCCCGCGACGCCGCCGTATTCGTCGACGACGATCGCGAGGTGGTTGCGGTTCACGCGGAAGTCGTGCAGCAGCACGTTCAGGCGCTTCGATTCGGGAATGAACACGGCCGGGCGCAGCATCCCGCGCACGTCGAATTCCTCTTCGGCGTAGAAACGCAGCAGATCCTTCGCGAGCAGCACGCCAATGACGTTGTCGCGGTTCTCCTCGTACACGGGGTAGCGCGAGTGCGCCTTTTCGAGGACGAACGGGATGAAATCCTCGGGCTTGTCGGCGATGTTGATCGCGTCCATCTGTGCGCGCGGCACCATGATGTCGCGCGCGCACAGGTCGGACACCTGGAACACGCCTTCGATCATCGACAGCGAATCGGCGTCGATCAGGTTGCGTTCGTGGGCGTCCTGGAGGATTTCCAGCAGCTCGCCGCGGGATTCGGGCTCGGGCGAGATGAAGTCGGTCAGGCGCTCGAGCAGCGAGCGCTTTTCTTGCGGTTTGTCGGTTGGCTTACGACTGGGATACGAATCGTTCATGGTGGTGCGCCCGGGTCATGCCGGAGCGCGCTGTCACGGAGTAGGCAAGGATACACCAAGGGCACGACGCGACCGTGTCACACCGGCCGCACGGCCAGGGTGGGCAGCGCGTACGAGCCCCCTCTCGGACGGCCGCGCCGGGCGCGACATCGTCCTCGCGTCCATCCTATCCCAGAAAAGGGCGGCGGGGCAGCGGCGAAAAAAACGGGTGCGGAGGGGAAGCGGAGCCGTGACGCGGAAAAGCGTTCGGCCGAGGCAGTGAGCGGCGGCATTCTGCCGCACGCGGGCTTCGCCCGGCCGCGGTTCAGAACCGCATGCCGGCCGAGCAGCCGCCGGCGGCCGCGCCGTTGGTCGCGGCGCCGCCGCAGCCGAGTATTCCGCAGCCGGACAGCGCGACGCTCGCGGCGACGATCAGCGCGGCAACCCTGCAACGCGACCAGCGAGACGGTTTCATCGGTCTTGTCCTCGCAAGAATGCGGCCACGGCGCGGCAGCGCGTGGCGGCGAGCCGGGCGCCGTGCCGCGTCACCGGCATCGCGCGAGCAGCCCTTCCAGCGCGCGATCGGGGATGCCGCTCGCGCGCAGCGCGTCGACCGTGCGGCTGACGTAGTCGAGCGTCGTGCCGTAGCGGCCGGCCGCGCAACTGAACACTTCCTTGACGACGGGGTCGGACAGCTTGCCCGTATAGGTCGGCGCTTCGCGGCGCATCACGAACGCGAGTGCGTTCACGCGCTCGCCGTTCTCAAGCGAGCACGGCAGCCATGCGGGCCGGTACGAACCCATCGGCATCTCGCGTTTCCACAACGTTTCGAGGTGCGGTTGCGCGGTCGGGCCGGCGAGCCGGAACGCGATGCCCGAGCACGAGCCGCCGCGATCGAGCGCGAGCACGAGGCCGGGGCGTTCGGGTGTGCCGCGGTTCACGCGCGACCACAGGTAGAGCCCGCGATGATAGCCGTGCACCTTGCCGCGTATGGCTGCGACGGTCGGCAACCCCGGGTTCCAGATCAGCGAGCCATAGCCGAACAGCCATAGATCCTGGCGGCCGTCCCAGTCGCGCATCGTGTGCGCGAGCGACGCCGCGAGTTCGTCTTCCGTCAGCAGGCGCCCGTCGCCGATCGACGGCGGGTAGGCGGGCGAGAGCGTCGCGGCGTTGCGCATCGTGCGGACGGCTTACTGGTACGGGTTCGGGAAGCCCAGCTTCGCGAGGATGTCGACTTCGAGCGCTTCCATTTCGGCTGCGTCCTCGTCGCTCGTCTCGTGGTCGTAGCCCTGCGCGTGCAGCGCGCCGTGCACCAGCAGGTGCGCGTAATGGGCGGTGAGCGGCTTGTCCTGGTCGTGCGCTTCCTTCTCGACGACCGGGCAGCACAGCACGAGGTCGCCGATCACGGTGCCGTCGGGCGCCGCGTCGTACGCGAAGGTCAACACGTTGGTCGGATAGTCCTTGTGGCGGTAGCCGGCGTTCAGCGTGCGGCCTTCTTCTTCGCCGACGAAGCGCACGGTGAGCTGCGCGCTGGCGAACAGCGCCGGTTCGAGCCATTCGGCGATCAGCTTGCGCTTGGGCAGCGTCTTGCGCACGTCGCTCGTGATCTCGTCGCCGTACTGCACGGACAGGTCGAGCTCCGGCTCGCGCAGTGCGTCTTCGGTGTCGTCCTCGCGCGGTGCGGGCTCGGCACCCACGTGCAGCGTCACGCTGTCGTAGTGCTCGGGCTGCAGCGCGATCTTCGCGCGCATGGCCGGATCGTTGTGCTGCGCGACGATCGCGACGGCGGCTTCCCCGGAACTGCCAGACAGGTCGAACATCAGGCTGCGGCCGTCGGGGAAGTCGATGCGCAGCCCTTGCGCGTTGACGGTCCGGGCCTTGCCTTTCGCATCGAACAGCGAAAGGCGGGGGGAGGCGGGCGCGGCGGACTGGGCGCGCCCGGACTTGCGGGAACGGGAGTATTTCATGACGCGTGCGGCGATTGGGACGCGTTGAGGATACACCAAACGGCCGATCGCACCCGAATTCACGCAGGCGAAAAAAAGCCCGGCGCGCCGTCTGGCGGGCCGGGCCGGGCTGTCAGGCCGGGCGGCGTGCCGGTGCCGCCGGCCGGTCAGCCGTCCTGGTGCTGCGCGTGGAATTCGTCGTACGCCTCGACGATGCGCGCGACGAGCGGATGGCGCACGACGTCCGCGCTCGTGAAGCGCGTGAGCGCGATGCCGCGCACGCCGCCGAGCACCTGCTGCGCCTCGACGAGGCCGCTCTTGTGGCCGCGCGGCAGGTCGACCTGGCTCGTGTCGCCGGTCACGACCGCCTTCGAGCCGAAGCCGATCCGCGTGAGGAACATCTTCATCTGCTCGGGCGTCGTGTTCTGCGCCTCGTCGAGGATGATGAACGCGTGGTTCAGCGTGCGGCCGCGCATGTACGCGAGCGGCGCGATCTCGATCATCTGGCGTTCGAACATCTTCGCCGTCTTGTCGAAACCGAGCAGGTCGTACAGCGCGTCGTACAGCGGACGCAGGTACGGGTCGACCTTCTGCGCGAGATCGCCCGGCAGGAAGCCGAGCCGCTCGCCGGCCTCGACGGCCGGGCGCGTCAGCACGATCCGCTTGACCTGGTCGCGCTCGAGCGCGTCGACCGCGCAGGCGACCGCGAGGTAGGTCTTGCCGGTGCCGGCCGGCCCGATGCCGAACGTCACGTCGTGCGACAGGATCTGCTTCAGGTATTCGCGCTGCGCCGGCGTGCGGCCGCGCAGGTCGGCACGCCGCGTGTAGAGCTTCGGCGCGGGCTCCTCGTCCGGCTCGCTGGCGTCGAGCTGGACGACGGGGTCGTCGAACGGATGGTCGGGGTCGCCGCGGAAGCGCACGTCGATCGTGTCCTGGCGGCCGTTGCCGCCCGTGTGGCGCACTTCGACCAGCGCGAGCTGGATGTCGTCGACCGACAGCGCATCGCGCGCGCGGTTGTAGAAGTTCTCGAGCGCGGCGAGCGCGAGCTTGGCGCCGCGCCCGCGGATCGCGATCCGGTGGCCGCGTCGCGACAGCGTGACGTCGAGCGCCTGTTCGATCTGCCGCAGGTTCTCGTCGAGCGGGCCGCAGAGGTTGGCGAGGCGCGCGTTGTCGTCGCGCGGCGCGACGAATTCCAGTGCTTGGGTCGGCTTCAAAGTGGCGTCGGGCTCCGGTGGAACGTCAGTGCGTGGCCGCGCTCGCGTCGTCGCTCACGAGCACGAGCTCGCCGCGCAGCGAATGCGGGTACGCGTGGTTGATCTTCACGTCGATCATCTGGCCGATCAGGCGCGGGTGCGACGCGAGCGGCGCCGGGAAATTCACGACCCGGTTGTTCTCGGTGCGGCCCGCGAGTTCGTTCGGGTCCTTGCGCGACGGGCCCTCGACGAGGATCCGCTCGACCTTCCCGACCATCGACTGGCTGATGCGCGCGACGTTTTCCTCGATGGTCGCCTGCAGATGTTGCAGGCGTTTGAGCTTCACCTCGCGCGGCGTGTCGTCGTGCAGGTTCGCGGCCGGCGTGCCGGGGCGCGGGCTGTAGATGAACGAGAAGCTGGTGTCGTAGCTCATCTCGTGCACGAGCGCCATCATCTTGTCGAAATCCTCCTCGGTCTCGCCGGGGAAGCCGACGATCATGTCGGTCGACAGCGACAGGTCCGGGCGGATCGCGCGCAGCTTGCGGATCACCGACTTGTATTCGAGCACCGTGTAGCCGCGCTTCATCGCCATCAGGATGCGGTCGGAGCCGTGCTGCACGGGCAGGTGCAGGTGGCTCACGAGCTTCGGCACCTTCGCGTAGGTGTCGATCAGGCGCTGCGTGAATTCCTTCGGGTGCGACGTCGTGTAGCGGATCCGCTCGATGCCGGGGATGTCGGCGACGTATTCGATCAGCGTCGCGAAATCGGCGATCTCGGACGAGCCGGCCGCCAGCGCGCCCCGATAGGCATTCACGTTCTGGCCGAGCAGCGTGACTTCGCGCACGCCCTGGTCGGCGAGGCCGGCCACTTCGGTCAGCACGTCGTCGAGCGGACGCGACACTTCATCGCCGCGCGTGTACGGCACCACGCAGTAGCTGCAGTACTTCGAGCAGCCTTCCATGATCGACACGAACGCGCTCGGCCCCTCGACGCGCGCCGGCGGCAGGTGGTCGAACTTCTCGATCTCGGGGAAGGTGATGTCGACCTGCGCGCGGCCGCTCTCGCGGCGCGCGTCGATCATCTGCGGCAGGCGGTGCAGGGTTTGCGGGCCGAACACGAGGTCGACGTACGGCGCACGCGACACGATCGATGCGCCTTCCTGGCTCGCGACGCAGCCGCCGACGCCGATCAGCAGGCCGGGCTTCGCTTCCTTCAGCTCGCGCACGCGGCCGAGATCGGAGAACACCTTCTCCTGCGCCTTCTCGCGCACCGAGCACGTGTTGAACAGGATGATGTCCGCGTCTTCCGGCGTGTCGGTCTTTTCGAGGCCTTCGGCCGCATTCAGCACGTCCACCATCTTGTCCGAGTCGTACTCGTTCATCTGGCAGCCGAAGGTCTTTACGTAAACTTTCTTGGTCATGGGGATTCGCCGTTCGCAGTGGTTGACCTGGGGGCGTCGTCAAGAGTGAATCGGGACGGCCGCGCGCGCTGCACGCGGATGGCGCGCAGCCAGCATGTGAAAAGCCGTCGGGAAAGCTTTCCATTATAGCTTTTCACGCTGCCCGGGACGGGCGGCGGGTTGCGGCCGCGCGACGCCGGCCGGCGCGTTCCGACCCTCGAGCCGCGATGCGCCGGCCGTCAGCGGCACGCGTTCAGCAGGTCGTCGTGCGCGGCTTCCTCGCGCGCGAAGCGTTCGGCGAGAAAGTCGAGCAGCACGCGCACGCGCGGCGCCATGTAGCGCTTGCCGGGATAGATCGCGTGCAGCGGCGCGCTCTGGTGCCGCCAGTCGGGCAGCAGGACCTTGAGCCGCCCGGCGCGGATGTCGTCGGCGACATCCCAGATCGAGTTCAGCACGATGCCGCGGCCGCGCAGCGCCCATTCGCGGGCGAGGCCGCCGTCGTTGGTTTCGAACGCGGTGGCGAGCGGCACCGTGCAGGTCTGGGTGTCGTCGCCGCGCGTGAAGCGCCACGTGTTCATCGGCCCGGACGCGACCGTGATCACGTTGCATGGAAAGCGGGCCAGATCGTGCGGATCGCGCGGCACGCCGTGGCGTTCGATGAACGACGGCGCCGCGCACGGCACGCGCCGGTCCGCGGCGAGCCGGCGGGCGATCAGCGCGCCGTCGGGCGGCGCGGCGAAGCGGATCGCGAGGTCGATCTCGTCCTGCCACAGGTTCACCGTCGAGTCGGACGCCGTCAGCGAGAACGTCACGTCCGGGTGAAGCGCGTTGAATTCGTCGAGCCAGTCGAGCAGCCGGCGACGGCCGAAATCGGACGTCGCCGACAGCCGCACCCGGCCGGCGACCACGTTGCGGCCGGCCTGGAGCAGCGCGTTTGCGTCGTCGAGCGCCTGCAACGCCTGCCGGCAGCCGTTCAGGTACAGGCGGCCCTCGTCGGTGAGCCGCAACTGCCGGGTCGAACGGTCGAACAACCGGGTGGCGACCGCCGCCTCGAGCTTCGCGAGGCGCGCGCTCGCGGCGGCCGGCGTGAGGTTCAGCTTGCGCCCGGCGGCGGACAGGCTGCCCAGTTCGGCCGCCTCGACGAACAGCCGGATATCGCCCAGTCGGTCCATGCGATTTTCCAGAAATATTTGAAAATGGTTCAAACGTTACGCCAATTATCAAATATCGATGTCTTCGGGACAATGCGCACATCCTGCCTTTTGTGCGGTGCGGCACCGACCGGACGCCGCGTCCGCCGTCTTTTCGGAGAACGTCATGCCCATTCCGTTACTGGCGCTTGCGATCAGCGCCTTCGCCATCGGTACCACCGAGTTCATCATCATGGGCCTGCTGCCCGAAGTGGCGCACGACCTGGCCGTGTCGCTGCCGTCGGCCGGCCTGCTGGTCACCGGCTACGCGCTCGGTGTCGCGGCCGGCGCGCCGCTGCTCGCGGTGCTGACGAGCCGCATGCCGCGCAAGGCCGCGCTGCAGCTGCTGATGGCGATCTTCATCGTCGGCAACGTGCTGTGCGCGACCGCGTCCGGCTACGCGATGCTGATGGTCGCGCGCGTCGTCACGTCGTTCGCGCACGGGTCGTTCTTCGGGATCGGCGCGGTGGTCGCCGCGTCGCTCGTGCCGGCCGACAAGCGCGCGAGCGCGATCGCGCTGATGTTCACGGGGCTCACGCTGTCGAATGTGCTCGGCGTGCCGTTCGGCACGTTCGTCGGGCAACTGCTCGGCTGGCGCGCGTCGTTCTGGATCGTCGCCGTGCTCGGCGTGCTGGCGCTCGGCGGCGTCGCCGCGCTCGTGCCGAACCGTCACGACAGCGGGCCGGCCGGCCTCGGCCACGAAGTGCGCGTGCTGAAGGAGCCGCAGGTGTGGCTCGCGCTGTTGATGACCGTGCTCGGCTTCGGCGGCGTGTTCGTCGTGTTCACGTACATCGCGCCGATTCTCGAGACCGTGTCGGGTTTCTCGCCGCGCTCGGTCGCGCTGATCCTCGTGCTGTTCGGCGCGGGGCTGACGATCGGCAACACGCTCGGCGGCAAGTTCGCCGACCGCGCGCTGATGCCGTCGCTGATCGCGATCCTCGTCGCGCTGATGGCCGTGATGGCCGTCTTCGCGAAGACGAGCCACCTGCCGGTCGCGGCCGCCGTCACCGTGTTCGTGTGGGGGATCGCCGCGTTCGCGACGGTGCCGCCGCTGCAGGCGCGCATGGTCGAGAAGGCCGCGAGCGCGCCGCATCTCGCATCGACGCTCAACATCGGCGCGTTCAACGTCGGCAATGCGGGCGGCGCGTGGCTCGGCGGCCTTGCGCTGGAACACGGCCTCGCGCTCGATGCGCTGCCGTGGGTCGCCGTCGCGGTGACGTTCGCGGCGCTCGTCGTCACATGGTTCGCGATGCGGCTCGACACGCGCGGGTCGGCACGCGGTGCGGCACCGGCGGCGCAATGAGCGAGCCCCGCGGCGCGACGCGATAGCGGCAGGGAACGGGGCGCGAGAAACGCATTCCTCCGCGATGCTGATAACGGTGTGAAGATAACTTCGTTTGCCGGTGCAAGGCCGGGTGATAGCGTTTCGATACGCGCCGTTGCTGGCGCAACCCGATTCCCCATCCCGGCTTACCCCATACGCAGGGCCGCACAGCGGCCCGGAGGCAATGCTATGTCTTCATCCCTGGCGCTCGTGCGCGACGTGTCTTCCTTCGAGTCCGGCGACGCCGCCGATGCGCGGGCGTCCGCGTCGCTCGATGTTCTCGAGCAGGTCGTCGGCGTGAACCTCGCGCGGTTGCGTGCCGAGCGGCAGTTGTCGCTCGATGCGCTCGCGCGGCTGTCCGGCGTGTCGCGCGCGATGCTCGCGCAGATCGAGTCGGCGCGCAGCGTGCCGTCGATCAAGGTCCTCTGCAAGATCGCCGCGGCGCTGAAGGTTTCGGTCGCCGCCTTCCTGCGCCGCCATGCGGTGAACGGCTTCGAGCACCTGGCGGCCGAGCGCGCGTCGCGCGTCGTCAGCTCGAACGGCCGCTTCTCGGCGCGCGCGCTTTATCCGGAAGGCGAGCCGGCCGCGGCCGAATTCCACGAGCTGCGGATCGCGCCGCTGCACACGGAGCCCGGCGCACGCCGCGCGCCCGGCACGACGGTCAACCTCGTCGTCAGCGAGGGCACGCTCGAAGTCAGCGTGCACGACCGCCGCCAGTTGCTCGCGACCGGCGATGCGATCGTGTTCGATGCCGACCAGCCGTACAGCCTGCGCAACCCGGGCGACAGCGAGGCGCGCGCGTTTCGCGTGACGGTGAGCCCCGAGGTGCCGCCGCGCTGGCTCGTGCCCGATGCGGCACATGCCGCGCACGCGGCCGGCTGATCGCGCAGGCCGCCCGGCGCGGACCGCGTTCCCGTCGTTCGCGCGGGATCGCGGGTCGTCCGTCGGCCGTTCGGACGATGCCGTTAGACGGGGTCGTCGGTAAGGTTTTAGCTGGAGTTCACTGCGCCGCGCGCGCAGCTGTTGTATGCTTGGCCCGCCGCTGACGGGGTTGTCCCGTCCGGCAATCAGTGCGTCTTCAGGGCGGGGCGAAATTCCCCACCGGCGGTAGGCTGGCGTAAGCCGGCGAGCCCGCGAGCGCCCGCGCATCCGCGCGGGGTCAGCAGATCTGGTCGAATGCCAGAGCCGACGGTCACAGTCCGGATGAGAGAAGATGTGCAGATAGTCATGTCCGCCAGGGCCGCTTCGTCACATGCGCGAAGCGGGTTGTCGTTCTGTCTGTTTGCAATGCCCTGAAACGTTTTTCGCCCAAACCGTATTTGCGAGGAGCGTTTCACATGTCCTTGATGTCCGTTTCGTCGGCACCTGCCGACGCCTTTGCCGATCTCCCGTTGCTGGATTCCGAACCGGTGCCGCCGCGCATCGCCGCCGCGCTCGATGCGATGCGCGCAGGCCGTGCGGTCGTGCTGCAGGACGACCACGACCGCGAGAACGAAGCCGACCTGATCGTTGCCGCCGAGCGCATCACGCCCGAGACGATGGCGCTGCTGATCCGCGAGTGCAGCGGCATCGTGTGCCTGTGCCTGACCGACGACACGGTGCGCGCGCTCGAGCTGCCGCCGATGGTGCAGACCAACGAGAGCCGCAACGGCACCGCGTTCACCGTCTCGATCGAGGCACGCGAAGGCGTGCATACGGGCGTATCGGCGGCCGATCGCGTGACGACGATCCGCGCGGCGATCGCCGAAGGGGCGAAGCCGCACGACATCGTGCGCCCCGGCCACGTGTTTCCGTTGCGTGCGCAGCCGGGCGGCGTGCTGGCACGCCGCGGTCACACCGAAGGCACGGTCGACCTGTCGATCCTCGCGGGCCTGAAGCCGGCCGGCGTGCTGTGCGAGCTGATGAATCCCGACGGCACGATGACGCGCGGCGACGATGTCGAGCGTTTCGCGCAGCGGCACGGGCTGCCGATGCTGACGATCGCGGAACTCGTCGAGTTCCGCGAGGCGCTGGCCTCCGCGCGCGAGCGCTGCTGCGAACCGGCCTGAGTGAAGGGAAGGGGAAAGCGGGCGCGTTCATGCGCCCGTGGCACGGCGTGCGTGAAGCGGCGCACGCCGGACAGGCCCGGTCAACCTGACCGGGCCGGAACGACCGTCAGGACTGTACGTCCCCGAATTCGCCGCGCATGCCGGCTTCGACGAACGCCGGCAGCTCGTCCATCCTGCGCATGATCCGCGTGATGCCCATCGCGCGCAGCGCGTCCGCGTAGTTGTCGGGGATGTGGCTCGCGCCGACGAACGCGATCGTCTTCATGCCCGCCGCACGCGCGGCATTCAGCCCGGACACGCTGTCTTCGACGACGATGCAGCGCGCCGGCGCGACGCCGAGCGTTTGCGCCGCATGCAGGTAGACGTCGGGGTAGGGCTTCGGCCGCGCCACCTGCTCGGAGCTGAACACGCGATCGCCGAAGATCTCGGTGAGCGATGCGCGCTTCAGCGAACTGCGCACGCGCGCGAGCCGGCTGTTCGACACGACGGCCGCCGGCAGGCTCACCTGCAGCAGCGCGTCGCGCACGCCGGTGATCGGCGCGAGCGATTGCGCCAGCGCGCTCTCGATGTTGTGCTCGATCGTTTCAATGAAGTTGGCGGGCATCTCGATCCCGAAGCGGGATTCGATCCCGGTCAGGAAGCGCGACGTCTGCTGGCCGAACGCCGACTTCGCGGCGGCTTCGAAATCGATGTTCGGGAACGTGGAGGACAGCGTTTCGAGCAGCACGCGGTCGGCGATGACTTCGCTGTCGACGAGCACGCCGTCGCAGTCGCAGATGAGGTGATCGAGCATGGTGGTGAAGAAGCGGAATGTCGGCGACGCAGATCAATTCGCCATCATACGTGCTTTCACGCGCGTGCCGCGTGACGCTTCGGCAAGTTTTCCCGATGCCGTGCGCGGATTCGGCCGCGCGGTGGTGTTCGTCGAGGAAATGCGCGTGGCGAGCATGCTGGTCGAACGCGGGATCGACGTGAACCCGGGGGGGCGCGGCGGATGCGGGCGTGAGGCGGAGGTCGCCGGTGTCGGCCGGGGGCGACCGCCAGCGCGAACGTGGCGGAGGCGGCGCGAAGAAAGGAGCATGAAGCGCGCGGCGGTAGCGGCCGCGCGCTTCGGTCAGGCCGCGATCAGGCCATCGCGTGCAGGTGCAGGTACAGGCCGGCCGCCGCGGCGCCGCCCAGCAGCGGGCCGACGACGGGCACCCATGCATAGCGCCAGTCGCTGTCGCGCTTGCCGGGGATCGGCAGCAGCGCGTGCATGATGCGCGGCGACAGGTCGCGCGCGGGGCTCATCGCATAGCCGGTCGGGCCGCCGAGCGAAATGCCGATGCCGAGCACGAGCAGGCCGACGGGCAGCGCGTCGAGCGCGCCGAGGCCGACCTGCGGCGACGCGAGGTACAGCACGCCGAGGATCAGCACGAACGTGCAGATCGCTTCGGTCAGCACGTTGTGCGTGACGCTGCGGATCGCGGGCGCCGTGCAGAACACCGCGAGTTTCAGGTCCGCATCGGCTTCCTTCGCGAAGTGCTGGCGATACGCGAGCCACACGAGCAGGGCGCCCGCCATCCCGCCGAGCATCTGCGCGAGGATGTAGCCGCCGACTTTCGACCACGCGAACTTGCCCGCGAGCGCGAGACTGATGGTGACGATCGGGTTCAGGTGCGCGCCGCTGAACGACGCGGTCACGTAGACGGCGACGAATACGGCCATCGCCCAGCCCATCACGATCACGATCAGGTCCGCGCCTTTGCCCTTGGTCTTTGCAAGCAGCACGTTTGCGACCGCGCCGTTGCCGAGCAGCACGAGGATCGCTGTGCCGATGAACTCTGCAATATAAGGTGACATGGTTGTCTCTCGTATGTCATCGCGGACTCGCGCGCGAGCGCGGTCCGCCGGTGTTGTTGTATTTCGTCCGGATGGCTGACGATTACTGGGTATCGTCGGCCCACGCCTTCGCGGCGCGTACCGCGCGCTGCCAGCCGGCCATGCAGCTTTCGACCTGCTCCTTCGGCATCGACGGCGAGAAGCGGCGATCGAGCTGCCACTGGCTGCGCACTTCGTCGAGGTTCTTCCAGTAGCCGATCGCGAGGCCCGCGAGGTAGGCCGCGCCGAGCGCGGTCGTCTCGGTGATCTGCGGACGCACCGCGTCGACGCCGAGCAGGTCGGCCTGGAACTGCATCAGCAGGTCGTTCGCGCTCGCGCCGCCGTCGACGCGCAGCTCGCCGATGCTGATGCCCGAATCGGCTTCCATCGCGGCCAGCACGTCGAGCGACTGGTACGCGATCGAATCGAGCGCCGCCCGTGCGAGGTGCGCGGAGGTCGTGCCGCGCGTGACGCCGAACACCGAGCCGCGTGCCCGTGCGTTCCAGTGCGGCGCGCCGAGGCCGGCGAACGCGGGCACAAGGTAGACGCCGTCGGTGTGCGGCACGCTCGCGGCGAGCGCCTCGATTTCGGCGGCCGACTTGATGATGCCGACGCCGTCGCGCAGCCACTGCACCACCGCGCCCGCGATGAAGATGCTGCCTTCCAGCGCGTACTGCACGTTGTCGCCGATCTGCCAGGCGATCGTCGTGACGAGGTTGTTCTTCGATTCGATCGGCTTGTCGCCGGTGTTCATCATCAGGAAGCAGCCGGTGCCGTAGGTGTTCTTCACCATGCCGGACTGCGTGCACATCTGGCCGAACAGCGCCGCCTGCTGGTCGCCCGCGATGCCCGCGAGCGGGATCTTCGACGCGAACACGGTGGTCTTCGTGTGACCGTAGATTTCCGACGATGCTTTCACGTCCGGCAGCATGCTGCGCGGGATGTCGAGCAGCTCGAGCAGTTCGCTGTCCCACTCGCGCGTGTGGATGTTGAACAGCATCGTGCGCGACGCGTTCGTCACGTCGGTCACGTGCAGTTCATGCTTCGTGAAGTTCCATACGAGCCAGCTGTCGACGGTACCGAATGCGAGCTTGCCCTGCCTGGCCTTCTCGCGTGCGCCCGGCACGTTGTCGAGGATCCAGCGGATCTTGGTCCCGGAGAAGTACGAGTCGATCGGCAGGCCGGTCTTCGCGCGCACCTTCGCCTCGAGGCCCTGTGCTTTCAGCGAATCGCAGAAGTCGGCCGTGCGGCGATCCTGCCAGACGATCGCGTTGTAGACGGGCTGGCCGGTCTCGCGATCCCAGACGATCGTGGTTTCGCGCTGGTTGGTGATGCCGATCGCGGCGATCGACGTGCCGTTCAGGCCCGTGCGCGTGACGGCTTCGGCGGCGACGCCGGCTTGCGTCGACCAGATTTCCTGCGGGTCGTGCTCGACCCAGCCGGGTTGCGGGTAGATCTGCTCGAATTCCTTCTGGGCGATCGATACGATATTGCCCTGGCGATCGAACAGCATCGCGCGGGAACTCGTGGTGCCCTGGTCAAGCGCGAGGATGTACTGATCCTGCATGTCTCTCATCTCCATCCGTGGATTTGGCTTAGTTGTGATGCGCGCCGCATGTGGGGCGGCGCGTCGGTGAGTCAACGTCGGTACGGCAACTGCTACTGCATTCGGGTCAGGCCTGCGGCGCGTGCGCGGCGGCGAACCACGCGTCGATCGCGGCCGTCACCGCGTCGAGCGTGCCCGGCGCGACGTGCAGGCCGAGCTTCGAGCGGCGCCACAGCACGTCCTGCGCGCAGGTCGCCCATTCGACGTCGCGCAGGTAGCGCAGCTCGGCGTCGTGGATGCCCGGGGCGATTTCGGTGCCGAGATCGGCGAGCGACTTCGCGCCGTCGATCACGCGCTCCGCGCGCGTGCCGTACGCACGCGCATAGCGGCGGGCGAGCGCGGCGGGCAGCCACGGGTGGCGTTTCGCGAACGCGGCGGCGAACACGTCGAACTTCGCGTTCGCGATGTCGCCGCCCGGCAGCGCGACGCCGGCCGTCCAGGTCTTCGCGTCGCGGCCGAGCGCGCGGCTCAGCATGTCGCCGGCTTCTTCCGCAAGCTTGCGGAACGTCGTGATCTTGCCGCCGAACACCGACAGCAGCGGCGCACCCGCGCCTTCGTCCATTTCGAGGCGGTAGTCGCGCGTGACGGCCGATGCGTTCGCGGCGTTCTCGTCTTCCAGCAGCGGGCGCACGCCCGAGTAGGTCCAGTGCACGTCGGCCGGCGAGATCTTGCGCTTGAAGTAGCGGTTGATCGAATCGCACAGGTACTGCGTCTCGTCGCGATCGATCGCGACCTTCGCGGGATCGCTCGTGTATTCGACGTCGGTCGTGCCGATCAGCGTGAAATCGTGTTCGTACGGAATCGCGAAGATGATCCGCTTGTCCGGGTTCTGGAAGATGTACGCGTGATCGTGATCGAACAGGCGGCGCGTGACGATGTGGCTGCCCTTCACGAGCCGCACGCTGTGATGTGCGCCGCGGCCGAGCGCGCCGTGCAGCAGTTCGCCGACCCACGGGCCGGCCGCGTTCGCGATCGCGCGCGCATGCACGACGCGGATCGAACCGTCGGCGTTCTGCAGCCGCGCTTCCCATTCGTCGCCGCGACGTTCGGCGGATACCAGCTTCGTGCGCGTCAGGATCTCGGCGCCGCGCTCCTTCGCGTCCAGCGCGTTCAGCACGACGAGGCGCGCGTCGTCGACCCAGCCGTCCGAATAGACGAAACCGCGCTTGATCGAATCGATCAGCGGCGCGCCGGCCGCATGGCGGCGCATGTCGATGCCGCGCGAGCCGGGCAGCAGTTCGCGTTTCGCGAGGTGATCGTAGAGGAACAGGCCGAGACGGATCAGCCAGGCCGGACGCAGGTTCGGCATGTGCGGCATCACGAAACGCAGCGGCCCCATGATGTGCGGCGCCGCGCGCAGCAGCGTCTCGCGCTCCTGCAGCGCCTTGCGCACGAGCCCGAACTCGTTGTACTCGAGGTAGCGCAGGCCGCCGTGAATCAGCTTCGTGCTGCACGACGACGTGTGCGACGCGAGATCGTCCTGCTCGCAGAGCAGGACCGACAGGCCGCGGCCGGCCGCATCGCGCGCGATGCCCGCGCCGTTGATGCCGCCGCCGACGACGAGCAGATCGTAGCGATTCGGTTGGGTCACCTGCTGTCCTTATCATCTGAGGGAAATGGTTGAACAGAAAATGTTCGAATTCGAAATTTAACGAACGAAATCGAAAAAGTAAAGTTCGATAAAGCGGGGCCAGTAGCGCGCCGTGCGATCCCGGACGATACTGGCGGAATCGACCGTTTCGCGAGGTGAATCATGCGTATTGGGATGTGGGCCGGCGTGTGCGCCGTCCTTCTGGCGGGGTGCAGTGCCGGTATGCCGCCGCTCGTCGGCAACTGGCGCACGCCGTCGTTCGTCGACCTGCAGACGTCGTGCGGCGGCGCGGCGCGCGACTGGGGCGCGGACGCGCAGCCGGTCTATTCGACGCTGTACGACGCATACGTGGCGAAACGGTATCGCGGGCTGACCGAAGCGAACTATTGTGCGTTCGTAAACGAACTTTCGACGCACTACGCGGCGCCCGACGCGGCGGCGCGTGCCGGCTGGATCGCGTATTTCAACGGCGCGCGCGCGCAGGCCATCAGCTGGCGGGCGGCGGTCGATCCGACGCTGCGCGGCGGCTGACGCAGCTGAGGACGACGAGGCGGGGAAGCAGGAACGGCCGCGCGGCCCGGAATCCGGGCCGCGCGGTCAGGTCGGCAACGGTGTGGTTTTACGAATAGCGGTATTTGATGGATCGCAGCGCGGCGTCGCCGGTTTCGGTCACGCAGTATTTGCGCCCCGATCCGAGCCCTTCCAGGCGGACGAGCTGCTGTTCGAGCAGTGCGTCGATTTCGTCCCGATCCATCGAGGTTTGATCGGGAGCGTCCTTCACAAGCAATAGCGTGGCGAATTCATGCGGACTCAGCATCGTTCTCTCCATGGCGACCAGTCAGCCCGCGCGGCCGGCGCACCTGCCGACGCGCGATACCCAGCGGGGTATGGTTTGGGGGGAAAAGCTGCATTCGCCGGCCATGCCATTCGTCCGCGCCCTGGCACAGGCGGAACGGTCGGACGGGCCGGGGAACTGGAGTCTAGTCGAGCATGCGGGCAACCACAAATCGTGCCCCGTTAATTTTCCGTTTGACAGCCGGGCCCCGCGCAAGCGGTTTGCTCGCAGCGCCAACTTCTTGATTTCACTTGAAGTTTCAGGTGCGGTGCAGCATCCCGGCCGTCACTCCGCGACGTACACCTGCGTGCCGGCGGTCGCCACCGCGTCGGCCATCTCCGGCGGCAGCGGCTTGTCGGTGAAGAGTGCGTGCACCTGGCTCAGGTGGCCCTGGCGCACCAGCGCCGGGCGGCCGACCTTCGAATGGTCGGCGACGAGGTAGACCGTGCGCGCATGCTGCATGATCGCCTCGGCCACACGCACCTCGCGCGTGTCGAAGTCGCGCAGCGTGCCGTCGGCCTCGATCGCCGACGTGCCGATGATCGCGTAGTCGACCTTGAACTGGCGGATGAAGTCGATCGCGAGCTCGCCGACGATCCCCTTGTCCCACGGCCGCACGATGCCGCCCGTGATCAGCACCTCGCAGTCGGGGTAGCCGCTCATCATCGACGCGACGTTCAGGTTGTTCGTGATCACGTGCAGCCCGTGGTGGCGGTTCAGCGCGCGTGCGACTTCCTCGGTGGTCGTGCCGAGGTTGATGAACAGCGACGCCTGGTCGGGAATGTGCGACGCCGCGAGCGCCGCGATGCGCCGCTTCTCGTCATGGAACATCCGCTGGCGCGCCGTGTACGACACGTTCTCCGAGCTGGTCGGCAGGCTCGCGCCGCCGTGATAGCGGCGCAGCAGGTTCAGGTCGGCGAGCCAGTTCACGTCGCGGCGGATCGTCTGCGGCGTCACCGCGAAGTGCGCGGCGAGATCGTCGACGGTCACGAAGCCGTCGCGCTGCACCCATTCGAGCAGTTCCTGCTGGCGCGCGTTGAGGGTGAGGCGGGGATCTCGGGTCATGGCTCGGTGGTCGTGTCGTGAGACGGAGCGGGTATTGTAAGGGCGGCAACGCCGTTAGGCCGGTATGGCCGGCAGGGTCGCCCGCAATTCATGCGGAAATTGCATTGATTCATGTGACAAATGAATTTGTGCGATTGCGCTGATCGCGCTGCAATGGCGGACTGCCCGCGCGCGAGGGTGCGCGCCCGGCGCTTCATTCAGCTTTCGACGAGGTGGAACCGATGACTGGCTTCAACTGGCACAACCCGTATCCGACGACACGCATTCCGGTGTTCGCGCGCAACGTCGTGTCGACGTCGCACCCGCTCGCCGCGCAGGCCGGGCTCCGGATGCTGTGGAAGGGCGGCAACGCGGTCGACGCGGCGCTGGCCGCCGCGGCTGCGATCACGGTCGTCGAGCCCGTGTCGTGCGGGCTCGGCGGCGACGCGTTCGCGCTCGTGTGGGACGGCGAGCGGCTGTCCGGGCTGAACGCGTCGGGCGTCGCGCCGGCTGCGTGGAACGTCGACTATTTCCGCCAGCGCCACGGCGAGGCGGCGAACGGCATCGCGAACAAGCCGACGCGCGGCTGGGACACCGTCACCGTACCGGGCGTGATCGCGGGCTGGGAAGCGCTGCATGCGAAGTTCGGTTCGCTGCCGTTCGCGGACCTGCTCGAGCCGGCGATCGAGATCGCGGAGCGCGGTTATGCGGTGCCTCCGATCGTCGCGCACAAGTGGGCGGCCGCCGTGCCCGAGCTGCAGGGGTTGCCGGGCTTCGCGGAGACCTTCATGCCGCGCGGCCGCGCGCCGCTCGTCGGCGAGCGCGTGTGCCTGCCCGGTCATGCGCAGACGCTGCGCACGCTCGCGAAGGAGGGGGCCCGCGCGTTCTACGAGGGCGCGCTCGCCGAGCGCATCGCCGCGTTCTCGCGCGAAGGCGGTGGCGCGCTGACCGCGGCCGACCTGCAAGCGTACCGGCCGGAATGGGTCGAGCCGATCGGCAAGCGCTTCGGCCGTCACACGATCCACGAGATCCCGCCGAACGGGCAGGGCATCGCCGCGCTGATCGCGCTCGGGATCGCCGAGCACGCGGGCGTGACGGAATGGCCGGTCGATTCGGTCGACTCGCAGCATCTGCAGATCGAGGCGATGAAGCTCGCGTTCGCGGATGTCTATCGCTACGTCGCCGATCCGCGCGCGATGGAGGTCACGCCCGAACAGATGCTCGACGACGCGTATCTCGCCGAACGCGCGAAGCTGATCGATCCCGCGCGCGCGACGCACTTCGGCGCCGGCCGGCCGCATTCGGGCGGCACGATCTACCTGTCGGCGGCCGACGAACGCGGGATGATGGTGAGCTTCATCCAGTCGAACTACATGGGCTTCGGTTCGGGGCTCGTCGTGCCCGGCACCGGCATCGCGCTGCAGAATCGCGGGCACGGCTTCTCGATGGACCCGGCGTCGCCGAACGTCGTCGCGGGCGGCAAGCGGCCGTTCCACACGATCATCCCGGCGTTCGTCACCGAGGAGGCCGACGGCCGCACGCAAGCCGTGATGAGCTTCGGCGTGATGGGCGGCGACATGCAGCCGCAGGGGCACCTGCAGACCGTCGTGCGGATGCTCGGCTACGGGCAGCAACCGCAGGCCGCCTGCGATGCGCCGCGCTGGAAGGTCAACCGCGACTTCACGCTCGACGTCGAGGCCACGATGAATCGCGCGACCGTCGATGCGCTGGCCGCGCGCGGCCATACGATCAAGTCGATCGACGATCCTTACATGGATTTCGGTTCCGGGCAGTTCATCTGGCGTCTCGACCGAGACGATCGCGAGCGCGGCTACGTGGCCGCGAGCGACAGCCGGCGCGACGGCCTGGCGGCAGGTTTCTGACGGATTGCGGCCGGCTTTCACCGGCATTTCCAGCGCTTCACGGGCGGCCGGACGGCCGCCCGTTTCGTTTGTCGCGGCCCGTATCGTCGAGCGGGCGCAAGCGGTTTGAAGGACTCGTCTAACGAACGGCAACAGACGTCGTGGAACTGCGCGTGTCAGGTATGGTCAGTGCTCTGGAGCACGAACGTCAAAGTCCGGCTAAGATGCCAGCATGGTTCGGCCGGACCAATCCACTATAAACGCAAGTAAAACGCCGCCTGCGGGTCGGTCGGCGCCTGTGCCGAAGGCATGGGCCGGCGCCCGTGCGACGACTGGGAGCGCACCACCATGGACACCAAAACGACGCATGTGATGCCGTGGCGCATCGAGGACATCGACCTGAACCGGATCGATCGTCAGCGTGCCGCCGCGAACGAGGATCTGTTGCTGCTGCTGTGCGCGTCGTCGTTCATCGAAAGCGGTTCGGATCTCTACACGAGCAATCTGAGCCAGTTCTTCAACGACGATCCGGAAGTCTCCGCATGGCTCAACAATGCATGGGAGCACGAAGAATTGCAGCACGGGCGCGCGCTGAAGGCGTACATCGCGCACGTGTGGCCCGAGTTCGACTGGGATACCGCGTTCGCGAATTTCTTCGCCGAGTATTCGTTGACCTGCAAGGTCGAGGCATTCGAGAAGACCCGCGCGCTCGAGATGGTCGCGCGCTGCGTCGTCGAGACGGGCACGGCCACGCTCTATCGCGCGATCAACGAATGCTCGGACGAGCCCGTGCTGAAGGAAATCACCGACAACATCCGCACGGACGAAGTGCGTCACTACAAGCACTTCTTCAAGTTCTTCAAGAAGTACAACCAGCTCGAAGGCAACGGCCGGCTCGCGGTGCTCGGCGCGCTCGCGCGCCGCGTGATGGAAATCAAGAACGAGGATTCCGAGATCGCGCTGCGCCATGTGTTCGCGGTCCGCTATCCGGATCGCGTCGGCGACAGCCAGTACAACCGCGAGCGCGCCGCGCGCATCAGCAAGCTGGTGCGGCGCAACCTGTCGGCCGACATGTGCGTGAAGATGCTGCTCAAGCCGCTCGACCTGCCCGCGAAGATCCAGCCGGGCGTCCACTATCCGCTCACGAAGATCACGCGGCACGTGTTCCTGCGCTGATCGCCGCGGCGCGGCCCGTCGCGCGTATGCTGCGGCTTGTACATCCGCTTTCCACCGGGGCCACGCCATCATGACCGATACCCATCGCCACGCGCTCGAACAATGGACGTTCGATGCGTGGCCGCCGGCCGTCGTCTCGCTGTTCGACGGCACGGCGCTCGAGCGTCATGCCGACTTCGCCGCATCGCTGATCGTCGCGACCGACGACGGCCAGTTGCGCACGACGCTGCTCGGCGTCGGCGAGATCTATGCACACGATGCGCGCACGCTGCTGCTTGCGCTCTGGCCGCAATCGCGTGCGGCGCGCGCGATCGCGCAACGGCGCACGGCGGCGCTGACGCTCGTCGCAGACGGCGCGTTCTTTCAGGCGCAATTGACGATGGAGCCGCTCGAAGGGGACTTCGGCGGGCTGGCCGGATTCGCTGCGACGATCGCGCATGGCGATGCGCAGCGGGTCGGCTATGCGCGTCTCGCGACAGGCGTCACGTTCACGCTGGAAGGGGAGCGCGCCGCGGTGCTCGAGCGCTGGCAACGCCAGGTCGAGCACCTGCGGCGCGCGGCCGCGCGGCTTCAGTGACCGCGCTGGCCGCTGCGCGACGAACGGTTGCGGTTCGGGTGCGCGGCGTTGCCGTTCGCGGGGCGTGCGCCATTGCCGCCGCCCGCCGGGCGTCCGCCGCTGCCGCCGGCGCCGCCTTGCGTGCGCGGCTTCGCGGCCTTCTGCTGCGATGCTTTCGGCTGTGCGTTGCCGTCGCGTTTCGCGGCCGCCGGCTGGCCTGAGCCGCCCGCACGCGGCTGGCGATTGCCGCCACCGCCGCCACCGCCGCGCGGCTGCTGTTGCCCGCGGCGCTGCTGGATCGGCTCCGGCTTCGCGTTCGGATCGGGTTCGAAGCCCGCGATCACTTCCTGCGGAATCTCGCGCTTGATCAGCCGCTCGATGTCGCGCAGCAGCTGCTTCTCGTCGACGCACACGAGCGACACGGCTTCGCCGGTCGCGCCCGCGCGGCCCGTGCGGCCGATCCGGTGCACGTAGTCTTCCGGCACGTTCGGCAGGTCGAAGTTGACGACGTGCGGCAACTGGTCGATGTCGATCCCGCGCGCGGCGATATCGGTCGCGACGAGCACCTGCAGCGTGCTGTTCTTGAACTCCGCCAGCGCGCGCGTGCGGGCCGACTGGCTCTTGTTGCCGTGGATCGCCATCGCGCTGATGCCGTCCTTCGTCAGCTGCTCGGCAAGCCGGTTCGCGCCGTGCTTCGTGCGCGTGAACACGAGCACCTGGAACCAGTTGTGTTCGCGGATCAGGTGCGTGAGCAGTTCGCGCTTGCGGTCGCGGTCGACCGGGTGGATCTTCTGCGCGACGCTCTCGGCGGTCGTGTTGCGGCGTGCGACCTCGATCAGCGCGGGCGAATCGAGCAGGCTGTCGGCGAGCGCCTTGATCTCGTCGGAGAACGTGGCCGAGAACAGCAGGTTCTGGCGCTGCGGCGGCAGCTTCGCGAGCACGCGCTTGATGTCGTGGATGAAGCCCATGTCGAGCATCCGGTCGGCTTCGTCGAGCACGAGGATGTCGAGGTCCGACAGGTCGATCGTCTTCTGCTGCATGTGATCGAGCAGGCGGCCCGGCGTCGCGACGACGATGTCGACACCGCGCTTGAGCGCGTCGATCTGCGGATTGATGCTGACGCCGCCGAACATCACGGTCGAGCGCAGCTTCAGGTACTTGCTGTAGGCACGGACGCTTTCCTCGACCTGGGCGGCGAGTTCGCGCGTCGGCGTGAGGATCAGCGCGCGCACCGCGCGCTTCGCGCCGCGATGCTCGGCGTAGAACGTGTGCAGGCGCTGCAGGATCGGCAGCGTGAAGCCTGCCGTCTTGCCGGTGCCCGTCTGCGCACCGGCGAGCAGGTCGCCGCCGCCGAGGACGGCAGGGATCGCCTGCTGCTGGATGGGAGTCGGCGACGTATAGCCGAGCTCGTTGACCGCCTTGACGAGCGGTTCGGCCAGGCCGAGAGATTCGAAAGACATAGATACCACTCTTCAGTTTTATGATCGGCGACGTCTCGCGCGGCCCGCGCGGGAGGTGACATCGCAAATTGCAAAATGCAAAAGGGCGCGGCCGCGGTTTCCCGCAGCCGCGCCCCGTGTTTGTCAGCCGCTTCTTAGTCGAGCGGCGCGGAACGCAGGTCGCTCACCTGTTGCGGTGAGATCGGCGTACCGTTGTTGCCCCACGACATCCGGATATACGTGACGACCGCCGCAACCTCCTGGTTCGACAGCGACTGTGCGAACGGCGGCATCCCGTACGGACGCGGATTCTTGAACGTGCTCGGCGGATAGCCACCGTTGAGCACCATGCGGATCGGGTTGACCGCCGATTCCATCACGATCGAGTGGTTGCCCGCGAGCGGCGGATAGGCCGGCGGCTTGCCCGCGCCGGTTTCGGCGTGGCAGGTCGCGCAGTTGTCCGCGTAGATCTTCTTGCCCTGGTCGAACAGCGCGTTGCCGAACTGCTTCGACGGCTCGTACTGCATGTTCTTCGGCGCTTCAGCCTTCTGCGGGATCGACTTCAGGTACGTCGACATCGCGCGCGTATCTTCGTCGCTCATGTACTGCAGGCTGTTGTGCACGACGTCGGCCATCGGGCCGAACACCGCGCCCTTGTTCGACACGCCGGCTTGCAGCAGGTCGGACAGCTCCTGCACGTGCCAGTCGCCGAGGCCGAGTTCCTTGTCGTTCGTCAGCGACGGCGCATACCAGTTCTGCAGCGGGATCAGGCCGCCCGCGAAGGCCGCCGAGCTCACCGGGCCGCCCATCATGTTGATCGACGTGTGGCACATCGAGCAGTGGCCGAGGCCCTCGACGAGGTACGCACCGCGGTTCCATTCGACCGACTTGGTCGGATCCGGCTTGTACTCGCCTTCCTTGAAGAACAGCGTGCGCCAGCCGATCAGCAGGTTGCGGTTGTTGAACGGGAACTTCAGTTCGTGCGGACGGCTCGGCACCGACACCGGCGCGACCGAGCGCAGGTACGCGTAGATCGCGTCGGAATCCGCGCGCGTGACCTTCGTGTAGCTCGCGAACGGGAAGCCCGGGTAGAGCAGGCTGCCGTCCTTCGAACGGCCGGTGTGCATCGCGCGGTAGAAGTCGTCCGACGTCCACTTGCCGATACCGTCCTTGTCGTCCGGCGTGATGTTCGGCGTGTACATCGTGCCGAACGGCGTCGCCATCGGCAGGCCGCCCGCGAACGACTTGCCGCCGCGCACGGTGTGGCACGCGATACAGTCGCCGACGCGCGCGAGGTACTCGCCCTTCTTGATCAGCGCGGCCTGGTCGGCCGGCGTGGCCGCGACGGCGGCAGCGCCGTGCAGCGTGTCGTTGCCCGGCCACAGGACCGGCACGAGGGCGGCGGCCGCGACGATCGCGACAGCCGAGAGTGCAAACAGGGACTTGCGTTTCATTGTGTCTGTCTCCCTTGCCTTATTGCGGTTCGCTGCCGCAGGCGAGCGGAGTCTTCATCGAACGCGCCGGAGCCGGCACGGGGTTGGCGGGCGCCGGTTGCGCGGCGAGCCATGCGGTCACGGCCGTCACGTCTTCGTCGGAAAGCTTCGAAGCGACTTCATGCATGCAATCGGGCGCCTTCGCGTGGCGGTTGCCCGAGCGCCATGCACCGATCTGCGCGCTCAGGTAGTCGGCGTGCAGGCCGACCAGGCCAGGGATCGCCGGCTGCATGCCGGTGAGCGTCGCGCCGTGGCAGGCCACGCAGGCCGGCAGCTTGCGGGACGGGTCGCCTTGCGTGACGAGCTGCTTGCCGCGCGCGAGCGTCGCGGCCGGCAGCGTCGGCTTCGCCGGCGTCGGGTACGGCGGGCGTTCGGCCGAGAAGTGCTCGGCCATCTCGCGCAGGTAGTCGTCGTTCAGGTACGTCAGCAGGTAGTTCATCGGCGGGTACTTGCGCCGGCCGTCACGGAAGTTGACGAGCTGGTTGTACAGGTACTCGGCCGGCTTGCCGGCAAGACGCGGGAAGTAGTCGTTGTCCGTACCCTGGCCATGGACGCCATGGCAGGCCGTACAGCCGCGCACGCGCTCGGCCATGGTATCGGGTGCCTTGAGCGGCGCCTGCTGGGCGTGCGCTTGCTCCGTGGGCTTGGTCTGCGCTTGGGCAGCGCTCATAAGGCCCGCGCCGCCGAACATCAGAACGGCGAGCAGCGGACGGAAGAGGCGTCTTGAAGACACACGAGACTCCATGTTTATTCGACGGGGACCTGTCCGGGCTACGATCGGCTCGGCGCATGACGGCAAGGCAGCCGGGCTGCTGCGACGCGGCATTCTATCATCGATGGGTAATGACGGCTATTTGGCAAAAGGACATCGGTTCCTGTCCGTTTGCGACTTGCGACAATTTGACGCGCATTGCGCCGCACCTGTGTGAACCGGCGTGCGTTTTCACCATCGAAGACCGTACACTCGCGGGTCGCGCGGCGCCGCCTCCGCCGCAGGTCCAGTCATTTCTCCCGTTTCCGGATTCATCGATGACGTTTTCTACCGTGCCGTTGCCTTCCTCACGCTGTCCGTCCCGTTGCCGCTTCGTCGGCCTGCCGCTTTCGGGAGGGTGTGCGCGATGAAGTTCGACAGCTTGTGGATCGGTCAGGTCGCGCTCGCGGCGCTGATGGACGCCGCGTTCGCGATGGCGGTCGGCTCGGCGCTGCTCAAGGCATGGCTCGGCAAGGACGGTGCACGTCCGGTCGTCGCGCCGTCGCACCCCGCATGGCTGCGCGCGCAACATTCGCTGGCCGCGGCGGCGCTGGCGCTGGTGCTCGCGGATCTCGGCTGGCTCGTCTACGAGGCCGCGGCGATGAGCGGCGCGGGGCTCGGCGGCGCGTTCGGCGCGATTCCCGTGATGCTGACGCAGACCCATACGGGCTTCGCATGGAGCGTCGCGTTCGCCGGCGCCGTGGTGCTCGCGATCGTCGCGCTGGCGAAGCCGGAAGGTCCGGCCGCGCACGCGGTGCTGTGGCTCGCGGTGATCGTGGTCGCGGCCGGCAAGGCCTCGCTCGGCCATGCGGCCGATACGGGCGCGCTGTCCGCGGCGGTCGGCGTGCAGACGCTGCACCTGCTCGCGACCGCCGTGTGGGGCGGCCTCGTGCTCGCGGGCGGGCTCGCGGTGCTGCCGGCGCTCGGGTCGTCGGTCGCGCGCGGCGCGCTGATCCGCATCGGCCAGCACTTGTCGCGTACGTCGATCGTCGCGGTCGTGTTCGTGCTCGGCACCGGCGCGCTCAATGCGATCCGCGGGCTCGGCGGGTCGCTCGCGCCGCTCGACGGCAGCACGTGGGGGCGCGTGTTGCTGCTGAAGCTGCTGCTCGTCGCGCTCGCGCTCGTGCTCGGCGGCCTGAACCGTTTCTCGGCGCTGCCGCGCCTGCGCCGCACCGCGTCGACCGAGGATGCGCACACGTTCCGCAACATCCTGCATCTCGAGGCGCTGACGATGATCGGCGTGTTCGTCGCGGCCGCGGTGCTGTCGTTCAGCGTGCCGGGGTTCGCGGCGCTCGGCTGACGGCCGGTTGCGCGCGGCGCGACGCAAGGCCGCCGACGCGCATCCGCCACGTGCCGGGTGCCGCGCCGGGCATGCAAAAACGGCTGCCTGTCGGGCAGCCGTTCTCGTATCGATACTTGCCGCGACTCAGCGCGACTCGCCGCGCATCGCGCTCACCACTCGGCGACGCTGCCGTCCGCGTGTCGCCATACCGGGTTGCGCCAGCGGTGGCCCGTCTTCGCCATCTCGCGCACCTTCTCCTCGTTCACGTCGATGCCGAGCCCCGGGCCCTGCGGGATCGCGACGAAGCCGTCCTCGTAGCGGAACACCTCGGGATTGCGCAGGTAGTCGAGCAGGTCGTTGCCCTGGTTGTAGTGGATGCCGAGGCTCTGCTCCTGGATGAACGCGTTGTAGCTGACCGCGTCGAGCTGCAGGCACGCGGCGAGCGCGATCGGGCCGAGCGGGCAGTGCAGCGCGAGCGCGACGTCGTAGCTCTCCGCGAGCGTCGCGATCTTGCGGCACTCGGTGATGCCGCCCGCATGCGACGCGTCGGGCTGGATGATGTCGACGTAGCCGCCCGCGAGGATGTGCTTGAAGTCCCAGCGCGAGTAGAGCCGCTCGCCGAGCGCGATCGGCGTGTTGGTCTGGTTGACGATGTCGCGCAGCGCCTCGGCGTTCTCCGACAGCACCGGCTCCTCGATGAACATCAGCTTGTACGGGTCGAGCTCCTTCGCGAGCACCTTGGCCATCGGCTTGTGCACGCGGCCATGGAAGTCGACGCCGATTCCGACGTGCGGGCCGACCGCGTCGCGCACGGCCGCGACGTTCGCAATCACCTGCTCGACCTTGTCGTAGGTGTCGACGATCTGCAGCTCCTCGGAGCCGTTCATCTTCACGGCCTTGAAGCCGCGCTCGACCACCGCGCGCGCATTGTTCGCGACGTCGCTCGGCCGGTCGCCGCCGATCCACGAATACACCTTGATGCGATCGCGCACCTGGCCGCCGAGCAGCGCATGCACCGGCACGCCGTGATGCTTGCCCTTGATGTCCCACAGCGCCTGGTCGACGCCCGCGATCGCGCTCATCATGATCGGGCCGCCGCGGTAGAAGCCCGCGCGGTACATCACCTGCCAGTGATCCTCGATCAGCAGCGGGTCGCGGCCGACGAGGTAGTCGGCCAGCTCCTGCACGGCGGCCTCGACCGTGTGCGCGCGGCCTTCGACGACAGGTTCGCCCCAGCCGACGATGCCCTCGTCGGTTTCGATCTTGAGGAACAGCCAGCGCGGCGGGACGACGAAGGTTTCGAGGCGGGTGATTTTCACGATGCGTGTCTCCAGGATTGACCGGCGCGGGCAGTCGGGCGCCGCGCGCGGTCGCGTGCTTTCGCGGTTATCCTAGCGCAAGCTGATAAAAAAATAGTATTAATAGCACTATTGTGCAGATAGTGGGCAGCCGGTACACCCGGGTACCGGCATAACGGAGAACGATCATTCGACGCGACCTGCATGGACAGACGGCCTTCCGGCTCGCCACGGCGATCCTGCGCGGCGACTACCCGCCCGAGTCGCTGCTGCCGAGGGAACCCGACCTGATGGAGATGTACGGCGTGAGCCGCACGGTGATGCGCGAGGCGCTGCGCACGCTCACGTCGAAGGGGCTCGTCGAGTCGCGGCCGAAGATCGGCACGCGCGTGCGGCCGCGCGGCGTATGGAACCTGCTCGACGCCGACCTGCTCGACTGGTATGCGCGCGTCGCGCCGCCGCTCGCATTTGCGCTGAAGCTGCAGGAGATGCGCGAGATGGTCGAGCCATACGCGGCCGCGCTCGCCGCGCGCATGCATACACCGGAAACGTTCGATGCGATCGACGGCGCGGCGTGCGCGATGGCCGCCGCGCGCAACGTCGACGAATGGGTGCGCGCCGACCTGCGCTTTCACCTGAGCGTGCTCGAGGCCGGCGGCAACGAGCTGCTGGTGCCGCTCGGCACGCTGATCGATCGCACGCTCGAGGCGCAGCTGCACCTGAATGCGCGCCGCGCGGACGTGTACAACGCGTCGCTCGCCGAGCACACGGCGGTCAGCGACGCAATCCGCGTGCGCGACGAGGACGGTGCGCGCCGCGCGATGGCGGCGCTGCTCGCGGTGACGCGCGCGCGGATCGAGATGTCGTGACGCGAAACGGCGGGCGGCGCGGTCAGGCTTTCGCGCAGCCGCCCGGCTTGTGGATGCGCGCGATGGTCGCGATCAACGTGCGCTGTCTCGAAGGTGTCGATCTCGACGCGCTGCCGGTCACGCACTACGACGGCCGCTCGCACTGAGCGGCGCGTCGGCGCATGACAGGGCGCGCGGCCGTCAGGACGGTTGCGCGGCCGCGGCACCTGTCGCGGGCGCTGCCGCGTGCGGTGCGGCGCCCGCGGTGCGCGTGCCGGTGCCGGCCGGGCGTTCGATCAGCGGCGCGAGCGCCGGCGCCATCGACTTCAGCAACTGCACGGCCATCGCGCTCGTGAAGTCGTAGCGTGCCGCGTACGGTTCGTGCGCAGTCGCCGTCAGGACCCCGAAGAACCGGTCGCCGAGCACGAACACGAACGTGCCGCTGCGGTTCACCTTGCGCGACTCGATCAGCCGCGCGCCGCGCGCGTAGACGTTGAAGCGCTGGTCGCCCGTCCCGGTCTTGCCGTACACGTCGAGCGTCTTGCCGTCGGGCAGCGTGAAGCCGCCCGCGAGGCGGCGCGCGGTGCCGTTGAGCACGACGTCGCGCAGCAGCGTGTGCGCGACGTTGACGATCTCGGGCGACAGCACCGGTTGCGGCTGCGCGGCCGCGCGCACGAAGCGCGTTTCGTACGGCGTGCCCTTCGCGAAGTCGAGCCGCGTGATCGTCTCGGTCGGCGCTTTCTGGCCGCCGTTCGCGATCAGGCCGATCAGTTTCGCGAGCGCGTCGGGCTGGTCGCCCGATGCGCCGATCGCGGCCGCGTACGACGGCGTGACTTCCGCGAACGGGTAGCCGAGTGCCCGCCACGACTTCGTGATCTCCGCGTACGCGCGCAGTTCGACCATGCGACGGATGCGGCGGTCCTGGGTCGCGTGGTAGCGCGTCTTGTACAGCCACGAGTACGTGTAGAAACGCGCGTCGCGGCTGTCGCGCTGGACATCGGCAAGCGGCGCCGCCGGGTGGGCGCGCAGGTAGTTGAGCGTCCACAGCGCGAGCGGATGCACGCTCGCGATATAACCGCGATCGTTGAGGTTGAAGCGGTCGATCGCGTACTTCGCGTAAAGCCTGGCGAGATCGTCGTCGGACAGCGTCGCGGCCGGCGTGCCCTTCAGTTGCGCACGCATCTGCGCGTCGAACCACGCGAGCGATTCGTTCGGCGCGACGCTGCGCAGCACCGTCGCAATCTTCGGCGGCGACTTGCGCACGTCCTTCAGCATCAGCGCGAGCGCGTCGTCGGGCGCCTTGCCCGCATAGCGCGTGTAGTAGCGCTTCACATAGACCTGGCTTTCGCCGTCGACGAACTGCTGCAGGTAATGCCGGCGCTGTTCGGGGTCGCCGAGCCACGACGACGACGGGCCGGCCGCCTGCAGCGTCTCGTAGTGGACGATGTCGCGCATCAGCCGCACGAACACGAGGTTGACCGAGTGCTCGAAGGCCGCGTGCAGCGTCAGGATGCGGCCGTTGTCCGACTTTTCGAAGTTCGAGAACACCTGTGCGCCGCCGCCCGTGTAGAACACGTCCGGGCTCGCCGAATACTTGCGTTCGACGGACGCGTCGAGCATCGCCTGCAGCGAGCGGTCGCGCGTATGCGACAGGTAGTCGAGCGCCCAGTGCGACAGCCCGTCGATCGGGTCGGGCTTCACGCGGGCCAGCTCCGCGTTCGACAGGTTCGCGTAGCGCGCATGCAGGTCGGACACGATCTGCAGGTAGGTGATCAGCGTGCGCAGCTTCGCGGTCGAGCCGAGGTTGATGCGGCCGCCGCGATTGACGTCGAACGGCTCGTTCACGCTGTCGGTCTGCACGCGCAGCAGGTTCGCGCCGTTGCGGTGTTCGTACAGCGTGAAGCTGTACGTGAGGTGCGACGGGTCGTCCTTCGGTGCGAGCATCTCGAAACCGTACAGGCCGGCCGCCTGCGCGCCGTCGCGCGTCGACGCCCGTGCGAGCCGTTCGGCGACGGCCTGCTGCACGCCGTTGTCGAGCGTGCTGGTCGCCTGCAGGTCGAACTGGTCGAGCTGGTACAGGTCGCTGATGCCGAGCGCCGACAGCAGCGACGCGCGCGCGGACGTCACGGCCTTGCGCGACACGAACGACTGCACGTGCACGGCGGCCGGCGGCGCGCTGCGTTCGATCTGCGCGGCAAGCGCGGCGTCGCGCAGCGCCGGCGAGATCACGCCGCCGTTCGACAGCAGCCTCAGGTAGCTGTCGGTCAGCCGTTCCAGTGCCGGATAGCCGCGATTGAGGAAGTACGACGGCGCGCGCTGCGCGATGATCAGCGACAGCACCTCGCGGAACGCCTTGCCTTGTTCGTCGACGTTGTCGCCCGTCGTCGGCGCGGACAGGATGCGGTTCACGTCGTTGAAGTCGCGGCCGTACCACGCGGCGAGGCCGTCGCCGATGCCGGTGATCTCGCCGATGTGCGGCCGCGCGGCGAGCGGGACGGAATTCAGGTAGCGCACGACGATGGTGCGGCGCGCGAGCATCGTCTGCGGGCCGTTCAGGTAGGCACGCACCGACGCCGACGCGATCTGCCGCAGCTTCTCCGGCGGCGTCGCGGTGCGGCCCTCGGGCGAATGGCGGAACTTCTCGATCTGCGTCGCGAGCGTGCTGCCGCCCGGGCGCGCCTGGTGGCGGTTGACGACGTGCAGCGCCTGGTCGGCGAGCGCGCGGCTGAAGCGCCCCCAGTCGATCGCCGGGTTGCGGTTCGGCTCGTTCGCGTCGAGCAGGTAGCGATCCTCGATGAACAGCAGCGAATCGACGATCACGCGCGGCACCCTGTCGAAGTCGGCATAGACGCGCTGCGGGAACACGGTCGCGAACAGCGGCGCGCCGGTCGAGTCGAACAGCGTCAGGCCCGCCTGGTCCTTCTCCTCGAACGGGAGGAACAGCCCGCGATCGCCGATCGACAGCATCCGCTGCGAATCGCGCGCCTGCTTGCCGACGACGAAACCGCGCGCGAGCAGCCGTTCCTGGAACGCCGGAATCATCGCGTAGCCGAGGCGCTGGTCGTACGGGCCGTTCGCGGGGAAGCGGATGCGATCGCTCGGGCCCGCCTCGAGCGTGTAGCCGACGTCGCGGGTGAGATCGGACAGGTAGTGCGCCTGCAGCCGGGACGTTTCGATCTCGCTCTGCACGAGCCGCGCGACGATCGCCACCGCGATCAGCAGCGCGGCGAGCAGGGACCACTTGACCCACGTCCAGACCGATGCGGGACCGGTCACGCGCGGCAGGATACGATTCAGCGGCCGATTCATGGCGGCGTCTCCCTGAAGGCGCGGGCTCCGGCCGCACCCCATTAAGGATTAGTGTAGTCCTCCGCAGCGGGCTGCCAAGGGCGTCGACTACCGAGATGCGTCGACGCAACGTGCATGCCTGTGATGCGCGGCAACGGGCGCCGCGCCGAGATGGTGCGCGCCGCTGCGGCTTGAACGTTTGCGCGTTGCGCGCGGCGACGTCGGCGCGGCAGGGGCGGCGGTGGGCAGGCCCGCGTGGCCGGGCCGACGGACGATGCACGGATTTCGTGCGCTGCGGCATCGTTTCAATTCGGGCCGGAACCCGTTCGTGAAAGGGGGGCGTCGCACGGCGACGCTACGGGTTTCCGCGATAGCCGCGCGCGCCGGCGGCGGGTACGATCGCCGGATGTGCGGCGCATGTCCGCTTCCGCCCGGAGTCCCATGGCGATCCATCCCGTCGCACTCGTGTGCACGGCCATCCTCGGGCTGCTGCTGTTCGGGCTCGGGTTCGTCGTGTCCGTCACGCGCTTTCGATGCACCATCGGGTCCGGGTGTGCGTCCGACCCGACGAACGGGTTGCACAAGATCGTGCGCGCGCACGGCAACACGGCCGAATACGCGCCGTTCCTCGCGGTGCTGTTTCTCTATTTCGGCGCCCACGATCCGTCTCGCGCGATCCTCGCGCTGATCGTCGCGGCAACCGCGTTCCGCTGCCTGCTGGTCATCGGATTGCTCGCCTGGCCGACGATGGCCAACCCGAATCCCGTGCGTTTCATCGGCGCGCTCGGCACGTATCTGTGCGGGGCCGCGCTGTGCGTCGCGCTGTTCGTCTGAACGGCGGCGCTACCGCCACAGCAGCGTCGCGCGATCGTGCCGGCGCACGGCTTCGACGAAGCAGTGGATCAGGTAGTCGCAGGCAATCGTGTTCAGCGCATCGCGGCGCGTGAGCACGCCGACCGACACGGCCGGAATCGTCTCCTCCACGTCGATCGCGACCATCCGCTCGCGAATCCAGTCGATTTCCATGAAGCGCTTCGGCACGCACGACACGGTGTCGGTGTGCACCGACAGCGAAAAACGCCGCGCTGAACGACGTGCATTCGACGATCGGCTGCGGCGCATCGGGCGCCGATTCGACGGGGCACGCGGCGGTTGCCGCGATCAACGGCCCCGGCGCGTCCGCGAACGACCGCCAGTGCGAGGCGCGGATCGGCGTCCGGCACAAGTTCTGACGAATGCGGCGATCGGCTAGCGGCGGCCGCGAGCGGTGATATGCTCGCGGCACGCCCGCGATCGACGGGCGGATTCCGATTGCCCGCGTGCGGCCGTGATGCCGCGCTGCACGGCATTTCCGAGGGAAGAACCGACACATGAGCCGCAAATTCATTCTGAAGGGCGACACGACCGACCACGGCGGTGTCGTGCTCGACGGGATCGCCAATTCGTCGTTCGACGGACGCGAACTCGCCTATCTCGGCGCGTCGGTGTTCTGCGCCGCCTGCAAGTCTCCCGGCGTGATCGTGTCCGACGGCGGCGAGCGGACGATGACCGTGATGGGCAAGGTCGTCGCGCTCGAACACGACCTGTGCCAGTGCCTGTGCACGCCGCAGCCGAAGCTGGTCGCGTCGCAGGCCACCGGGACGATCACCGGATGAAACCCGCCGCGCGGATGCGCTCGGCATCCGCGCGGCCTCGGCGCACGGCCAACGTCCGTCAGACGCTGCCTTCGGTTTCGATCACGAGGATGCGTGCTTCGCCGAGCGGATGCGCGACGTGCTCGGTGCCGGCCGTCGCGTGGAACACGTCACCCGTTTCGAGCACCGTCGCGTGCTCGACGCCTGCTTCCCGATAACGCATCTCGACGCGACCGTCGAGCACCGCGAACACTTCCTCGCCGTCGTTCACGTGCCATCGATACGGCTGGTCGGTCCAGTGCAGGCGAACCGTGATGCCGCCCAGGTTCGCGATGTCGAGCGCGCCCCACGCACGATCCGCGGTGAACGCGGCGCTGCGGACGATGTTCATCGATATGTTCTCCGGCGCGAGTGCGCGTCGTCTTTCAGTCGTCGAGGCAATTTCTACGTATCCGCATTCAGCGCGACATCGCGCGCAGCGCCTGTTCGATCGTCGCCTTGCGCTTCGCGAAACCGGCCGCCGAACGTTCGGTGACGCGCTTCACGACGGCTGCCGGCGCGGTGTCCGGCGAACCGGCGTCGAACGGCGGCGCGGGCGCGTACTCGAGTTGCAGCTGGATCGCCTGCGCTTCCTCGTCGCCGGCCAGTTCCGCGGCGATCGTCAACGCGAAGTCGATGCCGGCCGTGACGCCGCCGCCCGTGATCAGGTTGCCGTCGCGCACCACGCGCTCGCGCACCGGCACCGCGCCGAGCGGTTCGAGCAGCGTGTGGAACGCCCAGTGCGTCGTCGCGCGCCGCCCGCGCAGCAGGCCGGCCACGCCGAGCAGCAGCGCGCCCGTGCAGACCGACGTCACGTAGCGCGCGGTGGCCGCGCGCTGCTGCACGAAGGCGATCGTTTCGGCATCGAGCAACAGTTCGTTGATCCCGATGCCGCCCGGAATGCAGATCACGTCGAGCGGCGGGCAATCGTCGAACGTGCAGGTCGGCGCGAGCGCGAGCCCGCTGCTCGACGCGACGGTGTCGCGCGACTTCCAGACCAGGTGGACGGCCGCGTCGGGCAGCGACGCGAGCACGTCGTGCGGGCCGGTGAGATCGAGTTGCTGGACGCCCGGGAACACGAGAAAGCCGATATGCAGGGTCATGCGAAGACTCCGGTTGGAAGGGGGGCGCACCGTTGCCGGCGCGGGATGGACAGATCGATTCTAGGCGCGTAGTGTTTGGCGAAATTGCCATATCACCCACGTTTTCAGCCAATCGCCATGCCTGCCGCCCCGCGTTCGATCCTGGTTCTCGCGTTCCCTCGTGCCCAGCTGCTCGACGTGTCGGGGCCGCTGCAGGTGTTTGCGTCCGTCAACGAGCTCGCGCAGGAGCGCGGCCAGCCGGCACCCTACGCGCCGCGTGTCGTCGCGGCCGAGGCGGGGCCCGTCGAGACGTCGTCGGGTCTCGTCGTGATGGCCGAGTCGCTGCGCTCGGCCGCACGCCATCCCGATACGCTGATCGTCGCCGGCGGTAAGGGCGTGCATGCGGCATCCCGGGACGCGCGGCTGGTGCGCTGGGTGCGGCAGCAGGCGGCGCGCACGCGGCGCGTGGCGTCCGTCTGCACCGGCGCATTCCTGCTCGCCGAGGCCGGCCTGCTCGACGGGCGCCGTGCGGTCACGCACTGGGCGCGCTGCGACGAGTTCGCGGCGCGCTATCCGAACGTGCGCGTCGAATCCGATCCGATCTTCATCCGCGAAGGCGCGCTGTGGACCTCGGCCGGCGTGACGGCCGGCATCGATCTCGCGCTCGCGCTGGTCGAGGAGGACCTGGGGCGGGCGACCGCGCTCGACGTCGCGCGCGAACTCGTCGTGTTCCTGAAGCGCCCGGGCGGACAGGCGCAGTTCAGCACGATGCTGTCGATGCAGCGCACCGACGACCGGTTCGGCGAACTGCATGCGTGGATGGCCGAGCACCTGACGGCCGACCTGTCGGTGCCCGCGCTGGCCGAGCGCGCAAGCATGAGCGAGCGCAGCTTCGTGCGCCACTACCGCGCGGGCACCGGCCGCACCCCCGCGCGCGCGGTCGAGCAGCTCCGCGTCGAGGCTGCGCAGCGCCTGCTCGGCGAAACGACGTGGCCGGTCAAGCGGATCGCCGCGCGTTGCGGCTTCGGCTCCGAGGAGACGCTGCGACGCTGTTTCGTGCGGGTGCTGGGCGTGTCGCCGCAAGGCTATCGCGAGCGCTTCGTGCGATAACGCACGGCGTGCGGCTGCGCTCGGGGCCGGAACGATCGCCGAGTGAAACTGAACGGAAATCGATCGCTTTCCAGTCCGAAACGCAGAAACTATTCAGGATCGGAGAACAATGGACGGGGGCTTGTGCCGTGCCCGTCGCGCGCTCTATTCTGTTCCGTTGGCGATTCGAAGGGGGAGCAGCATGGACCGAATCCAGGCAATGGAAGTTTTTACCCGTGTGGTCGACGCGAACAGCTTCACACGCGCGGCCGACACGCTCGCGATGCCGCGCGCGTCGGTGACGACCATCATTCAGAACCTCGAGGCGCTGCTGGGCGTGCGCCTGATGCACCGGACGACACGCAGGCTGTCGCTCACGCCGGAAGGCGCGGCGTACTACGAGCATTGCACGAAGATCATCTCGGAGATCGCGGAGGCCGACGCGAGTTTCCAGACGGGCAACCGCAAGCCGAGCGGCGTGCTGCGTGTCCACATGCCGAGTTCGCTCGGGCGGCGCATCGTGCTGCCGTCGCTGTCGATTTTCCGGCAGCGCTATCCCGACATCACGCTCGAACTGGGGCTCTCCGACCGCTATGTGGATCCGGTCGAGGAGGGCATCGACTGCATGATCCGGGTCGGGCCGCTCGAGGATTCGTCGATGGTCGCGCGGCGGATCGGGATGCTGAAGCGCGTGACCTGCGCGTCGCCCGATTACCTCTCGCGTCACGGCGAGCCGCACGAGATTGCCGATCTCGCCGACCATCACGCGGTGAATTTCCGTGCGAGCCACGGCGCGCGTGCGATTCCGTGGGTGTTCATGATCGACGGCAAGCCGTTCGAGGTGCGGATGAACGGCAGCGTCACGGTCAACGATTCGGATGCCTACGTGACGTGCGGGCTCGAAGGGTTCGGGATGATCCAGCCGACGCTGTTCATGGTGCTGCCGAACCTGCTCGACGGCTCGCTGGTCGAGGTGCTGCCTGACTGCAATCCGAAGCCGAAGCCGATTTCGATCGTGTATCCGCACAACCGGCACCTGTCGCAGAAGGTGCGTGTGTTCGCCGACTGGGTCGCGGAGGTGTTCGAGGCGACGCCGTCGCTGGAAGGCGGGGAGAACTGGCGCGGGCGGGTGGGGGCGCAGGCGGCGAAGCTGCAGCGAGGGGCGGTGGCGGCGTGAGGCGCCGGGGCGCGGCCGGGGTGGCCGTGCCGCCGGTCACCGCGGTGTTGGCGTCCCGGAAAAGCCGCGTGTCGATGCCGCGGTTTCAGTTGCGGGATTGATCCGGAACAGCGCCTTGCGTCGCGCGATCGCGCAGCGCGGCGGGCAATTTCCACAGCATCAGTTCGCGCGTGCCGATTGCCCACAGCGCAGAACCGTCCCACGAAAAGGCCAGCGCCTGGATCTCGCTGTTTTTGGGTAGCGACGATGCGTCAAGCTGCACGGGCGTGCGGCCCTGTGCGACATCCCAGAGTGCCACGCGATGTTGCCAGCCGCCCGCTTTGCAGGTCGTACCCATCGCAAGGAAGCGACCGTTTGCCGAACGGGCGGCGGCCTTGAAGGTGTCGGCAGCGCCCAGCAGGGCCGACAGTACGTGCCCGTTCTTGAGATCCACCACATGCATGCCGACGAAGCGCGCCCGTTTCGGACCCGGGGCCTTCACGGGAGGTGGCATGCTGCCGTCGTCGTCGAGCAACAGCTCGAAGCCTGTCGCGATCCAGTGACCCTGCGGCGAGCCGAGCGGCTTGGGCACCCATTGCGCGGCGCCGGCGGCGCTGAAGGAATCCGGTGTGCCGATGCGCCGGGGCAACGCGATCGTACGCAGCGTGCGGCCGGTGCGGGCGTCCAGCTCGGCGAGCCCTTGCGAATCCTCCGTCCAGTAGCTCCCGGAAGGCCGCCAGCGTACCGGCCAGATCAGCGCATTGCTGCCGTTGCTGATCTCGTCCATCAGCGACTGACGTACCGACGACAGCGTCGTGACGAACGGCCATGGATCGTCGTTGCCCGGCGGCGGTGACGCCGGGCGCTGCACGGTCAGGAACGCGGAGCCGACCGGATTCGCGTCCTTCTCGCCATGCCGGAGGTCATGCCAGAAATTGGCCGGCAGATCGTCATCGAGAATCCAGGACATATCGCTCATCTGATGGTCTCGCCAATCGGTCTCGCTCGGCCAGACGACTTCATGACGATCGACCTTGCTGCTCGCGATGTCGTATCGGTACAGGCTTGGCTTGCTCTTGGCGTCGGGCTGGCCGTCGAACCAGACGGCGCTGCCGTCGCCGTTGATCATCATCTGTCGCGGCCCCTCCTTGCCGTGCCAGATTTCGTCCGCTTGCAACGCGCCGTTGGCCGCGCGCAGCCGCCACACGTACTCGTTCCAGCCGCGGTTGTCGGCCACCTGGGCGCTGAACAGCAGGCTGCCATCCGGCAGGCCGAGGATGTCGTGCGGGTACAGCAACGTGCGTTGCGACGGGTCGGTCACGAACTTGTCCCAGCGGATGATCGACGGCTTGATTACCGGGGCGCTCGGGTCCGGCGCCACCAGCTTGATGGCGGGGGGCGGCATCGACGGTGCCGAGGGCAACTGCCATGCAGCGGGCGACGTGGCGATTTCCAGCGTGGCCGGCAGTGCGGACAACGCGTCGGTCAATGCCGTGAATGCGTCGGCCGGGACGACGGAGATGCCGGTCCTGCTGGATTGCGTCCGGTTGCCGCTGAACACGTCCAGGTCCTGGAGTGTCAATGCTTTCCACAGGCTGTAGTCGGGGTTGGGCCGGGAGTCGATGCGACCGAACTGAACGACCGTCGCCGGATGCCCGAATAGGGCGCTTGTGTCCTGCACCCTGACGAACAGCGCGCTCCGGTACTGGCCGGTGATGCCGTCGCTATGATCCTGGCGGGCCTCCCAGAACGCGTAGGTGGGTTGCAGCGCGGGCAGGCCGGAGCCGCGGAACAGCCGGTCGACGCGGGCCCGAGCCTGATCCATGCGCCAGTCCAGTTCTTGCCGGGTGATTGCGCCTTGTTGCAGCGCCTGCTGCAGTTTCGGCAGGGTCGCATGGTCGGCGATGGCTGCGCGCAGGTCCGGCCGGCGCGACAACAGGACATGGCTCCAGGGGTCCGGCAAATTCTGCAACTGCCAGCTATCGGCACTGGCCTTGACCGGGCTCGTCCGTTGCAGCACGCGCTCCACGAGCGGCTGCACCTGGTCATAGGGAGCGGAGACCAGCAGGAACACGGCTTCCGCATAAGCTTGCCGGTTCTTGCCGTTGTCCCAGATCAGCACCTGTTCGCCTCGACGGGCGGCTACTTCGTAATCGTCGTCGTGCCCGGTGTCGTGCAGTTGCTCGAATCTCCAATGCAGGCCGTCGACGGTGGTGTCTGGCAGCGGGTCGGCCTGGCAGGCGAGCGGGATTGCGATGCCGATCAGAATCGACAGGAAGCATGCGAGGCGTTTTCTCATTGACGTTATGCCTGGATGCAGCGGGAATTTGGACGTACCGATTCTAAGTGCGGCATCGTGTGCGTACTGCGGTGTGCCGGGTGGCATTGCGCGGGGTATCGATTTTTGCGCCGTTCGGTATCACCGCGTACAGGCGTTGATGATGCGTTCGTTGAGATTGATGTTGTTCAGGTCGCCGGGGGCTGAGCGCAGCTTGAAGGGACTGAGGGCGACCCGGAGATACCAGGTGCCGTGGCGATCGCGTCGCGGGCGGGGAATTTCGATCATCCGTGCCACTTGCCGTGGCATCGGAAAAATGAAAAAGCCGCTGTCTCTTTCGAAACAGCGGCTCTCGCATTTGGTGGCGAATCAGGGACTCCGACCGCATCGGCCGCAAACCCTTGTCCTACCGTGATTCCGCCAGGCTGTAGCAGCAGTATCGGGGCAGGGCACTGTAGCAGTCAAGCGAGGCGAGATAGTCGACGAAGCGGCAAAGAATTTGCCCGACCACTCGTCAAGATTCGAAAGCTGCTATCTACGGGCGCGCAGGAGCAGTCTCGATTCGGACTGCGCCGGGCGAACCGTGTCACGCCCGTATCGATTCAGTCGCTCTTGTTACCAAGGCGTTGTCACTTTGACGGAAGCATAAGTCATTGATTTTTAAAGATTGGCCGTTTGATGCGAGTTTTCTACTTTCAAACGGCCAATGTTCAAATGCCGGAATGGGCAGGGGCTGGGTCCCCGGTAGCGAGGCGTGGGGAGAGGCATCAACGCCTAGACAAGGGGCAGGGTCATCAGCCCTGCCCCTGAATCACGGCGGTAGTCTCAACCTCCCGCCTATTTACTCAACTCCCGGATGGCTAGGAGGCGCAGATGCCGTGGACCGGCCAGAGTTTCATAGACACTCACGAGCCGTTTAACGCGTAGCGCCGCTCGAACTCAATCGGTGAAAGATCGCCGGCGGAACCATGCCGACGAACCGGGTTATAAAACATTTCGATGTAATCGAACAAGTCCGAGGTCGCGGTCGCCCGACTCGAATAGATGCGCCGCTTGATTCGCTCCTTCTTTAGGGCACTGAAGAAGCTCTCGGCCACGGCATTGTCGTGGCAATTACCGCGCCGACTCATGCTTGGCACCATATGGTGTGCCTTCAGGAATGACTGCCAGTCATCGCTCGTGAATTGACTGCCTTGGTCGGAATGCACCATGACACCGGGTCCCGGTTTGCGTTTCCAAACCGCAGCCAACAGCGCCTGTAAAACCAGATCGCTGGTCATCGTCGAGCGCGTAGCCCAACCGACGATCTGGCGCGAGTACAGGCCCATAACAGCCGCCAGATACAGCCAGCCCTCGTAGGTCCGGATGTACGTGATGTCCGTTACCCAGACCCGGTTCGGTGCGGTTGGCGCGAACTCACGGTTCAACACGTTGGCGATTACGCCGACCGGACCACCCCGATAGCGGGGCTTGCTGCCATAGCCCACTTCTGCCCGCAGACCTTCGCCTCTCATGAGGCGGTGGACGCGGTGACGGCTGCACGTTTCGCCCGATTCACGCAAATCCATCGTGACCTTGCGGTAGCCATAGACGCCGCCGCTGGCCAGCCACGCATGCTTGATCAGACCGAGCAATCGCTCATCCTCACGCTTGCGGGCCCCGACTGTCTGCCGCTGCCAGACGTAATAGCCGCTACGATGCACGCCAAGGACCCGGCACATCGAGTGCAGGCGGAACTCGCCCAGATGGGCTCGCATGAACGCGTACCTTGCCGCTATCCCTTTGCAAAGTACGCGGCGACGGGTTCAACCGGTGAATGCAACACCGATGCTGGCGTTTAGTTTATCTGCAGGCGTCATGTAACCCAATATCTTTCTCGGGCGTTGATTCAATTGCAAGGCGATCTTGTTCAAATCGCCTTGAGA